>NZ_JBFAJD010000001.1:0-551395 GCF_040655035.1 Streptomyces sp. NPDC050549
CGTCGCCAAGATCCGCAAGAACGCCCGGAATCCCGACGTCCGTGATGCGATGGGCCAGGCCACCGACAGCCGCGTCTCCGCCGTGCTCGACGCCCAGGACGGACTGATCCGCGATGTTCGATCACGACCGGCCCGCGGAGGCCGAGCGCTCCACCGGCACCGGACGGCTGCTGACCGGCGTGGCCTGGGCCGTGCTCCTGCTCGGCCTGTGGCTCTGGGGCCAGGACCTGACCGACATACGGCAGGGCATATCCGCGCCGACCACCGGCGACATCGCCGCGGTCGGACGGCCCCCCGAGGCCGAACTCCCGCCCGCCGCAAAGCCGTTGGGCAGTGCCCTGCCGCAGCGCATCGACATCCCCGACCTCGCCGTACAGGCGCCGGTGGTGACCCGCGGCCTCGACGCGCAGGGCGCGATCGACCCACCGCCGTTCGACCAGGCCGGTGTGGTCGGCTGGTACGGCGGCGGGGTGCGGCCCGGGGCCCCCGGCACCGCGCTGATGGTCGGGCACGTCGACACCGAGACCCGGCCCGCCGTCTTCTACAAGCTCAGCACGCTGCGCCCGGGCCGCGTCATCCGCGTCGTCCGCGACGACGGCAAGGTCGCCCAGTTCACCGTCGACGACGTACGCGTGCTGACCCGCGCCCACTTCGACGCCCAACAGGCCTACGGCACAAGGCAGTCGGGCCGCGCCGAACTGCGCCTCATCACCTGCGGCGGCACCTTCGACCGCGCCGACCGCAGCTACACGGCGAACGTCGTCGTGTCCGCCTACCTCACCGGAACCGGTTCCTGAACCGCACCTGGCCCGGCCGACGACCCGCTCCCCCCGAAGCCGCCGACCGGGCTGGTCCTCGACCGCGCGTGCCCGGGCTGCGGGAGTAACCCGGTGAACTGCGCGGGAGGCATGGGAAAACACCGTGGTGGAGGTTATGAACCGGCCGGGGACCGGGGCCGTTGGAGTCGACTGTAGAACGAATGAGCGCCCGGGCCTAGAGGGCGAATGACGCCATGTCCCGATGCGGTAGCGCCCTGTCATATGCACAGGTGGCCGACGCTGCTACGAACCCCTCAACTCGGCATCGCCGACGCCCCGTTCGATCACCCACCGGGCGACCTGGTCCAGGGGCAGCCGACGCCGCCGCGCGTACTGGCGCAGCTCGACGAACGCCTCGTCGGTGCCGACCTGCCAGCGCTCCGCGAGCATCCCCTTGGCCTGCTCGATCCGTACCCGGCTCGACAGCGCCTCCTGCAACTGCCCGGCCAGGGACCGGTATTGGGCGTACGCGCGATGGTTCTGCAGCCCGAGTCCCGCCGCGTCGGCCAACGCCTGCGCCACCATCAACTCACAACGCCCGCCGTCCGGGCCGCCGTTGGGCAGCGTCGGTACGAACACGTTGAGCGCGCCGAGCAGCGTGTCCCGGCGGCGCACCGGCACCGCGAAGGTCGCCACGATCCCGTGCCGCAGCGCGCGTTCGGTGAACTCCGGCCAGCGGGCGGCGGCATGGGCCACCCCGATCGACACCGGCGGTACGGCACGCCCGGAGCCGTAACTCTCCAGACAGGGCCCGCCGGCGTGCTGGGCCGCCAGCAGATCGAGCGCCGCCGCCTCCCGATGGCTGCTCCCGGCCAGTGACACGGCCTCCCCGCCGTCGATCAGCATCACCCCGGCCGTCCACGCGGACAGCAGCTCCACGCAGTGGTCGGACAGCCGGCGCAGATAGTCCGCGGTGTCGAAGGTCTCGGTCAGGGTGTCGGCCGCCTCCACCAGCGCCGCGGCCAGCCGGCCATCCCGGGTCGTGTGGTGCATGACGGCCACCTTCCGCTGCCCTTGGGGCGGGCGCCTACCCAACGGGGCGGTGCTGTAACAACCGGCCGACAACATCCCGGGCGTTCTCGTGGGCGGCACGCCACGTATGTCACGATTGAGCCTTGGATCGGTACAGCCAAGGGGGAGTTGGATGTACGGCAGCCAGGGGACCCCGGTTCCCTTCGGCACACGGGCGTCGGCACTGGTCCTGGGGGCGGCACTGCTCCTGGCGGGATGTTCCTCGGGGGGCGGGGACAAGAAGCCCGACGCGGGAGCGAAGATCACCCAGCAGCCCGGCGGCAGCGACCCGATCTGGGTCAACCCGGACACCAACGCGGCCCGGCAGGTCGCCGCCTACGCCAAGGCCGGCAAGACCGCCGACGCCGAACAGATCAGGAAGATCGCCGAGCAGCCGACCGGCGAGTGGATCGGCCCGGAGAACCCGAAGGCGGAGGCGCAGGGCTTCACCGAGGCCGCCGACAAGGCCGGCCGCACCGCGCTCCTCGTCCTCTACAACATCCCGCACCGCGACTGCGGCCAGTACTCCCAGGGCGGGGCGGGCGACGGCGACTCCTACCGCGCCTGGATCGACGCCGTGGCCCAGGGCATCGCCGACCGCTCCGCCACGGTGATCCTCGAACCGGACGCCGTGCTCCACCTGGTGGACGGCTGCACCCCCGCCCAATTCCAGGACGAGCGCTACGACCTCCTGAACTACGCCATCACCAAGCTCAAGTCCCTCAAGCACGCGAAGGTCTACCTCGACGCCGGAAACGCAGGCTGGGGCCACCCCGACGAGATCTACCAGCCCCTTCAACGGGCAGGCGTCGCCAAGGCCGACGGCTTCGCCGTGAACGTCTCCAACTTCTACTCCACCGAGGACTCCATCACCTACGGCAAACAACTCTCGGCCAGGACCGGCAACAAACACTTCGTCATCGACACCAGCCGAAACGGCAACGGACCGTATACGGCCGGCGACGAGGACGAGAACTGGTGCAACCCGCCCGGCAGGTCCCTGGGCGAAACCCCGACCACGAAGACGGCAGACCCCTTGGTGGACGCCTACCTGTGGATCAAACGCCCGGGGGAGTCGGACGGGACCTGCAAAGGCGGCCCGAAGGCAGGCCAATGGTGGCCGACCTACGCCCTGAAACTGGCGCAGGCCTCAACCTCGTGAAGGGGTGCGGGGCTGTGTCGATATGAGGCTCCGCCGCGTGAACGCGACCAGCTCCCACGCACCCGCACCCAACCGACGACCCCCTACGGCACCTTCACCCACACTGCCTTGCTCGGCGTCCCCAGATCATCATCCACAAACAGCATGTACCACCCGGCCTGCACCAGGTTCTTGCCCTTCGGCACAGTCACCGTGATCTTGTTCCCGGCCGTCTTGAAGTCCAGCGCGATGGACCGCTGATCCACATCCGTGACATGCGTGGACGCACTCGGCCGGATCAACCGCACCTTCTTGATGGACGACGCATGCTGCGAGGTGAACGTCCCCGACGCCCCCCGCGCGATCGACTCCGGCCCCCCGGACAGATCCGGCCGCGAATCCCGGTACAGATAAGGCGGCGTATAGATCTCGATCCGCTGCTCGAAAACCCCCGGCTTCGTGTTCGCCTTGTCCGCGTACAACGAGTTGGACCCGAAGAACATCACCCGCCCGTCCGGCAGCAGAATCGATCCGGAGTGGTAGTTCCGCCCCACCAGCGGATCGGCGACCTTCTCAAAGGTATTCGTGTCGGGGTGGTACAGCCGAGCCTGAAGGATGTTGGAGTCGCTCCGCCCGCGATAGTCCTCGGACCCGCCCGACACCAGCACGGTGTCGTCCGGCAGGATCGACGTCTGCGGATACCGCGTCCCCTTCTCCAGCGAAGGCCCGTCCACGAAACGGGGGTTGGCGTCCTTCAGATCGACCAGCCGCGTCTTGGCGGTCGACAGCTTCGACTCACCGACACCCCCACCCCCGATCACCATGTACTTCTCGTCCTGCGCCGGAGGCAGCAGCACGGTCGCCGAGGTCTCCATCATGTTCGGATCACTGAGCCCGGGAATCTTCGTGAACTGGTTGGTGTCGACGTCCCAAATGCCAGGATCGCGGCCCACGTTGTCCGGCCCGTACCCCGCGTTCGACCCCGAGTAGAACAGCTTCCCGTTCTCCATCAGGAACAGCGCCGGATACGTCGGGAACTGCCGCTTCGTCTTCGTGTACGTCCACTTCTTCGTCGCCGGATCGAAGATCTCGTTCTTCCCCGGCACCAACTGCCCGATGTCGTCGAGCCCGGAGACGCTGAGCACCTTCCCGTCCGACAGCGTCGTCAGCGTCGGATACCAGCGCGCCTCGTTCATCGGATCGACCTTGATGTACTTCTCGGCGACAGGATCGAACTCGTACGCCTTCTTGATCCCCTCGAAGTCCCGCTTGTCGAGCCCGAACTTGTTCCCGATGCCGTAGGTGTTGCGCTCGTCGGCACCGGTCAGCCCCTGGACGCGGTAGTTGTCCTGGGTGCCGGTCTCGTACTTGGTGCCCTCCTTGGGCGCCTCGACGACGACCCGGGCGTAACCGGGGTTGTTCCGCAGGAACCTGCCGGTGCTCTTGTCGAACACCTTGGTCGCGCGCGGGACGATGACCGAGTCCGTGGAGACGAAGGACTTGCCGTTCGCCTTCCCGGTGAACCTGGTGCCCTGGGGCAGGGTCATCGGCTTGTCGGGGTTCTCGTTGTAGAGAATCATCACGCCCCCGGCCTTCTTCACATCCCCCTTCAGCTTCTCGTACTTCTGGGTGCCGCCCGCGATCAGCAGGTTGCCGTTGGCGAGTTGGGTGTGCCCGGTGCAGAACAGGTCGGCCGGGGTGGGCACCTTCTTGATGGTGCCCTTGACCGGATCCCAGATCCGGGTGTCGAACTTCTTCGCGTTGAAGTTGTCCTGGTTGTTGCCCGACCCGGCGATGAGCAGCACCTTGCCGGTGCGCAGCAGTGCCGCGTGAATGGTGTCCTGCCGGTACTTCTCCGGGAACTGGATGATGTCCCAGTGCCCGTTGTCGGCTTTGTACTCGGGCTTGTTGATGACGTACTGGTGGTATCTCTCGGTGCTGAATCTGTACAGCCAGGGCCCGTTCATCCCGGCCAGGGCGATGACGACCACCGTGCTGATCGCGAGTCGACGGGCACGGCGCCGGCCGGCTTCCTTCATTCCTTACGACCCCCCGGTCCACCGAGCGCGATCTGCATCGTCTGCTCGCTGTTGGTGGCCGAGGCCGCCCAACTGGGCTTCTGCTGAGGTACATGCGAGGCCGGCTGCGGCGGCGGGACGGCGTCCCGGGGTTCGTCCGGGAGAGTGGCCGGCTGCTTCTTCTCCTGGCGCAGCATGTAGCGCCAGGCCAGGATCGGTGACGCGGTGATCAGCAGGGCGAACGTGGCCCAGGTGATCATCGCCGGGTGTGAGTGCCCGTTCTCGAACCCGGCCATCAGCGAGCCGCCGAAGATCAGGATGAAGAACCAGTGCACCCGGAACGTCCCGAACAACGTGTCGGGGCTGGCCGAGTCGCCCTTCGGCGTCACGACGAACTTGCTCTTGCGGCGCAGTACGGCGTCGAAGAGCGAGCGCGCGTATATCGGCGCCGACAGCGCGGACATCACCATGCCGGCGACCCCGCCCGACCCCTCCGGTTCGTGCGGGGAGACGTTGTGCCGCCGGTTCCAGATGTAGAGGCCGATCTGCAGCGCGGACGCGTTGCCGTAGAGCATCAGCCACATCGTCGGGTCGATGTTCACACCCGAGGCGCCCAGACCGAGGAACAGGGCGCAACTCAGCGCGGCCAGAATCCAGTTGAGGGCGGACATCGGGTAGAAGATGATCATCATGGTGTAGTTGAAGAGCTTGCCCGGAGGCATCGAGAAGAAGCCCTTCCAGTACTGCTTGAGGATCGTCTCGTACGTCCCCCGGGACCACCGCAGTTGCTGCGTGAAGAAGTCCGTCCAGGCGCTGGGCCCTTCACCGACCGCGAGCACGTCCGGCGTGTAGACCGACTTCCACTTCTTCCCGGTGGCCGGGTTCTTGGCCCGGTGCATCTCGAAGCCGGTGGCCATGTCCTCGGTGATCGAGTCGTACAGGCCGCCGATCTGCTGAAGTGCCTTGATCCGTACGGCGTTCGAGGTGCCGACGAACATCGGCGAGCCGTAGCGGTTGCCGGCCCGCTGGATCAGGGCGTGGAAGAGGAACTGCTGCGACTCGGCGGCTTTGGTGACCGGGGTGTCGTAATTGCCGTACACCTGGGGGCCGATGACGAAACCGACGTCCGGGTCGCGGAAGAAACCGAGCATCCGCTCCAGGTAGTTGGGCAGCGGGACGTGGTCGGTGTCGACGGAGGCGAAGTAGTCGTACTCGTCGCCGTGCGCCTCGAGCCAGGCGTTGTAGTTGCCGTGCTTGGTCTTGGCGCGGTGGGGTCCCTTGGGCCGGTTCCACTTCTCGACCCCCTTGCGGGTGAAGTGGTGCACGCCGAGCCGCCCGCACACCGCCTTGACCTCGGGGTCGTCGCCCTCGTCCAGCAGCCACACGTGCAGAAGCCCCCGGTGGCGCAGCCGTACGGCCGCCTCCAAGGTCTTCGTGACCATCTCCAGGGGCTCCTTGCCGGGCACGAACGTCGTGATGAACGCGACTCTCGTGCCGGTCTCGGGGACCACCGGGATCGGGTCGCGGGCGACCAGCGTGGCGTGCGCGTTGGACAGCACGTTCATGCAGCGGAAGAACTCGATCAGACCGATCGCGACCAGCATCACGATGTCCAGCGCGGGCAGGAAGTCGTAGGCGGGATAGTCGCGTTGGGTCCAGTGCTCGGGCTGGAGCAGCCAGCCCAGCAGGATCAGGGAGAGCAGCGGCGCCGCACCCAGCATGAGCGCGGCGCGGACGCGGTGCGTCTCCTGCGACAGCAGCGACCGGTACTGGACCTTGTACGGCCGGTCCGGGGCGGGCTGGGTGAGGGGTCCCGCAAGGCGGCTGTAGTGCTCGTAGTCGTACCTCGGAAGTGTGTTCCTGATCCGGCGGAAGCTGCCGGTCCGGTGTCCCGGGACTCTGAGTTCGGTGGTTTGTGATGGATCGAAGCCCTGTCGGGCGCCCGTCGGCGTCGACGTCATGAGTCATCCCCCCACACGCGAGAACGCGCGTGTCTGTTTGTCGCGGCCGCCCGTCAGGGTCCCCCTCGACCCTCGACAGGCGTGTCAGTGGTGGCCACAGTCACCACACAGTCCACTCACAAAGACATGCGACTGCGACCGTCCGGTTGCGCGATGCCCCCTCAGACATCTGTTCCCCGGCGGGGCCCCTCCTCCCCGCGAAACCGCGCAACTGGTTCCTTACCCCCTCAACTGCCGTGTATCGACAGCATCTTCAAAACCAGGGTTCTACGGTGTTCATCTTGATCGCAAGACACGAAACGCGGTGTTTACCGGTCATACGCGTTCATTGGGGCGTGTGTGGGGATCAGGTGGAGTCGTTGTGGACAGCCTTGTGCGCACGTTGTCGAAGTGCTCCCTTATGGCCCTCTCGGCGCGCTTCGCATCCCCGGACCGGACCGCGTCGAGGATCTCCCGGTGCTGGCGGCAGGTGACCTCGGGGTCCTGCGGGCCGGCCGCGAGATCGGCGCGGACGCGGTGGAGGGCGTCCCAGAAGGCCTCCAGGACCTCGCTCAACAGCGCGTTGTCCAGCCCCCGGTAGAGAGTGGCGTGAAAGGCGCGGTCGGTGGCCGCGAGCCCGACCCCCTCGGCGGTCTCCCGCTCCATCCGCCGTACCAGCGCGTCGAGTTCGACGAGATCCCGCTCGGGCAGCCGCCCCGCGAGCCGGGCGACGAGCCCCGACTCCACCGCCTCCCGCAGTTCGAGCAGCTGGAGCAGGCTGTCCTCGCCCCGGTAGTGCCCGGCGACGGTACGGAACGCGAGGCCCTCGACCATCGGTGCGAGCGACATCGGGCCGACGTACGTCCCGAACCCGTGCCGGATCTCGACGATCCCCATCGCCTGCAGGGCCTTGAGCGCCTCGCGCACCGAGTTCCGGCTCGCGCCGAGGAACACCATCAGCTCGGGCTCGGTCGGCAGTGGCGCCCCGGAGGGCAGCCGACGGTCGAGGATGAGCTTCTTGATCCGCTCCTGGAGGTCACGGGCTGCCATGGCGAGAGGGTATCCGGCCAAACGGGGGGAGAGCTGTGTTCCGCCCGTACGGATGTTCCGGCCCCCGCGGCTGCCGCCGCCCATGCAAAAGGCCCCCCGCAGTGCGGAGGGCCTCGCTGTCTGTGCGCCGCCAGGGACTCGAACCCCGGACCCGCTGATTAAGAGTCAGCTGCTCTAACCAACTGAGCTAGCGGCGCCTGCTGACCTGGACAACTCTACCGGACGCGGAGGTGTGCTCCTGACCACCCCCTCGGGCCCCCGGTGGCTCCTTGTACATCATTCGGACCGTCAACATGCGAGTCCGGAAGACAGTTGAGAAACTGGCGGACGTGCACGAGCGCGGAATTTTCCACCTGGAGTGTGAGGGGCATCGCATGGAGACTCCGGTATTCGAGGAATTCGATCCCGCGAGCGATTGTGATTGCCCAGGTTGTGTTCACCGGCGGCGTTCCCTGCCTCATTCCCCGACCGGCCGCACCGGTGGCCGGCCCACCGCCCAGCGGGTCCTGGTCGTGGCCGCCGCCGCGTCCGCGACCCTCGCCGCCGGACACGCCGTACCGGCCCTCGCCGCCCCCCACGCCTCGCCCCACCCCGGAGTCCCCGCAGGTGAAACGGGTGACGAGCCCGCCACCCCGCAGGGCACCAAGGCCCCGCTGCACGGCCCGAGCGGGAGACCGGCGAAGCCGGCCGGTGTCCTCAAGGCGCCCGCGACCACCCGGGCGGAGATCATCAACCGGGCCAAGACCTGGATCGCGGCGCAGGTGCCGTACAGCATGAACGAATACTGGTCGGACGGTTACCGGCAGGACTGCTCGGGGTTCGTCTCGATGGCCTGGGGGCTGCCGGGGAACGAATGGACCGGCAGCCTCGACCAGTACGGGACGCATATTTCCAAGGAGGAACTGCAGCCCGGCGACATTCTGCTGTTCCACAATCCGGAGAATCCCGAGAAGGGCTCCCACGTCGTCATTTTCGGCGGCTGGACCGACTACACGCACACCTACTACATCGCCCTGGAGGAGACTCCCTCGCACGCCCGGCGCCAGTCCACGCCGTACGCGTACTGGAGCCACTCCGCCGACTACGTCCCCTACCGCTACAAGGGCCTGACGGTGAGTGCGGGGGAGGTGAACCCGAAGCCGGCGGTGCCCCCGGTACCCCCGGTGACGCCGGCCGGCGCGGTCACGCCGAAGACGGCGTACCCGGGAGCGGCGTATTTCGGCCTCGGCGCCAACAACAAGTACGTCACCCAGCTCGGCACGATGCTGGTCGCCCGCGGTGCCGGCGCCTACTACACCGCGGGTCCCGGCCCGGTCTGGTCGGACGCGGACCGGATGGCCACCCAGGCGTTCCAGAAGGCCCAGGGCTGGACCGGCGCGGACGCGGACGGTCTGCCGGGACCGCTGACCTGGGAACTGCTGATCACCGGCAAGGGCAGGAACATCGGCGGCACGGTGGTGGGGGCGGCGGGCCCGCCCGGTGCCTCGGCCGCCTCGCACGGTGTCCCCGGCTACCCCGGCCGGGGCATGTTCCGCCCCGGCGCGACCAACAAGTACGTCACCGAGCTCGGAGAGCAGCTGGTCAAGAAGGGTTTCGGCAAGTACTACACGACCGGCCCGGGACCGCGCTGGGGCGAGCCGGACCGGCGCAACGTCGAGGCATTCCAGCGCGCCCAGGGCTGGCGGGGCGGCGCGGCGGACGGCTACCCGGGGCCGGAGACCTGGCGCCGGCTCTTCTCGTAACCACGTTCATCCCCACCCGTTGTGACGCATCTGGCGCGGAGGCTGGAGGCAACCATGAGTACGACGACCACTTCACAGACGCCCGAGAACGAGGAACCGGTGGGGCCGCCCGAGGCGGCGCTGGCCCGTCCCGCGCGGCTCATCCAGAACGAGGCGACCACCGAGATCCCCGTCCACCTGCTGTTCCGCGACGACCCCGACCCGGTGTCGTTGCCGCTCAGGCCCGCCGTCGTGGGACGCAGGCAAGGCACCGGCGAACAGCCGCGCTTCCGCCGCCCCCTCCCGGCCAAGCCGCGCCCGGCACCGGAGGTCGACCCCGACCTGGTGGAGCGGCCGGCCCGGGTGCTGCCCGGCACGGCCGGCGTGCTCGCCGGCTCCTGCGGACTCACCGGCTGTCTCGCCACCTCGTGGTGGGCGGGCGTCCTGCCCCCGCTCGCGGCCCACGCGCTACGACTGCCGGTCTACGCCGGTGCGGGACTCGGCCCGGCGCAGTGGGCGGCGTACGCCGGGGCCGGCGCGCTCGGTCTTTTCGGCTTCGGCGGTCTTGCCCGGGGCCGTACCGGACGGGCGTGGGTGCTCGGCCTGTTCGGGCGGTACCGGGGGACCGTCCGGCGCACCGGGCTGATGTGGGTCAACCCGCTGCTGCTGCGCCGCCGGGTCGACGTACGGCTGCGGCACTGGCGCAGCGAGCCGATGCCGGCCGCCGACGCGAACGGGGTCGCGCTGCGGGTCGCCGTGCTCGTGGTGTGGCGGGTGCGGGACACCGCGCGGGCCACGCTCGGGGTCGAGGACCACGAGACGTATCTGCGCGAGTGCGTGGAGGCGGCGCTGACCCGGGTGCCGGTGGAGCCGCCGGGCGGTGGCGCGAAGGGCGCGGCCGACCTGGCCGTCGACGCGCTGTCCCGGCTGGTCTCGGTGGACGCGGCGCCGGTCGGCATCGAGGTGTTCTCGGTGCAGCCGCTGCGTGTCGAGTACGCCCCGGAGGTGGCCGCGGCGATGACCCGCCGCCGTATCGCCGCGCTGGACGCGCAGCAGCGGGCGACGATGCTCACCTCGGTGGTCGACTCGGTGGAGGACACCGTCACCCGGCTGACCATGCGAGGTCTGGTGGAGCTGGACGACTACGAACGCAAGGCGCTGGTCAAGGACTTGACGGTCGCGTTCTGCTCGGGACGGGGAGAGGCCGCGCCGTGACGGAGCCGGAGACGTCCATGGAGACGGACACGGCTTTTGGTATGGACACAGTCAAGTAGGGGCAATAATCTGGGACTTGGTCTAGACCTGCACGGCTCACGGAACTCCCCACACGTTCTCCAGGAGCGGCAGCATGCGCAAAAAGACCAAGTGGTACGCGGGCGTGCTCGGGCTCACCACGGCCGGGGCCATCGTGCTCTCGTCCGGGGCGGCGAGCAGCCACGGCTACACCGACCTCCCCATCAGCAGGCAGAAGCTCTGTGCCAACGACACGGTGACGAACTGCGGTGACATCCAGTACGAGCCGCAGAGCGTCGAGGGCCCCAAGGGCTTCCCGGCGGCCGGCCCCGCCGACGGCCAGATCTGCAGCGGCGGGATCAGCCGCTTCAGCCAGCTCAGCTCACCGACGACCCCGTCCGGCGGCGCCTGGCCCACGACAAAGGTGACGGGTGGTCAGTCGTACACCTTCCGCTGGCAGTTCACGGCCATGCATGCCACCACGGACTTCAAGTACTACGTCACCAAGCAGGGTTGGAACCAGAACCACAGCCTGGCCCGCTCGGACCTCAACACCACGCCGTTCCTCACCGTCCCCTACAACGGCCAGCGTCCGCCGGCCACGCTCTCGCACAGCGGCACGCTTCCGTCCGGCCTCTCCGGCCACCATGTGATCGTCGCGGTGTGGACGATCGCGGACACGGCCAACGCGTTCTACGCCTGCTCGGACGTCACTTTCTGAGCATTGCTTGAGACAGTCCGGCGTCCCCCGGGGGTAGGTTCCCCACACCAAGCGGCATCCGACCTCGGGGGAAGCACCATGGACCTGATCTTCTACCTCGTCCCAGGCCTCATCATGGGCCTCGCCCTCTTCATGGGGTACCGCGTCACACGCCGCTGGCTCCAGGTGCGAGCCGCCTGGAACAGCGGGCTGACGGCCGAGGGGCGTTGCCTGCGCGCCTACACGACGGTGAGCGGCGGGCACGGTGACACCTCCGTGCGCACCACACTGCACCACGTGTACGAGTTCACCGCCCGCGACGGCCGCTCCGTGCGGTTCGAGGAGGAGGACGGCCGGGGGACCGTCATCGAGGGCGACTACGTCACCGTGTACTACACCGACGGCTCCGAGGTGGTCGCCACCGCGCACGAGCCCAGCCGGGGCAAGCAGGCGGCGGCCACCTTCGGCATCCTGGCCTTCCTCGGCGTGATCGTCGTGTTCTGCGTGGGCTTCATCGCCTCCTACGCCACCACCTTCGCGGGCTCGGGCCCCGACGGGTTCTGACCGGCACACCTCTCCACATCTGACGGTACGTCAACTACCGTGCGCCCCCATGGAGTCCAGGAGGCGTACCGTCGCGGAACTCGTACAGGCACGGTGGGAGGACCACCGCCCGGGACTGTGGTGCGAGGGGCGGACGCTCACCCACCACGAGGTGGCGGCCGGCGCCGCGGCCAGGGCGGCGCTCCTCACCGACCTCCTGCCACCCGGCACCCCGCCCCACATCGGCGTCCTGCTCGACAACACCCCTGAATATCCGCTGTGGTTGAGCGCGGCGGCCCTCGCGGGCGCGGCCGTCGCCGGCATCAACCCCACCCGCCGCGGCCCCGAGCTGGCCCGCGACATCCTGCACACCGAGTGCCGGGTCCTGGTCACCGAGCGCGCACACCTCCCGCTCCTCGACGGCCTCGAACTCCCGGACGTACGGCTCCTGGTGACGGACACCCAGGCCTACGACGACCTTCTGGCGCCGTACGCGGACACCAAACCGGACGCCTTCTCCCGGGCCACCCCCGACGACCGCGTCCTGCTCTACTTCACCTCGGGCTCCACCGGCGCCCCGAAGGCCGCGATCTGCACCCAGGGCCGCCTGGCCGCCGCAGGGCGCTCGCTGGTCGACGCCTTCGGGGTCGGTCCGGACGACGTGCACTACATCTGCATGCCGATGTTCCACGGCAACGCGGTGATCGCCGACTGGGCACCGGCGCTGGCGGCCGGGGCGGGGGTGGCGCTGCGCCGCAGGTTCTCCGCGTCCCGGTTCCTGGACGACGTACGGGAGTACCGGGCCACGTACTTCACCTACGTCGGCCGTGCCGTGCAGTACGTCCTGGCCACCGAGGAACGCCCCGACGACCGGGACAACCCGCTGCGGACGGGCTTCGGCACGGAGGCGGGGGCGGTGGACGCGGCGGCCTTCGAGCGGCGGTTCGGGGTGCGGCTGGTGGAGGGGTACGGGTCATCGGAGGGCGGGGCGGCGGTGCAGTGGTCGCCGGGGACACCGTCCGGGGCGGTCGGGCGGGCGGCGCCCGGGCTCGCCGTACTCGATCCGCAGACGCGGGCGGAGTGCCCGCCGGCGGTCTTCGACTCGGCCGGGCGGCTGCTCAACGGGGATGCGGCGATAGGGGAGTTGGTGAACCGCGCGCCCAACCCCTTCGAGGGCTACTGGCGCAATCCGGAGGCGGACGCGGAACGCCGCCGGTGGGGGTCCCCCCGCTCGAGCGAAGCCGAGAGTGGGGGCGGCTGGTACTGGACCGGCGACCTCTTCTACCGGGACACCGACGGCTACCTCTACTTCGCCGGCCGCACCGACGACCGCCTCCGCGTCGACAGCGAGAACCTCGCCGCCGCGATGATCGAGAACATCCTGGCCCGCTACGAGGGCGCCGACGCCGTGGCGGTATACGCGGTACCGGACCCGGTGACCGGCGACCAGGTCATGGCCACCGTCGCCGGGCACTTCGACCCGCTCGCCTTCGCCGAATTCCTGCTGGCCCAGCCGGACCTGGGGACGAAGATGGCACCACGGTTCGTACGAGTGGTGCGGCGGATGCCGGTCACGGCGACCAACAAGATCCACCGGGCGGGGCTGCGCCGGGAGGGGATCCGGTGCGCCGATCCGGTGTGGTGGCGGCCACCGGGGGAGGCGGCGTATCGACAGCTGACTCCGGAGGACGTTGCGGTGGCGGCGGGGACCAGTCGGATCGGCTGAGCATGTCGGCCAGTTCGCGGCGCGTACGGATGCCGAGTCTGGCGTAGACGCGCCGCAGATGGTTGTCGACCGTGCGCGCGGACAGGCGCAGTGCCTCGGCGATCTCCTCGCTGCGCAGGTTGGTAGCGGCGAGCAGGGCGATCTCACGTTCGCGGTCCGTGAGGCGTAAGCTCCCGGTCCCGCTCCACGAGCGGCCACGGCAACTCCTGCATGTCTGTCCCCCGGTCCGGCGGCACCACTGACATGAGCCTGCCCGGCGTGGCATGTCTGCGGCACATTCCGGAGGGGCGCGGTGCGGGTTCCGGGGCGGTTCGAGTAACGGCTGCTCATGCCGTCCCACGGCTACCGGAGCACGCTTTCTCATGGATCCGCCGACCGACGAGCTCAGGAGAGCGACGGGGTTCTGCAGCCGCGGTCGGCGACGACCCGACCGCTGGAAGGGGGAGCGGTTGCTCTGGATCGCGTTCGTCGTGTGCCCGCCTCCGTCGACCGCCGTCAGGAAGTGCACGTCGAAAGTCTGGATCGTGCAGGTCGGCAGTATCCCCGCCACGGCGATCGCGATACCCGCGGCACGGCCGAGCTCGTTCCTGGTGTTCACGGTTTCCACCTCCGAACCGACGCGCATCCAGACAGTGAACGGAAACCTCCCCACCGCGGTGAGCGGCGGCGGCCGGACCACCGAAGCCGTCCACACGGACGCGACGCTGTCCAACTTCGGCTCGTGGGAGGAGTTCCGGCTCGCCTGCGTCTTCGTGCGACGGGCAGCCGACCCCGAAAACGGCCGGGGGCGTTCTCCACGGGGAGAGAACGCCCTCGGCCGATCTCCGCGTCTGCCCGGCGGCGGACTTACCAGCGGCCACCGGTGACGTGTGCGGGCCTCCAGTAGACGGCGGCCCAGATTCCGTGGTTCGCCGCGGCTCCCCAGCCCCGGCTCCAGGAAGTCAGCAGGTTGCCCGCGTTCGTGCAGAGCCAGGCCGGGACCCTGGCGGTACAGGCGCGAACGGCGCCCGCGATCGTTCCCCGGGCGATGTCCCCGTAGGAAGCGATGATCCAGAAGTGGTCCCCGGTCACACCGGTCGCCAGTGCCTGGACGGCGTGCCCCTTGTCGGTGGACGTCGCCGAGGTGACGGTCCCGGTGTTCTGTACCGGTGCGTCGGTGCGGACCGTGGCCACACCGGCGAAGGCTTTCTGAACTTCGCTGATGAGTCGCGTCCTGCTCTCCGGGGTCGCGGTCAGATGTTCCCACTCGGACGACTCGGCAGAGGTCGGTCCTCGCGGGTTCACCGCGAACTGCCGGGCCGCGACGGGAGCGGTCGCTTTCTCGGAATCTTCATGGGCGCTGCCGGCCAACAGACCGCCGGCGAGGGCGGTCACGACTGCGGCACCCAGCGCCGCGGCGATCCATCGGCGCCGCGGGGATCGGCGTACCGCGGACTTCTCCGTTTCGCGGGTCTTCACTCGGTGTGCTCCCCTTCGTGGTGCTTACTGGTACCGCACGATGGTTCCAGTCGGGTGAACACGAAGCGTGATATCTATGGATTTTATGATCAATTGATCAATCGTGATCATCTTTGTCTTGCGTGGTGAGCGGCCCGCACACGACCAAGGGCACCCTCCCGAAGGAGGATGCCCTTGGTCACACACTGTGCGCCGCCAGGGACTCGAACCCCGGACCCGCTGATTAAGAGTCAGCTGCTCTAACCAACTGAGCTAGCGGCGCATGACTCACGCCTTCCGCTGGATCTGAGTCTCGCGGAGGGCGACGAGAAAATACTACCTGGTCCGGAGGGGTGCTCCGGACCAGGTGCTAGATCGCGAGAGACAGCAGTACGGGACCCGCTTCGCGGTTCAGGGTGTCCGCTGCCTGGCGTAGGCGGTGGGCGTGTTCGACCGGGAGGGACAGGGCCAGGCAGCCCACCGAGGAGCCCGCCGTGATCGGGACGGCCGCGCAGACCGTGCCCACCGCGTACTCCTGGAGGTCGAGGTGGGGGACGGTCGGCGGCTGGGTCTCCAGGCGGGAGAGCAGCAGCTTGTCGCTGGTGATGGTGCGCGAGGTGAGGCGGGCCATCTTGTGCCGGGAGAGGTGGTCGCGGCGGCCGTTGTGGTCGAGCTGGCCCAGCAGGCTCTTGCCGAGCGCGGTGGCGTGCGCGGAGAAGCGGAAGTCGACCCACTCGTTGACCGCCGGGGCGGTGGGCCCGGCCGCGTACTGGGTGATCGTGACCTCGCCGTCGACGTACCGGCTGACGTAGACCGCCGCTCCCAGGGAGTCGCGCAGCCGGTCCAGGGTCCGCTGGATCTGCTCGCGCACCGCCTGGTCGCGGCCGGCCGCGGAGCCGAGCCGGCCCAGGGCCTCGCCGGTGACGTAGGCGCCGTCGGTGAGCTGCTCGACGTAGCCCTCGCGGCGCAGTGTCCGCAGCAGTATGGTCAGGCGCTCGACGTCGAGGCCGGTGCGGCGGGCCAGTTCGGTGTCTGTGACACCGGTGGCGTGTCCCGCGACGGTCTCCAGGATGCGCAGTGCTTCCTGTACCGAGTGGTAGGGAGCGGTCGGCTCGTGCATCAGCGCCACGGTGTTTCTCCCTGCGCTCGCTTCTTGGGCCGTGATACCGGACAGCGAATCCTCTCCACGATAGCTGTCAAACGGCCGATGTGGAGCGGCTGTTGGCGAGATTGTGGCCCTCCTCATGCCCTCCGAACTGGGATGCGGGACCTTTGGCATATGCCTTAGGCATGCCACGTGGCGTAGACCTTGGGTGTTCGGTTGTTCACTTGGCGTAGTTGAACAAATGTCAAAGAATCGCGCCGAGAAATTCCCGGGTCCGCTGGTGTTCCGGATCGCCGAAGATCCGCTCCGGCGGGCCCGATTCGATGACCTTGCCCGCGTCGAACATCAGGACCTGGTCGGATATGTCCCGGGCGAAATTCATCTCGTGGGTCACACAGAGCATGGTGATGTCGGTGGTGCGGGCGATGTCCCTGAGTACGTCGAGCACGCCCGCGACCAGCTCCGGGTCCAGTGCGGAGGTCACCTCGTCGAGGAGCAGCACCTGCGGGCGCATCGCCAACGCCCGCGCGATCGCCACGCGTTGCTGCTGGCCGCCGGAGAGCCGGGTCGGGCGGGCGTCGGCCTTGTCGGCGAGGCCGACCAGGTCCAGCAGCTCCAGGGCGCGTGCTTCCGCTTCGTCCCTGGGCATGCCCAGGACGGTGACCGGCGCCTCGGTGATGTTGCGCAGCACGGTCATGTTCGGGAACAGGTTGAACTGCTGGAAGACCATCCCGATCTTCTTGCGGATCTCCCGGACCCGCTTCTCGGGCGCGGGGAAGAGCTGCTCCCCGTCGACGGCGATCGTCCCCTCGTCCGGCTTCGTCAGGGTCATCAGCAGCCGCAGGATCGTGGTCTTGCCCGACCCGGAGGGCCCGATCAGGGTGACGTGCTTGCCGGACTCCACGGAGAAGTCGAGGTCGTCGAGCACGGTGTTGGACCCGAAACGTTTCGTCACATGGTCCAGGCGGATCAACTCGCTGCCGTCCACCGGGGGGTTGGCGTTGGCGTCGGTTTCCTTCGTCAGGGGCGTGTCAGCGGACAAGGCGTCGCTCCAGGGCTCGGATCAGCAGGGAGGCGGGATAGGAGATGAGGATGAACGCCACCCCGATCACGGTGATGGGCTCGGTGAACTGGAAGTGCTGCTGGGAGAAGAGCCGGGCCTGCCCCAGCAGCTCCAGCACGGTGATCGCCATCAGGATCGGGGTGTCCTTGAGCATCGCGATCACGTAGTTGCCCAGCGCCGGGATCACCCGGCGGATCGCCTGCGGCAGGATCACGGCTGTCCAGGTCCGGCGAACCGGCAGGTTCAGCGCGGTCGCCGCCTCCCACTGGCCGACGGGCACCGCCTCGATGCCGGCGCGGTAGACCTGCATCGTGTACGTCGAGTAGTGCAGCCCGATCGCGAGGACACCGGTGGTCAGCGCGGAGAAGGCCAGCCCCCACTCCGGCAGCACATAGAAGAGGAAGAACAGCTGCACCAGCAGCGGGGTGTCCCGCACGAACTCGGTGACGATCCCGACGGGCCAGCGCACCCAGCGAGTCGGGGTCCGCATCAACAGCGCCCACACCAGGCCGAGTACGAACGAGATCAGGGACCCGAGGACCAGGATCTGCAGGGTGACCTTCAGGCCGTCCCAGAAGTACGGCATGAAGTCGCTCACGGCGTTCCAGTTCCACTTCACGCGACGCCACCTCCGACACCCACGGTCTGCTCGCGCTTGGACTCGGTGCTCGCGGGCCCCTTGCCGATCCCGGCCTTCAGCTTCTTCTCCAGGCCGCGCATCAGCCGGGTGAGGGTGAAGGCGATCACGAAGTAGATCAGCAGGATGTACGTGTAGATCTCCGCGCTCTGCTGCAGCGCGAGCCGCACCAGGTTGGCGCTGAAGGTCAGATCACCCATGCCCATGACGGACACCAGGGCGGTGCCCTTGAGCAGTTCGACCAGCAGGTTGCAGAAGGGCGGGATCATCTCCGGCACCGCCTGCGGCAGCAGGATCAGCCGCATCCGCTGCCAGGGTGTGAAGCTCAGCGCGACTCCGCCCTCCTGCTGCGCCGGGTCGACTGCGCCCAGGGCACCGCGCACGATCTCCGAGCCGTACGCCCCGTAGGTCAGCCCGAGCGCGAGGGTGCCCGCCCACAGCGGGACGAGCTGCCAGCCGAAGGCGACCGGCAGGACGAAGAACACCCAGAAGATCATGACGAGGGCCGAGGTGCCGCGGAACACCTCGGTGTAGAAACCGGCGAGGAAGCGGACGATCCATCGCCGGTGGGTGCGGGCGATGCCGACGACGAACGACACGACGGTCGCCAACAGCGCGCTGAGGACGAGGAGTTGGACGGTGGTCCAGATCCCTTTGAGGACGAGTTCCCAGAGTCCTGAGGTCATGCGCCGCAGAGCTCCTTCGCGGTGAGGTCCGTCATCTCGGCCTTGGTGAACCCGAAGGGCCGCAGGATGCGGAACAGCTCCCCGCTCTTCTTGAGCTTGTGCAGCTCGACGTTGAAGGCGTCGCGCAGCTTCGTCTCGGTCGGCCGGAACGCGAAGGCGCCCCCGTCGATCCGCGGTTTGCCGTCGGCGAGCGGTGCGAAGGGCCGGGTCGACTCCGCCTTCGCCGACTTCTTCACGACCGCGCGGGTGGTGAGCGCCGTACCGGCGAAGACGTCGACTCGCCCCGCCTCTACGGCGTTCAGCCCGGCGACCTGGTCCGGCACGATCAGGATGTCGCTCTGCTTGTACCCGGCGTCGACGGCGTGCTGGATCTGTGCGTAGCCGGTGCCGGTGGCGAACTTCGCCTTCTTCGCGACGACGTCCTTGTAGGTGTGCAGCCCCTTCGGATTGCCCTTGCGGACGACGAACGAGTCGAGCACCTGGTAGTCCGGGTCGGCGAAGATGACCTGCTCACAGCGTTCCGGGGTCACGTACATCCCGGCGGCCACGACGTCGAACTGCTGCGAGTTCAGCCCCGGGATGAGCGAGCCGAACTCGGTGGGCACGGGCTGCACCTTGCCGACGCCGAGCCGCTTGAAGATCGCTTCCGCCAACTTCGGTGCCTCACCGGTGAGTTGACCGTCCTTGTCGATGTACCCGAACGGGATCTCACCCGCTATCCCCAGCCGTACGACGCCCTGCGCCTTCAGCCGGTCGAGCAGATCGCCGCCGTTCGTGGTCGACGCGGTGGCCACGCGGCTGCAGCCGGCCGCGCCCAGCGCACCGGCCGCCGCCACCCCGGCGAGCAGAGCCCGGCGGGTGTGACCCGGCATGTGACCGGATGTGTGTCTGTCGTTCCCAATTGGTGGAGCCATGGGCGCGCAGCTACCCGACCGCATCGCGGTTATGCACCCTGGAAGGCATGACGGATCAGTTCATCGAGGTTTCACTCGCAAAACGGAACGTCCGCTGCCGGGCAAAACTGCTGGTAGGCCGCGCGCCGCTGACCTGTGCGGCGATCTGGAACGCACTCCCGCTGGCCGGCGAGGTCTACCACGCCAAGTACGCCCGCAACGAGATCTACGCCCTTTTCCCGCCATTCGCGGAAACGGAACCCCCGCTGGAAAACCCCACAGTAACCCCCATACCGGGTGATCTCTGCTATTTCGCCTTCGCCGGTACGGAACTCGGCACGAAGGCCTACGGCTACGACCGCGAGGTCCGCGCCGGCACGACGGTCGTCGACCTGGCCCTCTTCTACGAACGCAACAACCTGCTGCTCAACGGCGATGTGGGCTGGGTGCCCGGCATCGTCTGGGGCGAGGTGACCGAGGGGCTGGCGGAGATGGCCGAGGCCTGCAACGACCTGTGGCGGACGGGGGCGGCGGGGGAGACCCTGAGCTTCGGGCGGGCCTGACGTTCAGCTTTCGGCGGGCCCGAGTCCGGAGAACGCGGCACCGGCGCCGTACAGCGCGTGCGCCGCCCGCAGCACCAGGCCGTCCTGGTGCCGGGCCCCCACGATCTGCAGCCCGATCGGCAGCCCGTCCCCGTCGTTCCCCACGGGGACGGTGGCGGCGGGCTGCTGGGTCAGGTTGAAGGGGTACGTGAACGGGGTCCAGCCCGTCCAGCGGCGGTACCCGGAACCCTTGGGGACCTCAACTCCCGCCTGGAAGGCGGTGATCGGGAGGGTGGGGGTGACGAGGAGGTCGTAGCGCTCGTGGAACAGGCCCGTCCTGCGGCCGAGTTCCATCCGGACGTCCACCGCGGCCAGATAGTCCAGCGCGGAGAAGCGGCCGCCGGCGGCGCGGATCTCCCGGAGTCCCGGGTCGAGCAACTCCCGTTGCCGCGGCGCGAGTTTCTGCGTCACGCGGGCCGCGCCGCTGAACCACAGGGTGTGGAAGGCGTCCACCGGGTCCGTGAAGTCGGGGTCCGTCTCCTCGACGTACGCGCCGAGCGCGGCCAGCCGCTCCACACCGCGCCGTACCGCCGCCGCGACCGCCGGACGCACCGCGACCTGGCCGCCGAGGGACGGGGAGTACGCGATGCGCAGGCCCTGTATGCCGTGCGCGAGCCCTTCCGTGAAGGAGCCCGGCGGCCGGTCGAGGCCCGACCAGTCGCGGGCGTCCGGTACGCCGATCACGTCCAGGAGCAGCGCCGCGTCCGCCGCGTCCCTGGTCATCGGGCCGACGTGGGACAGCGTGCCGAACGCGCTCGCCGGGTAGAGCGGCACCCTGCCGTACGTCGGCTTCAGTCCGAAGATCCCGCAGAAGGACGCGGGGATACGGACGCTGCCGCCGCCGTCCGTGCCCAGCGACAACGGGCCCGCGCCGAGGGCAACGGCCGCCGCGCTGCCACCACTTGAACCGCCTGCCGTGCGCGCGGGGTCGTGCGGGTTGCGGGTGATGCCGGACAGCGGGGAGTCCGTGACGCCCTTCCAGCCGAACTCCGGGGTCGTCGTCTTCCCGATGAACACCGCGCCGTGTTCGCGCAGTCGGGCCACCGAGGGCGCGTCCTCGTCCCAACTGCCCTGCTCCGCGACGGTCTTGGAGCCACGCAGGGTCGGGGCACCGCGCTGCAACAGAATGTCCTTCACGGTGACCGGCACCCCGTCCACCAGCCCGGCAGGCTCGCCGCGCCGCCAGCGCTCCGCGGACTCGGCCGCCCGCGCCAGCGCGCCCTCCGCGTCGAGCCGTACGAACGCGTTCACGACGGGCTGGATCTCCCCGGCCCGCTCCAGGGTCGCGCGGGTCGCCTCCACGGGGCTGAACTCCCCTCTGCGGTAGCCGTCCAGGAGTTCCATGGCGGTCAGCTCGGTGAGTTCGGTCGTCATCCGGCCCTCCAGAGTGGGGAGTTCAGTGCCCCGGTACGTACCCACGCTTCTTGTCGACCACGTTCCGCAGCGGCTTGCCCGCCGCCCAGCGCTCGTACAACTCCACGAACTGCGAGCCGAGTTCGTCCCGCCAGCCGACCGTGTCGCCGCTCATGTGCGGGGAGACGATCAGCCCCGGAACCTGCCACAACGGGCTGTCGGGAGTGAGGGGTTCGGTCTCGAAGACGTCCAGCGCGGCGCCCGCGATCCAGTGCTTGGTGAGGGCCTCCGCGAGCGCGTCCTCCACCACGAGCTGTCCCCGGCCCACATTGATGAACCGGGCCGAGGGCTGCATACAGCCGAACCGGCGGGCGTCGAACATGCCCCGCGTGTCGTCGGTGAGCGGGGCCGCCGAGATCACCCAGTCGGCGCGGGCCATCAGCCGGTCGAGTTCGCCGGGGCCGTGGATACCGGCGCGCGGGGTGCGGCCGACCAGCGCCGTCGTCACGCCGAGTGCCTTGAGAACGCGGACGATCGCCCGCCCGATCGGCCCGGAGCCGACCACACAGGCACGGGTCCCGGCCACCCGCTGTGCCTCGCGGTGCCGCCAGGTCCGTTCGCGCTGGAGGTCCAGCGTCCTCGGCAGGTCCTTGGCCATCGCGAGGACGAGGGCGGCGACGTACTCGGCGATCGGATCGTCGAAGACACCGCGCGCGTTCGTCACCACCGTGTCGGAGTCGGCGAGTTCGGGGCACATCAGGTGGTCCACGCCCGCGCTGGCGGTGTGCACCCAGCGCGGTCTCGGGCCCCCGCCCGGCCAGGCCGAGCGCACCGCGTGCGAGGTGAAGTCCCACACCAGCAGGACGTCGGCGGAGGGCAGTTGCTCCGCGAGTGTCGACGCGTCGGCGTGCTTCACGCGTACGCGGCCGGTGAGCTTTCCGAGGCGGGGGAGCGGGTCGGCGTCCAGGACGAGAAGGGTGGGCGGGGCGGCGGGCGTTGCGGTCATGCGGAGCCGTTTCTCGCGGGAAACAACCGGGGTGCGACGGTCTGACATGCGCGGATTGACCACGCTCGCACTCGAACCTACCTTCGTCAACACGGACGCCCGCACGGACCGTTGTCACCCCGTTTCTCTTGGTGAGGCCGGTGTTGCCATGCACGTTTCCTTCCTGGGCGGACCCCGCCCGCAGCGCGGTGTCGGTGTCGTCGCCCCCTTCGACTTCGCGCTGGACCGCGAGCTGTGGCGCTGGGTCCCCGACGACATCTCGCTGCACCTCACGCGGACGCCGTTCGTGCCCGTCGAGGTGAGCCTCGACCTGGCCCGTCTGGTCAGCGAGCACGAGACCCTGCACGACGCGGTCCGCACGCTCAACGCGATCGCCCCCGAGGTCGTCGCCTACGCCTGCACCTCCGGGAGCTTCGTCGGCGGACTCGCCGGGGAGCGCGCGATGTGCGAGGCGATGACCCGGGCCGGCGAGGTGCCGTCCCTGACCACCTCGGGTGCCCTGCTCGCCGCCCTGACCGAACTCGGCGCCCGCCGTATCGCCCTGGTCACGCCGTACACGGTGTCCGTCACCCAGTCCCTGGAGGAGTACCTCGCAGAGGCCGGAGTCCAGGTCACCGGCCGCGCCTTCATGGGCCTGACCAGGCACATCTGGAAGGTGCCGTACCGGGACGTCGTCGACATGGCCCGCCAGGCCGTCAAGGGCGCCGCCGACGCGCTCTTCATCAGCTGCACCAACCTTCCGACGTACGACGTGATCCCCCAGCTGGAGGCAGAACTCCGCATACCGGTGATATCCGCCAACCAGGTAACGATGTGGGCAGCCCTGCGCCGACTGGGTACGCGTGCCGTGGGCCCCTATCAGGCGCTGCTCGACGAATCGGCGCGCCACCAGGGGCCGGTACTGCCGGAAGAACACCAGGAAGGCTGGTCATGACCGCACTCGGATTCCTCTACCCGGGCCACTCCGCCGAGGACGACTACCCGCGCATCGAGCAGCTCCTCGGCAGCGACGTCCGCCTCGACCTGGTCCACACGGACATCGGCGAGGACGCGCACCGCGTCGACGCGCTGCGCGAGATGGGCTCCCCCGAGCGGCTCGCGGCGGGCGTCGAACAGCTGCGCCTGTGCGGTGCGGAGGCGGTGGTCTGGGCATGCACCAGCGGCAGCTTCGTCCGCGGCTGGGAGGGCGCCCACGAGCAGGTGCGCGGCCTGGCCCGGGCGGCCGGACTGCCGGCGTCGTCGACGTCCTTCGCCTTCGTGTACGCGGCGAAGGAGCTGGGGGTGCGACGGGTGGCCGTAGGGGCGACGTACCCGGACGACGTGGCGAACCTGTTCGCGGACTTCCTGCGGGCCGGGGGAGTGGAGCCGGTCGTGGTGCGCGCCTCCGGCATCGTCACCGCGGCGGAGGTCGGCACCTGGGGCCGGGACGAGGTGCTGGCACTGGCCCGGTCCGTGGACGGCCCGGACGTCGAGGCGATCCTCCTGCCGGACACGGCCCTGCACACCGCCGCTCATCTCACCGAGCTGGAGAAGGAGTTGGGCAAGCCGGTCCTCACGGCGAACCAGGTCACGGTCTGGGAGGCGCTGCGGCTGGCGGACCGCAGGGTCAACGCGCCGGAGCTGGGCGCGCTGTTCACCAGGGAACCCCTCGTACAGGCCGACTGAGCGGTCCGGCCGGGCGCCGGGAATAAAGCGGAGACAGCCTCCTGTTAGCCCGGGAAGACACCGCACAGCTCACAACAGGAGGCACCCACCGTGGCGGCAGACGACGAGGTCCGGAGCGCGACCGACGAGATCCGGGGTACGGCGCGGGGCACCGCCCCCGCTCCCCTCTCCGTACTGGACCTGGTGACCGTGGGCGCCGGCCGTACCGCCACGGACGCGCTCCGTACCAGTGTGCGGATCGCCGAGCTCGCCGAGTCCCGCGGCTTCCACCGCTACTGGGTCGCCGAGCACCACTCGATGCCGGGCGTCGCCTCCTCCTCGCCTGCGGTGATCCTGGCCCACCTCGCCGCCCACACGGACCGCATCCGCCTCGGCTCGGGCGGCGTCATGCTCCCGAACCACGCGCCGCTCGTCATCGCGGAACAGTTCGGCACCCTGGAGGCGCTGGCCCCGGGGCGTGTGGATCTCGGCCTCGGCCGCGCCCCCGGCACCGACGGCGCCACCGCCGCCGCCCTGCGCCGCACGGACCGTCTGAACGAGGGCGCCGACGACTTTCCGGAGCAGCTCGCCGAGCTGACCCGCTTCCTGGACGACGACTTCCCGGACGGCCACCCCTACGCCCGCATCCACGCGGTCCCCGGCCCGATCCAGTCGACCTCGCCCGGCGGCGTGCAGTCCCCGCACCGCCCGCCGATCTGGCTCCTCGGCTCCTCCGGCTTCAGCGCCCGCCTCGCCGGCATGCTCGGCCTGCCCTTCGCCTTCGCCCACCACTTCTCGGCCCAGAACACCGTTCCGGCCCTGGACCTCTACCGCGAGTCGTTCCGGCCGAGCGCCGTGCTCGACGCGCCGTACGCCCTGATCGGTGTCTCCGCCCTCGCCGCCGAGGACGAGAAGGAGGCCCGCCGCCAGGTCCTGGCCGCCGCTCTCAACATGGTCCGGCTGCGCACCGGCCGCCCCGGCCTGGTGCCCACTCCGGAAGAGGCCGAGGCGTACGAGTTCAGCCCCATGGAGCGGGAGTTCATCACGTCCTGGAACGCCAACGTCATCCACGGCACCGCCGACGAGGTCCGCACCGGCCTCGACGACCTGCAGAAGCGCACGGGCGCCGACGAGTTGATGCTCACGTCCCACGCCCACAACGCGGACCTGCGGCTGCGCTCGTACGAACTGATCGCCGACGCCTATGAGTTCACGGCCGATCAGGAGGCCTGATTGCAGGCCTTCGTCCTCAGCAGTGCGGAGATACGATCCGGCGCCACCGGGCGGGAGTAGAGCCACCCCTGTCCGGTGTCGCAGCCGATCCGGCGCAGCCGGGTGGCCTGTGCCGTGGTCTCCACGCATTCGGCGGTCACCGACAGGCCAAGCCGGTGGGCGAGTTGGATCATCGCCTCGACGATGACCTCGTCGGCCGGGTTCGGCGGGATGCCCTCGCCCTCGTACTGGAAGCCCCGTACGAAGGAGCCGTCCAGCTTCAGGACCGAGACGGGCAGTCGGCTCAGGTATGCCAGGTTCGAGTAGCCGGTGCCGAAGTCGTCGATGGCGATGTGCACGCCCATGTCGCTGAGGGCCTGGAGCGCCTGCAACGGCCGGCCCGCCGAGCCCATCACCGCGGACTCGGTCAGCTCCAACTGGAGGAGATGCGGGGCGAGTCCGGTCTCGGCGAGGGTCTCCGCCACGTCCGCGACCAGGTCCGAGTCCCACACCTGGCGCACGGCCACGTTGACGCTCACGAAGATCGGCGGCTCGTCCGGGTGGTCGAGCTGCCAACGGCGGGCCTGGCGGCAGGCGGTGACCAGGACCCAGCGGCCGAGCTGCACGATCGAGCCGTCCTCCTCGGCCAGTCCGATGAACCGATTCGGCGTCAGCATGCCGAACTGCGGGTGATTCCAGCGGACCAACGCCTCGACCCCGCGCAGCCGTCCGTTCTCCATGCCCACCAACGGCTGGTACTCCAGGGTGAATTCACCCCGCTCGATGGCCGGGCGGAGGGTGGAGGCCAGCGCCTGGCGGGTCATGCGGTGCGCGTTGCGCTCCGGATCGAACAGCGTCCAGCGGGACTTGCCGTCCGCCTTCGCCCAGTACAGCGTGGTGTCGGCGGCCTGCATCAGACCGGTGGCCGTCGTACCGGCCGCCTGCCGCTCGACCACACCGATCGACGCCGACAGCGACAGCCGCTGCCCGGACAGGTCGAAGGGCGCCTGCAGCGCCTTGAGCACCGACTCGGCGAGATCGGCCAGTTGGTCGGTCCCGGTCGAGTCCTCGACGAGCAGCGCGAACTCGTCGCCGCCGAGCCGCGCCACCAGCGGGGCGGTGGCCCGGGCATGGCCCGCCTCGTCCGCGCACCGCGTCAGCCGTTCCGCGACGGCGGCCAGCAGCCGGTCGCCGACCCGGTGGCCGAGGGTGTCGTTGACCGCCTTGAAGCCGTCCAGGTCCAGATAGCACAGGCCGATCCGCCCGGTGCCGCCCTGCTCGTACGACTCCGCCTCCAGCGCGGCCGAGAGCCGTTCGAAGAACAGGGTGCGGTTGGGCAGCCGGGTCACCGGGTCGTGCATCTCCAAGTGCCGTAGCCGCGCCTGGAGTTCACGCCGGTCGCTGATGTCCGTCAGTGACAGCAGTACCCCGTGCTCGGCGGCCGGCAACGGAGCCGCGGTCACCTGAACCCACAGGGAGTGCCCGTCAGGGTGCTTGACCCGGCGGGTGCGGCTCAGCCTGGCCTGCCTGCCCCGCAGCACCTCGCGATAGGCGTGCCAGGTGCGGGCGTCCGACCTCAGGTCCACCAGATCGGCCGCGACCAGTCCGGCGAGCGCCGCACCGCCCTTGCCGAGCAGCGCGCCGAACGTGTCGTTGGCGCTCACCACCAGCCCGTCGCGGTCCACGACGGCCATGGCGAGGGGGGACGCGGAGAAGGCGGACCCGAGCCGGCCGTCCGCGGGAAGACTGACACGAGGCGACGCCTCACCATTACTCTCTGTTACGGCCGGCCGGACGAGGTCTGCCGCGGGCGCCGGCCCTTCGGACGTTCCGCTCACCGCTCGCTCCCGCAGTGCACTCGATCTTCGGATGGGTCTCGTCGGGATGGCCGACCGGGTGGGAGGCCGCCGTGCCGTGTCCGTGCAGGAAAGTGTGCCGATCATAGAGGTTGGCCCCCGGCCCTACCAGCCACTCACCAGTGTCCCGGAACAACGGCCCGTTCCGGCAGATCGATTCCGCCCGCACCTGGGCGGGTTCGCCAAATGGCCGACCACATGTGACGTTCCGTGAGTGTTTCCGGATGTCGGCCCGGGCGTGTCTCAGCCGTCCCGGGCGTCCCCCTCACTCATCTGGTGCAGATAAACGAGGCATACCCCAACAAACCATCACAGGCTGGGTGTCGGTGTCCCGCGAACCGCTCCCGGAGGTCCTCGTGCCGTGTCAGCTCCCCCTCAAGGGGCTCTCCCGTACGGCGCTCAAGGGGCTCGCCCAGTGGCGGGCCCGCCCCCGGCTGCGCAGCACCGCGGCCGTGTTCACCACGATGTCCGCGCTCGCCGCGACCACCATCATGTCCAGCCAGTCGGTCGCCGAGCCCTTCTCGTCCACCCCCTGCGCCCTCAAGCGCACCGATGCCCACCACTCCGAGGGCCTGGACACCTGGAACGCCGCCTACCCGCGCCCCACCCGCCCGCTCGACGCGGTGATGATCTTCCTCTCCTTCCCCGACGCGATCCCGCGGACCACCCCCGCCGAACTGGCCGCCGACCACTTCCCGGCCACCACCCGCTTCTACGAACGCGCCTCCTACGGCAGGTTCACGCTCCACCCGCATCCGCTGCGGAACTGGATCCGCATGCCGAAGCCGTCCACGTCGTACGCCATACAGCGCGACTGGAGCCCGGTGAACCGCGCCGCGTACCTCCGTGACGCACTCGCCGCCGCCGACCCGCAGGTCGACTTCGCGCGCTACGACGTCGTCTACTTCGTGGCCGATCCGGACGCGCCCGGGGTGGACTCGGACGCGACGAAGGTCGTCAACCTGGACACCCCGCTGCGGGCCGACGGCACAGACATCCGGCGGGTCGTCACCGTCTTCGAGAAGCACCCGCCGGACCGGCTCGTCCTCGCCCACGAGACGGGCCATGTCTTCGACCTGCCGGACCTCTACCACCGGCCGGTGGACGGCAAGGGCGACTGGGACACGTATGTCGGCGACTGGGATCTGATGGGCAGTCAATTCGGCCTGGCGCCCGACCTGTTCGCCTGGCACAAGTGGAAGCTGGGCTGGCTGGATCCGCGCCAGGTGGTGTGCGTCCGGGGGGCCGGGCCGACCCGGCTGACCCTGGAACCCCTGGCCGCCGAGCCGCCGACGGCGGGCAACGCCGGATCGCCCGCGTTCGGCCTAGGTCTCGGCGTCAAGCTGGCCGTGGTGCGGACCGGCGCCGACAGCGCGCTGGCCTTCGAGGCCCGCAGCCCCGTCGGCAACGACAGCACGGCCTGCAAGCAGGGCATCCTCGTCTACCGGGTACGCGGCGGCGCGGCCTCCGGGAGCGGCCCGATCGAGGTCGTCGACGCCCACCCCCGCACCGAGGCCTGCTGGGAGACCTCGGTCTACCCACCCCTCGCCGACGCCCCGGTCGCCCTCGGCGAGACCTTCACCGTGCCCGGCGACAACGTACGGGTGGCGGTGGAGGGACGGACGGATTCGGGGGCGTGGACGGTGACCATCACGCCGGGCGACATGTCCTGAGTGCCGGGTACGTCGAAGGGCCCCTCGCTCTCGCGAGGGGCCCTTCACAGGTGCGCCGCCAGGGACTCGAACCCCGGACCCGCTGATTAAGAGTCAGCTGCTCTAACCAACTGAGCTAGCGGCGCCTGCTGACGTCGTAGACCTTAGCATCCTGATCGGCGGGAGGAAAAATCGATATGCGCACGGTCGCGCGAGCGGCGCGCACGGCCGCCCAGAGCAGGATTTCCGCGCCGGGGAGCCAGGGGCGGCGCGTGTCGGGAGCCACCAGCCAGCGGGAGTCGAACGGCGCCGGATCGGCCGCGCCGACCAGCGCCGGGACGGTCACCGCGTCGCCCTTGCCGTGGCACAGCAGCGGCGGGACCGACCCCGTACGACCGCGCTCCGTGCCAGCCGCGCCCCACTCCTCCCAGCCCAGCAGCGAGGGCAGCCGCTGAGCCGTCCCCGGGGTGGCGAACAGGAGCATCCGGCCCCGGTACGTCGCGACCGGCCCGGAGCCGGGACCCTCCTCCCACAAGCGGTCGACCATACGGCGGCCGAAGATCGCCGGAGCGGTCACCACGTCGAAGGCCGAACCGCAAGGCAGAACGACCGGGGCGTCCGGCCGCTCCCGCCACAGGGCGAGCGTGCTACGCGGATACGTTCCTGCCGAGGCGAGCCAGGCGGCACCGTCCGGGGTCACGCCCGAGATGTCGAAGCGGTCGGCGAAGGGTTCGTCCTGAGTACGGCTCATGGCGAACAGATCTACCGGCCGTGAGCGCGCGCTCTCCGAGGGTTGCCGGAAATCGGGACAGGAAGGGGCGGGAGGGAGTATCTTGCCCGCCGGGCATATGCCAAAAGCCATGTCGAGAACTCCCGCGCCCCTCGGGTCACACGGGGTCCACGGCCCCGCTGTCCCGGCCCTCGGTGCCGCGCAGCAGATCCCGCCCGAACTCGACCATCTTCTTCGCGTAGTCCTCGGTCCACCCGGCCTGTTCGGCGATGTCCGCCGGCGTCAGCCGGTCGAACCGGCGCGGGTCGGCGAGCTGCGCCGCCGCGATCGCCTGGAACTCCACCGCGCGGTCCGTCGCGGCGCGGAACGCGTGCGTCAGCTCCGTCGCCCGCGCCAGCAGCGCGCGCGGGTCGTCCATCGACTCCAGATCGAAGAAGTGCTCCGGGTCCTCGGCCGCCTGCGCGGGCTCGAAGAGCAGGGGCGCGGGGCGTAGCCGCGATTCGTTGCGACGCGGCGTGTGCTCCGCCATGTCTTCTCCTCCTCGTACGTCACGGATGACCCGCCTCACGAGCCGGACCACCGTCCATTGTCTCCCGACCGCGCAAGAGGCCCCGGGCATACCACCGGGGCACGGTCCCGGAACCCTCAAGCCCGCCGGGCCACGCGATGTTCCCCGAGGTGCACCGGCACCGCGTGATTGGCTGCCCAGCCGCCAGGGTCTCCACACCACCCGGTGCTCCGCCAGGTGTGCCAGCACCGCGTGATTCGCCTCCCAGCCGTCCGGGCTGTATCCGTTGGCCGCCTCCGGCGGCGTGCCGGACTCCGTTCGGTGCGAAGGCGGCCGGGTGCCGGCCGGCCCGGCGTCGGAACGCCGGTTCACGGTCTCCACACCACCCGGTGTTCCGCCAGGTGTGCCAGCACCGCGTGATTCGCCTCCCAGCCGTCCGGGAACTTCACCGTCACCCCCAGCTGCACCGGTTCCGTCGACGGATGGTCGTCCAGGAGGTCGGTCACGCCTGCTCGGCAGATCACGATGCAGGCGTGCCGGTGGCGGGAGGCCAGGACGCAGAGGCGGCCCGTCTCCAGGTGGAAGGCGGTGGCGTCGGGGCGGCCGGAGAGGGGGTGGAGGACCACCGTGACGTCGAACTCCCGCCCCTGGAGCCGGTTCGCCGTGTCCACCGTCACGTCTGTGACGCCCAGTTCCGACAGTGCCGCGCGGACCGCCGCCGCCTGGTCCCGGTGCGCGGTGCCGACCGCGATCCGGTCGGCGGTCAGCGGGGTGGGGTCGGGCGAGCGCTCCGACGTGGCCGCACCGCCCCGGTCCAGCAGCCGCCGTACGACCGTCGCCACCGCCCGTACCGCCTCCGGGTCGGTGCGGGGCGTGTGGCGGGCGGGGAGCTCCAGCAGGCCCCAGCCCGACTCCGCCGCCTCGTCGATCACCCGGTCCGGGCCCGAACCGTCCGACGGGACACCGAAGGCGAGCCGCCGGTCGCCGTGGCCGGTGCCGCTGCGGAAACGGGTGTACGGGTAGAACGCGTTCGAGACGAGGGGGGCGGCCGACGCCGGGAGGCGCCAGGACACCGGCAGGCGGTGCTGCGGGAGTTCGGGGTTGTGCGCGAGGAGTGTCGTCACCGCCGAGGCCGAGGGGTCGTACGACAGGCCCGCCCACTGCTCCGCGCCGACGATCGCGAACGGGTCCAACTGCCCCGGGTCACCCACGAACAGCGCCCGCTCGAACAGCCCGGCCACGGCCAGCAGCGAGTCCGAGCGCATCTGGTACGCCTCGTCGACGATCGCGTGCCGCCACGGCTCGTCAACTTTGACGTGTGCCCACTTGGCCGCCGTCGAGATGACTACCGGGAGCCCGGCCAGCTCACCCGCCTTCGCCGACTTCCGCACGTTGGGCAGGTCGTCCAACGCCTTGTCGTACGGGTCCGCGTCGCTGCTGTGCAGCCGGCCCACGGGCAGCTCGCCGTTCTTCTCGGCGAGCCGCACGACAAGGTCGTCGACCTGGGCGTTGGTCTGCGCGACCACCATCAACGGGCGCCCGGCGTCGGCCAGTTCGAGCGCCGCGCGGACCACGAGCGTGGACTTGCCGGCGCCGGGCGGGGAGTCGACGACGACTCCGCGCGCCGTGCCGTGCAGGGTGTCGCGGAGGATCGCTTCGGTGGCGCGGCCGGCCTCGGCACCTGGGTCGAACACGGCGGTCACAGGACGTCCTCCTCGGTCACCGGGTCGGCCTGCTCCTGTACGGCGGTCTCCTCGCCCGGCGGCCCGCCGTGCGTCCACGGTGTCTCCTCCGGGTCGGGCAGCTTCGCGCCGCCCCGCTGCTCGTGCTCGAAGAGCGTGAAGCAGATCCGGTCGCCCTTCTCCGGCACCGAACCGGTCTCCGGCTCCTTGCCCCGGCCCATCTTGTCGACGACCCGGAGCACGACGAGGGCGCCCTCCTCCTCGTGGCCCACGAACTCCGCCGACTGCGGCTTGCCGCCCAGCGACCGGAACACCTTCGCCCGCTCTCCGAGATGCGGCCGGTCGTCCGTGCGCACGGTCACCAGCGGGCGCGGCCGGGGGCTCTTGCCCTCGCTGTACGCCATGACGACATCCGTGACCTCACCCGCGAAGGCCTCCCCGGCGAGCCGCCGCCCGGCCATCACCAGCGGGTCGTCCAGGGCCTCCTGGGCGTCCAGGCGGGCCTGCTCGCGCTCGCGCGCGGCGAGCTTGTTGGCCGCGGTCACCGCGTCGTCACGGCGCGGCTGCGGGGGCTCGCCGGCCACGATCCGGTCGCGGTGCCCGGTGAACGACCAGCGGTCGCGGGTCCACCGGTCGACGGCGTGCGCGCCCTCCGGCAGCGCCCGCAGCAGGTCGAGCCCGCGCCACACCGCGTCCCAGGTGGGTCGGGTTCGGCTTTCGACGAGGGCCCTGATCTCCCGCTCGGCGGCGGTGAGTTCACTGAGCCGGTCGTCGGCCTCCAGGCCGTCCTCGGCGGCGGCGAGTGCAGTACGGGCGCGGTCGTAGCGCTCGATGGCCGGGGCGAGCAGCTTGTTGTCGAACGCCGGGTCGGTGGCCGGGCCGGCCGGCGGGCACACCAACTGGCCCTGCGCGTCCCGCCGCAGCTCCGCGTCGAGCGAGGCCTCGGCACCGGAGACACCCTCCGGCGGGTCGATCCAGGCGAGCAGCGCGCCCAGGTGCTGGTCCTCCAGGCTGGACTGACCGGTCGCCCAGTGCCGGCCGAGCACCTCCGTGAGCGCGAGCAGCAGCGCCGAACCGGGCACCCGGGCCCGCTCCCCGAAGTGGGTCAGCCAGCGCCCGAGCAACGGCACGCGCGGGGGCGCGGGATGCGGGGTCTCCGGGTCCTGTTCGGCCGTACGGCGAAAGCGCATCGAACGGCCGAGCAGCCGGACCAGCTCGACGCCTGCGCGGCTCGGCACGATCAACTGCGGGGCGTCCGCGCACAGTTCGACCTCGACCTTGACCCGCTTGCCGGTCTCCGGGTCCGTCTCGTTGCGCTCGGCGGCCTCCACGTCGTCGGCGAACGTGTCGATGTACGGCAGGACCACGTCCGCGAGTTCGGCCAGGAACGCGAACCTGAGATCCCGGTCGCGCGGCTGCGGTACGACGAGCAGGCGCGGCGCGTCCCGGTCCGTGCCGACGAGGGCGCCGAGGGGCGCGCCGGCCTCACCGGCGGTGGTGAGCGGCACCAGGACGAGGGGGCGCTCGGACAGGTGCCGGTGCCGGACCGTGGCGGTGGGCTGGGCGCGGCCGGTGCGAACTGCCACCAGCCGGGCGAGAGTTGAGATCAGCGACATGGGGCGCCCTCCGGCCGGGCGTCGTCCAGGACTCCCTGTCGGCTCCGCGGCTCCTCCGGGTGGTACGCCAGTGCCTCGGCCCGCAGCTCGGCCGCTCTCCGCAGTGCCGCCACCGCCGGGTCGTCCGGGTCGCCGGCCTCACCGTGGGCCGCCGCCAGGACCTCGTCGATCGTGGTCAGGTCGCCCAACTCGGCGCGCAGGGAACGGCCGAGAGCGGTGACCGCGCCGGACGCGCGGGAGCGGTCGCGGCAGTGGAAGGCCAGCTCGCAGGCGGCCAGGCACTCGGGGGCGTAGGCCGCCGGGACCGACTCGACGGCGGCCGTGAGCTCGGCGGCCGGGCGGTCGGGGGCGAAGCAGGTGCCCTCGGGGAGGGTGTCGGCGATGTCCTCGATGCGGGTGAGCCGGGCCAGTTGACGGCTGGTGACCGCGCGCTGCTTGCGGACGTCGACGGCGGACGCGGTGGGCAGGTTCGAGAAGTCCTTCGGACAGACCAGGAGGACGCGATGGCGGACTCGGGGCGCGGGGTCCAGGCGCGCGGCGACCTCCTCCAGCGCCAGCACGTACACCGCCGACTGGCGGGCCGCCGCGCCGACCTTCGCCGGGTCCGCCGAACCGTCCAGCATCGGGAAGGACTTGATCTCCACGACCGTCCAGCTGCCGTCCGGGTGCACGACCACCGCGTCCGGCTCCAGGAAGGCCGGGGAGCCCGCCACGTCCAGGGCGAGCATCGGGTGGTCCAGCAGCGTCCAGGCAGCGGCCCCGGTCGCCTCGCGCAGCGCCAGCGCCGTACGCGCCGCGCGTCCCTCGGGGCCGACCGCGGTCAGCCCGGGCACCCGCGCGCGGGTCGGCGGCTCGGCGCCCGCGTCCAGCTTCTCGTGCACCAGCCGCAGCAGCTCCGCGCCGCCGTCCGCCTTCACCCGGGCCTCGAACGCGTTGCCCCGCATGAAGGCGAACTGGGACTGCCCGAAGACGGACGGTGCGCCGAGCGCGTCGGCCAGCACCGCCTTGTTCACCCCCGCGCCGTCCAGGATCGCCCGCCGCTCGCAGCCCGGGTTCGCGGCCAGGGCCGCGAGGGCGCGCGCGTCCAGGGCCTTGGCCGGGACGTCAGGGCCGCGCAGCTCAGCGAGCCGGTGCCGGAGCGCCTTCCCCCGCGTCCGTGGGGGAGGCACCCGGCTCGGCTCCGGTACCGAGCTGTGACTCGCGCTGCCGTGGAATTCGCTCACCCGGGGAAGTCTGGCATCCACCACTGACAATTGAGGTTTCTGTGCCGAGAGAGGCGCCACGGGCGGCGTCGCGGGAGCGGGCCGCGACGAGAGAGCCGCGCCCCTCGAACCGCGCCCCGATCCGGTCCGCGCCCTTCAGGACCTGCGGTGTCAGCAGGAACCCGAGCCCCATCACGACCACACCCGCGACCGCGTCGAGGAGATAGTGGTTCGCGGTGCCCATGACCACGATCGCCGTCAGCAGCGGATAGGCGACACCGACGGCCTTGGTCAGCCGCGTGCCGCCGTAGCGCCACAGCATCACTCCGCACCACAGCGCCCACCCGCAGTGCAGGCTCGGCATCGCCGCGTACTGGTTGGTCATCCCGCCCAGACCGCGCGGCGCGCTCGCGTCGCCGCCCCACCAGCCGTACGAGCTGTACTTGGCCATCGTGTCGACGAAGCCGTAGTCCGGAGAGAGGAGACGGGGCGGGCAGGTCGGGACCAGGGTGAAGCCGATCAGGCCGATGAACGTGGACGTCATCAGCCAGGTGCGGGCCGCGCGGTAGACCTGTGCACGTGAACGGAACAGCCAGATCAGGATCGCGGGCGTGACCAGATAGTGCAGCGACGCGTACCAGAAGTCGGCCGGAATGCCGAGCCAGGCCTCGCGCGTGAACAGCCGGTTGAGCGGGTGCTCGGCGTTGATGTGCAGGAACTTCTCGACGCGCAGGATCGCCAGCCCGTGGTCCACGGCGCTCGCCGTGTCGCCCCTGGCCAGCAGGCGGCCCGCCGAGTACGAGGCATACACCATGAGGATCAGCGGCAGCTCGGTCCACCAGCGCAGCCGGTTTCGCCGGTCCGCCTCGATGCCTGGTGTCTCGGTCTGCGGCATCCGATCGCCCTCCCCCTTCTGTCCTGGTGCGGTGCCCGGTGCTCCGGCTTCCCGGTTGCTCGGTCGGGACACTTTACGGCGTACGTGCGCGCCCCGTTTCGGGCGCCCCCGGACCTCAAAGACGCAGAGATCGCCCCCCGGGTTGCCCTTCTCCAGGGTGCGCGATGATGGAATGACCCGCCCCTGTTCATCTTCCGGAAGGGTCCCCCATGGCACCGCGCATCCTGCTGGCCCGGCACGGACAGACGGCATGGTCGCTGTCCGGGAAGCACACCGGCAGGACCGACGTCCCGCTCCTCGAAGAGGGCCGGCGCGGCGCCAAGGTGCTCGGAGAGCGACTGCACCGCTCCCCACTGGACGGCCTCCCCGGGGTCGAGGTGCGCACCAGCCCGCTGGCACGCGCGCGTGAGACCTGCGAACTCGCCGGCTTCGGCGACCGCGCCACCGACTGGGACACTCTCATGGAGTGGGACTACGGCGCCTACGAGGGCCTCACCCCGCAGGAGATAGCGGCCCTCCGGCCGGGCTGGCTGATCTGGCGCGACGGCGTCCCCGAAGGGGAGACCATCGCCGAGGTGACCGCCCGCGCGGACGAGGTCGTCGCCTGGGCACGCGCCGAGGACCGTGACGTCCTGGTCTTCGCGCACGGCCACATCCTCCGGTCGATCGGCGCCCGCTGGCTGGGCCTGCCGATCGACTTCGCGGCCCGGATCCGTCTCAACCCGACGTCCTTGTCGGTACTCGGCTGGGCCTACGACGAACCGGCGATCGAGAGCTGGAACGACCTGGGGCACCTGGTGGCCTGAAGGCTCCTGTGCCTAGGCCGCTGTCCTGGGGAGGCTCGCATGCCTCTCCAGAAACGTGGAAACCCCCGAAGCCCGCCGATGGGGCAACAGCACCCGCGCGGTCCCGGCCAGCATCGTCTGAATCCGCGACGACTGCACCAGGTCCAGCAGATCAAGCACCCTCATCCCCGCAGTCGCCGCCTCGTCGGGCCGGCCGCCCCGCGCGAGGTCGTCGGCCAGCTCGGTCGTGTACAGCGCGATGTTCCGCGTGAAGTGCGGATCCTGGAGCTGCGCCGCCCGCCGCGCGTGCCGCGCGGCACGCGGCCAGTCGCCCAGTGTCGACCAGCACTGCGCCTCAAGACCCTCCAGCTCGGCCTCTCCGTAGAAGCTCATCCACTCGGGGTCTGCCTCCGAGTGGCCGCGCTCGTAGAGGGCCTGTGCGCGGGCCAGCGCCTGTTCGCAGCCGGTGCGGTCGGCGAGCCCCGCCCAGCCGCCCGCCTCGCGCAGCGCGAGCAGCGACATCAGACGGGCCGAGCCCAGGGGGCGGGCGACGCGCTGTGCGGCCTGTGCGGCGCGCACCGCCTCGCGCGGGCGTCCGGCGTCCCGCGCGAGGAACGCCGTATTGCAGAAGGCGTGTGCCTCCAGGCCCGCGTCGCCGGTCATGCGGGCGGTGGCGAGGGCTTCCGCGTAGTGCGAGCGGGCGTCGTCGAAGCGGCCGGAGTCGTGGGCCAGCCAGCCCACGGAGATGGCGAGTTCACCGGCTCCGGAGTGCAGTCGCTCGGCGACCGACTGCCGGGTGGTGCCCGCGTCGAGCAGGGCATAGGCGGCGCGCAGCGGGGCTGCCGCGCGCCGGTAGAGGCCGTCGGCGCCGTGCCGGTCGTCGAGCAGCCGGATTCTGCGGACGGCCTCTTCCAGGGCGCCCGCCTCGCTCGTACCGGGACGGCGGACGGAACGTTCCGCTGCCACGGCGTCCAGAGTGAGCCCCAGCGGGCCCAGGGTGCCGGCGGCCACCGTGACGGTGCCGCCCCTCATGAATGCGCGACGCAGCACGTCGCTCTCCTCGTGGTTCTCGTGGTTCTCGTGCGTGTCGTACGGGTCCTGTGTGTCATACGGCTCGTACACCCCTCGCATCTCATCCGTCCCACCTGTCTCGCCCGGGGTGTATTCCGGGCTCGTGAGGTGTGCGGGGGGCGTGTCCTCGGCGGTGCGCGCCCCGCGTCCGCGTACGGACGAGCGGGGCGCGAAGCCGAGGTCGGCGAGCGTGCGGCCGGGGAACATGTGCAGGAACACCCGTTCGTACGCGTAGTTGGGGCAACGGATCTCACCGGCCTCGACGCGGCCGACGTAGCGCGCGTCGCAGCTGACCCGCTCGCCGATCTCACGCGCGGACCGGCGTACGGCCGCGGCGAACTCCGCCGGTGAGCGCTGTCCGCGCAGCCGCCGGAAGGCGGGATTGGGTCTCGGTGGTTGGGGGAACTGGGGCGGGGGCACCGTTGACGACGCCATGGCCGGGTCCTCTCGTGCGAACCGTCGAACCATGCCGGATTCAGGGTGACTTGTGTAAGTGAAGCCCTGTTTCCAGCGGGCAAGAACGTACCTGCTGTGCACGACCCGCCACGCAGGGTTTGGCTACAAACCGGATATCTCATCCGCGATCTGCCATGAACTGCCATCCTTTGCGGCGGACTTGTGCCGTAGCCGTTGACGCTCTGACGCGTTGAACTCCATGGATCCGGGAGCCACCCGACTCCCGACCCGCTCGTCCAAGGAGGGGTTCCGTGGTGGAGACCGGGATGGAGACCAGTCAGAGCGTCGATCCTCGAATGCCGAGCGCGGAGTGCAGTGCGCCACCCTTCGCGGACTCCGCCTGCGATCTGGTGACCGTGCCGACGCGGCAGGGGCTGGAGGCCGTCGACATCCTGCGGCGCGGTGCGGGCGACGGGGTCGGACCCGTGCTGCACGACGGCGGCGACACCCTCGGCTTCCTGGTCCCGCCGGGCACCGCGGCGGCCTGGGACGTCCCGGGCAGCACCTGCACGGAGACCAACGGCCGGGGCCTGCGCCTCGCCCCCGACCCCGAACCCCCGGTCGAGGGCTCCGACTGGCTGCTGCCCCCCGGTGACGCCGACCTCGCGACCGACCCGGCGGTCCTGCGGGCCGCGCTGGACGAGGCGGCCCGGTTGATCGAGGCGGCGGACGGGTGTCGCTGAACGCTCCGGGCCGAGGCCGGACGCGCCGGACCACCCCCGACCCCCGATAATGGGCCAATGGGAAAGTCCAGGACCCCCCGGCGCGGTGCCGGCTCCGCCGAAGCCGTCGTCGAGGCGGTCGACGGTGGGCTCGCCGAACTGATACCCGACCGGGACCGTGCACGGGCCTGGACCCTGTTGATCGACGGGGCGCCGCAGTCCTACGTCGACCTCGACGACCCGGCGTATCTGTCCTTCGAGTACCAGCGCCGCCTCGGGCACGTCATCGACCTCGCCGCACCGGCGGGCAAGCCGGTCCAGGCCGTGCACCTCGGCGGTGGCGCCCTCACTCTCGCCCGGTATGTCGCCGCCACCCGCCCCCGGTCCACCCAGCAGGTCGTCGAGTTCGACGCGGCGCTCGTCCAACTGGTCCGCCGCGAGCTGCCGTTGGACCCGAACGCGCGGATCCGGGTGCGCTCCACCGACGCCCGCGCGGGACTCGCGAAACTGCCCGAGGGCTGGGCGGACCTCGTCGTGGCCGATGTCTTCAGCGGCGCCCGTACGCCCGCCCACCTCACCTCCACCGAGTTCCTCGACGAGGTGCGCAGGGCGCTACGACCGGGCGGGATCTACGCCGCCAACCTCGCCGACGGGCCCCCGCTCGCGCATCTGCGCGGCCAGATCGCCACCGTGGCCGCCCGGTTCACGGAACTCGCGCTGATCGCCGACCCGACCGTGCTGCGCGGCAAACGGTTCGGCAACGCGGTCCTCGTCGCCTCCGACCACCCGCTGCCGCTCGCCGAACTCACCCGGCGCGCCGCCTCCGACCCGCACCCCGGCCGGGTCCAACACGGCCGCGAACTCACCGACTTCACGGGCGGCGCCGTACCGGTGACGGACGCCGCGGCGGTCGCCTCACCGGCGCCGCCGCCGTCGGTGTTCCGCTGAGTCCGGGAATCCGGCGCCGAACGGTCAGAAGTCCAACCCCCGTGCCAGCAGCGGCAGATGGCGCTGGTACAGCTCCGCCAGGTCCTCCTGTCCGTCGCCCTCCACCCAGTGCCGTACGAGCGTCGTGAACACGGCGATGATGGCCGCCGCCGCGCACTTGATCTCCAGGTCGGTCGCGTCGCGGCCGGTGCGTTCGGCGATGATCGCGGCGACCGCCTCCTCGCTGCGCTGCTGTTCGACGACGTTGCGGGCCCGGATCGCGGCGTCGGTGAAGGTGATGCGGGTGCGCAGGAGCAGGTCCTCGCGGTCCTGGTCCGGCATCTGACCCAGCGGCCCCTTCAGGGAGTTGAGGATCGCGTCCACGATCGGTTCGCCGGCGGGCCGCGCGCGGAGGGCCTCGGCGAGCGCGGGGTCGTACTCGTCCTGGATGACCACGTCCTCCTTGGTGGGGTAGTACCGGAAGAACGTGCTCGGCGAGACCTCCGCCGCGTCCGCGATCTGGTCGACCGTGGTCGTCTCGTACCCGTGCTCGGCGAAGAGGCGGCAGGCCTCACGGCGGATGCGCTCGCGGGTCTGCCGCTTCTTGCGCTCGCGCAGGCCGAGGGGGGCGGAGGTCTCGTGCGTCGTCATGCCACCGATTCTGCGTGTTCGCGCGGGGACCGGGCCACCGTCCGGGAGCAGGTGGCGCGGCCGGGCAGGAAGAGCAGGGCCAGTACCGCCGCGAGCAGGGAGATCGTGCCGCAGGCGGTCAGCACCAGGTTCATGCCGTGCACGAAGGCCTCGTGGGCGGAGGCCGCGAGGCCCGTGTCGTGCAGCTGCCGGGCCACCTCGTCGGCGCCGGAGACCCAGTCGCGGACCGTGTGCGCCGCCTGCGCCGAGAGGCCGTCGATGCTGACGCGGGCGAGATAGCCGTAGCCGAGGAGACTGCCGAGGCCGGCCACGCCGAGGACGCCGCCGAGTTGCTGGACGGTCTCCAGGAGGCTGGTGCCCGAACCGGTGTTGTCGGCGGGCAGCGAGCCCATCACCAGGCTGGTCGCGGGGACGACGGCGAGTCCGAAGCCGAGGCCGGTGAGGGAGAGCCACAGCGCGGTGAAGCCGTAGCCGGTCGAGCCGTCCGAGGCCGCGCCGAGCAGGGCGCCGGCCGCGAGCGCGGACAGCCCGAACGGGATGACCGTACGGACGCCGAGCCGCGGCACCAGGGGCTCGCTCGCCGCGGCCGCCGCCGCCATCAGACCGCCGATCAGCGGCAGTACGCGCAGTCCGGTACCGAAGGAGTCGTTGCCGAGGACCGCCTCCAGGTACTGCGGGACGACGAACAGGATGCCCATCACCGCGAAGTTGACGAAGACGGCGATCAGGGTGCCCCACAGGAAGCGCCGGTCGGTGAAGAGCCGCAGGTCGACGATCGGGTGCGGGTGGCGGCGCTCGCGCACCACGAAGGCGGTGAGCAGTACGGCCGCGGCGGCGAGCGGGACGGCCACGCGCGCGTGCGTCCAGCCGAGCTGCGGGATGAGGATCGTGCCGTAGACGAGAGCCGTGATGCCGAGGCCGCCCAGGAGGGTGCCGAGGGTGTCGAAGGCGGGGGTCTCGCGCGCGCGGGTCCTGTCCCGTGGGAGCAGCCAGATGCCGGCCGTCAGGGCGAGGGCGGCCACGGGGAGGTTGAAGAGGAAGATCGAGCCCCACCAGAAGTGGTTCAGGAGCCAGCCGCCCACCAGGGGGCCGACCGGCATTCCCAGGGCGGTCGCGGCGGTCCAGACGGCGACGGCCCGGGGCAGTTCCTCCTTGGCGAACACGCGCGGCAGGATCGCCATGGAGAGCGGGGTGATCGCGGCGGCGCCGAGACCGAGGACCGCGCGGGCCGCGACGACCTGTCCCGTCGAGGTGGCGAGCGCCCCGCCGAGCGAGGCGAGTCCGAAGAGCGCGATGCCGGACAGGAGCAGGCGTTTGTGGCCGATGGTGGTCCCCCGCGCCCTTTAGGCGTGGTGGAGGTCGCCGAGCAGGCCGACCGGGAGCATCGCCACGGACAGTGCCAGCAGATAGCCGCCGCCGATCCACTGCAACTGGGCGCCGTCGGCGTGGAGCCGGCCCGCGACGGTCGGCAGGGCGACGTTGATGACGGTCCCGTCGAGGCCGACGATCAGCACGCCCAGGGTGAGTGCGGCGAGCGCGAGCCAGCGGTGGGGGGACGAGGACAGAGGGGGCGGTGCGGACATGCGAACCTCCCAGAAGGCAGCAACCTAATGAGAAGCCACTTCCAAATGGGAGTCGACTGTCGATATGTAGTTGGCTTCCGCTTTCCGGTCCGTCCGGCCCTGCCGCCCGGACGCTAGTAGCTCCCCACATCCACCCGCGGTGCCCCGTCGTGCCAGGTACAGATCACGGACACCTTGCCCGTGCCCTTGGTGAACTCCACCCGGAGCCATGAGTCCGTCTTCCACACCTGCATCGACCAGCCCGTACCCGGCGTCGCCGACACGAGCGTCACATAGGCCGGTGCGAAGTCGAGTTCGAGCACCACCCGCCCGCCGTCGGTGTCGTAGCTCTTCACCTGGCCGGAGGTGGAGACGGAGGGGGACGGGCTCGCCGTCGCCGTCTTCGTGGGGCTCGGGCTCGGGCTGCGGGTCGGTGTCGGGGTACTCGACGGGCTCGGGACCGATTCGGCCCGAACCGTCGGTTCGGCGGGCGGTGTCGCCTCCTGGGCGGTCGCGCCGGCCGCCGTGATGGGCAGGGCGCGCGGCGGGTCGTAGGCCGTGCCCGTCATGACCTTGTGGACGCCCCACCAGGACAGCGTGACCGCCGCGCCGGTGGCGAGCGACCAGGCCAGCACGTGCATGAATCCGTTGACGAGTCCTCTGGGCATCGCGGCCATACTGCCTCACGCGCCCCACAGGTGTCCCGGCGATGGCCATCGCTTTGTCCACAGGCGGGAGTTGTCCACAGCCCCGGATACGGGTCGCCCGCATGGCGTACGGTGCGGCGCATGGCAAGTGTGCTCGTGGTCGAGGACGACCAGTTCGTACGCTCGGCCCTCATCCGGCATCTGACCGACGCCGCACACACGGTGCGCAGTGTCGGTACGGCACTTGAGGCGCTGCGCGAGGTCGCCCATTTCCGTTTCGATGTGGTCATCCTGGACCTCGGACTGCCCGACCTGGACGGGTCCGAGGCGCTGAAGATGCTGCGCGGAATCACCGACGTACCGGTGATCATCGCCACCGCGCGGGACGACGAGTCGGAGATCGTCCGTCTGTTGAACGCGGGCGCGGACGACTACCTCACCAAGCCCTTCTCGGTCGACCATCTGTCCGCCCGCATGTCTGCCGTCCTCCGACGCTCCCGTGCCACCACCGGCGAGGCGCCCCCGTCCTCGGTCCTCCGCGTCGGCGGTCTCACCGTCGACCCGTTGCGCCGTCAGGCCGACCTGGACGGCGTCCGACTCGACCTCACCCGCCGCGAGTTCGACCTCCTTGCCTTCCTCGCCGGGCGGCCGGGAGTCGTCGTCCCGCGCAAGGAACTCCTCGCCGAGGTGTGGCAGCAGTCCTACGGCGACGACCAGACGATCGACGTCCATCTGTCCTGGCTGCGCCGGAAGTTGGGGGAGACGGCGGCCCGGCCGCGCTATCTGCACACCCTGCGGGGTGTCGGCGTGAAGCTGGAGCCACCGGGAGCGGAGCCACTGCGATGAGGTGGGCACTGGTCAGGGTCTGTCTGGCGATCGCGGCCATGGTCGTCGTCGCCTTCGCGGTCCCGCTCGGGCTCGTCATCAAGGAGATGGCCCGGGACCGCGCCTTCTCCAACGCCGAGCGGGAGGCCGCGGCCGTCGCTCCCGCGCTGTCCATCACCACCGACCGGGACCAGCTGGAGAAGGTCGTCGCCTCGGCGGGCACGGACTCCGGGATGGCCGTGCACATACCGGCGGGGGAGGGGAAAGCCGCCCTCGACATCGGGCGCCAGCGCGCCGCCGACAAGGACATCGCGACCGTGAGGAAGTTGGGCCGTGCCTCCACCACCGAGGTGCCCGGCGGCTCCACCCTGCTGCAGCCGGTCGCGCTCAGCTCCGGCCAGATATCCGTCGTCGAGGTGTTCGTCCCGGAGTCGGAGGTCAGCAACGGCGTCGGTACGGCCTGGGCGGTACTCGCGGGGGTCGGCATCGCGCTGATCGTCGGGTCCGTCGCGGTCGCCGACCGGCTGGGCGTACGGATGGTGCAGCCCGCGCAGCGCCTGGTCGAGGGCGCGCACGAACTGGGGGAGGGAAAGCTCGGCGCACGCGTGCCCGAGGAGGGGCCGACCGAACTGCGGCTGGCGGCGGTCGCGTTCAACTCCATGGCCGACCAGGTCGTACAACTGCTGGCGAACGAGCGGGAGTTGGCGGCCGACCTCTCGCACCGCCTCCGCACACCGCTCACCGTGCTGCGGCTCAACGCGGCCTCGCTCGGGGACGGTCCGGCCGCCGAGCAGACGCGGACCGCCGTCGCGCAGCTGGAGCGGGAGATCGACACGATCATCCGGACCGCGCGCGAGGCCAAGCCGCAGACTGTGGCGGCCGGGCCCGGCGCCGGGTGCGACGCGGCCGAGGTGGTGCGCGAGCGGATGCGGTTCTGGTCCGCGCTCGCCGAGGACGAGGGCCGCAAGGTACGGGTGGCCGGGGTGGAGCGGCCGGTGCGGATACCCGTGGCCCGCGCCGACCTGGTCGCCGCCCTCGACGCCCTGCTGGGCAATGTGTTCCGGCACACGCCCGAGGGCACGGCCTTCGCGGTCGACGTGCACAACAGCGCGGACGCGGTGATCGTGCTCGTCTCGGACGCGGGTTCCGGCATACGGGACCCCGAGGCGGCGATGGCGCGCGGACGCGGCTCCGGCAGCGACGGGTCGACCGGGCTCGGCCTGGACATCGTGCGCAGGCTCGCCGAGTCGACGGGCGGGGACGTCCGGATCGGCTCCTCGATGCTCGGCGGCACGGAGGTGCGGATCTGGATCCAGCTGGACGGGCGGGAGCCGGAGCGCAAGGGGCACCGGGGGGCCGTACGAAGGCGTCGGCGCGGCAGATTGGTCTCTACCTTTAACGGTTCCCGATCCCTCCCTTAAGCGCGCCCTAAGATCACCGACTCCTGCCCGGATCAGGCGCTTTGCCCGATTCCGGATCGCTAGCGTGCTGCCGCACCCCACCCCCGTACGGCGAAGGCAGGCACGCGATGAGCACCCACCGGCGCAGGATCAGCAACAGGAACAAGGTGATCGGCGGAGCGGTCGCCGCGGCGGTGGTCGGCGGCGGCGCGGTCCTGCTGACCGGCGTCGCCCAGGCGGCGAGCGTCGGCGCCGCGTACACGAGAACCAGCGAGTGGTCGACGGGGTACACCGCCCAGTACGTCGTCACCAACACGACCGGTGCCACCAAGAAGGACTGGACGCTGGAGTTCGACCTGCCGTCCGGTTCGAAGGTGAGCTCGCTGTGGAACGCCGAGTCGAGTGTCAGCGGGCAGCACGTCACCGTGAAGCCGCCGAAGTGGGACACGGACGGGCTCGCGGCCGGCGAGTCGGTCACGGTCGGCTTCGTGGTCAACGGCACGGGCCAGCCGACGAGTTGTCTGATCGACAGCGCCAAGTGCTCGGCGGACGGCGGCGCGACCCCCGAGCCGTCCGGCCGCCCGACGACCTCGTCACCCACGCCCATGCCGACCGCCTCGCCGACCCCCACCACCAAGCCGACGCCCACTCCGACACCCACCGCCTCGCCTTCGCAAAGCACCGGCACGACGGCCGGCGGCGGCTTCGCCCCCTACGTCGACACCTCCCTCTACCCGGCCTTCGACCTCCTCGCCAACGTCACCGCGACCGGCGTCAAGAACTACAACCTCGCCTTCATCACCGACGGCGGCGGCTGCACCCCGAAGTGGGGCGGGGTGACGGACCTTGCGAGCGACGGCGTGGCCTCCCAGATCGGCGCGCTGCGTGCCAAGGGCGGCGACGTACGGGTCTCCTTCGGCGGCGCGTCCGGCTCCGAGCTGGCGACGACGTGCGGTTCGGCGAGCACGCTGGCGAGCGCCTACGGCAAGGTCGTGGACGCGTACGGCCTCACCAAGGTCGACTTCGACATCGAGGGCGCCGCGCTGCCCAACACGGCGGCGAACACGATCCGCGCCCAGGCGATAGCCAGGCTCCAGCAGCAGCACCCGAACCTGGACGTCTCCTACACCCTCCCGGTGATGCCCGAGGGGCTGACGCAGGACGGTGTGAACCTGCTCTCCAACGCCAAATCCAACGGCGTGAAAATCGGCACGGTCAACATCATGGCGATGGACTACGGACCGGCCTACAGCGGAGATATGGGAACGTACTCAGAGCAAGCGGCTACAGCGACTCAGGCCCAAGTCAAGAGTGTTCTCGGGCTGTCTGAAAGTGCCTCTTGGAAAGCGATTTCTGTCACTCCGATGATCGGCGTGAATGACGTGTCGTCGGAGGTTTTCAAGGTCGACGACGCGACCCGGCTCGTCGCTTTCGCCGAGGCGAAGGGGCTCGGTGGCATCTCGATGTGGTCCGCGACACGTGACAAGCAGTGCGCCGGCGGAGCCGAGCCCACTGCTGACGCGACCTGCAGTTCGGTCGTGCAGGCCCCGTCCGCGTTCTCCAAGGCCTTCTCTGCCTTGCAGTAGTCGCCCCATGTGCCCCGGGAGCCCCTCGCGGTCCCCGTGGCCCCAGTCGCCCCGCAGCGGACGTATGGCCACTCGGCTGTACGTCCGCTTCTCTTGCTGGTGCGTGTCGATTACGTTTCGACAAATGAAGGCGGCGGGTGTTGACGCATGACCAGACATGGGACTGTTATTACGCCACCGTGTTTGGTCGCGTTGGTTTCTGGTCGGTTACGACGACCTGGGGCGTGGCGCATTCCGGCCGAACCCTGTCCGTCAGGAGCCGTTCATGCCCGACTTCTCCCTCCCCGCTGCGAGCCGCCGTTCCGTCCTGCGCGGCATAGGCGGCGCCGCCGTGCTCGGAGCCGGTATCCCCCTGCTGAGCGCGTGTGGCAGCAGTGGCAGCTCGTCCGACTCGAAGACCGTGACGCTGGGGTCCAACGCGTCCGACGCCGTGCCGAAGAAGGCGTTCGCGAGTGTCTACGCGGACTTCAAGAAGACCTCCGGCATTACCGTCAAGGTCAACACGAAGGACCACAACACCTTCCAGGAGCAGATCAACTCCTACCTCCAGGGCACGCCGGACGACGTGTTCAACTGGTTCGCCGGGTACCGCATGCAGTTCTTCGCGGCCAAGAAGCTCGCCACCCCGATCGACGACGTGTGGGCGAAGATCGGGGACAACTTCCCCGACGCCATGAAGAAGCTCAGCAAGGGCGAGGACGGCAAGTACTACTTCGTGCCGCTGACCACGTACCCGTGGGCGATCTTCTACCGCAAGAGCGTCTTCGCGGCGAAGGGCTACACCGTCCCCACCACCTGGGACCAGCTGGTCGCCCTGTGCAAGAAGATGAAGAGCGACGGCCTGGTCCCGATCGCCTTCGGCGACAAGGACGCCTGGCCGGCGATGGGCACCTTCGACCAGATCAACTTCCGCCTCAACGGCTACGACTTCCACAAGGCGCTGATGGCGGGCACCGAGTCGTGGACCGACCCCAAGGTCAAGGCGGTCTTCGACCACTGGGCCGAGCTGCTCCCGTACCACCAGGACGGCTTCATGGGCCGCACCTGGCAGGACGCCGCCCAGGGCCTGGTGTCGAAGAAGTCCGGCATGTACCTCCTCGGCTCCTTCGTGGCCCAGCAGTTCACCAACAAGGCCGACCTCGACGACCTCGACTTCTTCGCCTTCCCGGAGATCAACTCCGCGTACGGCCAGGACACCGTCGAGGCGCCCACCGACGGCTTCATGGTCAGCAAGGCCCCGAAGAACCACGCCGGTGTCGTGAAGCTCATGGAGTACCTGGGCAGCCCGGCGGCCGAGGAGCTCTACCTCAAGACCGACCCGAGCGTGGTGGCCGCCTCCAGCAAGGCATCCACCGCCGCGTACTCGCCGCTGCAGAAGAAGGCGTTCGACATGATCGGCGCCGCCAAGAGCCTCACCCAGTTCATGGACCGCGACTCCCGTCCGGACTTCACCTCGACGGTGATGCAGCCCGGTCTGCAGAAGTTCCTCCAGAACCCCAAGGGCGTCGACAGTCTGCTGTCCTCGATCGAGCGCCAGAAGAAGACGATCTTCGCCTCCTCATGATCTCCGAGACGACTACGACGAGCCCGGAGGCGGACGCCGTTCCGCCTCCGGGCCCCGCGCCTGCCAAGAAGCGGGTCCCGCAGGGTGCCAAGCGCCTGCTGACCCGCCGTGACCGCATCACGCTCGCCTTCATGGCGGGCGTGCCGACGGTCCTGCACGTGGCCCTGGTCTGGGTCACCGCCCTCGCCTCGATCGCCCTGGCCTTCACCAGCTGGGACGGCATCGGCTTCGACTCGATCAAGTGGGTCGGGCTGGACAACTTCAAGCAGTTGTTCACCGACAACCCGCAGTTCTGGCCCGCCCTTGAGCACAACATCATCTGGTTCGTCGTGCTCATCCTGCTGCCGACGCCCTTCGGCCTGTTCCTGGCCGTCCAGCTGGACAAGAAGATCCGCTTCAGCCGCGTCTACCAGACCGCGTTCTTCCTGCCGGTCGTGATGTCGCTGGCGGTCACCGGATTCGTCTGGCAGTTGATCTACAACCCCGACACCGGCCTGATCAACAGCCTCATCGGGGCCAACAAGCCAGGCCACTACATCGACTGGATCGGCGACCCCAAGCTCAACCTGTGGGCCGTCCTGATCGCCGCGTCCTGGCGGCACGCCGGCTACATGATGATCCTGTACCTGGCCGGCCTCAAGGGCGTCGACCCGTCCCTGCGGGAGGCCTCCGCACTGGACGGGGCGAACGAGTGGCAGACGTTCAAGAACGTCATCTTCCCGACGCTGCGCCCCACCAACACGGTCGTCCTGGTCGTCACGATCATCGAGTCGCTGCGCGCCTTCGACCTGGTCTTCGTCTTCAACAAGGGCGCCCAGGGCACCGAACTGCTGTCGATCCTGATCACCAACAACATCATCGGTGAGTCCAGCCGGATCGGTTACGGGTCGGCGATCGCAGTCGTCCTGCTGGTCATCTCCCTCGCGGTCATCATTCCGTACCTGATCGCGACCTTCCGGAAGGAGCGGCGCGCATGACCACCCCCACCGCCGCACTCGGCGTGAAGCAGCGCACCCCGCTCCGCCCCGCCCGGGTCCTGCTGCACACGTTCCTCGTCGTCACCTCGCTGGCCTGGCTCGCCCCGCTGCTGTGGGCGGTCTACGCGGCCCTGCGCCCGTACGCGGAGACCAGCAACAAGGGCTACGTCTCCTGGCCGGACACGCTGAACTTCGACAACTTCAAGAACGCGTTCCAGCAGTCCGACATGACGCACTACTTCGTCAACACGCTGATCATCGCGGTCCCGGCCGTGCTGCTCACGCTGCTGCTGGCGTCGATGGTCGCGTTCTACGTCAGCCGCTTCGACTTCCGCTTCAACATCGCCCTGCTGCTGGTCTTCACGGCCGGCAACCTGCTGCCGCAGCAGGTCATCATCACCCCGCTGTACCGCCTGTACCTGCTGATCGACCTGCCGGGCATCACGATGAGCGGCAAGCTCTACGACTCCGCGCTGGGCCTCGTCCTCATCCACGTGGCGTTCCAGTCCGGCTTCTGCGCCTTCGTGCTCAGCAACTACATGCGGATGCTGCCGACCGAGCTGACCGAGGCGGCCCTGGTGGACGGCGCGTCCGTGTGGCGCCAGTACTGGCAGATCGTGCTTCCGCTGTGCAAGCCGGCGATGGCGGCCCTGGCCACCCTGCTCTCCATCTGGATCTACAACGACTTCTTCTGGGCGATCGTGCTGATCTCGACCGGGGAGAACATGCCGATCACCTCCGCCCTGAACAACCTCTCCGGCCAGTACTTCACCGACCCCAACCTGGTCGCGGCCGGCGCCCTGCTCACCGCGATCCCGACCCTGATCGTGTACTTCGCGCTCCAGCGCCAGTTCGTCAGCGGTCTCACGCTGGGCGCCAACAAGGGCTGACGCCCTTCCCGTTGAAAGAGAACCACCGTGCACGACCACCCCTTCACCACGCTCGCCTCCGTCCCCGTGAATCCGCGTACCGCCCGGGTCCACGAGGAGGGCTGGCAGTCCTGGAGCCCGAGCGGCGCCTACCCCCTCGGGGCGCGGCCGTACCGGCCGGCCAACGCCAACTGGGCGACGGTGTGCTACCGCCCCGGTGCCACCGTGCCCGCCGATGTCTTCCAGGGCGAGGGTCTGCTCGCCCTGGACCCCGGCGACGGCTCACCGGCCCGCCTGTGGGCGGCGGTCGACCCCACCGGATCGGTCCCGTCGATCCGGCTGGCCGTACGGGACGGGGTGGCGGAGATCGCCGCCGACGGCCCGGTGAAGGAGTGGACGGGGACCGGCATCCAGTCGGTACTGGGGGACTGGGCCGACGGCCTGGCCCTGCCGTCCCCCCGCCCGGCGCCCACGGTCTGGTGCTCCTGGTACGAGTACTTCACCGCCGTCACCGAGGAGGACATCCACGAGAACCTCCGCGCGATGGACACCCTCGACCTGCCCATCGACGTCGTCCAGATCGACGACGGCTACCAGAAGGCGCTGGGCGACTGGCTGACCCTGTCCGGCCGCTTCCGCTCACGGGCTGCGATCGCCGACACCATCCGCGGGCGTGGCCGCAGGGCGGGCATCTGGACGGCCCCCTTCCTGGTCGACCCGGCGAGCGACCTGGCCGCCGAACACCCCGAGTGGCTGGTGCGCGATCCGGCGGGCGGCTTCGCCCACGCCGGCCGCAACTGGGGCCACGACCTCTGCGTCCTGGACCCCACCCACCCCGGCGCGGCGGCATACCTGACCGAGGTCTACGCCACCCTCCGCACCGAGGGCTACGACTACTTCAAGGCCGACTTCCTCTACGCCGGCGCCCTGGACGGCGTACGCCACAAGGGAGTCGACGCCATCGAGGCCTACCGGGCCGGGATCGCACTGATCCGCGAGGTGATCGGCCCGGACGCCTACCTCCTGGGCTGCGGAGCGCCGATCCTCCCCTCCCTCGGCCTGTTCGACGCGATGCGGGTCAGCCCCGACACCGCACCGCACCGTCGCCCCGAGGCCGACGACTACTCCCAACCCGGCCAGGACTCCGCCGAGTTCACGGGATTCGCCCGCCAGTGGCAGCACGGCCGCCTCTGGACCAACGACCCCGACTGCCTGATGGCCCGCCCGGCCGTGGAGACCCGCGAACGCTGGGCGGCCCATGTGGAGGCCACCGGCGGCCTGATGGCGTCGAGCGACCGACTGCTGTCCCTGGACCAGTGGGGTGTGACGACAACCCGTCGCCTCCTGACGGGAGTTGACCGATGACCATCGCATACGGCGGCGACTACAACCCCGAGCAGTGGCCCGAGGAGGTCTGGGCCGAGGACATGCGCCTGATGCGCGAGGCCGGGGTGACCATGGTCAGCATCGGCATCTTCTCGTGGGCGCTGCTGGAACCGGCCGAGGGCGTCTACGACTTCACCCTCCTGGACAAGGTCCTGGACCTGCTCCAACAGAACGGCATAGCCGCCGACTTGGCGACACCGACGGCGGCGCCACCGGCCTGGTTCTTCCGCGCCCACCCCGAGGCGCTGCCGGTGGACCGGGACGGCCGGAGACTGTCGTACGGCAGCCGCCAGACGTTCTGCCCCTCCAGCCCCGCGTACCGTACGGCGGCCCTGCGCATCGCGGGCGAACTCGCGCGCCGCTACGCCGACCACCCCGCCGTCGCGATGTGGCACATCCACAACGAGTACGGCTGCCACAACCCGGCCTGCTACTGCGACGAGAGCGCGGAGGCGTTCCGGGTGTGGCTGCGCGCGAAGTACGGCGACAGCCTGCCGGCGCTGAACGACGCCTGGGGCACGGCCTTCTGGAGCCAGTGGTACTACGACTGGGCGGAGGTCCTGCCCCCGCGTGCGACGGGCGCGGTCCCCAACCCCACCCACCAGCTGGACTGGCGCCGCTTCTGCAGCGACGCGCTGCTGTCGCTGTACAAGGCGGAACGGGACGTACTGCGGGAGGCGGCCCCGGCCGTCCCCGCCACCACCAACTTCATGGTGATGTTCAACTTCGACGCGCTGGACTACTGGCGCTGGGCACCGGAGTTGGACGTCGTGTCGAACGACCACTACCTCCGCTCCACGGACCCCGAGTCCGAGATCGACATCGCGATGAGCGGCGACCTGGTCCGCTCGCTGGCGGGCGGCCGGCCGTGGCTGCTGATGGAGCACTCGACCGGCGCCGTGAACTGGCAACAGGTCAACAGGGCGAAGAACCCGGGTGAGTTGAGACGCAACGCGCTCGCACATGTCGCGCACGGCGCGGACGGCATCGCCTACTTCCAGTGGCGGGCGGCGAAGGCGGGCGCCGAACAGTGGCACTCGGCGATGCTGCCGCACGCGGGCACGGACAGCCGGATCTGGCAGGACGTCGTCCAACTGGGCGCGGACCTGCGGGCGTTGGCGGAGGTGCGGGGCAGCACGGGCACGGCGTCGGTCGCGGTGGTGTGGGACTGGAACGCCCGCTGGGCCCTGGAACTGCCGTCCCAGCCCAGCGAGGAGGTCCGCTACCTGGACCAGGTCCGGTCCTGGTACGAGCCGTTGTGGCGCTCGGGCATAGCGGTGGACTTCGTCCGCCCCGACGCCGACCTGTCGCCGTACCGCCTGGTCCTGGCCCCGAGCCTCTACTTGGTCGACGAGGCCGGCGCGGCCAACCTCTCCGACTTCGCGTCGTCCGGCGGCACCCTGGCGGTGGGCTTCCACAGCGGGGCCGTGGACGAGAACTGCCATGTGCGGCTGGGGGGTTACCCGGGAGCCTTCCGCGAGGTGCTCGGCGTCCGCACGGACGAACTGTTTCCGCTGCTCCCCGGAGAGTCGCTCGCGCTGAGCAGCGGCGGCGGTACGGCGTCCCTGTGGTCGGAGCGGGTCGCCCTGGCGGGCGCCGAGGCGATCACGTCGTACGCGGAGGGCCCGCTGACCGGCATCCCGGCGGTGACCCGGAACGCGTACGGCGAGGGCACGGCCTGGTACATGGCCACCCGCCCTGACCCGGCGACCCTCGCCGGGCTCCTGGACCTCATCCGCCGGGAGGCGGGAGTGAAGCCGGTGCGGGTGACGCCGGAGGGAGTGGAGGCGGCGCTGCGGCGCGGGGCGGACGCGGACTATCTGTTCCTCATCGACCATGCGGGGCAGGGCGCCGAGGTCCCGGTCGTCGGGGCCGACGCGGTCGAACTCCTCACCGGCAAGCCCGTGTCGGGCGGATCGGTGAGCGTGCCGCCGGGCGGGGTGGCGGTGGTCCGGGAGCCGCGCCGGGCCGGCTGACCCGGAGGACGGCGCGGGGGCTCGGAACGGTCGGGTGGCGCGGGGCCGGGAACGGCCGGATGGCTCAGAACGGCCCCGGGCCGCCGAACCCCCCGAACCCACCCGGCCCACCAGGTCCGCCGCCGAACATTCCGCCATGCGGCCCGTGATGGTGAAAGCCGTCGAGGAGGGCGTCCGCGAGCAGCATGCCGCCGACGCCCGCGGCGCCCGCGACGAGGGCGGTCCTCCACCACGGGGTGGTGTACCAACCCCCGGGCATGGAACGGCCGTTCACGACCCCGCCGGGGTAGTAGTACGGCGTGTTCGCACCGGGTTGGGCCGAGGCCGTGTACGTCTGTCCGCCGACCGTGACCTGGCCGCCCGCCGCCTGTGCGGGCAACTCGGGCCCCGGGTCGAGACCCAGCGCGCCACGGGCGGTGCGGATGTGGTGCAGCCCCTCGACGGCGGTCTGCGTCACCAGCCCGTACTGCATGGGGGAGTAGGCGACGGCGAGCTGCCCCTCGGCCGCACGGTGCCGCTCGGTGGCGTCGGCGAGGGCCTGCCGGGCGGCGGTGTTCCCACCGGCGTCCAGCGTGGACAGACTCCCGCCGAGCCGCTCCACCCAACGGGTGGCCTCCGCGCCCGCGTCGGCGTCGTAGACCTGCTGCGCGTTCCCGGCTCCGTACCGCGAACTCCCGCCGCCCGCCTGCCGCTTGCCGTAGGCGACCGCGCCGCCGACGATCAGGGCCAGCAGCACCAACACGATGAAAAACACGACGTCCTCCCGTCTGCGCCGGGATCGGATCACCCCGTACACAGGGATTGGACGACTTGGGGCTGGGAGCTTGCTGCGGGGGGTCTGAGGGGTTGCTGTGAGTGCGGATGGACCGCCTCACACCTGCGCGGGCGGTGCGACGGGGACGGCGGCGCCGAGCGCGGAGTTCTGCATCGCGGTGATGCGCTGGATGACGAGCCCCAGCAGTGCGGCCGCCGCGATCATGAGCGCCTCCGCCGCCACGAGGAGCGCCATGGACCCCGGCGCCACCTGGTTCGTGATCACGATCAGCAGCGCGTGCGCGACCCAGGCGGACCACCACAGATTCACCAGTGCCGTGTCCCGCCTCTCCTCCCACGACACGGAGCCGGTGCGTCCGACAGCGAGGACGATCCCGCGAGGGACGACGAGGTTGACCAACGGTATGAACCACGAGCCGATCGTCCAGCCCGGACTCGGGAGCGAGGCCTCGGGGGACAGCTCCTGGGCGTTGCGCCGGGAGCGGGCGAGCCACACGAGGAACAGCGCGATCGTCACAGTCATCAGATAGACGAAGATCATGGAGATCAGGCCCGACCTGTGCAGGGACGCGTCCGTGCGGTGCAGGTAGTGATCGCGGACCGCCGCTGCCCGGAACACGTCCACCACGGCCGCCGTCGCTACCGCCGCCTGCGCGGAACGGGCAAGGACCCAGGGGGATTTGGAGGTGGAACTCGTCATCGTCGCTGGCCTGTCTCGGAGGCGGGTGCGGCCGTGGGGCCGTGGGGGCTGAGTGATCATAGGGGTCCGAGCGCCGCACGCGCGCACGACTTTCGGGCCCTCGACCACAAGCCGGTCGGCCATCAGGAGTGCGAGTCCCCGACCTCAGCGGTGCAGGCGGCCGACCACGCCCTCGACCACCCGCAACGCCTCCCCGTTCCGCACGAGTTCGGCGATGTGCTCGATGTCGGTGTGGAAGACGCGGTCCTCGTCGACGGTCGGGACTGTCTCGCGGATCCGGGCCCGTAGTGCCTCCGCCGCCGGGGAGGGTGTGAGTGGTGCGAGCAAGTCGAGGGCCTGGGTCGCGCACATCAGCTCTATCGCGATGACGTAGGCGAGCTTGTGGGCCGCGCGGTAGGCCTTCAGGGCGGCCAAGTAGCCGTTGCTGACCGAGTCTTCCTGGTTGGCGGAGGTGGTGACGTTGTCGGCGGACGCCGGGACTGCCAGGCCCCGCAACTCCATCGTCAGTGCCGCGGCCGTGTACTGGGCGATCATGTAGCCGCTGTTGAGGCCGGGCTGCGGTGCGAGGAAGGCGGGCAGTTCGCTGAAGTTGCTGTTGACCATGCGGTCGGTGCGGCGTTCGGAGACCTTGGCGAGGACTGTCATCGCGTTGACCATGGTGTCGGCCTGGATGCCTGCGTAGGTGCTGTCGCAGTTCGCGCCGCTCAGTGCCACCCCGTCCTCGCCCTCGGGGTGGATGACCGGGTTGTCGCCCACGGAGTGCAGCTCCTCGACGATGACCTCCCGGGCCTGCGCGAGCGCCCGCTTCGCGCCGCCGTGGATCTGCGGGACGGCGCGCAGGGAGAGGCTGTCCTGGAGGCGGTGGTCGAGGAACTCGGTGCTTATCGCGCTGGATGCGGTGAGGCGTCGTAGGTTGTCCGCTACGGCGGCCTGCTCGGGGTGGCGCTTGCGGGCTTGCAGCCGGGCGTCGTAGGCGCGGACGGTCCCCTTGAGCGCCTGTACCGACAGGCTCGCGGCGATGTCGGCGGTGGTTGCCGCCAGGCCGGCGTCATGGGCGGCGAGGACGGCTGTCGCGGTGACGGAGTGCGTGCCGTTCGTCAGCGACAGGCCCTCCTTGCAGGCGAGCCGGGTGGGCTGTTCGCCGATGCGGGCCAACGCCTGGGCGCCGGGAAGGAGTTGACCGTCGTGCGTCGCCCGGCCCTCTCCCAGGAGTACGAGGGCCATGTGGGCCTCGGGGGCGAGGTAGCCTACGGAGCCCTCGCCGGGGACGTGGGGGGTGACGCCGGCGTTGAGCATGTGCCGGATCAGTTCCAGGGTCTCGAAGCGGATGCCGGAGTAGCCCTCGCCGAGGCCGACCAGTTCCATGAGCGCGGTGGCTCGGACTATCTCGGTGGGCAGCGGTTCGCCGACCGACACGGCGTGCGAGCGGACTATGTTGCGCTGGAGCTGCTCGGCGTCCGCCGGGTCGACGACCTCCGTGACGTTGTCGCCGAAGCCGGTGGTGACGCCGTAGACCAGGCGGTTCTCGGCCAGGAAGCGTTCGACCAGTGCGCGGGACTTGCGGACCCGGTCGACGTAGGTCGCGTCGAACTCGACGCGCGCGCCGTGGCGGGCGACCGCGACGAACTGCTCGACGGTGATCGGCTCCTCGCCCAAGGTGACAGCGGCCACGGACAGCTCCCCGTGCTTGGTGTACATCCATTCACTTGCGTGGCGAATGAATCACTTTATTTAGCGCTTGGCAAGGGAGGGAGGGACTTCACCGCGTGGAGGAGGGCCGCGAGGGTGTGGGGTGCGAGCGTGGCGATGTGGTGGGGGTGGTCGCTCTCGCGGAGGTGGATGTGGGTGCCGGTTGTCGCTGCCGCCAACTCCACGCACTCGCCCTCGCCGCCGGTGCTGAAAGACGACTTCTGCCAGACGAGGTGGGACATGGCGGGTCCTCTCAAAGGGCGTACATGACGTGCTGGATCAGGCTCAGCGAGTCGCGTGACTCGTGCGACTCCGGCGCCGATTCCGGGTCGACCGGCGCCAGCGCCAGCTCCGAGAGTCGCTCGAACATCTTCGCGTACTCGTCGAGTTGCTCTCCATCCCGCAGGAAGAGCGAGTTCGTCGGATGCTCCAGGTAGACGGTGTCCAGTTCGGGGGCCCCGCCGCCGAAGAGGACGAAGGAGCGGGTGTGCGCGGAGTAGACGCCGGCTTCGAACGGGTAGACCTGGACGATCACGTTGGGCAGTCTGGAGACCTCCATCAGCCTCACCAGTTGCCTGCGCATGACCGCCGGGCCGCCCACTCGTGTGTGGAGTGCGGATTCGTGGATGACGGCGCGGTATGTGACTGGTGGGTCGCCGGTCAGTACGCGCTGGCGGGCCAGACGGAACTCGGCGTACCGGTCGGCGTGTTGAGGGGCAGACTCGGTGGCGGTCAGCACCGCGCGGGCGTATTCGTCGGTCTGCAGCATGCCGGGGATCACCAGGGGGTTGTGGGTGCGCAGCACTGTCGACCGGGATTCCAGCTCGGCCAGGTTCCGGGCCGCCGGGCCGATCGTGTCGTTGAACTCGTCCCACCACCCTTTGCCGCTCTCCTGGGCCATCGCCATGATCCCGTCGAACAGGGGGCCGGGCGGGCAGCCGTACTCGTGCAGCAGCTTGTAGAGGCGGTTGCGCGATACGTCGATGCGGCCCGCCTCGATGTTGCTGATCCGGGTGCGGTCGGCGTCGAGCAGTTCGCCGGCCCGGTCGCCGGACAACCCGGCGCGGTTGCGCAGTTTGCGGAGTTCCAGGCCGAGTCGCCGCTGACGCTCGCTGGGGTTGTTCCTGGGTGGCATGAGTGACCTCCTCCGGGCAGTCTGCACAGCCGAACTCCCACGGGTCACAAGGTAGTTCGGCAGTCACTCACAAGGGTGACGCGACCCGTAAACGGTTGCAACTACCGAAACGGGTTCCCTACCGTCGGAGACCACCACACCAGGGAAGGAACCCCATGTCCGACGACCCCCCACCCCCCACCGACGTCTCCCTCGTCTTCCCGCCCCACCCCGCCTGGGTCCGCACCGCTCGTGAAACGGTCCGCACGCTCCTCGTCACCTCCCACCGCCCCGAACTCACCGACACAGCCCTGTTGTTGACCTCGGAAGCCGTCACCAACGCCATCAACGCCTGCAAGCTGGAGGGCAACCCGACCCCCGTAACCCTCTACGCAGGTTGGTCCAACCCCCACAGCTTCCGCGTCCTCGTCCACGACGAGGCCCCGGGCCTCCCCACCTGCCGTACCCCCGCCACCACCGACGAGGACGGCCGCGGCATGCATCTCATCGCATACGGCGCCGACGCCTGGGGCGTGTGCGCGCACGGGCCCGGCCGGGGGAAGGCGACCTGGTTCGAGCTGGGGAACCGATGACATGGGCGAGGAACTGTCGCTCGGGACAACCGCCACGCCTGATGAAGCCGCCGAACGCAGGAAGCGCGCCCTGGCCCGTCTCGCGGCCCGCGCGGACTGCGGCGACTTCGACCTGTTGCCGGGCGAGGAGCACCGGCGGCGGCCACACCCCGGCGCGAGCGCGAGTCACCCCTCGCCATAACCCCGTCGGGGCGCGGCATGTCCCCTAGGCGTGCCGCGCCCCGTCCCCCGGTGTCCCCCGTCGGTCAGGCTTCGCCCACCGTCGGCAGTACGCCCGTCCGCGCCGCCTTCCCGTACCACAGCGCGCTCGACTTCGGGGTCCGGGCCAGCGTCGCGTAGTCCACGTACACCGCCCCGAACCGCTTCTCGTAGCCGTACGCCCACTCGAAGTTGTCCATGAGCGACCACAGGTAATAACCCCGCACGTCCGCGCCGTCCGCGATCGCACGCCGCACCGCCGACAAGTGGCCGTGCAGATACGCGATGCGCTCGGGATCGTGCACCCGTCCATCCGGGTCCGGCTTGTCGTCGTACGCCGCGCCGTTCTCGGTCACGTACAGCGGCAGGCCCGGGGCCTCCCTCGTGTACCGCGTGATCAGGTCGTACAGGCCCGTCGGGTCGATCGTCCAGCCCATCTCCGTGCGCTCGCCCGGGGTCTGGAGGAACGCCACGTCGTCCGCGCCAGGCCAGGGGGAGTACGCGCTCGCGCCGTGGCCGTCGGCGCGCGGGCCCGCCGAAGCGGAGGCCGCCGCCTCCACCAGCGTCGGCGTGTAGTAGTTCAACCCCAGTGCGTCCAGCGGCTGGTGAATCAGTGTCAGGTCGTTGTCGAGGACGTACGACCAGTCCGTGATCGATCGCGTCGCGTCGAACAGCGACTGCGGATATGCCCCGTGCAGCATCGGGCCGTGGAACACCCCGTTGGCCAGGTCGTCGATCTTCCGGGCCGCCGCCAGGTCCGCCGGCGACTGCGAAGCGGGCCTGACCACCGACGAGTTGAGGCTCACCGCGATCGAGTTGCGGGCCGGGACCGCGGACCGGAGCGCCGAAGTGGCAAGCCCGTGCGCCAAGTTCAAGTGGTGGGCCGCCTTCAGTGAAGCGGCCGCGTCCGTACGGCCCGGCGCGTGGACCCCCGAGCCGTAGCCCAGGAACGCGCTGCACCACGGCTCGTTCAGCGTGATCCACTGCTCCACCTGGTCGCCCAGCGCCTCGCCCACGATCTGCGCGTACTCGGCGAAGCGGTACGCCGTGTCGCGCTCCGGCCAGCCGCCCGCGTCCTCCAACTCCTGTGGCAGGTCCCAGTGGTAGAGGGTCAACGCCGGCTTGATGCCTACCGCCAGCAGCTCGTCCGCCAGGCGGCGGTAGAAGTCCAGGCCCACCTGGACCGCCGGGCCCCGGCCGGTCGGCTGCACCCGTGACCAGGAGACCGAGAAGCGGTACGCCGTGAGGCCCAGGTCCGCCATCAGCGCCACGTCGTCGCGGTAGCGGTGGTAGTGGTCGACAGCGATGTCACCGTGCTCACCACCGGCCGTACGGCCCGGCGTATGACTGAAGGTGTCCCAGATCGAGGGCGTACGGCCGTCCTCCCGCACCGCCCCCTCGATCTGGTACGCGGAGGTCGCGGCGCCCCAGAGGAAGGCGGGAGGAAAGGTCACGGTCGTCAGGTCGGACATGGAATCGCTCCCATGGGGTCGGGTGGCGACCATTATGCATGGGAGCGCTCCCATGCACAAAGGGTGTCCGGCCCTTTCCGCAATTCGACCCACTCGGGAGCTGCCGGTACTCCGCTCACGCGGACTCCCGCACCACCAGCCGCGTCGGCAGGACCACTCCGCGGCGATCGCCGTCGCGGTGGGCGATCTCGTGCAGCAGGAGGTGCGCCATGGTCCGGCCCATCTCCTCCAGCGGCTGGCGGACGCTGGTCAGCGGGGGATCTGTGTGCCGGGCCACGATCGAGTCGTCGAAACCGGCGACGGCGACGTCGCGGGGCACCCGCAGGCCCGATGCGCGCAGTTCCAGCATGGCGCCCGACGCCATCACGTCGGAGGCGGCGAAGACCGCGTCGAGACCGGGCCGTCGGCGCAGCAACTCCCGCATGGCCGCGCGTCCGCCCTCCTCCCGGAAGTCGCCGTACGCGATCAGGTCCTCGTCGACGGTCATGCCCACGTGCTCCAACGCCTCGCGGTAGCCGTCGAGTCGGGCCCGGGCGGCGTCCATGTCCAGCGGACCCGTGATGGTGCCGATGGTCCGGCGTCCTTTGGCCAGCAGGTGCTCGACCGCGACTCTGGCGCCGCCGCTGTTGTCCGCGCGGACATGCCCGAGCGGCTCCCCGGGGCCGCGCCGGCCGGCGAGCACGGTCGGTACGGCGAGTTCGTGAAGACGGTCGGGGAGCGTGTCGCCGCTGTGGACCGAGAGCATCAGCACGCCGTCCACCCGATGCGCGGACAGGTACGTGGCGAGCCGTGCGTACTCCTTCTCGTCCGGCACCAGGACCAGCAGCAACTGCATCCCGGCGGCCGAGAGTTCGGCGGAGACGCCGCGGATGATCTCCGAGAAGTAGGGCTCGGAGAAGAGCCGGGCCTCGCCCTCGGGAACGACCACGGCGACCGAGTCGGTGCGGCGGCTGGCCAGCGAACGGGCGGCCGGGTTGGGGACGTAGCCAAGTTCGGCGATCGCCTGCTCCACGGCCGCTCGGGTGGGGGCGCTCACTTTCGGGGAGCCGTTGATGACCCGGGAGACCGTGCCGCGGCCGACGCCGGCGAGGGCGGCCACGGCGTTGAGGGTCGGGCGCCGGACCTCCGCGCGCGGAGGCGGCTGCTCGGCAGGGCTCATCGTTCACCTTCCGGCGATCAGTGGGGGGCTGGCCTCATTCTGGCCCAGAAATTTGCGCGACGACCCGGACGGACGTCCCTGGCTCCCCGTCCGCGTGACGGACCCTTGAGCGACCTGCGGGAATTCTGTGTGGGACCGCTCCGTGTCCGGCCGATGACGGCTCGTGGAGCGACACGTTCCCGTGACGTGCTGAACACGCTTGCGCAACAACGCCGTTTTCAAGTCTTGACACCCGGCCCAGCACGAAGGAGTCTTCCGGCATGCCGCGTGGGAGCGGTCCCACGGAACCTCGGGGACTCCCTCCCGTGTGGACCGAACCACCAACGGCCCGTCCCTCTATCTCGCATGACACACCGTTGACCAGCACCTTTTCACCGCACGCCCTGTGCTGTGGGCTGGCCGCTGCTCGAAACGAGAGGGCAGGTCCGGATCGCCGAGCCTCGGCGGTCCGATTCCTGAGACCCCGTTCCCCACTGGAACAAGGAGTAGTGGAATGCGCATCACCCGTACCGGCGGCGGCCACGGCCGCAGAGTGGCGGCCGTGACCACGACGGTCCTGACGGCCTCTGCCCTGCTGTTGACCGGCTGCAGTAGCGACAGCTCCTCGGACGCCAAGGACTCGAACGGGAACATCACTCTCACGGTGGACGACTTCGGGCAGTTCGGCTACAAGGAAGCCGGCCTGTTCGCCCAGTACCACAAGCTGCACCCGAACATCACGGTCAAGGAGAACACCACCGCCAACGAGCAGGACTACTACCCGAAGCTTCTTCAGCAGCTGAACACGGGCAGTGGCCTGGGCGATGTCACGGGCATCGAGGTCGGCCGCATCAAGGAGGTCGTCGACACCCAGGCGGCCAAGTTCGCCGACCTGAGCAAGACGATCAACGTGAGCGACTGGGTCTCCTGGAAGGAGAAGCAGGCCACCGCGTCGGACGGTTCGGTCATCGGCGCCGGCACCGACATCGGCCCGATGTCCCTGTGCTACCGCTCGGACCTCTTCAAGGCGGCGGGCCTGCCGAGCGACCGTGACTCCGTCGCCAAGGCCGTCGCGGGCGGCTGGGAGGACTACCTCAAGCTCGGCGAGAAGTTCAAGGCGAAGGCCCCCAAGGGCACGTACTTCATGGACTCCGCGAGCGCCATGTACAACGCGGTCGTCAGTTCCTCCGCGGAGCAGTACTACGACGCTTCCGGCAAGGCGATCTACAAGAACAGCCCCGCCGTGCAGCAGGGCTGGAACCTGGCCGCGGAAGCCGCGTCCAAGAAACTGACCGAGGGTCTGCCCCAGTTCACCGACGCCTGGACTGCGGCGCTGCGCAAGGGCACCGTGGCCACCGTGGCGTGCCCCGCCTGGATGGCCGGCCAGATCTCCATCAACTCCGGTGACGCCTACAAGGGCAAGTGGGACATCGCCCGTGCCCCCGGCACCAGCGCGGGCAACTGGGGCGGCTCCTTCCTGGCCGTGCCCAAGAGCGGCAAGCACGTCAAGGAAGCCACCGACCTGGTCAAGTGGCTGACCGCTCCCGAGCAGCAGGCCTCCGTGTTCAAGGCGATCGGTGTCTTCCCGTCGAACAAGGGCGCCTACGAACTCGCCAGCGTGAAGAACGCGACCCTGCCGTACTTCAACAACGCCCCGATCGGCCAGATCTACGCCGACGAGGCGAAGGCCATCCCCGAGGCCGTGCTCGGCGCGAAGGACGGCACGATCAAGGACACGATCTCCACGCAGATCAACAACATGGAGCAGCGGGGCACCGCGCCCGCCAAGGCGTGGAAGGCCGCGACCGAGTCGATCGACAAGGTGATCGGCTGACACAGGCCGCGGTGCGGGCGACCCGGCGGGCGCCCGCACCGCGTCACGTGCGTGGGACCGTGCGGCGGCTCCTGCCGTAGGCGCGGGGCCCGGACGGCCTCGGTGCCCCGCACCCGCGCCGGTCGTCAAGTGCCGGTCCTTTCAGCGGTGTTCGGCGCGCACTCACCGGACACCGCCGCACCGTGTCCGCCGGGACCGGCGACCCGAGTTCGACGACGTGCCCCCAGGCCGGATCTCCGGCCTCCGCCCCGCCCGTACCCCGGCCGAGATCCAGGGAAGGACTTCCTCCGTGGCAACCACGACCCCCACACGGGGTGCCCCCGCCCCGCCACCCGGCGGCCCCGGCACCGTGTCGAACCCGCCCAGCGTGTGGCGCACCCGGCTGTGGCGCTTCGACGACAAGGCGTCGCCGTACGCGTACATCGCCCCCTTCTTCCTCATCTTCGGTGCCTTCGGCCTCTACCCGATGCTGTACACGGGCTGGATAGCCCTGCACCGGGTGGAGATGACGAGCCTGAACCAGTCCGAGTGGGTCGGCTGGCACAACTTCGCCACGATCCTCCAGGACTCCGAGTTCTGGACCGCCGTCACCAACACCTTTGTCATCGGCGTCATTTCGACCGTTCCGCAGCTCCTGATGGCACTGGGCATGGCCCACCTGCTCAACTACAAGCTGCGCGCCAGCACGGTCTGGCGGACGGTGATCCTCACCCCGTACGCCACCTCGGTGGCGACCGCGGCCCTCGTCTTCGCCCTGGTCTTCCGGGCCGACGGAGGTCTGCTCAACTGGGTGCTGCACTTCGTCGGCATCGGCAACACCGACTGGGGCAACGGGGAGTGGACGTCCAAGATCGCCATCTCGGTCATCGTGATCTGGCGCTGGACCGGCTACAACACCCTGATCTACCTGGCGGCCATGCAGGCCGTGCCCGCCGACCTGTACGAAGCGGCCTCGATCGACGGAGCGACGCGCTGGCAGCAGTTCCGCAAGGTGACTGTTCCCTCGCTGCGGCCGACGATCCTGTTCACCATCGTCATCTCGACCATCGGTTCCATGCAGCTGTTCGGTGAGCCGCTGCTGCTGCAGGGCGGCACGCTCGGCTCCACCGGGGGCAGCGAGCACCAGTACGAGACGCTCAGTATCTATCTCTTCAACTACGGCTGGAAGCTGGGGCACTTGGGCCCGGCGGCGGCCGTGGCCTGGGCCATGCTCGTCCTGCTTCTGCTCATTGCCCTGATCAACTGGATCGTCGGCCGGTTCGTGCGCAACAGCGCGGCCTGACGGGAGCGATATCGATGACCACGACCAGCCCCACCAAGACCGCGCCGGACCTCGACCCGGCACCCCTTTCCGTCACCCCGGGCAGGGGCCGCCGACGCTTCAAGATCGGCGCCGGCCAGCAGCTCAAGGGCGGCCCTTTCACCTACGCCACCCTGACCGTCGTAGGCCTGCTTTCGATCTTCCCGCTGTACTGGACGCTGGTGGCCGCCTCGCACGACCAGCAGCGGGTCCTCGACAGCCCGCCGCCACTGCTGCCGGGCGGCCGGCTGTGGAGCAACCTCCAGTCGGCCTGGGAACAGGCCCACTTGGGGAAGGCGATCGTCAACACCGTGATCGTGGCGGGCTGCATCACCGCCGCCACGCTGTTCTTCTGCACCCTCGCCGGCTACGCCTTCTCCAAGATGCGTTTCCGCGGCCGTAGCGTCCTGATGACCGCGGTCATCGCCACCCTGACGATCCCGCCCCAACTCAGCGTCGTACCGCTGTTCATGATGATGGCGGACATCGGCTGGGGCGGAAAGCTGGAGTCGGTGATCTTCCCGACCCTCGTCGGCGCCTTCGGTGTCTTCTTCATGCGCCAGTACCTGTCGGAGGCCCTGCCCTACGAACTCATCGAGGCCGCCAAGGTGGACGGGGCGAGCAACATCCGCATCGTCTGGAACGTGGTCCTGCCCGCCGCGAGGCCCGCGATGATGGTGCTCGGGATGCTCACCTTCGTGCAGGCGTGGAACGACTTCTTCTGGCCCTTCCTCGCCCTGAACCAGGACAACCCCACCATCCAGGTCGCGCTCGGCCAGCTCAGCGCCTCCTACACCCCCGACCAGAGCATTGTCATGGCCGGAGCGCTGATCAGCACCCTGCCGCTGCTGCTGGTGTTCGTGATCTTCGGCAAGCAGATCATCGGAGGCATCATGGCGGGCGCCGTCAAGGGCTGACGCCGACCGCCGACCGCCGGTCGCGCAATCTCCGTTCACCGTCCTGTACGGCCCGCTGCGGGCCGTACCCGGCCGGGCGCCCGTCGTCGTGCCCCCGTCCGCTTCCCCTCACCGCCGGATCGCCGTCCGGCGTTTCCTCACTCAGCTCCGGGAGCGCTCACATGACTGCCGTACGACATGAGACCAAGGCCGCGTCGGCCTCCGCCATATCCTTCCCCCCGGGCTTCGTCTGGGGTGCCGCGACCGCCGCCTACCAGGTGGAGGGCGCCGCCGCCGAGGACGGCCGGACCCCCTCCATCTGGGACACCTTCAGTCACACGCCAGGGAAGGTGCGCAACGGCGACACCGGCGACATCGCCGCCGACCACTACCACCGGTACCGCGACGACGTGGCGCTGATGAAGGACCTCGGCCTGAAGGCGTACCGGTTCTCGATCTCCTGGTCCCGGGTGCAGCCCACCGGCCGCGGACCGGCCGTGGAGCGGGGTCTCGACTTCTACCGCAAACTCACCGACGAACTGCTCGCGGCGGGCATCACCCCCGTCGCCACCCTCTACCACTGGGACCTGCCACAGGAGTTGGAGGACGCGGGAGGCTGGCCGCAGCGCGACACCGCGCACCGCTTCGCCGACTACGCCGAGATCATGGGCCGGGCCCTCGGGGACCGCGTCGGCCTGTGGACCACCCTCAACGAACCCTGGTGCAGCGCCTTCCTGGGCTACGGCTCCGGTGTGCACGCTCCCGGTCGCACCGACCCGGCGGCCACCCTGCGCGCCGCCCACCACCTCAACCTGGGCCACGGCCAGGCGGTCGGGGCGCTGCGCGAGGTCCTGCCGACGTCCGCGCAGACCTCCCTCACCCTCAACCTGCACCAGGTGCGCCCGCTCACCGGCAGCGCCGAGGACACGGAGGCCGCCCGCCGGATCGACGCGGTCGGCAACAGGATCTTCACCGGGCCGGTCCTGGACGGCGCCTACCCCGAGGACCTGCTCGCCGACACCGCGCACCTCGTCGACTGGACGGAGCTGGTGCGGGACGGCGACCTCGCCGAGATCTCCCGGCCCATCGATGTGCTCGGCGTCAACTACTACGCGCCGACCGTCGTCTCGGCGGGCGACGGCTCCGGTGTCACCAAGAACGACGGCCACGGCGCGAGCGACCACTCTCCGTGGACCGGCTCCGAGAACGTGGACTTCCACCTCGCCAACGACCAGCTGACGGCGATGAACTGGGCGATCGACCCGAGCGGCCTGCACACCCTCCTGACCGACCTGGCCGCGTCGCACCCCGGGCTGCCGCTGATGGTCACGGAGAACGGCGCGGCGTTCGACGACTACGTCTCCCCCGAGGGCCTGGTGAACGACCCGCAGCGGATCGCCTACCTCCACGCCCACCTGGGCGCTGTTCGCCGGGCGGTCGCCGACGGAGCGGATGTCCGCGGCTACTTCCTCTGGTCCCTCCTCGACAACTTCGAATGGTCCTACGGCTATTCGAAGCGTTTCGGCGCCGTCTACGTCGACTACTCCACGCAGCGCCGCATCCCCAAGGCGAGCGCCCACTGGTACGCCGAGGTGATCCGGGGGAACGCGCTGCCGACCGTCGGGGAGGACGGGTGAGGCCCGGCCACCCGGTCTGAGGGGCGCCGCCCGGACGACGGCCGTGTTCCGCCCCACCGTTCCGCGGCTCGGCGGGCGAGGCCCCCGGCAGACGAGGGACGATGGAGGCGGGGCGTCCGGGCCTGGGCTGTTACATTCCTGGCCTGAAAGCTGCGAACGGAAGGCGGCGACCATGGCGGTCAGCGGTGGGCGGAACCGGGGCGGCAGACGGCCGACCCTGGAGGAGGTCGCCGCCCGTGCCGGTGTGGGCCGCGGCACGGTCTCCCGGGTGATCAACGGCTCGCCCAGGGTCAGCGACGCGACCCGCGCCGCCGTCGAGGCGGCGGTCGCGGAACTCGACTACGTCCCGAACACGGCGGCCCGGGCGCTGGCCGCCAACCGCACGGACGCGATCGCCCTCGTCGTCCCCGAGCCGGAGACCCGCTTCTTCGCGGAACCGTACTTCTCCGACATGCTCAAGGGCGTCGGCACCCAGCTGTCGGACACGGAGATGCAGCTCCTGCTCATCTTCGCAGGCAGTGACCGGGAGCGGCAGCGCCTCGCCCAGTACCTGGCCGCGCACCGCGTGGACGGCGTCCTGCTCGTCTCGGTCCACGCGGACGACCCGCTGCCTGACCTGCTGGCCGAGCTGGAGATCCCGGCGGTGATCAGCGGCCCCCGGTCGGCCGGCGAGCCCCTGACCTCGGTCGACTCCGACAACTACGGTGGCGGGCGCTCGGCCGTGGAGCACCTGCTGTCCCGCGGCCGCACCCGCATCGCGCACATCACCGGCCGCCTCGACGTCTACGGCGCCCAGCGTCGCGTCGACGGCTACCGCGAGGCGCTGCTCGACGCGGGCCACGAGGTGGACGAACACCTCATCCAGCCGGGCGACTTCACCGAGGAGGGCGGCCGACGCGCGATGAAGGAATTGCTGGCCCGCCGTCCCGACGTCGACGCGGTCTTCGCCGGCTCGGACGTCATGGCGGCCGGTGCCCGCCAGGTGCTCCGCGAGGAGGGCCTGCGCATTCCGGAGGACGTGGCCCTCGTCGGTTACGACGACTCGGCCATCGCCCGCCACATGGACCCGCCCCTGACCAGCGTCCGTCAGCCCATCGAGGAGATGGGCCGTGCGATGATCGACCTGCTGCTCGCCGAGATCGCGGACCGCCGTCCAACGGCGCCCCGCGACCTGGAGCGGCAACACGCGGTACTGGCAACGGAGTTGGTGACGCGCGCGTCTTCATGAGGCGGTGGTCGCTCGGCCAGGATGATCCCCATGACTCCGCATCCGCTGCTGGCCGTCGACGAGATCCCCGCGACCGAGCCCTTCCTCCGAACGGTGGGCGACGTGTTCCGCGCCTTCCGGGACCAGGACTCCGGCTGCGTCTCGTACGGCGTCCAACTCCCCGACGGCGAGCGCTGGTTCGTGAAGGAAGCGACAACAGACCCCGCCCAGACCTCACTCGACCGCGCCTGGGCATTCCACCAGGCCGTGCGGCACCCGGCGATCGTCCCGCAACTGCACCGGATCACCATGGCGGGCGGGCGTACGGCGGCGGTCATGCCCTGGCGCCACGGGGAGTCCCTGTACGGCCCCGCCCGTGCCCGTTTCCGCGCCCTGCCCCTCGCCTCGGTCCTGCGCGCGGTCGACCGGGTCCTGGACGCGCATCTCGCGGTGGAGGCGGCGGGCATGGTGGCGGTCGATCTCTACGACGGCGCGTTCCTGTACGACTTCGGCGGCGACACGCTCCACCTCGTCGACCTCGACGAGTACCGCCCCGGCCCCTTCGCCCTCGACGAGGACCGCCTCCCGGGTTCGGCCCGCTTCATGGCCCCCGAGGAGTGGGACCGGGGTTCCGTCATCGACATCCGTACGACGGTCTACGCCCTCGGCCGTAGTGCGCATGTCCTCCTCGACGGCGGTGAACGGCGGGCCTGGCGCGGTACGGCGGGTCAACTCGCCGTACTGGAAAGCGCGACCCGTGCCGATCCCGCCGAACGGTTCGCGGGCGTACGGGAGTTCACGGACGCTTGGCGCGCTGCCACCTGATCTCGCGGGCAACGCCCGGTCCCGGCGCGGTGCCGAGGCGAAGCGGGAGTCCGTCGCACCCCGGTCTTCCGCTACAGGTCGTCGGCCGTGGCACAGTACCCTGACCTTCCAGGCAGACCGAGTCCGGAGACCCGGCTGATGGGGGGAATGTGGAGCTCATCGGTCGGGACGATCAGCTGGATCTGTTGCGCCGGCTGCTGGCCGAGCCGCGGAGCCACGGGAGCGCGGTGCTGGTCCGCGGGGCCCCCGGCATCGGGAAGACGGCGTTGCTCGCCGAGACCGCCGCCCTCGCCGAGAGGCTCGGCCACCGGGTCCTGCGCACCAGCGGTGTGGAGGCCGAGAGCGACATCCCCTATGCCGGTCTGCAACTCGTCCTGCGCCCCCTGGCCGCGGGAGCCGCCGAGCTCGCCACCCCGCACCGGCAGGCCCTCGACACCGCTCTCGGACTCGCCGGGGCCGGTGTCCCCGACGTCTTCCTGGTCGGTCTGGCGGTCCTCAACCTCCTGGCCGACGCGGCCGCCGTCGCGCCGGTACTGGTCCTGGTCGACGACGTCCAGTGGCTCGACGACGCCACCGCCAGCGTCCTGGCCTTCGTTGCACGCCGAGTGGGCACGGAGCCGGTGGTCATCGTGGGGGCCGCACGCGACGGCTACCGCTCGCGCCTGAGCTCCGACGAACTCACCTCCGTGACCCTGGGCCCGCTCACGGACGGCCAGGCCGCGGAGATCCTGGCGGACCAGGCCCCTGACCTGCGGCCGACCGCGCACCGCCGGCTGCTGGCCGAGGCCGCCGGCAACCCCCTGGCCCTGACCGAGCTCTCCCGTTCCCTCGGAGCGTCGGCCGATCCGTACATGTCCCAACTGCCGCTCACCGAGCGGCTCGAACAGGCCTTCACCGACCGCTTGGAGACCCTGCCCGACATCACCCGGAGCCTGCTGCGGATCGCGGCCCTCAACGACAGCCCGTCGCTCCCCGAGATCTACCGCGCGACCCGGCTGTTCACCGGCGCGACGGCCGGAGCCCCGGAACTCGACCCGGCCGTGCGCGCCCGCCTCGTCCATGTCGTCGGCGGCGAACTGCGGTTCGGGCATCCGCTGATGCGGTCGGCGATCCACCAGACCACGCCCACCGGCGTCCGTCACGCCGCGCACGCGGCGCTCGCCGCCGTGCTCTGGGAACACCCGGACCGGCAGCTGCGGCACCGGGCCGCCGCGGCCGACGAACCGGAGGAGACGGTCGCCGCCGCGTTGGAGGAAGCCGCGCACCGGGCCGCCCGCCGTGGTGGCATCGCGGCGGCCGTCACGGCCCTCGAACAGGCCGCCGCGCTCAGCGAGGACGCCGATCGCCGAGTCGAACGGCTGCTGCGCGCCGCCGACTTCGCCGTAGAGCTCGGCCGGCCCGAGACCGTGACCCGGCTGCTGGACCAGGCCCTCACCGGCCCGCTGTCGAGACGGCAGCACGCGACGGTCGTCTGGCTCCGCGGCAGCTTCGACGAAGGACTGCACAGCCATGCCTCGGGCGCCAACTCCCTGACCGCCCTCGCCGAGGAGATCGCAGCGGAGGACCGCGCGCTGGCGCTGCGGATCCTGTGGAGCGCCGCGCAGTTGTGCTTCTGGTCCGACCCGGGCCCGGAGGGCCGCCGTACGGTCCTGGCAGCCGTGGAGCGGCTGGAACTCGACGAACTCGATCCGTGGCGGCTGGCCATCTGCGCCTACGCCGCGCCGGTCGACCGCGGCACCTTCGTCCTGGAGCGGGCCCGGCGCGTCGCCCTGAAAGAGGGCGACGACGGCCGCGCCTACCGCATGCTCAGCACCGCCTCGCTCCTCGTCGGCGGCTTCGACCTGGCGCGGGCGTTCTCGGCGGCCGGCGCCGAGCCGCTGCGTGCCCAGGGGCGCCTGGGGCTGTTGGCGCGCACGGTCGGCGCGGACGCGTGGAGCGCGCTCGTGGTCGGCGATCTCGGCGCGGCGATCGCCACGACCGAGGAGTCGCGAAGACTGGCGCGCGAAACCAGCCAGACGATGATGTACGCGTTGATGACCGCCACCGCGGCCAAGCTGGCCGCGCTGCGCGGTGAGGTGGATTCCGCCCTGGGGCTGGCCGAGGAGGCGGAGGAGATCGGGCTGCCCGCCGGGGCACGTCCGGTGCTGGCCACCGCGTCGATGGCCCGCGGGCTGGCCGCGCTGGGCACGGGGCGGTTCGAGGAGGCCTTCGGGCATTTCCGCCGACTGCACGATCCGGCGGATCCCGCGTTCCAGGTCGCCCTGCGACTGACGACCGTGGTCGACCTGGTCGACGCGGCGGTGCACTGCGGGCGGCTGGAGCTCGTGCTCCCCGTCGTGGCGGAGCTGGAGGAGATCGCCACGGTGACCTCCGCGCCGGTGCTGCACGCCGATCTGCGGCTGGTCCGGGCGCTGCTGGCCGCCGACGAGGACGCCGACCCGCTCTTCGCGGACGCGCTGCGTGCCGACCTCGGCGCCTGGCCGCTGATCAGGGCCCGCACCCATCTGGCCTACGGCGAATGGCTGCGGCGCAGGCGGCGCAGCGTCGAGTCCCGCGACCACCTCCGTGCCGCCCGCGACATGTTCGACGCGCTCGGCGTGATTCCCTGGGGGGAGCGGGCCCGCCGGGAACTGCGCGCCGCGGGCGAGACCAGCCGACGCCGGGCCCCGGACGCCCGGGACCAGCTGACCGCCCACGAGCTGCAGATCGTCCAGCTCGCCGCCGACGGGCTGACCAACCGCGAGATAGGCCAGCGGCTCTATTTGTCGCACCGTACCGTCAGCTCGCATCTCCACCGGATCTTCCCCAAGCTGGGCGTGGCCTCGCGTGCCGAGCTGCGGACGGTGGTCAGCGCACTGCGTTGACCGGCACACCACCGTCACATGACGCTCGCTTCCGCCGGCACGGCGTTCCTACCGTTCCCCATGTCAGAGCATCGACAAGCGGGGGAGCGGTCCCATGGTGTGGAACGGCGGCCGGCACGCGTCCGGGCCGCGGATGGTCGGACGCCACGCCGAACGCGAAGCCGTCGGGCGGCTGCTCGACGCGGTGCGCGACGGCCTCAGCGGAGTCCTGGTCCTCACCGGCGAACCGGGGATAGGCAAGACCCGGCTCCTTGAGTACGCCGCGGCCCGGGCCTTCGAACTCCGCGTGGTCCGGCTGACCGCGGCCGAGCCCGAGACGGGTCTCGGCTTCGGCGCGCTGCACCGGTTGCTGCGGCCCTTCCTGAACCGGACGGACCGGTTGCCCGGGCCTCAGCGGGCCGCGCTGGACGCGGCCCTGGGCCTGGTGCCGGGGCCGCCGGCCGACCGCTGTCTGGTCGGCCTCGCGACGCTGACACTGCTGTCCGAGGCCGCCGCCGACCAGCCGCTCCTGTTCCTGCTGGACGATGCGCAGTGGCTGGACCGGGAGTCGGCCGAGACACTCGCGTTCGTCGCCCGCCGGCTGCACGCCGACTCCCTGGGCCTGATCATCGCCGTCCGCGACGGGCTCGCGGACGACGGCCTGTTCGACGCGCTGAGCGTGCACTCCGTGACCGGTCTGCCGGAGCCGGAGGCCAGGAACCTGCTCCTCTCCGTGCCCCGGCGGGTGGACGCGGGTGTGGCCGACCGCATCGTCGCCGGAACCGGCGGCAATCCGCTCGCGCTGCTGGAACTGGCCGACGCCCTGACCGCCGAGCAACTGTCCGGTATCGCCCCACTGCCCGATCCGCTGCCGGTGGGCCGGCTCCTGGAGAGCCACTTCCAGCACCTGGTCCGAACCCTGCCGCCCGAGACCGGGACCCTGTTGCTGCTGCTCGCGGCGGCCCCCTCGGACGACACGGGACTGATGTGGCGGGCCGCCGGGCGGCTCGGACTGTCCGCCCGGGCCGCCCAGCCGGCGGTCGCCGCGGGAATCCTCGGCCGGGACATGCCGGCGGCCTTCCGGCACCCCCTGATCCGCTCGACGGTCTACGCCGCGGCCGAACCCGGAGAGCGCCGCCGGGCGCACGCGGCCCTGGCCGCAGCCTGCGACCCCGTACGGGACGCCGACCGCCGCGCCTGGCACCGGGCCGAGGCCGCCGAGGGCGTGGACGACGACGTCGCCGACGACCTGGCGGCCGCCTCCGAGCGGGCCCGCTCCCGCGGCGGCTACTCCCAGCAGGCCCGCTTCCTGTCGCGCGCCGCCGATTTCACCGGCGACCCGGACAAGCGGGCCGAGCGGCTGCTCGACGCCGCGCAGGCCCATCTGGCGTCCGGCGACGCGGCAGCGGCGCGGATCGCGCTGGACCTGGCCGGCGCCGGCATCCGCGGCCCGGTGATGCGCACGCGCGAGCTGCGGATGCGGGCGACCGCGCAGATGTTCCAGATCGCCGTCGCCGACGTCCCGGCGATGCTGATGGACGCCGTGAGCAGGCTCGGCCCGCGAGACCCCCGGCTGACCTGGGAACTGCTCCGGGAGGCGCTGCACGCGGCGCTGGTCGCCGACGGCTGTCCGCAGGGCACGTCGTTGACCGAGGTCGCGGTGGCGGTCGTCGCCGCCCGGCACGCCCCGGACACCGCCGCGTACGGCCGTGACGTACTGATGGAGGGTCTGGCCCGGCGCGTGGCCGAGGGCTACGAGCACGGCGCGTCCGTGTTGCGTACCGCCCTGGACCGGCTGCGGGACGGTGCGGAGATCGGGGACGCGAACAGCCCCTTCGCGGTGGTGCTCTCCATGGCCTGCGACGATCTCTGGGACGTCCGGGCCGAGCGTGAACTCACCGACCGTCTCGCGGCGGCGGACCGCGACGCCGGCGCACTGTACGCGCTGAGCATGACGCTGCTCGTCGCGGCCCGCTGCGACCTCTGGGACGGACGGTTCACGGAGGCGGAGGTCCGCTACGCCGAGTTCGACGACATCGCGGCCGACACCGGCTTCCGCGGCGGCGGAGCCATCAACCGGCTCCACCTGTTCGCCCTGGCCGGCCGGGAGCCCGAGCTGCGGGAAGCGGTGCGGCAGACCGCGGAGATGAAGATCATGGGCCACGGCGTGCTCCAGCTGCTGGCACAGCACGCGCTGTCCCTGTTCGAACTGGGACAGGGCCGCTACCGGCAGGCGCTGCGGCACGCGTGGGCCGTCTTCGAAGGCGACCCCCCAGCCTGTGGCAACCTCGTTCTCCCGTTGCTCATCGAGGCCGGAGTGCGCACCGGCGACCGGGCCGTCACCCTCGCGGCACTGTCCCGGCTGGAGGAACGCGCCCCGCTCGCCGGTACGCCCTGGGCCCTGGGCGCGCTGGCCCTCGGCCGGGCACTGACGGCGGACGGCGACGAGGCCGAGAAGCTCTACCAGGAGTCGGTCGACCTGCTGGGGCAGGCACCGCTGGCCCTGGAACAGGCCCGGGCCCGGCTGCTGTTCGGCGAGTGGCTGCGCCGCCGCAAGCGGCGTTCCGATGCCAGGAAACAGTTGCGCGCCGCCTACGAGAGCTTCGACGCCTTCGGCGCGGTGCCGTACGCGGAGCGGGCCCGGATCGAGCTGCTGGCCACCGGGGAGACGGCACGCAGGCGCACGGTCGACACCCGGTTCGACCTCACACCGCGGGAACGGCAGGTGGCCTCCATGGCCGCCTCGGGGCTGACCAACGGAGAGATCGCGACGCGGTTGTTCGTCACCGCCTCGACCGTCGAGTTCCATCTGAACAAGGTGTTCCGCAAGCTCGGCATAACCTCCCGGAAGCAGATCCCCCGCGCGATCGGCGAACCGGAACCGGTGGCCGGGGACTGAGCACCGGCCGCCCTCGTCGGACCGTCATTCCCGCGCCGTCGCGAAGAAGTCGAGGTAGTGGCGCCCGAGTTCGGCAGGTGCCTCCAACGGGATGTTGTGCCCCGCCCGCTCGATCACCACAGGCGTGACGTCCACCGCGACGCGGGCCATCTGCTCCCCGGGCTCCGCGGCGAGGTAGGCCCGTCCCCCGACGGCCAGCACCGGGCATTCCAGCGGGACGGCGAACTGCGGCCGGTTCTGGGCGGCGTCGGTCTCGGTCGCCCGGTACAGCTCGAACACCGCGTGGTTGCCGCCCGGCTCTTCGAGCCCTCGGGTGTACTCGTCCTCGTCGGCGTCCGTGTACGCGCTCGGGTCCCACATGATCCGCCGCATGAAGTACGTCCAGAAGGCGCGCTCCCGGCCGGTGATCAGCAGTTCGGGGTAGTGCGGCAGGCCGAAGAACGAGCGATGCCAACCGGTGCGGGGATCCTCGGCGTCGAGCGGCCCGGGGCCCGGAACCGGGAGGCCGGGCAGCCTGGTCTCCTGGAAGACGAGCTGGACGACCTCCGGGCGGTGGAAGGCCGCCACGGCGTAGGCGACGGCCGCACCCCAGTCCTCGCCCACCACGCGGTAGCGGTCGTGTCCCAGCGTTGCCATGAGCGCGGCGATGTCGGCGGCCAGGGTCCGGGTGTCGTACCCGGTGCTCGGACGTCCCGAGCCGCCGAACCCGCGCAGGTCCACAACGACGACCGAGTAGTGCGGTGTGAGCAGTGGGACGACGTGGCGCCAGAAGAACATGGTCTTCGGCACGCCGTGGATCAGGACCACCGGATCACCGCTGCCGCCCGTCGCACAGTGCAGATCGACCCCGTTGACCCGTGGCCGGCCGTGGGTGAGCGGGACGCCGGCGTGATCCGTCAGCCCCGGTGCTCCGGACCTCGTCATCACCGTCTCCTCGTCATCCGTCCCGGCGGCGGGGCCGCCGACCGGTCGTGTTCCACACCGGCCACGGACGCCGGGCGGCCGGCGTGATGACGGTGGCGGTGACCGTGAAGTGACGCAAGGGGTTGCGCCGACGCGTACACCGCCCGGCCGCCCCGCGCGACTACTTGGCCAGGAAGGCCAGCAGCGCGGCGTTGACCTCTTCGGCATGCGTCCACAGCAGGCCGTGCGGGGCACCCTCGATCTCGATGTACTGGGCCGAGGGCAGCAGCGCGTGGAAGGGCCGCCCGGTGGAGTCGACCGGCAGAATCCGGTCGGCTGTGCCGTGCAGGATCAGCGTCGGTACGTCGATCCTGGCGACGTCGGCGCGGAAGTCGGTGATCCAGGTCGGCACGCAGGCCACCGACGCGTACGCCGACGCGCCCGCCGCCACGTTCCAGCTCGCCCGCACGGCCTCTTCGCTGATCCGGCTGCCGAGCGTCTCGTCGAGGTTGTAGAACGCCTCGTAGAAGCCGGTGAAGTAGGCGTAGCGGTCCTTCGTGACCGCCTCCAGGATGCCGTCGAAGACGGACTGGTCGACGCCGTCCGGGTTGTCGTCGGTCCTGACCAGGAAGGGTTCGAGGGAGGCGAGGAAGGCCGCCTTGGCGATCCGCTGCGAGCCGTAGGTGCCCAGATAGCGGCCGACTTCCCCGGTCCCCATGGAGAACCCGACGAGTACCACGTCGGTGAGGTCCAGCCCGGTCAGCACCGCGTCGAGATCGGCGGCGAAGGTGTCGTAGTCGTAGCCCGTGGTCGGCTGCGAGGACCGGCCGAAACCGCGCCGGTCGTAGGTGATGACCCGGTGGCCCGCGTCGAGCAGGGCCGGGAGCTGCTTCTCCCAGGAGTGGCCATCCAGCGGGTAGCCGTGGATCAGCACGACGGGCTGCCCGCTCCCGTGGTCCTCGTAGTACAGCTCGATGTCGGCGGAGTTCTCCCGGCCGACGGTGATGTACGGCATGTCGGTTCCCTTCGTGACTCTGGTGGACCGGCTCACAAGGACGGCGGCGGTCCGGTGACGCGCAGGTGGAAGGCCTCGGCGGAGGCCACGACCGCCGCGAGGTCGAACTCCGGCGGCAGGTCCCCGGTCTCGGCCACCGGGGTGCCGTTGGCCCGGAAGTACTCCTCTATGCAGGCCGGGCTGAACAGCACCGCCATCCGCGCCCCCTCGGGCGAGCGCACCAGATAGCTGTGCGGAACCCCGCGCGGCCCGTACGCGACCTGTCCGGGCACCAGGTCGTGGCGCTGGTCGCCGACGAAGAACGTCACCTCGCCGTCGAGGACGAACCAGACCTCCTCCTCGTCCTCGTGGACGTGGTGCGGGGGCGCGTGGCCGGCCGGGTCGGCGAACTCCATCAGGCTGAGCCGGTTGTCGGTCGCGGTGCCGGGCAGCAGGATCCTGGCCTGGCCGCCGAGGAACCAGAAGGGTTCGCGCTCGGCCGTCGGGCCGAAGGTGGGGAAGAACCTGGTCATGTCCGCTCCTGACGTCATCGGTGGCTGCTCAGGAAACGCAGCAGCATGTCGGTCGTCTCTTTCGGCTGCTCTTCGTAGATCCAGTGGCCGGAGTCGGCCACGACCGCCGGAGTGACATGGGTGGCGTAGTGGCGCACCTGCTCCGCGACCGACGAACCGAGGCTGCCGGAGGCGCCGATCGCGAGCACCGGCATGGTCAGGGGTGTCTTCTGGAACCGCGCGTTGTCGGCGATGTCCTGCGGGAACGTCCTGAACCACTCGAAGCTCGCTTCCAGGTGCGCGTAGTCGCGCAGGTAGGAGGCGAAGACCCGCAGGTCCTCCGGGGTCAGGGCGTCCTTGTGTACGGCGATGCCCCGCATGAAGCCGGTCGTCCAGGTCAGCTCGCGGCCCCGGATCAGACTCTCCGGGAGGCCGGTCCGCAGGGAGAAGAAGCCGAAGTGCCACGCTCCGGGACCCTGGGCCGTCAGGGAGGGGAACTCGTAGATGCCCGGGTCGGGGATGGGGGCCTCGCTGAGTACGAGCTTCCTGACGCTGTGCGGGTACTGCGCCGCGTAGGCGTAGGCGACCATCGTGCCGATGTCGTGGCCGACGACGTTCACGTCCTGGTCCCTGCCGAGCGAGACCAGGAGCGCGTGCAGCGTGGCGGCCATGGTCTTCTTGTCGTAGCCGGACGCCGGGGCGTCGCTCCGGCCCGCGCCGGGCAGGTCCGGTGCGACGACGGTGTAGTGCTCGGCGAGCGCGGGCATGATCGCGTGCCACTCGTACCAGGTCTGGGGGTAGCCGTGGATCAGGACCAGGGTCGGGCCGTGGCCGCCGATCACGTAGTCGATGCCGGTCCCGGCGACCCGGGTCCTGTGTTCGCTGAAGCCGGCGGGTACCTGCTCGCCGGCCGGGGCCGCGGGTCCGGCGGAGGCCGCGGCCGTGAGGGTGGTCGACCCGAGGCCGACGGCCAGGGCGAAGACCGCGGCCACCAGGCGGCGGGATCTGGGCAGGCGGAATCTCACTGGTCTCTCCAGGGGATGAGAGGGAAGGCGAGGCGGGCTCGGCGCCCGCCGTTCCGTGACGGCCGCTCAGAGGGATTCGACGAGGCCGCCGTCGATGACGAAGTCGGCGCCGGTGATGTTCGCCGCCCGGGGACCGGCGAGGTAGAGCACGAGATCGGCCACCTCCGACGGCCGGGTGAAGCGGCCGGTCACCGACTGGTCCGCCGCGCCGCGGGCCACCTCCCCGGGGTCGACGCCCCGCGACTGGCCGACCGTGGCGGCGACCCCGTCGGCGCCCTGCCACAGCGCCGTCTCCACCGGTCCGGGACCGATGGTGTTCACCCGCACACCGCGCGGCCCCACCTCCTTGGACAGGGCCTTGCAGAAGTTGGTCAGCGCCGCCTTCGCCGCGCCGTAGTCGATGACCAGCGGGTCGGGCAGCCGGGCGTTGACCGAGGAGACGGTGACGATACGGCCCGCGCCGGTGGCGAGCAGGTGCGGCAGCGCGGCCCGGGTGGCGCGGACGGCGGCCATGAAGTTGACCGTGAAGGTCCACTCCCAGTCCTCGTCCGTCACGCCGAGGAAGCCGTCGACCCGCGGCCGTACCGCCCCGACGTTGTTCACCAGGACGTCGACACCGCCATGGAGCGCCACGGCCTCGGCGACCAGCGCGGCCGGACCGTCCGGTGTCGCGAGGTCGAGTTCCACGACGGTGAGCTCGGCCCCCTGCTTCACATGCCGGTCGAGGGCGTCGGTGCGTTCCCTCGAACCCGCGACGACGCGGGAACCGGCCGCGAGGAAGGCCTCGACGACGGCCAGCCCGATGCCCCGCCCGGCGCCGGTGACCACGACGGTCCGCCCGGCCAGGCCCGCGTCGGCATCGGACGTCGCGGTCCGGGACGCAGGGGAGGTCATCGCCCGGTCTCCTGACCCTGTTGCCGCAGCCAGGTGAGTACGGTGTCCGCGACCTCGCGCCAGCCGCCGTCGATCGTCAACGAGTGCCCGCGGTCGGGGAAGTTGATGATGTCGGTGACCGCCTCGGAGTGCCGGTACTGCTTGAGGGTGGCCCGGGTGACGACCTCGGGCACCGTGTGGTCCTTGCCGCCGGAGACGAGCAGCAGCGGGCCGCGTCCGCTGTTGTCCGTGTCGACCTTCGCCGGCGAGTGGGGGTTGAAGTTGGCGGAGGCGGCCTCGTACAGCGGCTTGCCCGGTGCGGGGATGGTCCAGCGCTCGTACAGGGCCGCCGATTCCTCCTCCGCGACGGCGTTGCCGAACGCGAACCGGAACTGCTCCGCGGTCAGGGAGACCGCCCGGCGCTTGTTGGCCGGGTTCTTGAAGACCGGGAGCGTCGCCTTCAGCGCGGACAGCGGAAGAGGCAGAACGCCCTTGATCTGCGCCGCGTCGATCGCGACCGCCGCGGCCGCGCGGTCCTGGCCGAGCAGCTTCTGCGCGATCATCCCGCCGAACGAGTGGCCGATCAGGAGGGGCCGCGCGGGCAGCGCCTCGATCAGGGTCGCGTAGTGCTCGACGACGTCGTCGATGCCGTAGCCGGCGATGCTCTCGGGGTTCTGGCGCGCCTCCTCGACGGTGGCGGGGTCGCCGGGCCATCCGGGCGCGGAGGGGTCGTAGCCCTCCGCGCGGAACAGATCGATCCACGGCTGCCAGGAGGTGCTGTGCAGCCAGAGCCCGTGGATGAAGACCACGGGAAGGGGGACGGTCATGGCTGGGCCTCTTTTCTGCGGGTGTCCTGACCCGGCATGTGCACACGAAACCGGGAATCCCGGTGTCATCGCACTGGGGATGCACCCCAGTGGTTCAGGGACGATGCGCTGGGCCTTGATCCAGGCCTTGATCCAGTCGGCCATGTACTCGCATGGTGCGGGCGGGAGTTGAGACACTCCTGTCACTCCGCAGACAACCGAAAAAGGCCCCTGGCCCGCGTTTCCGCGGGCCAGGGGCCTTTATTCGAGGGTGAGTGACGGGACTTGAACCCGCGACTTCCTGGACCACAACCAGGTGCTCTACCAGCTGAGCTACACCCACCATGCCCGGTCGTTCACTCTGCGAGTTTCCGACCGGCCGAGAAAAAGTGTACAGGGTCCGAAGGGGTGCTCGCGCCCGGCTTTTACGGGGTGGGCAGGACGTGCTTCGCGGCGATCGTGCGGGCGGTGTCGGAGTCGGGGCCGGGCTGCGGGACGAAGATCGCCTCGCGGTAGTAGCGCAGCTCCGCGATGGACTCGCGGATGTCGGCGAGGGCGCGGTGGTTGCCCTTCTTCTCGGGGCTGTTGAAGTACGCCCGCGGGTACCAGCGGCGGGCCAGCTCCTTCACCGAGGAGACGTCCACGATGCGGTAGTGCAGGTACTCCTCCAGGGTCGGCATGTCACGCAGGAGGAAACCGCGGTCGGTGCCGACCGAGTTCCCGCACAGCGGGGCCTTGCCCGGCTCCTTGACGTGCTCCCGGATGTACGCGAGGACCAGCTCCTCGGCGTCGGCCAGGGTGGTGCCGCCGGCCAGCTCGTCGAGCAGGCCGGACGCGGTGTGCATCTGGCGTACTACGTCCGGCATCGTCTCCAGCGCCTGGTCCGGCGGGCGGACGACGATGTCCACCCCTTCCCCGAGCACGTTCAGCTCGGAGTCCGTGACGAGGGCGGCCACCTCGATGAGAGCGTCGTCTGACAGCGAGAGGCCGGTCATCTCGCAGTCGATCCACACCATGCGATCGTTCATGTGTCTAACCCTAAGGTGCGTGCCGCCCGGCTGGACCGACTGTGCGGTGACCTTGTGGTGCGGGGGCTCGCGAAAACCCCTGGAGCTCTCGAAAAGCCCCGGAGCGCGCGAAAGCCCCCGGAGATCTCCAGTCGGAGACCCCCGGGGGCAATGCTGTCGCTACGTCGCGCTGCGCTGGCCGGGCAGGCTCGCCGCCGCGCGGCTCGTGGCGTAGGCCTCACGGCCGTTCTCCGCCGCCGAAGCGGAGGAGGCCGCCGCGGTCGCCGCCGACAGCGCGCTCGCCGCTGTACGACGGGTCTGCATCGGGACCGGGCCCTCCGGGTGGAGCGAGGGCGGCGGACCCGCCGGGCCCAGGGACGACGGACCGCCGGGCTGGCCCGGGGCGCCGTCGCCGTCCACCTGCTTGTCGCCCTGGGGCCTGCGGGCGCGGTACGCGGCCCGGTAGGCGGCGGGCGACGAGCCCAGCTGGCGGCGGAAGTGACCGCGCAGCGCCACCGGCGAGCGGAAGCCGCAGCGGCCCGCGACCTCGTCCACCGAGTAGTCCGACGTCTCCAGCAGGCGCTGCGCCTGGAGCACCCGCTGCGTGATCAGCCGCTGCAGGGGAGCGCTCCCGGTGAGCGAGCGGAAGCGGCGGTCGAACGTACGCCTGCTCATGTACGCGCGTGCCGCCAGCGTCTCCACGTCGAACTGTTCGTGGAGGTGCTCCAGCGCCCAGGCGACGACCTCCGCGAGCGGGTCGGCGCCGATCTCCTCTGGTAAAGACCGATCGAGATAGCGCTCCTGACCGCCGCTTCGGCGCGGGGGGACCACCAGGCGCCGGGCGAGCGCGCCGGCCGCCTCGTTGCCGTGGTCCGTCCGCACGATGTGGAGACAGAGATCGATTCCGGCCGCCGTACCGGCGGACGTCAGTACGTCTCCGTCGTCGACGAAGAGTTCCCGTGGATCCACGTGCACCGACGGATAGCGCTTGGCCAGCGTCGGCGCGTACATCCAGTGGGTGGTCGCGGGACGGCCGTCCAGCAGGCCCGCCGCAGCCAGCACGAAGGCGCCGGTGCACAGGCCCACTATGCGGGCCCCTTCTTCGTGCGCCCGGCGCAGTGCGTCGAGCGCCTCCTCCGGCGGCGGCGCGGTGATCGACCGCCAGGCAGGCACGACGACGGTGCCCGCCCGCGAGATCGCCTCCAGGCCGTGCGGTGTGGTGAGTTCCAGCCCGCCGGTGGTGCGCAGCGGACCGTCCTCGCCGCCGCACACAAGAAGGCGGTAGCGCGGAACTCCGGCGTCCTGCCGGTCGATGCCGAACACCGACAGCGGTATGGAACTCTCGAAGATGGGGCCGCCGCTGAACAGCAGCACCGCGACGATCTCCTTGCGGCGTCGCCCGGAAAGCTTCCGGGCCGCGGCTTCCGGCGCGGCAGTGGAGTCGTGGCTCATACTGCTAAGCCCCCCTCGGTGGTCGCGGCTCCTCGGTTGTGTCGCTCCTGCACGTTTCCCCTCGGTCCTGCACGAGTCCCCCGCCGTAAGACGTCAAGATCGAATCTACTGTGTCCAGTGGTGCCGGGGTGACCAGTTCGGCAACCGGCACATTGTCGACATGGCAACTTGGCGTGAAGCATTCGATCACGAAGCGTTGCACTCGTGGGCCGTGCAGGGAAGTGCGCCTCCCCGTAGTGGCCAATCCCCGTAGGGTGCGCAGGGCCTCCCAGGCCCTTTCGGTGCAGGTGGAACGGGGGTTGGGGGGTGGTTCGGACAACAGATGCGCGGTGGCCGGAAGTTGGCTGAAAAGCGTCGGGCGCGTGCGCGGAAACCGGTCAGTCGACCGGTGTACTTCCTCCGGCGTGCCGGCCGCCCCGGTGCGCCCCCGCCGCCGCCCGGTGCCGGTGGCCGCGGTGCGGGGACTCCTCCTCGTCCAGCAGCCGGGCCGCGCCCCGCTCCGAGCGGCGCAGCAGCACCCGGCAGGCGGCGGTGACGGCCGCGAGACCGAGGGCCGTGCCGGTGGCGCCGGCGAGCGAGGCGCCGTACCAGAGGAGGACCAGGGAGACGAGGACGCAGCTGAAGACCGCCCAGCGGACCACATCGGTGGCGGTGTCCGGGCCGGTGTGTGCCTCGGAGGTCGTGCGGTGTCCGGACATGGCGTGCTCCCTGGGGCGGTGGTTCGCCGGGTTCAACGCTTGTTCGATGCGTCGGTCACTGTAGGGCAGCTCATGGGTGGACGCGGGGATAAGTGAATCCTGTGCAAACCGCCTGTACGGGGCAGCAACCATTGCGTTACGGGCGCCCCCTCGTGCATGCTCCGGGGAACTCCGCCGGAGCATGTGCGGGATATGGGCTAAGGAGGACTGGCGCCGTACCCTTGGGGGTATGGGGTTGGGAAGATGATTCCCGGACACAGCTCCGCCGCACACTGTTGTCCCCTCCCAAGAGGATCAAAAAGCCGAGACACCCATGGCCGGTCACGAATCTTTTGAACCCGCGGACCGCAAGCGGCCCGTCGCCGATCCCACGGCGGCCGAGCCCCTGGCGGCGGAACAGCCACGCCATTCCTGCGATCCCGCCTTCAAGCACGGCGTCGTCGTCGGTTTCGACGGCTCCACGTCCAGTGAGCGTGCCCTCGCGTACGCCATCGGCATGGCACACCGCTCGGGCTCGGGCCTGGTCATCGTGCATGTCGCCAACCGGCTGCCCACCACGGTGTGGGCGGGCTGCGAACCACCGGTCTTCGTCGATGTGCCGGATCACCGCACCGAGGTGCTGGGTCTTGAGCTGGCGTGTGCGGAATACCTCGCCGAAGTCCCCTGGATCCTGGTCGAGCGCGGTGGCGACATCTGCCACGAACTCGAAGAGGTGGGGCGGGAGTACGAGGCGGACGCGATCGTCGTGGGCTCGACCCACGGCATCGTCGGACGCATCTTCGGCTCCGTCGCGGGGCGGCTCGCGAAGCGGGCGCAGCGGCCCGTCGTCGTCATCCCGTAACTCGTAGGTCCAACTCGTCGGTCGGCTCCGAATTCACTGCTGTGCAGAGGTGTTTGTGCCCTTGTGAAGGGCATATATCGGTCACACCGCACAACCGCACATGCATGAAGGGAGCCCGCCGTGGACAATGACGTCTCCGCGGGAAGCACCACCTCGATCGTCGGCCGACTCGCCCTGGGAATCACCCTGTTGGCCTTCGGGCTCGGGTACACGGATGTCATCAACGGGGTCTCGGCCGCTGACGCCGTGTCACTGGCCCACTATGTGGGCGGAGTTGCCCTCTTCGTCGCCGGACTGTTCGCGTTCCGCGACGGCGACACCACCACTGGTACGGCCTTCTCGGCGTTCGGCGCGCTCTGGTTCACCTGGGCCGTCAGCGCGGGTGGCTCCGCCTCGGACAACGCGGCGGGGCTGTTCCTGGTCCTGTTCGCCCTGGTCGCTCTCTCGGTGACCCTCGCGGGTGGGGATCAACTCACCCAGGGGGCATACGGGTTGTTCTTCGTCTCCCTCGTGCTTCTCGCCATCGCGCAGTTCGCCGGCAACGACGGGCTGAGCAAGGTCGGGGGGTGGTTCGGTGTCGCTGCGGGGGCTGTTGCCTGGTATTCGGCGACGGCGGCTCTTGCGCACTGGCCGACGGTTCTTCCTCGTCGGACTGCGGGTCGGGGCGTGACGGCTACCAGTTGACCGGCAGTTGGAAAGGCCCCCCACGTGTATGAGGCACACGTGGGGGGCTTTTCCGTTCGTCGGCCGCTACCGGCCGGTGGGGGTTGCTCGCGCCCACGCGGCGGAGCCGCAGATCGATGCAGCCCCGCGCCCCCAAAAAAACAAAAGACGAAAGCCCTACTCCACCGTCACCGACTTCGCGAGGTTCCTCGGCTTGTCGATGTCCCGCCCGAGCACCAACGCCGTGTGATAGGCGAGGAGTTGGAGCGGAATGCCCATCAGGATCGGGTCCAGCTCGTCCTCGTTCTTCGGGACGACGATCGTCTGGTCGGCCTTCTCCTGGTGCTGGTGGGCCACCGCGAGAATGCGGCCGCTGCGGGCCTTGATCTCCTCCAGGGCGGCGCGGTTCTTCTCCAGGAGATCGTCGTCGGGGACGATCGCGACCGTGGGGAGGGCGGGCTCGATCAGGGCGAGGGGGCCGTGCTTCAACTCCGAGGCGGGGTAGGCCTCGGCGTGGATGTACGAGACCTCCTTGAGCTTCAGGGAGGCCTCGCGTGCCACCGGGTAGCCGCGGACGCGGCCGATGAAGAGCATCGAGCGGGCCTCGGCGTACTCGGCGGCCAGCTTCTTGATCTCCTCCTCCCGCTCCAGGATCTCGGAGATCTGGGCCGGCAGCCTGCGCAGGCCCTCGATGATGCGCTTGCCGTCGCGGACCGAGAGGTCACGGGTGCGGCCGAGGTGGAGCGCCAACAGGGCGAACGCCACTGTGGTGTTGGTGAAGCACTTGGTCGAGACGACACAGACCTCGGGGCCGGCGTGCACGTACATGCCGCCGTCCGCCTCGCGGGCGATCGCCGAGCCGACGACGTTCACCACGCCCAGCACCCGGGCGCCCTTGCGCTTCAGCTCCTGGACCGCGGCGAGGACGTCGTACGTCTCGCCGGACTGGGAGACCGCGATGTAGAGCGTGTCCGGGTCGACGACCGCGTTGCGGTAGCGGAACTCGGAGGCGGGCTCGGCGTCCGCGGGGATGCGGGCCAGCTCCTCGATCATCTGGGCGCCGATCATGCCCGCGTGGTACGAGGTGCCGCAGCCGAGGATCTTCACGCGGCGGATCTGCCGGGCCTCGCGGGCGTCCAGGTTGAGGCCGCCGAGGTGCACGGTGGAGAAGCGGTCGTCGATACGGCCGCGCAGCACGCGGTCCACGGCCTCGGCCTGCTCGAAGATCTCCTTGTGCATGTAGGTCTCGTGGCCGCCCATGTCGTAGGAGGCGGCCTCCCACTCGACGGTGGTGGGCTCGGACGTGGTGCGGGTGCCCTCGGTGGTGTATGTCCGGAAGTCGTCGGCCTTGAGGGTCGCCATCTCGCCGTCGTCGAGGGTCACTATCTGGCGCGTGTGGGTGACGAGTGCGGCGATGTCCGAGGCGACGAACATCTCCTTCTCGCCGATGCCGAGGACCACCGGGGAGCCGTTTCGGGCCACCACGATGCGGTCGGGGAAGTCGGCGTGCAGGACGGCGATGCCGTACGTCCCCTCGATCACCCGGAGTGCCTGGCGGACCTTCTCCTCCAGGGTCTCCGCCTGGGAGCGGGCGATGAGGTGGGTGAGGACCTCGGTGTCGGTCTCGGAGAGGAACTCGACGCCGTCGGCCTCCAGCTTCTTCCGGAGGTCGGAGGCGTTGTCGATGATGCCGTTGTGGACGACGGCGACCTTGCTGTCGGCCGACAGGTGCGGGTGGGCGTTCACATCGGACGGGGCGCCGTGCGTGGCCCAGCGGGTGTGGGCGATGCCGGTGGTTCCCTTGAAGCGCGCCGGGACCTTGGCCTCCAGGTCACGGACCCGGCCCTTGGCCTTGACCATCTTCAGGCCGGCCGTCTTCGGGGTCGTGACGGCGATGCCCGCCGAGTCGTAGCCGCGGTACTCCAGCCGCTGCAGGCCCTCCAGCAGAAGCGGAGCAACGTCACGCTTGCCGATGTAACCGACGATTCCGCACATATATACGTGTTCCTAGCCGTAGACGATGCGGCGCAGCTGCCGGAGCGTGAGCTCCGGCGGTGCGACCGCCCGGTATTTCAGGTCCGCCTCGATCCGGTCGAAGATCGTCGCGTTCACCAGGCCCTGGGCCTGGAGCTCGCGGTGGCGGCGACGGACGTAGTCCTCGGTCGTCTCGTCGAAGTAGGCGAGCACGTCCTGGATCACCCGCAGTGCCTCGCCCCGGTTGAGGGGCGTGGAGCGCGTCAGATGATCAACGAGTTCGTCGTGCACCCGGTTGATCCTGGAGTACCGAAGGAGGGTTTGCAAGAATCCTGCCCGATATCGGGCAATCGGCTGTTGAAATTCTTATGGGGCTCTGTTCGTAAGCTGTCCATCCTGTGTCTTGCGCCTCGTTGCTCATATGGACGAGTTTCAGTCGCCATGGACATTCCTCGTATGGGAGTACCCGCGGAGCTCGCCGAGCGCATGAGCATGGCCGAGCAGCACGAGTACCTACGCTCGAAATTCTCCCGGCGCACCATGATCAGAGGCGGCGCCGTGACCCTCGGCGCCGTCGCCGGTGGCGTGTTCGTGCCGGGCGCGGTCGCCCAGGCGGCCGTCCCCAGCCAGGCCTCCGCCACCTATGCCTCCATCTCCGGCGAGTCGATCGACGGGGCCCTCGTCTCCCCGTTCGGCCGGCACCTCGCGTTCGGCAACGACCCGAGCAGCGAGGTCACGGTCTCCTGGCAGGTCCCGGCCGACGTCAAGAAGCCGTTCGTCCGGATCGGCGCGCACCCCTGGGACCTCTCCCGCAAGATCGAGGCCGAGGTGCGCACCCTCTACACCCCGGCGGGCGTCGGCGCGAGCGGTGACCACACCCAGTACTACCTGCACGCCAAGCTGACCCACCTGCGTCCGGGCCGGACCTACTACTACGGCGTGGGCCACGCGGGCTTCGACCCGGCCGAGCCCCATCTGCTCGGCACGCTGGGCACCTTCACCACCGCCCCCGACCACAAGAAGCCGTTCACCTTCACGGCCTTCGGCGACGAGGGCGTCGGCTACCACGGGCTCGCCAACGACAGCCTGCTGCTCGCCCAGAACCCGGCCTTCCACCTGCACGCCGGCGACATCGCCTACGCCGACCCGGCCGGCCAGGGCAAGACCGCCGACACCGGCTTCGACTCGCGGATCTGGGACCAGTTCCTCGCCCAGACCGAGTCGGTCGCCAAGTCCGTGCCGTGGATGCCCGCCTACGGCAACCACGACATGGAGGCCTGGTACTCGCCCAACGGCTACGGCGGCGAGGACGCCCGCTGGACCCTGCCGGACAACGGCCCGGACAAGGAGCACCTCCCGGGCGTCTACTCCTTCGTCTACGGCAACACGGCGGTCATCTCGCTGGACGCCAACGACGTGTCCTTCGAGATCCCGGCCAACCTCGGCATCTCCGGCGGCACCCAGACCACGTGGCTGGAGGCGCAGCTCAAGAAGTTCCGCGCGTCCAAGGACATCGACTTCGTGGTGATCTTCTTCCACCACTGCGCGTACTGCACCTCCACCGCGCACTCCTCGGAGGGGGGAGTGCGCAACGAGTGGGTGCCGCTGTTCGAGAAGTACACGGTGGATCTGGTCATCAACGGCCACAACCACCAGTACGAGCGCACCGACGTCATCAAGAAGAACGCCGTCGTCAAGAAGCTGCCGATCGGCGGCACGGCGTACCCGGAGACCGAGGGTGTCGTCTACGTGACGGCGGGTGCGGCCGGCCGCAGTCTGTACGCGTTCTCCGCCCCCGACTCCTACGAGGGTCACGTCAACGACCTCGACTCGGTCGCCGCCTTCATCAACACGAAGGACGGCAAGGTCAACGAGACGGTCGCCTGGTCGCGCGTGCGCTACCTCAACTACTCGTTCCTGCGCGTGGACGTCCAGCCCGCGCACAAGGGCCGTACGGCCACCCTGACGGTCCGCGGCATCGCCGAGACCGGCGCCGAGATCGACCGCTTCACGGTCGCCCGCAAGGCCAAGTAAGCACGGAAACAACAGAGTTACGCCCGGAAGGCAGGGCGCAGTTCAGCGATCGGGCGGTCCTCACATGCGTTTGAGGACCGCCTGTTTGGCCATCGAGAACTCCTCGTCCGTGAGCACCCCGTCCCGGTGCAGCTCGCCGAGTTCCCGCAGCCGCCGCAGCAGCGCGTCGTGGCCGTCCTCCGTCGCGGCCGTCAACTGCCGGGCAGGTTCGGGCCGTTCGGTCCGTACGTCCGGTTCGGCGGCGGGGTGCGGGAGCCGGGCCTGTACGGCCGCGGCGATCAGGGCCATCAACGGGTCCTTCTTGAAGCCCCACAGCTCCACGGAGTTGGGGTCGTACTTGGGCGGCGCCTTGGTCGGCGCGTGGCGCACCGCGAAGCGGATGTAGCCGTTCTCCAGCCCGGCCGACGGGCGCCACTCCACGCCGACGAGGTCCGTGACGGCGAGGGCGCGGGCACCGGCGGCGGACTTGGCGTCCTCGGTCTTCCAGTTCCACTCCAGCCGTACATGCTCGCCGTCGAAGCTCGCGGTGCCGTCCCCGGCCGACACGGAGAGCGGCACGGCCGGGCCCGGCAGCAGGTATTCGGCCACCGGGTCCGCCGGGACCTCGTCGAGCAGCAGGGCGCCCCGCACCTCGTCCACGAAGTACTCGGCGACGCCGTAACGGTCCGACTCGACGGCGAGCTGATAGGGGTCGTCGCCCTCGGCGAGCCTGCCGCCGGTGGCGTGCAGCAGCGGGTCGGCGCCGTCGCGCAGCCGCAGTCGCAGCCGCCCCGACTTCCGGCCCTGCTCGAACGAGACGCCCGCCAACGCGCCCAGGGGGACGACGAGTTCGCCCAGCGTCCTGCGGAACAGACCGACGTTCCTGTCCCGTCCGGGAGTAAGCCGCAGGGCGTCGCCGTCGAAGATCCAGGTGCCGTCCTTCTGGATGATTTCCGCCATAGGGGGGATTGTTCCATCGCCTTGGCGACAGAATGGTCTGTACCTGTCCGGCTGCATGGAAGGGACCGCTTGTGAGACACCTTGTGAGACAGCGCCACAGAACGACCCGCCTCCTCGGTTCGCTGCTGCTCGTCGCCGCCGCGAGCGTGTCCGTCGTCGGCGCCGCGCCCTCCGCCGGGCCCGCCGCCGTCACCCCGCTGGGCCGGGTGGTCCCGGCGCCCGCCAAGGTCACCCCGGCGGGACACCCGTACCGGATCACGAGCGGCACCCGGATCCGCGTCGACGACACACGTGAGTCGCGCCGGATCGGCGAGTACCTCGCGGGCATCCTGCGCCCCTCCACCGGCTACCGCCTGCCCGTCACCTCGCGGGGCAAGGGCGGCATCCAACTCCGACTGTCCAAGGGCACGTTCGGCGCCGAGGGCTACCGGCTGGTCAGCGGGACCTCCGGTGTCACCATCACCGCGGGCAGGCCCGCCGGACTCTTCCACGGCGTCCAGACCCTGCGCCAACTCCTGCCCGCCGCCGTCGAGAAGAACTCCGTGCAGCGCGGCCCCTGGCAGATCGCGGGCGGCACCATCGAGGACTCCCCGCGCTACGCCTACCGCGGCGCGATGCTCGACGTCTCCCGGCACTTCTTCACCGTCGACCAAGTCAAGCGCTACATCGACGAGTTGGCCCTCTACAAGATCAACGAACTGCATCTGCACCTCAGTGACGACCAGGGCTGGCGCATCGCCGTCAACTCCTGGCCGCGCCTGGCGACCTACGGCGGCTCGACCGAGGTCGGCGGCGGCGCGGGCGGCTACTACACCAAGGACGACTACAAGGAGATCGTCCGCTACGCCGCTTCGCGTTTCCTGGAGGTCGTCCCGGAGATCGACATGCCCGGGCACACCAACGCGGCCCTCGCCTCCTACGCCGACCTGAACTGCGACGGCGTGGCGCCCCCGCTCTACACGGGCACGGACGTCGGCTTCAGCTCGCTGTGCGTCGGCAAGGACGTCACCTACAGCTTCGTGGACGACGTGATCCGCGAGCTCGCCGCGCTCACCCCGGGCCGCTATCTGCACATCGGCGGCGACGAGGCGCACTCCACCAGCCATGAGGACTACGTCAAGTTCATGGACCGGGTCCAGCCGATCGTCGCCAAGTACGGCAAGACGGTGATCGCCTGGCACCAGATCACCGGAGCGCATCCGATCAAGGGTGCCCTCGCCCAGTACTGGGGACTCGACGACACCGACGCAGCCGAGAAGGCCCAGGTCGCCGAGGCCGCGAAGAACGGCACCGGGCTGATCCTCTCGCCCGCCGACCGGGTCTACCTCGACATGAAGTACACCGAGGACACCCCGCTCGGCCAGGACTGGGCGGGTCTGGTCGAGGTGAAGCGGTCCTACGACTGGGACCCGGGCAACTACCTTGCCGGGGTGCCGAGTTCGGCGATCCGGGGCGTCGAGGCACCGCTGTGGTCGGAGACCATCGTGACCGGCGCGAACATCGACTACATGGCCTTCCCGCGGCTGCCGGGCGTGGCCGAGCTGGGCTGGTCGCCGGCCTCGACGCACGACTGGGACACCTACAAGGTGCGGCTCGCGGCGCAGGCCCCGCGCTGGGACGCCCTCGGGATCGACTACTACCGGTCGCCCCAAGTGCCCTGGCCCGCAAGTTAGTCGAGCTGCATTCGGGCATGAGGCGGGCACCCCGGAGGACCGTACTCCGGGGTGCCCGCCTGTTTGTGGGGTCAGAACCCGGCGATCGGGTTCTTCAGGGTGCCGACGAGCTGGAGCGCGCCGGACGGGTCAGCCAGGTCCACCATCTGCTCGTTGTTGCGCAGCTGGAGCCGGTTGAGGCAGGACAGCGAGAACTCGGGGGCGAACATGTCGTACTGCCGGAACTTGTCGGCGAGTTCGGGCGCCGAGTCCTGGTACTCGCGGGTGACCTCCGCGACCGTTCGCCAGAAGTCGGCCTCCTCCAGGACGCCTTCGGCGGCCAGGTTGGCGGCGAGGAAGCGGAAGAAGCAGTCGAAGACGTCGGTGAAGATGGACAGGAGCTTCTTGTCCTCGGGGACCTCGACCCGCAGCCGCTCCACCGTCGGCGGCAGCACCGCGTCCGGGTCCATGACAGCGATCTCCTCGGCGATGTCCTTGTAGATCGCGCGCTGGACGACACCGTCCTTCAGGACGAGGATCACGTTCTCGCCGTGCGGCATGAACACCAGGTCGTAGGCGTAGAAGCTGTGCAGCAGCGGGGTGAAGTACGCCCGCAGATAGCGCCGCAGCCACTCCACCGGGGCCAGCCCCGAGCGCTCGACCAGCGCGCCGGCGAAGGACGCGCCCTCGTGGTCCAGGTGCACCAGCGAGGCCATCGTCGCCAGGGACTCGCCGTCCCGGAGCGACGGCACCGGGCTCTCGCGCCACAGGGCGGCGAGCATCTTGCGGTACGGCGAGTAGCGGTCGGTCGCCGCCTCGTACTCCAGGTGCCGGTAGCCGACGGCGGCCCGCTCGCGGATGATCGTCAGGCCGGTGGACTTCAACACCGGGTCGTTCTCGATGAGTTGGGCGAGCCAGTCGTTGATCGCCGGGGTCGCCTCCATGTAGGCGGCCGAGAGTCCGCGCATGAAGCCCATGTTGATGACGGACAGGGCCGTCTTCACGTAGTGCTTCTCGGGGTTCGACCTGTTGAAGAAGGTCCGGATGGACTGCTGGGCGAGGTACTCGTCGTCGCCCTCGCCGAGGCAGACGAGGTGGCCGCGGGCGACCTCGGCGGCGAAGGTGACTGTGAGCTTGTTCCACCACTGCCAGGGGTGGACGGGGATGAGGAGGTAGTCGTCGGGGTGGAGACCCCGGTCCGTGAGGGTGGCGCCGAAGCGGTCGAGTGTGGCGCTGCCCAACTCGCCCTTGACGAACGACTCGTACTCGATGCCCACGCCCGCCGTGAACGCCGCCCGTGAGCGGTGCGCGGCCAGCCAGAGCAGCCGGACCGGGCTCGCGGTCTCGGGGGCGTACGAGAGGTAGTCGTGGATGCCGAAGCCGAGCCGCCCGTTGTTGGCGACGAAGCAGGGGTGGCCCTCGGTCATCCCCGTCTCTATGGCCTGGAAGTCGCTCGTCACCAGCTCGGCGACCGGGATCTGCGGCTTGGTGAGCTTGTAGCAGGTGCCGGAGAGGGTGGAGGAGATCTCCTCCAGATAGACCGGCAGGATCGCCTCGCTCAGTCCGAGCGACTCCTGCAGCTCGATGAAGAACTCCAGGGCGGCGAGTGGGAGTTCGGTGCCGTCACGGTGCCGGGTGATGGAGTCGGCGTCGATCTGCCAGTGGTCGAGGGCGTGCCGGGTGGCGGTGAACCGGTAGCGGGTCAGGCCGTCGTCGCTGCGGACGACGTACAAGTCGCGGTCCTGCGCGGCCGGTTCGGGAGTGATCAGCCGCTCGTGCGCGAACTCGGCGAGGGCCTTGCGGATCAGCTGGCGGTTGGCCTTCTCCCAGCGTTCGGGGGAGAGATGGGCCACGGCGTCGGCGAGAGTCATGCGGTCACCGCCGCGGCGGCCGTTGCGGTCAGGAACTGTTCCCGTGTGCAGAAGCTCAACAAGGCCTTCTTCTCCGGCTTCTGGATCTCGCGCTCGGGCACGAACCCGACCGCCTCGTTCAGGGCGTGCACGGCGGTGTTGGACACGTCCGGTTCCACGACGACCCGTGCGACGGCCGGGTCCTCGAAGAGCCGGGCCATCACCGCGGTGATCACCGCACGGGTGAAGCCGTGGACGGGCGTCCCGGTGGCCGGCGTCAGGAAGTGCATGCCGACATCACCGGCCAACGGCTCGTACAGCCCGACCAGTTCGCGATACCCCGGGTCGTAGTGCTCCATCAGGAAGACGGGCACCCCGTCCTGGAGCCCGAGCAGCGCGTGCTGGTGCTCGTCGGCCGCGATCTCCACGTAGGCGCGCTCGACGTCCTCCAGTCTCGCGTCCTGCATCATCCAGTACGCGGACTTGGGATGGGTGACCCACCGGTGCAGCAACTCGGCGTCCCGCAGCGGGTCCAGGGGGCGGAAGGTGAAGGTCATACGGCGAACTCCTGGAACGCGATGGTCTGTTCGACCGGGTAGTACTCGGTGCCGAGCAGCTCACGGATGATGTACGAGTTGCGGTACGCGCCCATGCCCAGGTCAGGGGAGGTGATGCTGTGCGCGTGGACGCCCGCGTTCTGCAGGAAGACGCCCCGGCCCGTGGTGTCGATCGAGTAGTTGCGCGCGATGTCGAAGTTGCCACGCGAGTCGTAGCGCAGCCGCTCGTGCACGGGCTTGAGGAACTCCGGCTCGGCGTACTTGTAGCCGGTGGCGAGGATCAGTCCCTGCGAGCGCAGGGTGTAGTCCTTCCCCTGCTCCTCCTGGCGCAGCCCGAGTTCGTAGACGCCGTCGCGGTAGGTGACGTCGTTCAGCGAGGAGTTGGTGAGCAGCCGGGTGGGAACGGGTCCGCCGACCTTCTTCTGGTACAGCAGGTCGAAGATCTCGTTGACGAGGTCGCCGTCGATGCCCTTGAAGAGGCCCTTCTGCTCGGCCGTGAGGCGGTAGCGGGTCTGCTCGGGCAGCGCGTGGAAGTAGTCGATGTACTCAGGGGAGGTCATCTCCAGCGTGAGCTTCGTGTACTCCAGTGGGAAGAAGCGCGGCGAGCGTGTGACCCAGTTCAACTCGTAGCCGTGGACGTCGATCTCACTGAGCAGGTCGTAGTAGATCTCGGCGGCGGACTGCCCGCTGCCCACCAGCGTGATCGACTCCTTGGCCTGCAACTCCGCTCTGTGCTGCACATAGCGGGAGTTGTGGATGAAGTCGCCGCCCAGACCGGCGACGGCCTCGGGGAGGTAGGGAGGGGTGCCGGTGCCCAGGACCAGGTGCCGGGCGCGGTAGAGGTCACCGGCCTCGGTCCGGACGACGTAGACCTCGTCCTCGTACGTCACCTCGGTGACAGTCGTGCCGAAGCGCACGTTGGTGAGCCTGTTGGCGGCCCACCGGCAGTAGTCGTCGTACTCGACCCGCAGCGGATAGAAGTTCTCGCGGATGTAGAAGGGGTACAGACGCCCCTTCTCCTTCAGGTAGTTGAGGAAGGAGTACGGCGAGGTCGGGTCGGCGAGGGTGACCAGGTCCGACATGAACGGGGTCTGGAGGTGGGCGCCGTCGAGGAACATGCCGGCGTGCCACTCGAAGTCGGGCTTCGAGTCCAGGAAGATCCCGTCGAGTTCGGCGATCGGCTCGGTGAGGCAGGCGAGGCCGAGGTTGAAGGGCCCGAGCCCGATCCCCACGAAGTCGTAGGTCCTGCCGGCGGGTTCAGGAAGCGCGGTCAAGGGACTCTCCCAGGTACTGCTCGGCGTGGCCGGCGATCAGGTCGAGGACGGCGGCGATGTCGTCGGCCGTCGTCTCGGGGTTGAGCAGGGTGAACTTCAGGTAGTGGCGGCCGGCGACCTTTGTGCCCGCGACCACCGCGTCACCGGAGGCGAACAGGGCCTTGCGTGCGTACAGGTTGGCGCGGTCGATCTCGGCCGGGTCGGTGACGGCGGCCGGGATGTAGCGGTAGACGAGGGTGGAGAGCGAGGGCTCGACGACCACGTCGAACCGCGGATCGGCGGCAAGGAGTCGCCACCCCTCCTCGGCCAGGTCGCAGACCTCGTCGAAGAGTTGGCCGATACCGTCGGCGCCCATCACGCGCAGCGTCATCCACAGCTTGAGCGCGTCGAAGCGGCGGGTGGTCTGCAGGGACTTGTCGACCTGGTTGGGGATGCGCTCCTGCACCATGCGGCGCGGGTTGAGGTAGTCCGCGTGGTAGGTCGCGTGGCGCAGGGTGTCGGCGTCGCGGACCAGCAGGGCGGACGAACTCACCGGCTGGAAGAAGGACTTGTGGTAGTCCACGGTGACCGAGTCGGCGCGTTCGATGCCGTCGATGCGGCTCCGGTGCTTGAGGGAGGCGAGCAGCCCGCAGCCGTAGGCCGCGTCGATGTGCATCCACACCCCGAACTGCTCGCACAGCTCGGCGACTTCGGGCAGCGGGTCGATGGAGCCGAAGTCGGTGGTGCCTGCGGTGGCGACGACGGCCATGGGGACAAGACCGGCGTTCTTGCAGCGCTCCAACTCCCGGGCGAGCGCGACCGTCTGCATCCGCTTGTCGGCGCCGACGGGTATCGACACGACGGCGTCCTGCCCGAGTCCCAGCAGTTTCGCGGACTTCTTCACGCTGAAGTGGCTGACCTCGGAGGCGAAGACACGCAGTTTGGCCAGGCTGTCGGTCTTCGACTCCTCGCGGGCCAGCAGCAGCGCCTGGAGGTTGGACTGGCTGCCGCCGGAGGTGAACACCCCGTCGGCGTGCGGCCCGAGGCCGATCCGTTCGTTCGTCCAGTCGATCAGCTTGCGCTCGATGAGGGTGCCGCCGGCCGACTGGTCCCAGGTGTCCAGGGAGGAGTTGACGGCGGAGAGCACCGCCTCGCCGAGCACCGCGGGGATGACGACCGGGCAGTTGAGGTGGGCGAGGTAGCGGGGGTGGTGGAAGTAGATCGCGTCCCGCAGGTAGACCTCGTCCAGCTCGTCGAGCACGGCGCCGGTGTCGTGGAGCGGTCGGTCGAGGTCGATCCGGTCGATGAGGGGGGAGAGGGCGTCGGCCGTGACGCCGGTGAACGGTCGTTCGGTGGTGGCGAGTTTGGCCGCCACCCGCTCCACGCCTTGAGTCACGGAGCGGCGGTAGTGCTCCGCAGTCGTGTCATTGAGCAGGTGCGAGCGCATGTGGGGGTCCTCCGGTGGGGACGGGCTTGAACTTAGGTAAGGCTAACCTAATTTAGATCTTTCGGAACCTGCCCCTCCCGTGACTGCCGTCACTCGCGCCTCACCCGGCTTCGCGCAACTGCTCCTCGCTGAGCCCCTGCCGCCAGTACCCCACGAAGGTCACCCGCCGCCGGTCGAACCCGCGCTCACCCACGAAGTGCCGCCGCAACGACTTCACTTGACCGGACTCGCCCGCGATCCAGACGTACGGCCGCTCGGCGTAGGGGAGTTGGGTCGCGCGCAGGGCGCCGAGGGCCATGGGGGACCCCTCGGCGCCCTGGTTCTCGTGCACCAGCCAGGTGACTTCGGCGTCGGCCCCGGTCACCAAGTCCTGGATGTCACCCGCATGTTGGACCTCCAGCCACACCCGGGCACGCATGCCCGCGGGCAACGCTTCGAGGATGGCGGACACGGCCGGCACGGCGGTCCAGTCGCCCCAGACGACCACGAGATCGGCGTCCTCCGGCGGCCGGAACCGAATCGCCCGGTTGTCCGCGACGGCCGGACCGAGCACCACGACCCGGTCCCCGGCGGAGGCGCGAGACGCCCACCGGGAGGCGGGTCCGGCAGGTTCGTGCAGCACGAAGTCGATGTCGATCTCGTCGGGATCGCGGCGCAGCGCGCGGAGTGTGTACGAGCGCATCACGGCCCGTACGTCATCGGGCAGTTCGCGCCAGGCCTGCCACCACCCGTCACCGAGCTCGTAGGGCACGGCGGGCTTCGGCTGACCCGGTTGCGGCAGGAAGAGCGACAGGGACTGATCGCACCCGTCGGAGAAGAAGTGCGCCAGGTCGTCCCCGGCAAAGGTGACGCGGACGAGAGACGGCCCGAGCCGCTCCGCCCGCAAGACGTGGAGTGAGAAGAAGCGGAACGGACCGGTCATGGGGTTCCTTCAAAGAAGCGGGAGGGGGCGCCCCAAAGGGGCGCGGGGAACTGCGCGACCGGCCGCAACCGGCCCGCAGCTCCCCACGAAAGCGAGACCACCCCAGATTCAGCTGACCTTCTTCGCGTTCTCGATCGCCTTCGCCAGATCCTCGAGCAACGGCGCACACTTGGCGTACGACAGAATCGGCTCGGGATTGCGGGCGATCACCTGGTTCGCCTTCACCGCGGGCAGCTTCTTCCACGTGCCCTCAGTGATGTCCGCGGGCTGGATCGCCGACGTCCGGTTGTCCATCATGATGATGTCCGCCCCGTACTTGTCGACGTTCTCCCAGCTCAGGTTCTCGTACCAGCCACCGCTCGCCTTCAGTGCGGCAGCCGAGGGCTCGACGAAGTTCACGCCGAGAGCCTTGTAGTACTCCAGGTCGACGGAGAGGTCCGACCCGGAGACGTAGAAGATGTCCTGGCTCGCGGACCCCGCGAGGACCTTGATGTCCGGCTTGGCCTTGGCGGCGGCGCGCAGCCGTGCGGCGGCCTCCTCGAACCGCTTCTTGGCCGCGGTGATCGTGGAAGAAGTGGTGTCCGCGCCGAGGGACCTGGCGAGCTCCAGCATGCGCGCGAGCGGCGTCGGCAGCTGGACGTCGTACACCGAGATGCCGACGGTCGGCGCGCCCACGGCGAGGATCTTCTTCTTCGACTCCTCCGGGACGTACCAGAGCGTGCCGGTCGCGTCGAACATCGTGGTGATGAGGACGTCGGGGGAGAGGGCCGCGTACTTCTCGATGTTGAACTGGCCCCACTCGTTGCCGATGATCGTGACCTTGCCGATGTCGAGGTCACCGGCCTGCACGTCGGCCTTGCCGTCCTTCAGTCTGGTCGGCCCGAAGACGCCCTTGGACTCGATGCCGTAGTCGTGCAGCGCGGCGGCGACACCGATGAAGGAGACGATGTTCGCCGGGGTCCTGTCGGTCTTCGCGGTCTGGCCGCGGTCGTCCTTGAAGCTCCACGGCCCGGACTTCGCGGCCGTCGTCTCCTTGTCCGAGCCACCGCTTTTCGCGTCGTCGTCGCCGCAGGCTGCGAGCACGGCGCCGAGGCCGAGGGCGCCGCCCGCGGCGAGGATGCCGCGGCGGGAGAGGTGAGTGGCACGGGCGTTGGACATGTGTGGCTGCTTTCGAACAGGGCGGAGCACCCGCCGGACAATTCGAAGGTAGGTTAGCCTAACCTCACTGAATGTCCAGTGGGTGGGGTGGCCGCCGCCCACGCCCCGCGTACATTGGCTTTCAACCACCTTGTCCTGTACGTCCGTTGTGATCATGCTCGTCCGTAGCGAGCTCTGTGCACCGGCGCTCGGCGACCCGCGGAGGTGGAGTGGCTACCACGGTGGAAGCGACGGATGTGGACGCGGTGGTGCGCGGCGACGCGGCACTGCTGGAGGACGACCTCGCCGAGTTCCTCGGCTCACTGACCGCCCCGGCGCGGGCGGCGGCCTCCGTCTACGACACGGCACTGCGGCGCTCCCTGTACGAACCGGTCGCCGACGCCGTCGGCTCCAGGATCGGCCAGCAGGCACTGCCCCCCACCGCCGCGACACCCGGCGGCCGGGCTCCGCTGCGCCCCTCGATGGTCTACTGGGCCTACCGCAACTACCGGGGTTTTCCCGGTGAGTTGACCGCAGGAGACGAAACAGCCGCCGAACTGGCCGTCGTCCGCCGCACGGCAGTTGCCGTAAGGATTCTGCTGAAGGCCGCCGTCGCCCTCGACGACATCCAGGACGGCAGCGACGTCCGCTACGGCGAACCCGCCCTCCACACCGTCCACGGCATACCGCTCGCCCTCAACGCCGGCGCCTGGCTGATCATGTCCGCGCTGCGGCACGCGGCCGACCCGGCCGTCGTGGACAGCCTGGTGCGCTCGGTCGGCGACGGCTTCACCGGGCAGGCCGTCGACATGTCCTCGCGTACGGCGCTCACCCGCGCCGAACTGCTGGCCGCGCCGCGTGCCGTCCGGGTCGGCTTCTGGGAGGAGACGGCCGCACTCAAGACCGGCACCCTGTTCCGGATGCCGCTCGACGCGGCGGTCGCGGGACTGCGGGTGGTCGAGGACGACCGGCTCGCCCTGGACGGCGCGATGCGCCAACTCGGTCTCGCCAGCCAGCTGTTCAACGACCTGACCGACTTCGTGCCGGAACTCGGCGGCGCCAACACCCACGAGGACTTCGACGGCCTCGGCAACCGGGTCCTCCTGGAACTCCTCGACGGCGCACCGCCGGAAGCGGAATTCAAACCGTACGTTCTCGGTCACCCGCGACTGGAGCGGACGCTTCTCGCGCTCGCCGAGGAGGCCGTGGCCCTGAAGCGGGCCGCGAAGGACACCGTCCACGGGGTGTGCCGCTCCGAGCGCAGCGCCGCCTACTTCGACGTGACGATCGAACGCAAGGGCCACCTCATCGACCGCCTGCGCGCGACGGTCCGGCAGCGGAGCGGCTTATGACGGACAGTGCGACCCAACGGCTGAGGAACGGCACCCGTACCCGGCACGAAGCCCTGGAGCGCACCGGATTCGCCACCGCGATGCTCGCCGGCACCCTTCCCCTCGACCGCTACGTCCGCCAACTGGCCGCCTACGGCCTGGTGTTGCGGGCGCTGGAGGCCGAACTCGGCGGGGCCACCTGCTCGTCCGTCGGCGCGGTCTGGTCGCCGGACCTGAGCAAGGTCCCGCTCCTCGAACGCGACCTCCGCCACTTCGCCAGCCTGGGCGCGACCCCCGGACCCTGCCCGGCCGCCATGGAGTTCGCCGACGAGATCCGGCGCACCGCCGCCACTGATCCCCCGGAACTCCTCGGCTTCCTCTACGTGTTGGAGGGCTCCACCCTCGGCGCCCGCTTCCTGCTCCGGTACGTCACCGAGGCGTACGGGCTCACGGACGGGAACGGCGCGTCGTACTACGGCAGCGGCGACCGCGCCCGCTGGACGGCCCTCACCGAGCGCCTCGACCGCGCGCTCGGCGAACCCGCCGTACAGGAAAGGGTGTTGGCCGCCGCCGAGCGTGCCTACCGGCATGTCGCCCTGATGTCCGCGGAGTTGTCGGTGGGGCTGGGCAGCCCGGCCCCCGAACCGGTGTAGCCGCCCGTCAGCCCGTGAGGCCCAACTCGCGGGCGATCAGCATCCGCTGGACCTCGCTGGTGCCCTCGCCGATCTCCAGGATCTTGGAGTCGCGCCACATCCGGGCCACCGGGTACTCGTTCATGAAGCCGTAGCCGCCGTGCACCTGCGTCGCGTCACGGGCGTTGTCGACGGCGATCGTGGAGGAGTACAGCTTGGCGAGCGCCGCCTCCTTCTTGAAGGGCTCGCCCGCCACCAGGCGGGAGGCCGCGTCGCGCCAGGCGAGGCGGGCGGTGTGGGCCTTCATCTCCATGTCGGCGATCTTGAACTGGATGGCCTGGTTGGCGCCGATCGGCCGCCCGAACGCGTGCCGCTCCCTGGCGTACTTCACCGACTCGTCCACACAGCCCTGCGCGAGGCCGGTGGCGAGGGCCGCGATGGCGATCCGGCCCTCGTCGAGGATGCGCAGGAACTGGGCGTAGCCGCGGCCCTGTTCACCGAGAAGGTTCGCCGCCGGGACCCGGACGTCCGCGAAGGACAGCTCGCGGGTGTCCGAGGCGTTCCAGCCGACCTTCGAGTACGGCGCCGCGACCGTGAAGCCGGGCGTCCCGGACGGCACGATGATCGCCGAGATCAGCGGCTTGCCGTCGGGCTTGCGGCCGGTGACCGCGGTGACCGTCACCAGACCCGTGATGTCCGTACCGGAGTTGGTGATGAAGCACTTGGAACCGTTGATCACCCACTCGTCGGTGTCCGGGTCCAGGCGGGCCGTCGTCCGGGTCGCGCCCGCGTCGGAGCCGCCGTCCGGCTCGGTCAGCCCGAAGGCTCCGAGGATCTCGCCGGAGCACAGCCGGGGCAGCCACTCGGCCTTCTGGGCGTCGGTGCCGAAGAGATGGATCGGCATCGCGCCGAGCGAGACGCCGGCCTCCAGGGTGATCGCGACCGACGAGTCGACGCGGGCCAGCTCCTCCAGGACGAGACCGAGCGCCAGATAATCGCCGCCCATCCCGCCGTGCTCCTCGGGGAACGGCAGCCCGAACAGGCCCATGCGGCCCATCTCGCGGACGATCTCGTACGGGAACTCGTGCCGCTCGTAGAAGTCGCCGATCTTCGGCGCCACCACGTCGTGCGCGAACTCCTCGACCGTACGGCGGAGTTCTTCCAGCTCGGGGGAGAGACGGTGGTCCATGGCGGTCACTGGTCCTTGTGGGAGAGGGCGCGGACGGTGCGGGACGGGCTGGGTCGGCCCAGTTGTTCGGCCATCCACACGCTGGTGGCGGTGAGAGAGCCGAGGTCGACTCCGGAGTCGATGCCGAGACCCTGGAGCATCCACACCAGGTCCTCGGTGGCGAGGTTGCCGGTGGCGGACTTGGCGAACGGGCAGCCGCCGAGGCCGCCCGCGGAGGCGTCCACGGTGGTGACGCCGTGCTGGAGGGCGGCCAGGGTGTTGGCGAGGGCCTGGCCGTAGGTGTCGTGGAAGTGCACGCCGATGACGTCGGTGCGCACGCCTTCCTCGTTGAGCAGCGAGAGCAGTTCGAGCACATGGCCCGGGGTGGCGACGCCGATGGTGTCGCCGAGGCTCAGTTCGTCGCAGCCCATGTCCATGAGTGCTCGGCAGACCCGGACGACCTGGTGGAGGGGGACCTCGCCTTCCCAGGGGTCGCCGAAGCACATGGAGAGGTAGCCGCGCACATGGGCGCCCTCGTCCTTGGCGCGGGCCACGACCGGGGCGAACACGGCCAGCGACTCGTCCACCGTGCGGTTGAGGTTGGCCTTGGCGAAGGACTCGGTGGCGCTGGCGAAGACGGCGACGCGGGTCGCGTCCAGGGCCAGGGCCCGGTCCAGGCCGCGGCCGTTCGGCACGAGGACGGGGAGGTGCACCCCCGGCAGGTCCCGCACGAGCGGGAACAGCTGCTCGGCGTCGGCCAGTTGGGGGACCCATCTGGGGTGGACGAAGCTGGTGGCCTCGACGGTGGTCAGGCCCGCGTCGGCCAGCCGCCGGATGAACTCGGCCTTGACCTCGGTGGACACGGTCGACTTCTCGTTCTGGAGTCCGTCACGGGCCCCGACCTCGTGGATGCGCACCCGGGCGGGCAGGTCGGGGGCCGGTACGACCATCGGGAGTGTCACTGGTCCTCCTCCGCAGGTGTGACGACCATGGGTGTGACGACCGCCAGGACTTGGTCCATGGCGACCGTCGCGCCGGGGGTCACGTCGAGTTCGGCGACGGTGCCGGCGTGCGGCGCGGAGACGACGTGCTCCATCTTCATCGCCTCGACCACCAACAGGCTCTGCCCGGCGGCCACTTGGTCCCCCACGGCGACCTTCACCACGGTCACCGTCCCGGGCATCGGCGCGGTCAGTGAACCAGCTCCGGACCGGTCGGCCCCGCTGAGCGAGGCGGCCACCGGGTCGTGGTCCCGCACCTGCCAGGCGTCCCCGTCCCGGCCCAGCCAGTCACCGGCGCGACGGAAGGTGTGCCGGACTCCGTCGAGGGTGACGGCGACCTGGTCCACGGTGACGGTGTGGCTGTCGCGCGGGACGTACTCCACGGGCTCGGTCACCTTCAGGTGGAACCCGACCGGCTTCGGAGTACCGCCCAGCCGCCAGCCACTCGGCACCGAGAACGGGTCGGTCCAGCCCTCGCCCTTCGGCCGCAGCGCATCCAGCCGTACGGCGGCTGCCGCCTCGTAGACCTCCTCGGGCACCTCGTCCGCGATGAGGGAGTCCGCCTCGCGCTCGACGAGCCCGGTGTCCAACTCGCCCGCCACGACGGCCGGATGGGCAAGGAGCCGTCGTAGGAACCCGGCGTTGGTCGGCACGCCCAGGGTGACCGTGTCCGCGAGGGCGGCCCGGAGTTTCCGGAGCGCGGTCGCGCGGTCGGGGCCGTAGGCGATGACCTTGGAGAGCATCGGGTCGTAGAGGCTGCCGACCTCGGTCCCCTCGGAGAGCCCGGAGTCGGTGCGGACGCCGTCGCCGGAGGGTTCGTTCAGCTTCAGGACGGTGCCACCGGAGGGGAGGAACCCGCGCGCGGGGTCTTCCGCGCAGATCCGCGCCTCCACCGCGTGTCCGGTGAGCGTGATGTCCTCCTGCGCGAAGGGCAGCCGCTCTCCGGCCGCTACCCGCAGCTGCCACTCCACCAGGTCGAGCCCGGTGACCAACTCCGTTACGGGGTGCTCCACCTGGAGGCGGGTGTTCATCTCCATGAAGTAGTACGACGACGGGTCGTTGCCCGGCACGATGAACTCCACCGTGCCCGCGCCCGCGTACCCGCACGAGCGGGCCGCCTGGACCGCCGCCGCACCCATCGCCGCGCGCGTGGCCTCGTCGAGGAGCACGCTCGGCGCCTCCTCGACGACCTTCTGGTGCCGGCGCTGCAGGGAGCACTCGCGCTCGCCGAGGTGGACGACATTGCCGTGGCCGTCGGCCAGGACCTGGATCTCGATGTGCCGGGGGCGGTCGACCCAGCGCTCCACCAGGAGGGTGTCGTCGCCGAAGGAGGCGCGGGCCTCGCGGCGGGCGGCGGCGATCTCGTCGTCCAGGAGGGTGAGATCGCGGACCAGGCGCATGCCCTTGCCGCCACCGCCGGCCGACGGCTTGAGGAGGACCGGGGCCCCCAACTTGTGGGCCGCCTCGGCGAGTTCGGGGTCACGGCCGCCGGGGACGACCGGGACACCGGCCGCCTCCACCGTCTCCTTGGCGCGGATCTTGTCGCCCATGAGGGCGATCGCGTCCGCCGGAGGACCGATGAAGACCAGCCCGGCGTCGGCGCACGCGCGCGCGAAGGCCGCGTTCTCGGCGAGGAAGCCGTAGCCCGGGTGCACGGCCTGCGCGCCGGTGCGGGCCGCCGCCTCCAGGAGCCGTTCGACCGACAGATAGCTCTCGGCGGCCGGGGAGGGACCGATCCGTACCGCCGTGTCGGCCTCCCGGACGTGCCGGGCGTCCGCGTCGGCGTCGGAGAAGACGGCCACCGAGCGCACACCGAGCAAGCGGAGGGTGCGGATCACGCGGACCGCGATCTCGCCCCGGTTGGCCACCAGGACCGTCTCGAACATGTCGACCATCTCGGGCACCCTCATCACATCCGGAAGACGCCGAACTGGGGGTCTCCCAGGGGCGCGTTGGCACAGGCGGTCAAAGCGAGGCCGAGGACCTGGCGGGTCTCCAGAGGGTCGATGACCCCGTCGTCCCAGAGGCGGGCAGTCGCGTAGTAGGCGTTGCCCTGGCGCTCGTACTGCTGCCGGATCGGGTCCTTGAAGATCTCTTCGTCCTCGGCGGGCCAGGACTCCCCGCGCGCCTCCAGCTGGTCGCGCTTCACGGTCGCGAGGACCGACGCGGCCTGCTCGCCGCCCATGACGGAGATCTTGGCGCCGGGCCACATCCACAGGAAGCGGGGCGAGTACGCCCGGCCGCACATCGAGTAGTTGCCCGCGCCGTACGAGCCGCCGACCACCACGGTCAGCTTGGGCACGCGCGCGCAGGCGACGGCGGTGACCATCTTGGCGCCGTGCTTGGCGATGCCGCCCGCCTCGTAGTCCCGTCCCACCATGAAGCCGGAGATGTTCTGGAGGAACACGAGCGGGATGCCGCGCTGGTCGCACAGCTCGATGAAGTGGGCGCCCTTCTGGGCGGACTCGGAGAACAGGATGCCGTTGTTTGCGACGATGCCGACCGGGTGGCCGTGGATGCGGGCGAAGCCGGCGACCAGGGTCTGCCCGAACTCGGCCTTGAACTCGGCGAACCGCGAGCCGTCCACCACGCGCGCGATGATCTCCCGTACGTCGTAGGGGGTACGGGAGTCGACCGGGACCGCGCCGTAGATCCCGTAGGGGTCGACCTTCGGCTCGACCGCCTCCGTGACCTCCCAGGGCAGCGGCCCGCGCGCGGGGAGTGTGGCGGCGATGTTCCGCACGATCCGCAGGGCGTGCGCGTCGTCCTCCGCGAGGTGGTCGGTGACACCCGACACGCGTGCGTGCACCTCACCGCCGCCCAGCTCCTCGGCGGTGACGACCTCACCGGTGGCGGCCTTCACCAGGGGAGGCCCGCCCAGGAAGATCGTCCCCTGATTCCGGACGATGACGGCCTCGTCGCTCATTGCCGGGACATACGCCCCACCGGCCGTGCACGACCCGAGCACGGCCGCGATCTGCGGAATCCCCGCCCCCGACATCCGGGCCTGGTTGTAGAAGATCCGCCCGAAGTGCTCGCGGTCCGGGAACACCTCGTCCTGCATGGGCAGGAACGCGCCCCCGGAGTCGACGAGATAGATGCACGGAAGCCGGTTCTCCAGGGCGATCTCCTGGGCGCGCAGATGCTTCTTCACGGTCATCGGGTAGTACGTCCCGCCCTTGACCGTGGCGTCGTTCGCGACGATCACGCACTCGCGCCCGCTCACCCGCCCGATCCCGGCGATCACACCGGCGGCGGGGGCGGCCCCGTCGTACATCCCGTCGGCCGCGAGGGGAGCGAGCTCCAGGAAGGGTGAGCCCGGGTCGAGCAGGGTGTCCACGCGGTCGCGGGGGAGCAGCTTGCCGCGCGCGGTGTGCCGGTCCCGGGCCCGCTCACCGCCGCCGAGCCGGGCCGCGGCCAGCTTCTGCCGCAGCTCCTCGCCCAGCGCACGGTGCGCCGCCTCGTTGGCCCGCCACGCCTCCGACGCGGGATCGGCCGCGCTCGTCAGCTCCGGTGCCTCTTGCATTCTGCGGTCCCCTCGCACAGCGATCGACTGTTAATGAGCGTTAACCATTTCCTTCAGGTTAACGACCGCTAACCTCCCTGTCTAGAATTGCTTTCATGACCACGAGAACCGACGCCCCCACCCGCCGCGAGCAGATCCTCAAGGAGGCCGCGCGGCTCTTCGCCGAGCGGGGATTCCACGGCGTCGGCGTGGACGAGATAGGCGCCGCGGTCGGCATCAGCGGCCCCGGCCTCTACCGCCACTTCCCGGGCAAGGACGCGATGCTCGCGGAGCTCCTGGTCGGCATCAGCGGCCAGCTGCTGACGGGCGCGAAGCGCCGACTGGCGGAGGCGGAGGGAGTGACCTCGGCGGAGGCACTCCTCGACTCCCTCATCGAGGGCCACATCGACTTCGCCCTCGACGACCGCCCCCTGATCACCCTCCATGACCGCGAGCTGGACCGCCTCCGCGACACCGACCGCAAGCTGGTCCGCCAGCTCCAGCGCCAGTACGTCGAACTGTGGGTGGAGGTCGTCCGGGACGTGTACCCGGACCTGGCCGAACCCAGCGCGCGGTCGGCGGTCCACTCGGTGTTCGGCCTGCTCAACTCGACTCCGCATCTGGGCCGACCGGGGTCGCTGCCCGGGCGGGGGGCTACGGCGGAGCTGCTGCATCGGATGGCGAGAGGGGCACTGGGGGCGGCGGCCTCGGCGGGGTGACGGGGGCGGATCCGGGCCGGGAGTTGCGAACAGAAGGCCGCCGGACGAGAGAGGGAAGCCGGAGCCGGAGCCGGAGCCGAAGGCTGGAGGCGCGAAGCCGACAACCGGAAGCCAAGGGCCGCCAGCCGGAAGCCAAGGGCCGACAACCGGAAGCCAAAGGCCGGAGACCGGAAGCCAAGGGCCAAGGGCCGGAGACCGGAAGCCCTTCGGGCAAAGGCGGCCAAGCCGCGGACCGGGTGCGGTCGGCGGACGCGGGCGCGGCTGCCGACGGGGGCGAGGCTGACGACGCGGGCGCGGTCGAGTCGCCCCCCGGGGTCCGGGCGGAGCCCCGTGTCGGGGCCTCTCGGCCTACCGAGTCGGGCGGGTGGGTGGGCAAAGGGCGTGACGAGCGTTACGTGCTCCTTCCGCTGGACGCTCCCCTTACTCGCCGGTACCGTGATGTTCTGAGCAAGCGCTTAGACATGCGTCAGGTATCCATGCGGAGGTGGCGGCGGTGCGCCGTACTGTGTTCAACGAGGACCACGAGGCGTTCCGGGAGACCCTGCGGGCCTTCATCGAGGCCGAGGTCGTCCCCGTCTACGACGAGTGGTTCGCCGCCGGCCAGGCGCCGCGCGAGTTCTACTACAAGCTCGCCGAGCTCGGCGTCTTCGGCATCCGCGTGGACGAGGAGTACGGCGGCGCGGGCATCGACTCGTACAAGTTCGAGGCCGTCCTCTACGAGGAGACCGCGCGCGCGGGTGTCTCCTTCGGCGGCTCCGGTGTGCACGTGCTGCTCGGCCTGCCCTACATCAAGCTGCTCGCCAACGAGGAGCAGAAGAAGAAGTACCTCCCGAAGTTCGTCTCCGGCGAGGAGATGTGGGCCATCGCGATGACGGAGCCGGGCACCGGTTCCGACCTCGCGGGCATGAAGACCACCGCCAAGCTCTCCGAGGACGGCACGCACTACGTCCTCAACGGCGCCAAGACCTTCATCACCGGCGGCGTGCACGCCGACCGCATGATCGTCTGTGCCCGTACCTCCCCGTCCACCAAGGAGGACCGCCGCCACGGCATCTCCCTCTTCGTGGTGGACACCAAGGCCGAGGGCTACTCGGTCGGCCGCAAGCTCGACAAGCTCGGCCTGAAGACCTCCGACACCGCCGAGCTGGCGTTCGTCGACGTCAAGGTGCCCGTCGAGGACCTCCTCGGCGAGGAGAACAAGGGCTTCTACTACCTCGGCCACAACCTCGCCTCCGAGCGCTGGGGCATCGCCTTCGGCGCCTACGCGCAGGCCAAGGCCGCCGTCCGGTTCGCCAAGCAGTACGTCCAGGACCGTGTGGTCTTCGGCCAGCCGGTCGCCGCGTTCCAGAACACCAAGTTCGAACTGGCCGCCTGCCAGGCCGAGGTGGACGCCGCCGAGGCCGTCGTCGACCGCGCGACCGAGGCCCTGGACGCCGGTGAGCTGACCCCCGCCGAGGCGGCCAGCGCCAAGCTGTTCACCACCGAGGTCGCGCACCGCGTGATCGACCGCTGCCTCCAGCTGCACGGCGGCTACGGCTTCATGAACGAGTACCCGATCGCCCGCCTGTACGCGGACAACCGCGTGAACCGCATCTACGGCGGCACCAGCGAGATCATGAAGACGATCATCGCCAAGGACATGGGCCTGTAAGGTCCCGGCAATTACTGCCCGGTACAACTAACCCCATGAACCAGGCACTACAGGATCTCCTCGATCTGCTCGACCTCGAGCAGATCGAGGAGAACATCTTCCGCGGCGAGTCCCGTTCCGCCGTCGTCCCCCGCGTCTTCGGGGGCCAGGTGGCGGCCCAGGCCCTGGTCGCCGCCGGACGGACGGTCCCCGCCGACCGGTACGCGCACTCCCTGCACGCGTACTTCCTGCGCACGGGCGACCCGGGCGCGCCCATCGTCTACACCGTCGAGCGGATCCGCGACGGCCGTTCCTTCACCACCCGCCGCGTGCTCGCCGTCCAGCACGGCCGGCCGATCTTCGCGCTGTCGGCGTCCTTCCAGGCGTACGAGGAAGGTCTCGACCACCAGGCCCCCATGCCGCCCGCGCCCGACCCGGAGACGGTCCCCACGGGCCGCGAGCGGCTGCTCGGCTACGACCACCTTGACCAGAGGATCGTTGAACGATTCCTGGAGGCCCGTGAGGCGATCGACCTCCGGTACGTCGACGACCCGCCGTACGGAAGGTTCGGCGAGCCGCGCGAACCGCACTCCCAGGTCTGGTTCCGCACCAACGGCAAGCTGGTGGACGACCCCCTGCTCCACGTGGTCCTCGCGACCTACGTCTCCGACATGACGCTCCTCGACTCGATCCTCCTCGCGCACGGCCGCGGCGGCTGGGCCGTGGGGGATGTCGTAGGAGCGTCGCTCGACCACGCGATGTGGTTCCACCGGCCGTTCCGTGCGGACGAGTGGCTGCTCTACGACCAGGAGTCGCCTTCGGCGTACGGCGGGCGCGGGCTCGGGCAGGCCCGGATCTACACCCAGGACGGTCGGCTGGCCGTTTCCGTCATCCAGGAGGGTGTCGTCCGGGTTCCTCGGGAACACTGAGGGGCATGGCAGAAGCAGAGGAAACCGAGGGCGGCGGCGAGTCCACCCTCACGGTGATCGTCGCGGCCGTCGCCAACCTGGGGATCGCGCTGGCCAAGGCGGTCGCGGGCGTCATCAGCGGCTCCAGCGCGATGCTCTCCGAGGCCGCGCACTCCGTCGCCGACACGGTCACCGAACTCCTCCTTCTCACCGCCCTGAAGCGCAGCGAGAAACCCGCCGACGAGGAACACCCCCTCGGCTACGGCCCCGAGCGCTACATCTGGGCGATGCTCGCCGCCGTCGCCACCTTCGTCGGCGGCGCCGTCTTCTCGATCTACGACGGCATCCACACCCTGGTCGCCGGCGAGGAGTTGGGCGACCCGCTCATCTCCTACATCGTGCTCGGTGTCGCCTTCCTCCTGGAGGGCTACTCCCTGCGGACGGGCGTACGCCAGGCGCGCGGCGAGGCGGCCCGCTTCGACGCATCCTTCAAGCGCTACCTCCGCTACACCCCCGACACCGCGGTGAAGGCCGTAGTACTGGAGGACTCCGCCGCCCTCGTCGGCCTGGTCCTCGCGGCCGGCGGCCTGCTCGGCGGACAGCTCACCGGCTCCGGCGTCTGGGACGGCCTCGCGTCCCTCTGCATCGGCCTCCTGCTGCTCTACGTCGCCTGGGTGCTCGGCCGCTCCAACGCGGAACTCCTCATCGGCCGCCCCCTGCCCAAGCCCATGCGGGACCGCATCCGGGAGGAGCTGCTGGGGGTCGAACACATCGAAGCCGTACTGGAGTTGACGACCCTTGTGCAGGGCCCGCGCGAGGCGCTGGTCGCCGCGAAGATCGACTTCCGGGACCGGTCGAGTGCCGCGCAGATCGAGTGGGCCTGCGAACAGGCCGAACAGCGACTGCGGGAGGCGTTCCCGTCGGTGAACCGGGTCTACCTGGATCCGACGCCGGGCTATGCGCAGCGGCGGGCGGAGGGGCTCAACCCCTGGCCGTGAACCTCTGGCCGTGAACTCCGGCCCGTGACAAGGAAGTTGAGCCGCGTCGAGCCGGACGGCCGGCGGTCAGGAAAGCCCCGCCTCCGCCAGCAGATACGCCGTCAGCGGGTCGTAGTACCTGGGGCTGATCACATGGTCGTCGAGCGGGACGGCCACCTGGAGGGTGCCCTCGGACTCGGCGAGGAAGAGCGCGGGGTCGTTGCAGTCCGCGTAGCCGACGGAGTCGACGCCGTGCCGGGCCGCGTAGCCCGCCCAGCCGTGGTCGGCGACGACCAGGTCGGGCAGTGGACGGCCCTCGCGCTCCAGGGCGGTCAGGATCGCCTTCATCGGCTCACCGGAGTGCGTGTGCCACAGCGTGGCGCCGTGCTCCAGGACGGCCACGTCCGCGAACTGCATGACGTACCCCTCCTCCGTCTGCAGCCCCTCCGGGATCACCACGATCTCGCAGCCGGCCGTGCGCAGGGCGGCGGCCGTGGAGTGGTGCACTTCGAGCAGGCCGCCCGGGTGGCCGGTGGCGAAGAGCACCCGCTGCTGACCGTCCGCCGCCTTGCGCAGTCGCGCGGCGAGGCGGTCGAGCGCCGCGACCGTCAGCTCCGGGTCGATGGTGTCCTGGCCGTAGCGGTACTCGGGATCGTCGTTCACCCCCACCCGCTCCGCCATCACCGCGAGCACGTCCTGCTCGTCGGACCAGCGGTCGCCGAGCTCCAGGCCGAACCAGTAGTGGCGGTCGCCGTTGGCCAGCTTGCGGTAGTGCGAGAGGTTGTTCTCGCGGGGGGTGGCTACGTCGCCCGCGATACGGGTCTTCACAAGGTGATCGACGAGTTCGGCGCGGCTTGGGGTCCCGGGTATCGGCATGGTTCCCATTGTGGAGCAGCGGGCTGTGCCGCTGCCCGACGTCCCGAACGCTGGGATGTGGATCACTTACGGGCGGCCGCTCACAGGTGACGCAGGCCGAACCACAGCTCCATCCGTACGTCCGGATCGTCCAGGTCCGTGTCCAGCAGCGCCGCGCACCGGGCGATCCGCTGCCGCACGGTGTTGCGGTGCACGGCCAGCGCGACCGCCGTACGGTCCCAACTCCCGTGCAGGGAGAGCCAGGTGCGCAGGGTCTCGGTGAGCGCGGGGCTCGCGGCGAGCGGGGCGAGAAGGGTACGGGCGTGTGCCTCGGCTTCTCCGTGGGGGACCAGTTCGGCGAGGCCGGGGCGGCCGGAGGCGCCGTGCCGGACCAGCGGGGCGCGGGTCGCGCGGGCCCGGGCGAGGGCACGGGCCGCCTGGGTGTCCGCGGCGGACCAGTCCTGGGGAGCTGCGGAGGTACTGACCCCGAGGGTCCAGCCGGCTTGCGGGGCGGGTTCACGATCCGCTGGGACCAGTACCCGTACTACCTCCGGCGTCAGGTCGATCAGCGCGGAACCGAGGGCGGCGCCGAGCGCGGACGCGGCGACGGGGTCGGGGGCGGTGTCGAGTCCGGGCGCCGCGTGCACGACGGTCCACCGGTCCCCGCCGAGCAGCGGCGCCACGTCCTCCGGCGGGGCGCCCAGCAGCAGTCGTACGAGCGCCGACGAACGGTTCGCTCCTGTGCGGCTCTGGTGTTCGCCGGTGAGGAGGGAGAGCAGTACGGCGGCGACGGAGGCGATGGTGTGATCGCCGGGGACGCGGTGCGGGGCGGCGACCCCCAGAACGAAACCCTGACCGGTACCCAGGGCGTAGGCCGCGAGATGGGCGCCGGGAACGGTGTCGGTGGCGGAGGCGGGGGACGTGGAGGCGGGTGTTTCCGCGGGGCGCACCACCCGTGCCAGCCCCGCCAGCTCGTCCGCTCCCGTCGCGTTCCGCCCCGCCGCCGCGATCTCCGTGCCGTCGGGCCCGTACAGCACGGCGCGGCCGCTCACCCGCTGGGCGAGCTGACGTAGCACCGAAGGGACCGGATCGGGGCGGGAGGCCGCTGCCGCCAGGCTCTGCTGGGCCTCGGTGACGCGGCGGAGTTCGGCGAGGCGGGCCTGTGCCATCAGTTGCCAGACCGCGCGGGCCACGCGGGAGAAGGGGGTGGGGGGCGGGACCTCCAGGAGCGGCAGGTCGTAGTGGTCGCAGGCCGCGACCAGGGCCCTCGGCACGGTGTCGTGGACCGGCGCGACGCCGAAGCCGAGGGCCACACCGCCCGCCTCGACGATCCGGGAGACGTAGTCGGCGAAGTACGTGCCGGAGCCCGCCGCCTCCGGGATGTGGACACCCGCCGTCAGCAGCAGCTCACCGCCCAGCAGATACGGATACGGGTCCGGCATCTCCGACGTGTGCGCCCAGTGGATGACGGTGTCGGGGTCGGCGGGGCCCGCGATCTGCCGCAGCCTCAGGTCCTCGCGGGCCAGGAGGGCGGCGAGTGGTACCGGAGGTGTAGGGGGAGTAGAGGGAATTGTGAGGTCCGGCATGGTGGACGTTTCCTCCATCGCCTCGTGCTCGAATGGATGAAACGTACACTTCGCAGCCGCTTTCCGGCCACCTAGGGTCAGTCGCGACGCAAGCCACCCCCGGGAAACCCCGAGATCCCGAGAGCGCGCGAAGGAGGCCCCCGTATGGCCGTCGACTACACCGTCATCGTCGTCTACCTGGCCGGCATGCTGGCCATGGGCTGGTGGGGCATGCGCCGCGCCAGGTCCAAGAGCGACTTCCTGGTCGCGGGCCGCCGACTGGGCCCGGTCATGTACTCCGGCACCATGGCCGCCATCGTCCTCGGCGGCGCGTCCACCATCGGCGGCGTCGGCCTCGGCTACCAGTACGGGTTGTCCGGGGCGTGGATGGTCTTCACCATCGGCCTCGGCCTGCTCGCCCTCTCCGTCTTCTTCTCCGCCCGCATCGCCCGCCTGAAGGTGTACACCGTCTCCGAGATGCTCGATCTCAGGTACGGGGGCCGCGCGGGCGTGATCTCCGGCGTGGTCATGTGGGCCTACACCCTCATGCTCGCCGTCACCTCGACCATCGCCTACGCCACGATCTTCGACGTCCTCTTCGACATGAACCGCACGGTCGCGATCGTCCTCGGCGGCTCGATCGTCGTCGCGTACTCGACGCTGGGCGGCATGTGGTCGATCACCCTCACCGACATGGTGCAGTTCGTGGTGAAGACGATCGGCGTACTGCTCCTGCTCCTGCCGATCGCGGTCGTCAAGGCGGGCGGCTTCAGCGAGATGAAGGCGAAGCTGCCCACCGGCTACTTCGACCCGCTGGGCATCGGCGGCGAGACGATCTTCACGTACGCCCTGATCTACACGTTCGGCATGCTCATCGGCCAGGACATCTGGCAGCGCGTGTTCACGGCCGGCAGCGACAGGACCGCCAAGTGGGGCGGCACGGTCGCCGGCACCTACTGTCTCGTCTATGCCCTCGCCGGCGCCGTCATCGGCACGGCGGCGAAGGTCCTGTACCCCGACCTCGGCAGCGCGGACGACGCCTTCGCGACCATCGTCAAGGACGAACTCCCGGTCGGTGTAAGGGGATTGGTGCTCGCCGCAGCCCTCGCCGCCGTGATGTCCACATCGTCCGGCGCGCTGATCGCCTGCGCCACGGTCGCAAACAACGACATCTGGTCGAAGCTGCGGGGAGCCGTCCGGCGGGACGGCGAGGAGGAGCATGACGAGGTGCGGGGCAACCGTGCCTTCATCCTCGTCATGGGCGTCGCGGTGATCGTCACGGCCATCGCGCTGAACAACGTGGTGGAGGCGCTGACGGTGGCGTACAACCTCCTCGTCGGCGGCCTCCTCGTCCCGATCCTCGGCGGCCTGCTGTGGAAGCGCGGCACCGCGCAGGGCGCGCTGGCCTCCGTCGCCGTCGGCGGCCTCGCGGTCGTCGGCCTGATGGCGACCTACGGCATCCTCGCCAACGAGCCTGTCTACTACGGCCTGTTGTCGTCCCTCGTCGCCTATGTCGCCGTGTCGCTCGCGACGCCGGCGACCGACGCGGCGGTACTGGCCGCATGGCGGGAGCGACTCGCCGGACGCGGGGCCCCCGAACTCGCGTCCGAACCTGTCGCCGTCCACCGGTAAAGTCGTAGCCAGAAGCACAAAAGACTCCATACGCGACGAAGCGTAGGAAAGAAGGCAGTCCCCATGACCAGCAACGAGACGCCCCGCGGCCCCGTCGACTCCTCGCGCACCCCGCGCTACGCCGGTCCCGCGACCTACGCCCGGCTGCCGCGGCTGGACGAGGTCGGCAGCGCGGATGTCGCCGTGGTCGGGGTGCCGTTCGACGCCGGTGTCTCCTACCGGCCGGGCGCGCGCTTCGGCGGCAACGCGATCCGCGAGGCGTCCCGGCTGCTGCGGCCCTACAACCCGGCGCAGGACGCGTCCCCGTTCGCACTGGCGCAGGTCGCGGACGCCGGTGACATCGCGGCGAACCCGTTCAACATCAACGAGGCCGTCGAGACCATCGAGGAGGCCGCCGACCAACTCCTGGGCACCGGCGCCCGGTTGATGACCCTGGGCGGCGACCACACCATCGCCCTGCCGCTGCTGCGCTCGGTCGCGAAGAAGCACGGCCCCGTGGCCCTGCTGCACTTCGACGCCCATCTCGACACCTGGGACACGTACTTCGGCGCCGAGTACACACACGGCACGCCGTTCCGGCGGGCGGTGGAGGAGGGCATCCTCGACACCGAGGCGCTCTCGCACGTGGGGATCCGCGGTCCGCTGTACGGCAAGCAGGACCTCAAGGACGACGAGAAGATGGGCTTCGGCATCGTGACGTCCGCCGACGTCTACCGCCGGGGCGCCGACGAGGTCGCCGACCAGCTGCGCCAGCGCATCGGCGACCGCCCCCTCTACATCTCCATCGACATCGACTGCCTCGACCCGGCCCACGCGCCCGGCACCGGCACGCCCGAGGCGGGCGGCCTGACCTCCCGCGAACTTCTGGAGATCCTGCGCGGCCTGGCATCCTGCAACCTGGTGTCGGCGGACGTCGTCGAGGTGGCACCGGCGTACGACCACGCCGAGATCACATCGGTGGCCGCGTCCCACACCGCGTACGACCTGATCACCATCATGTCCCGTCAGATTGCCGAGGCCCGTTCGAAGTGACCCACGACCACGACCTGGAACTCCGCCCGACGGCCGCGCAGATCACCGCCGCGCTGAACCCGCCCCCAGGGCGCAACGGCGGCGACCTGGTCGTGGAGACCCTGGCCGGGCTCGGCGCGACGACCGTCTTCGGCCTGCCCGGACAGCACGCGCTCGGCATGTTCGACGCGCTGCGCCGCTCCGACCTGCGGTACATCGGCCTGCGGGTGGAGAACAACGCAGGATTCGCGGCGGACGCCTACGGCCGCATCACGGGTGAGGCGGCACCGCTGCTGCTGTCCACGGGCCCCGGCGCGCTGACGTCACTGGCCGCACTCCAGGAGGCACGCGCGGCCTCGGCCCCCGTCCTGGCCATCGGCAGCCAGATCCCGACGGCGGGCCTGGGCGGAGGCCGTCACGGCTATCTGCACGAACTCCCGGACCAGTCGGCCTCGTTCAGGGGCGTGGTGAAGTCGGTCCACACGGTCCGCACGCAGTCACAGATCCCGTCCGCGATCGCGGAGGCGTGGAAGTCCGCGCTGACGGCCCCGCACGGCCCGGTGTGGGTGGAGATCCCGCAGGACGTACTGCTGGCCGAGACCCTGCTGCCGGTGGTGACGGCGGTGGACGCGACCCCGGAGGACCTGGTGCCGCGCCCCGAACTGACCGCCGTAGCAGCGGACCTGCTGTCACGCGCGGCGCGTCCCGCGATCATCGCGGGCGGGGGAGTCGTACGGGCGGACGCGTCGAAGAAGCTGCGGCAGCTGGCGGAGAGGCTCCGGGCGCCGGTGGTCACGACCCCCGGCGGCAAGGGGGCGTTCCCGTGGAACCATCCGTTGTCGTTGCAGTCCTGGCTGGAGGACCGTCACACGACGGACTTCCTGGAGGATGCGGACGTACTGCTGGTGGTGGGCTCGGGTCTGGGTGAACTCTCCTCGAACTACCACACGTTCGCCCCGCGAGGCCGGGTCATCCAGATCGAGGCGGACCTCGGCAAACTGGAGTCCAACCACCCGGCGCTGGGGATCCACGCGGACGCGTGGCACGCGGTGCAGGCGCTGCTGGAGACGGTGACGGAGCGGACGGATCCGACGGCGGAGGGGCGGGTGGCCGAGCTGCTCGGCCGCGTCCGTGAGCGCATCGATTCCCAGGAACTGACCCTGGAACAGGGCGTGTTGGAGTCCGTGCGCCGGGCCCTGCCCGCCGATTCCCCTTCTTTCTGGGACATGACGATTTTGGCTTACTGGGCCTGGTCGGCGTTCGACGCGAAGGGCCCCAACCACCTCCACTCCGCCCAGGGCGCGGGCGGCCTCGGCTACGGCTTCCCGGCGGCACTGGGCGCGGCTGCGGCGGACCCCACGCGGCCGGTGCTGGCGGTGTCGGGTGACGGGGGCGCGCTGTACTCGATCGCGGAGCTGGCGACGGCGCGACAGTACGACCTGAACGTCACCTGGCTCATCGTCGACGACGGCGGCTACGGCATCCTCCGCGAGTACATGACGGACGCCTTCGGCGAGGCGACGGCGACGGAGCTGACCCGGCCGGATTACGTGGCGCTGGCGGAGTCGTTCGGGGTGCGAGGGGTTCGTACGACTCCGGAGGCGCTGGAGTCGGACCTGGCGAAGGCGTTGGCGGAGCCGGGGCCTTCCGTGGTCGTACTCCCGGCTGTGTTGCGGATGTTCGCGGCTACGCACTTGGGGTGACGGGGTGATGGGGGGCGGCCGTCTTCGCCGGCCCCCTCCCACGTCCTTCGTCACATCTGCGGATCGGGCTTCAGCAGGGCGAACGCCGCGCCGAAGGGGTCCGCGAGCCAGGCGATGCGGCCGACCTCCGGTACGTCCGCCGCCGGCATCAGTACGGAACCGCCGTTGGAGCGGGCCGAGTCGATCGTGGCGTCGACGTCCGTCGAGTGGAAGTACGGTACCCAGCGCGGCTGTTCGCCCTCGCCGGCGTTGAGCGGCGCCACCCCGCCGAAGGAGGCGTCCTGCTGGTCGCCGGCGCTGGTGCTCAGTACGCGGTACGTCATGCCGGGGGCCTGCATGTCCTGGCTGCGCCAGCCGAACAGGCCCTGGTAGAAGGCGATGTCCGCCTCCGGGGCGGTGGCGTGCAGTTCCACCCAGAGCAGGGTGTTCGGGGCCGAGGTGAGTTCCAGACCCGCCGTCCTGCCGGGCTGCCAGAGCGCGAACTGCGCGCCCTGCGGGTCGGTGGCCTGCGCCAGCATGCCCTCGCCCATCACATCCATGGGCTCCATCCGTACGGTGCCGCCGCCGGCCGTGACGGCCTGGACGGTGGCCGCGATGTCCTCGGTCTTGAAGTGGATCATCCAGGCGGAGCGCGCCCCTTCCTCGGTGAGCGGTCCGAGGGCCGCGACGGTCTTGCCGTCCACCTGGAAGAAGCCGTATCCACCCGTCTCGGGCCCGGCGGAGACGAACTGCCAGCCGAGGACGGCGCCGTAGAACGCGGCGGCGGCGTCGGTGTCGGGGCTTCCGAGGTCGAGCCAGTTGGGCGATCCGGTGACGAAGTCGGTGCCGAGCATGAAGTCCTCCTGGACGGGGTGGGCCGGGACGGGAGCCACGATGCCGTCCCGGCCGTCGCCGTCGGCGTACGAGCACCGACAGGACTCCGGTTTCCACCGAACGGCCGAATGGTCGCCGGGTGACGTGGTACAGGGTCCGGCGCGTGCCCGTGGCGGCCGCTGTCGGGACGCGTGCCGGGGAGGGCGGCGTCCCGAGTTCGAGAAGCATGGTTGAAGTCGCGTTGAGGGGACTTCGAATCCGCAGCCGCCCGTCCCGCCCCGTCAGACGAAGTCGGCCGGGCTGTCGCTCCGTGGATCGGAGACGCGGCGGCTGCGGTAGATGTCGCCCTGGCGGGCGCTGGCTCGCCAGGGGCGGGCCTTGTTGAGGGCGATGTCGAACTCGGGTGCGTCACGGTCCAGTTCGCCGACGATCAGCTCGGTCGTGGCGTCGGCCCGGGCCAGGACGGTGCCGTCCGGGCTGATCAGTTCGGAGTTGAGGAGAGCGGTGGTCTGGGCCGGTGTGGCCATCGCCAGCCAGTAGTTGTTCATCGCGGCATGCGCCCGGGCCTTGACCTCGAAGACCGAGTTGACCGGGTAGGCCGACAGCAACAGGCAGTCCACCCCGAGGCGTTCGTACTCCACGAACAGTTCCGGGAAGTTGATCTCGATACAGATGGCACAGCCGAACCGGTATCCGTCGACCGTGAAGGTGGTCGGTGTGAACCCCGGTGTGTAGTAGCCGAGGATCTCGGTGTTGGAGCAGTAGCGCTTGTCGTAGCGGTCCACCACCCGGCCGTCGTCGGCGATGACGTACAGGCTGTTGTGCGGGCGGTGCGGCGCGGTGAGCCGGTGGGCGCTGCCCAGCACCACCCACAGCCGCAACTCGGCTGCCAGCGCGGCCACTTGACGGAGCTCCTCCTCGACCGCGGGCCAGTCCACCTGGTCCCAGTCCCGGATCTGTTCCTTGGCGTAGCCCGACAGACAGCCTTCGGGAAACAGGATCAGGCGGGCACCCGCCTCGGCGGCCTCCCGCATCAGCCGTCGGATCACCGGACCGTTCCGGCGGGCGTCGTCGCTGATCATTACCTGGGCTGTCGCAATGCGAAGCGCTGACGGAGAGGTCACGGACCCATCGTAGACATCGGGGGCCGGGGCGCACGTCCGTGCGGCAGACTCCCGACCATGGGTGGACACGAGGCGGGCGAGGGCAGCCGGGTCGTCGAAGTCGGCGCAACTTTCGGGCTGTTGGCGGCCTGGGCGGTGCACGATCTGGAGGAGGTGGCCGCGATGCCGGGTTGGGTCCGCGGGCACGTGCCCGGGCTGCGGGAGCGGTATCCGCGGGTGCCGGAGCGGGTGTGGTGGCAACTGGAGGCGATGGACGGGCGGGAGTTCGCGACGGCCGTCGCCGTGATGGGCGGGATGGTCGCGCTCGCCGCCGCCGACGGGCACCGTACGGGCGGCCGTTCCGGCTTCTACCAGGCGGCCCTCAACGGCTTCGGGCTGCACGCCCTGGCGCATATGGCCCAGGCCGCCGCCGTCCGTGGATACACACCCGGGGTGGTGACCTCGCCGCTGGTGGTCGTCCCGTTCACGCTGTGGGCGCGGGGGCGGCTGCGGCGGGCCGGTGTGCTGCGGCCTGCGCGACCGGGTGATGTGGCACGGGGTGCGGCAGTCGCCGCGGCGGCGACGGTCGGGGCGCATGTGGTGGCGCGGCGGCTGCTGCGCCGGAGGTGATCGGGAGACGGCAGAACTCCCCCTGAAGCAGGGGGAGTTCAACAGAGCACTGCCGCCTACCAGATCGCCTCCACCCACTCCGGGTGGTCGATGAACGGGTTCCGGTTGTGCTGGTACGTGTTGTAGATGACGTTGTTGCGGTTCTCCTCGAAGGCGCTCGGCGGGTCCGCCTCGTTCCAGGCCTTGAGGACGGAGAGCTTGCCCATGTAGGGGTTGCTGCCGTTGCCCACCTTCTCGTTGGGCTCCAGGTCGGCGAAGCCGTCGTCGCCCTCGTAGCGCACGGCCATGTAGAGGATCATGCGGGCCACGTCGCCCCGGTCCGCCGCGCGCGGTGCGAAGGAGTCGGAGTCGACGGTGCTGCCGCCGCCGTTGGTGACCGCGCTGCCGCCGTTGTCGAAGTCCAGGTTGCCGCGGATGCTGTTGACCTGGACGTCGGCGGGACGCAGATGGTGCAGGTCCGTGCCGGGGCCGACCACCTCGCCGAAGTCGCCATGGGACTTGGCCCAGGTGTGCTCGCGGTTCCAGTCGCCGACGTCGCCGCCGTTCAGGGACTTGGCCCGGGAGACGCCGCTGTACAGCAGGATCACGTTGTTGCTGTTGTTCGGGTCCTGGTCGGTGGCCATGAGGGCGTTCCAGACCGCGGAGTACGAGATCTTCGTGACGTTGGTGCTGATGATCGTGTGCAGCGAGGACTTCAGGGTCGTGCCCGTCTTGCCGACCGCGTTCTTGTAATACGTCGAGTCGTACGCGGTCGTCGTGGCGGCGGCCGGGGTCGCTGTCAGGGTCGGGGCCGCGAGGCCCACCAGGACCGCTGCGGTGGTCAACGCCACTGTTTTCCAGCGGTGCATGCGAGTCACCAACATAAAGAGTGTCCCATCTACGCGGGTTGAATGGGGCGGCAATCGGGAGCGTGACATGCACATGCGGTCCTGTAAATGAACGAGACGTGTCGATCAGGTGACCGGGCGCGACAATTTGCCTCGTGTCTACGCGAGTTGACGTACCAAAACGGCCCCCGACCGGGTAGGTCGGGGGCCGTTCGGCGTTGCCTGCGTCAGCGCTACTTCACGTCCGACGGGTCCAGCCGGTACAGCGTCGACGTGTTGGTCGTCGACGTCGACGAGCTCGAAGAACTCGACTCCGTCGTCGCGCTCTTGTCGTACGCGCTCTCCTTCACCGCCGTCGCGTTCTTCTGCACCCACGCGGTGATCTCGGTGTTCAGGGTGCTGTTGCCGCCCATCCCGCCGCCACCGAGCTGGATGTAGTGCAACTCGCCCTTCTTCACCAGCTCCTTGAGCTTGGCGAGGGTCATCGCCTTGTCGGAGCCGGTGAAGCCCCACATGGAGATGACGGGCTTGTGGGTGCTGAGGATCAGCTGGCCCGCGCTCTGCGAATTCGACACCGCGAGCAGCCACTTGGCGCCGTCCTGGTGCTTCTCCAGGTACGAGATGAGCGCGCTGGACGTCGTACCGCCCATGCCGCCACCGCCGCCGAAGCCGCCGCGCGTACCGCCGGCGCCACCCGGAGCCGTACCGGTGCCGGTCCCGCCAGGAGCCGTACCGCCGCCGGGCAACTCCCCTGTCGTACCGCCCTGTTGGCCACCTGGTGCGCCACCGGCCGTACCACCGGTCGTCGGTGCCCCGCTCGGCGCTCCGCCGCCCTGGGGCACCTCACCGGTGCCGCCGCCACCCGGTGTCATCCCGCCGGGAGCCGTGCCACCGCCCGCCTGGGTGCCGCCGGGCATCTCGCCGCCCCGCTGGCCGCCGAAGCCGCCGCGGTTGCCGCCCCCGCCGGGACCGCCGCCCATGCCGCCGCCGGTCGAGGGACCGGCCGTCGGGTTCGTACCGCCCATGCCGCCGCCGGAGCCGCTCGACGCGGCCGGGGTCACGGCGTACGCCGTCGGACCGGCCAGGGCCGCGATGATCGCCGCCGCGATGGACGCGGTGAGGAGCCGGCCACGGTTGCCGGAGCGGAAGACGAACAGGCCCACGATCGCGAGGACCATCAGCACGCCCACCGTCGGCCACAGCCAGGTGTTCCAGCCCGAGGCGCGGCGCAGGACGACGATCGCCCAGATGCCGGTGACCGCGAGGCCGGCCGGGAGGACCCAGGACCAGCGCGCGTCGCCGCCGCGGAAGGCACGCCACAGCATCACGCCGCCGCCACCGCACAGGGCCGCGATGCCGGGGGCGAGCGCGGTCGTGTAGTACGGGTGCATCGTGCCCTGGGCCATGCTGAAGGTGACGTAGTGGAGCAGCGTCCAGCCGCCCCACATGACCAGCGCGGCGCGGGTCGCGTCGGTGCGCGGGGCGCGGCCGACCAGGACCAGGCCGGCGATCAGGGCGATCGCGGAGAAGGGGAGCAGCCAGGAGATCTGGCCGCCGAGGATGTCGTTGAACATCCGGCCGATGCCCGCGGTGCCGGCGAACGTACCGCCCCCGCCGCCACCCCCGCCTCCGCCGCCGTTGCCCTCGCCGCCGAAGACGCGGCCGAAGCCGTCGTAGCCCATGATCAGGTCCCAGGCCGTGCCGTCCGTCGAGCCGCCGATGTAGGGGCGGTCGGAGGCGGGGACGAGGGAGACGGCCGTGGCCCACCAGAAGCTGGAGACGGCCAACGCGACCGTGGCCACGGCCAGTTGGACGAGCTTCTTCTTCCAGCCGAGCTTCGACGCGAACAGGTACACGGCGAAGACGGCGGGCAGGGCGATGTATCCCTGGAGGAGCTTGGTGTTGAACGCGAAGCCGAAGCAGACCGCGGAGCCGACCAGCGGCAGCAGCCGCTCGGTGCGCACGGCGCGCAGGCCGAGGGCCGCGCCCGCCACCATCAGCAGGACGAGGAGGGTGTCGGGGTTGTTGTCGCGGTTGATGGCGACCGTGATCGGGGTGAGCGCGAGGACCAGGGCCGCGACGGTCGCGGCCACGTGGCCGAAGTACCGCTTCACGGACGAGTGCAGGATCCAGATCGTGCCGAGCGCGGCGGCGACCTCCGGCAGCATCATCTGCCAGGTGCCGAAGCCGAAGATCCGGCACGACAGGCCCATCACCATCAGGGAGAAGGGCGGTTTGTCGACCGTGATGAAGTTGCCCGCGTCCAGCGAGCCGAAGAACCAGGCCTTCCAGCTCTGCGTGCCGCTGTAGACGGCGCTGCTGTAGAAGCTGTTGAGGCTGGAGCCGGTCAGGTTCCAGGAGTACAGCACGGCGGCCAGGACCATGATCGCGACCAGCGCGGGCAGCGACCAGCGGGGTGCCTTCTCGGGCGGGGCCGTCTCGGGTGGGGCCGGCGGCGGCCAGTCGGCGGACGCGGGTTCGGTGTGGGGGTGTGGATCGGTGGCAGATGTCACCCGGCCATCGTGCGAAGGCAGGGTGAGTGCGTGCTGTGCCGGACCTGGTACTCGGCTGTGAATTCGCAAAGGCCCGGGTAACGGGTCGTACAACCGTTCCCCAACCCGTACAACCTTTCACGCCTTCCTGTGAGTCATGTCATGCATGACTCAATGGATATCCCGCCGGGCCAGAGTGCTGGCGGCCGGTGTGGGCGCCGGGGTGCTCATACCCGTGCTGGCCGCCGCAACGCCCGCTGCTGCCGCCACCCCGACGGTCAGCTGTACGTCCGCCAGGGCCGGTCTCGCCGACAAACTGAAGAAGGACATCACCGCCGCCCTCGCGACCCGTAAGGGAACCGTCGCCGTCGGCCTCTATGACCGCAAGACCAACACCACCTGCACACTGCGGGCGACGACCGCCTACGACTCGGCCAGCACTGTCAAGGTGACCGTTCTCGCCACGCTGCTGTGGGACGCGAAGAAGCACAACCGCTATCTGACGACGCGGGAGACCACGCTCGCCACGGCCATGATCACCAAGTCGGACAACGACGCGACCTCCACCCTGTGGAGGCAGTTGGGCCTGACGAAGATCAAGGGCTTCCTCGCCGCCGCCGGCATGACCCAGACCAAGCCGGGCGCGAACAACTACTGGGGCCTGACCCAGGAGACCGTGACCGACGAGCAGAAGCTGCTGAAACTGGTCACCGCGAACAACTCGGTGCTGAGCGACAACTCCCGTGCGTACATCCTGAAGTTGATGAACCAGGTGATCTCCAGCCAGCGTTGGGGCACGCCGTACGGCGCCCCGTCGACCGTCACCGTGCACGTCAAGAACGGCTGGCTGCAGCGTTCCACGCACGGCTGGCGCGTCCACAGCCTGGGCACCTTCAACGGCGGCGGGCACGACTACATGATGTCCGTCCTCACTCAGGACAACAGCACCATGAGCTACGGCATCACGACGATCCAGGGTGTCGCGAAGGCGATCCACAAGGACCTCGCCTAGCCGGTTCACAGGGACCTCGCTTAACTGCCAGGTCTCCCGCCCGTCACCCACCCGTCCTACGGTGGCGCCCATGCGCCTGAGAACCGTACTCGCGACCGCGACCGCCGGCCTGGCGGCGGCCACCTGCCTCACCGCCGCCGGGCCCGCGAGCGCCAGCAGCTCCCGTACCAGCAACTCCCTCACCACCAACGCCTGTTCACCGTCCGTCTCGATCGACCGCTTCTCCGACGCGCTCGACAAGACGACGTACGACGGCACCTTCGTCGGCAACTTCTCCGCGCTTGCGGTGGACAAGGACGGCTCGCTCGCCGCGCTGGAGGACCGTTCCTCCCTGTTCAGCCTCGACGCGAAGACCCTCCAGCCGAAGGCTGTCGTCCCGCTCGCCGACGAGAACGGCGCCGCCCTCGACTCCGAGGGCCTGGCCATCGACGGCGACGGCACCCGGCTGATCACCTCCGAGACCGAGCCGTCCATCCGCCGCTACTCCACCGACGGCAAGATCCTCGACCGCCTCCCGGTCCCGTCCTCGCTGCTGGTCGCCCCGGCCGGCCGGGCCGTCTCCAACCAGACCTTCGAGGGCCTGACCCTGCTGCCCGGCGGTCGCACCCTCCTCGCGTCGATGGAGTACCCGATCGCCGGCGACACCTCCGGCGCCGTCCGCTTCCAGACCTGGACCCGGACCAGGGGCGACCACTTCGAGCTCGCCGCGCAGTACGCCTACAAGACCGACGCCGCCTTCCTCGGCGTCCCCGAGGTGCAGGCCCTCCCCGACGGCCGCCTCCTCGTCCTGGAGCGCGGCTTCACCAGCGGCGTCGGCAACACCGTCCGCCTCTACCTGGCCGACCCGCGCCGCGCGACGGACACCAGCAAGATCGACGCTCTCACCGGCCAGCCCGGCGTCCGCCTCGTCAAGAAGACCCTGCTCGCCGACATCGCCGACTGCCCGTCCCTCGGCGCCACCGCGAAGCAGCCCCAGCCGAATCCCCTCCTCGACAACATCGAGGGCATGGTGATCACGGGCCGGGACAAGGGCCGCCTGAAGGTCCTGCTGGTCAGCGACGACAACCAGAACGCGGTGCAGACGACCCGGTTCTACTACCTCCGGGTGCGCGTCTGACCCACCGGCCCTCCCCGGCATTTATTGCGGAGGGATGAAATCCGCCCCGTTTCGCGTTGGTGCCTTCCGTAGATCGGCGAACGGAAGGCACCCGCGTGGCAGTGAAACAGGGGGAGACACAGGGCTGGGCCAGAAGGCTCGCCGGATACGCCTGGCGATACCCCAAGGACGTAGTCCTCGCCCTGGGCGCCTCCCTCGCCGGTATGGCGGTCATGGCCGTCGTCCCGCTGGTCACCAAGGTGATCATCGACGACGTGATCGGCGGCCACACCCGCTCCATGGCCCCCTGGGCAGCCGCCCTGATCGTCGCCGCGTTCCTCGTCTACGTCTCCGCCTACATCCGGCGCTACTACGGCGGCCGCCTCGCCCTCGACGTCCAGCACGACCTGCGCACCGAGATGTACGGCACGATCACCCGCCTCGACGGCCGCCGCCAGGACGAGCTGTCCACCGGCCAGGTCGTCGGCCGGGCCACCAGCGACCTCCAGCTGATCCAGGGCCTCCTCTTCATGCTCCCGATGACCATCGGGAACGTCCTGCTCTTCCTGATCTCCCTCGCGATCATGGCCTGGCTGTCGCTGCCCCTGACCCTGATCGCCCTTGCCGTCGCTCCCGCCCTCGGCTGGATCGCCAAACGCAGCCGCAGCAAGCTGCATCCCTCCACCTGGTACGCGCAGGCCCAGGCCGCCGCCGTCGCCGGAGTCGTCGACGGCGCCGTCAGCGGCGTACGCGTGGTGAAGGGCTTCGGCCAGGAGGACCAGGAGACCGGAAAGCTGCGGGAGGTCGGCCGCCGGCTGTACGCGGGCCGGCTGCGCACCATCCGGCAGAACGCCCGCTACACCCCCGCCCTCCAGGCCGTCCCCGCCCTCGGCCAGGTCGCCATGCTCGCCCTCGGCGGCTGGCTCGCGGTGCGCGGGCACATCACGCTCGGCACGTTCGTCGCCTTCTCCACCTACCTCGCCCAGCTCGTCGGTCCGGTCCGGATGCTCGCCGTGGTCCTCACGGTCGGCCAGCAGGCCCGCGCCGGCACCGAGCGCGTCCTGGAGCTCATCGACACCGAGCCCTCGATGACGGACGGCACCAAGGAACTCCCCGCCGACGCCCCGGCCACGGTCGAGTTCGACGACGTGTCCTTCGGATACGACCGCGAGCGCCCGGTCCTCGACGGCCTCAGCTTCGAGATCCGCCCCGGCGAGACCCTCGCCGTCGTCGGCTCCTCCGGCTCCGGCAAGTCCACGGTCTCGCTCCTCCTCCCGCGCTTCTACGACGTCACCCACGGCGCGGTCCTGGTCGGCGGCCACGACGTCCGCGAACTCACCCTCGACTCCCTCCGGGCCGCGATCGGCCTGGTCCCCGAGGACTCCTTCCTCTTCTCCGACACGGTCCGCAACAACATCGCCTACGGCCGCCCCGACGCGACCGACGAGGAGATCCTCACCGCCGCGCGGGCCGCACAGGCCGACCGGTTCATCAAGGAACTCCCCGAGGGCTACGACACGACGGTCGGCGAGCACGGCCTCACCCTCTCCGGCGGCCAGCGCCAGCGCGTCGCCCTCGCCCGCGCGATCCTCACCGACCCACGCCTGCTGGTCCTGGACGACGCGACCTCGGCGGTGGACGCCCGTGTCGAGCACGAGATCCACGAGGCCCTCAAACAGGTCATGGAGGGCCGGACCACCCTGCTGATAGCGCACCGCCGCTCCACCCTCAACCTCGCCGACCGCATCGCCGTCCTCGACGGGGGCCGCCTCGCCGCCATCGGCACGCACGAGGAGTTGCAGGAGCGCTCACCGCTCTACCGCCGCCTCCTCACCGACCCCGACGAACTCGGCGGCGTCTCGCCCGGCCACGCCCTGCCCGCCGCCGAACCGGCCGAAGACACCACCGTACGCGCTGAGTTGGACGCCGAGTTCGACGCCGAGCGCGGGCTCACGCCGCGCCTGTGGACCGGTGACCGCGAGCCCAAGGACACCGCGCTGTCCGGGATGCCCGCGACGCCCGAACTCCTCGCCCAGGTCGACGCGTTGCCGCCGGCGACCGACACCCCCGACATCGACGAGGCCCGCGCGGTGCGTGCCGAGGACTCGTACGGTCTGCGTCGGCTGCTGCGCGGCTTCGGCGCCCCGCTGCTGATCAGCCTCGGGCTGGTCGCCGTCGACGCGAGCATGAGCCTGCTGCTGCCGATCATGATCCGGCACGGCATCGACCAGGGCGTGACCAAGATGGCGATCGGCGCGATCTGGTCCGCCTCCCTGCTGGCGCTCGTCGCCGTGGCCGTGCAGTGGGCGGCACAGCGCGGCGAGACGAGGATGACCGGACGCACCGGGGAGCGGGTCCTCTACACGCTCCGTCTGAAGATCTTCGCCCAGCTCCAACGCCTCGGACTCGACTACTACGAGCGGGAGTTGACCGGCAGGATCATGACGAGGATGACGACGGACGTCGACGCCCTCTCCACCTTCCTGCAGACGGGCCTGGTCACGGCCTTCGTCTCGGTCGTCACGTTCTTCGGCATCATGGTCGCCCTGCTGGTGATCGACGTACAGCTCGCGCTGGTCGTGTTCGCGACGCTGCCCCCGCTGTTCGTCGCCACGTTCTTCTTCCGCCGGGCGAGCGTGAAGGCGTACGAACTCGCCCGTGAGCGCGTGTCGTTGGTCAACGCCGACCTCCAGGAGTCGGTGTCGGGGCTGCGGATCGTGCAGGCGTTCCGGCGCGAGCGGGACGGCGGCCGGCGGTTCGCCGAGCGCAGCAGCAGCTACCGCGAGGCCCGTACGCGAGGCCAGCGGCTGATCTCGGTTTACTTCCCCTTCGTGCAGTTCCTGTCGTCGGTGGCGGCGGCGGCCGTGCTGATCGCGGGTGCGGGAAGGGTGGACGACGCGACGCTGACGACAGGTGCACTGGTCGCGTACCTGCTCTACATCGACCTGTTCTTCGCCCCGGTCCAGCAGCTCTCCCAGGTCTTCGACGGCTACCAGCAGGCCACGGTCTCCCTGGGCCGCATCCAGGAACTCCTCCAGGAACCGACCTCCACCAGAGCCGCCGACGAACCGCTCGAAGTCCTCTCCCTGCGCGGCGAAATCGCCTTCGAGGAGGTGCACTTCGCGTACGGGGACGACGAAGAGGCCATCGGCGGCGTCGAGTTGACGATCCCGGCGGGCCAGACGGTCGCCTTCGTCGGCGAGACGGGCGCGGGCAAGTCGACGCTCGTGAAACTGGTGGCCCGCTTCTACGACCCGACGGGGGGCCGGGTCACGGTCGACGGCACGGACCTGCGGTCCCTGGACATCACGTCGTACCGCCACCGCCTGGGCGTGGTCCCGCAGGAGGCGTACCTCTTCCAGGGCACCGTCCGCGACGCCATCGCCTACGGCCGCCCCGACGCCACCGACGCCGAGGTGGAGGCGGCGGCCCGCGCGGTCGGCGCGCACGAGATGATCGCGACGCTGGAGGGCGGCTACCTCCACGAGGTCGCCGAGCGCGGACGCAACCTCTCGGCCGGCCAGCGCCAGCTGATCGCCCTGGCCCGCGCCGAACTGGTCGACCCCGACATCCTCCTCCTCGACGAGGCGACAGCGGCCCTCGACCTGGCCACAGAAGCCCAGGTCAACCAGGCCACCGACCGCCTCGCGGGCCGCCGCACCACCCTCGTCGTCGCCCACCGCCTGACGACGGCGGCCCGCGCCGACCGGGTCGTGGTGATGGATCACGGCCGGGTCGTGGAGGACGGCACCCACGGTGAGCTGCTGGCGCTCGGCGGGTATTACGCGGAGCTGTGGCGCACCTTCGTCGGTGTGCCCGAGTCCGAGGAGCCGGTCGGTACGGTCCGCTGAGGGGCGGCGGGTACGGCCCGCCGAGGGGTGCGCAACCGTTCGACATACGTCTTGCGTCCGTACATCAGTACGCTGTTCGGCTGCTGTGCGGGAGGGATGACTGTGGACATGGGTGCGCTACGACGGCGGGTGGCGCTCGGCACGGCCGTGCTCACCGCGTCCGGACTGCTCGCGCTCGCGGCCCCGGGCAGTGCCCAGGCGGCCACGGTCTGCCCGGGCCGGGAGGTGGCGACGCTGCCCTTCTCCACCGGCACCGTCCATGTCTTCAGACGGGGCGACTACATCTGCGCCTACACCGCCCCCAAGAACACCGGCGCCAAGCGCACGATGTCGGTCAGCGTCCAGGCCCGCGGCAACCGCCCGGTCGTCGACAAGGGGCGGTACATCCGCAGGGCCGGACCGGTCACCGTGCACGCCGGCCACCGGTGCGTACGGATCAAGGGCGCGGTCGCCGGCGGCTCGGTCAGCTCCGGCTGGATCCTGTGCTGAACCGCCGGCCAGTGCCCTGAGTGAACAACCCCCTCTGGTGTGACGGTAGTTGCTCGGATAGCTTCCGGTTCACAACTGCCTCACAGGGGAGATTGCATGCGCAAGGCGCTCAGATGGCTGCTGGCGCTCACCGTGCTCATAGGCACACTGAGCACGGCCGGGGTGGCCACCGCCGCCCAGGCCCGCCAAGTCACGGACATCAAGGATCAGTTGCTGGCGATACCCGGCATGAGCCTGGTCCAGGAGAAGCCGTACACCGGCTACCGCTACTTCGTCCTGAACTACACCCAGCCGATCGACCACCGGCACCCCTCCAAGGGCACGTTCCAGCAGCGGATCACCGTGCTGCACAAGGACGTCTCGCGCCCGACGGTCTTCTACACCAGCGGCTACAACGTCTCCACGACCCCCAGCCGCAGCGAACCGACCCGGATCGCGGACGCCAACCAAGTCTCCCTGGAATACCGCTACTTCACGCCGTCCCGGCCCGAACCGGCCGACTGGTCCAAGCTCGACATCCGGCAGGCGGCCGGCGACCAGCATCGCGTCTTCAAGGCACTCAAGCCGATCTACACCAAGAACTGGATCGCCACCGGCGGCTCGAAGGGCGGCATGACCGCCACCTACTACGAGCGGTTCTACCCCCGCGACATGGACGGCGTCGTCGCCTACGTCGCCCCCAACGACGTGGTGAACAACGAGGATTCGGCCTACGACCGCTTCTTCACCAAGGTCGGCACCAAGGAGTGCCGCGACCGCCTGGACGCCGTACAGCGCGAGGCGCTGGTGCGCCGGGAGCCGCTGGAGCAGAAGTACGCGGCCTACGCGGCGGAGAACGGCTACACCTTCACCACCGTCGGCAGCCTGGACAAGGCCTACGAGGCCGTCGTCCTCGACTACGTCTGGGGCTTCTGGCAGTACAGCCTGCTCTCCGACTGCGACTCCATCCCCGCGAACGCGGCGACCGCCACCGACGACGAGATCTGGACCTCGGTCGACACGATCTCCGGCTTCTCCTTCTACACCGACCAGGGCCTGTCCCCGTACACCCCGTACTACTACCAGGCGGGCACCCAACTCGGCGCGCCCACCGTCCAGTTCCCGTACATCGAGAGGAAGTACGTCCGCTACGGCTACCAGCCGCCCCGCAACTTCGTCCCGCGCTCCATCCCGATGAAGTTCCAGCCGGGCGCGATGCGGGACGTGGACAGCTGGGTCCGCCACCACGCCGACCACATGCTCTTCGTCTACGGCCAGAACGACCCGTGGGGCGCGGAGCGGTTCGCCGTCGGCAAGAGCGCGAAGGACTCGTACGTCTTCACCGCGCCCGGTCTCAACCACGGCGCGAACGTCGCGGCCCTGACCGCCGACCAGAAGGCGCTGGCCACCGCCCGCATCCTGGCCTGGGCCGGTGTCCCCGCCGCGACGACGGCACAGGCGAAGCCGCTGGCACCGTACGACGCGAGGCTGGACCGGCAGGGCGTCGAGCGCGAGCCGACACTGCGCCCCTAACACCCGTGCCGCGCCCGGCCGTTGGTGGTCGTTCGACTACACCGGCCGGGCGCAGCCCACCGGCCGGCTGCCGCCGAGCTGGACGTACAGGGCGGTCGAGGCCGGGCAACTCGCCCGCTTGAGCACGGCCTTGACCACCTTGTACTGCGGTTTCTTCTGCCCCGAGCCGTCGCACGCCGTCTCCCGGACCTGGCCGCTGCCCGAGCCGTAGACACAGTCGCCGACGATGGTGCGCGGCCCGCCCCCGCCACCCGGGTCGCCGGGATGCGGGGGTTCGAGGTTGCGCATGCAGGCGTACCCCTTCGGTACGGGGCTGTCGCGGCGCGTGCCCGGGGTGCCCTGCGCGCTGATGTGGAGCACGAAGTCGGTGGTCGCCGGGCAGCCGGGGCCGCTGCTCACAGCGCCGTCGTAGCGGGCGATGACCCGGGCGGCGGCCCGTTCGCTGGTGCAGGACACCTCGGTGAAACTCGTCGTACCGAAGGAACTGCACTCGTCGACGCCGAGGAACACCGCGCCGTAGCCGGAGGGCTGGGTGGTCGAGGACTCGGCGGCCCTGGCGCCGGGGCTGCCGTCACCGGTGTCGGAGCCGCCCGTGGACGAGCAGCCGGTCAGCAGGGCGGCGAGCAGCGCGCACACCGCCCCGGCGCTCCATCTCTCACCCATCGTTCCCCCCGGAATGCCCCCGCCCAGCGTGACGCGCGGCGGCGGGCGCACGCCAGCGGTGCGGGGGGCTTTGGGCCAGTTGGCGGGGATGGGACGGGTGGGCAACGTACCTCTAGTACGACAGTCCGTGACCGACCGGATACAGCACCTGCGCCGGGTCGTCCGCGCGCTGCACGGCCACCGGGAGCTTCCCGCGCGGGGACACCCGGCCCGCGATCACCCGTGCCGCGGCCCGCAGTTCGACGTCGGTCCAGGAGTAGGACGCCAAGTAGGCGGGGACAGCGGGCAGTTGGGCAATATCGTAGGGGTTGCGGACGGCGACGGCCACGACCGGTGTCCCGGTGGCGGCCAGTTGCTCGACCAGGGTCTTCTGCGGGTCGGCCGCGGTGACGTTGTAGGTCGCCACCACCACCGCGTCCGCCGCCCGTGCCGCCGCCACGGCCTTGCTGACGGTCTCGGCGGAAGGGGCGGTGCCGGTGGACAGGACGGTCGTGGTGAAGCCCAACTCCCGTAGCGCGGCGGCCAGTACACCGGTGGGCGGGCCCGTCGTACCGGACGGGGAGGCCGGATCGGCGCCGACGACCAGGACGTTCCCGTGCGTGCGACGGGACAGTGGGAGCAGCCCCGCCCGGTTGACCAGCAGGGTGGTGGTCCGCTCGGCGACGCGGTCGGCGGCGGCGAGATGTTCGGCGCTGCCGACCACGAGGTCCACGCCCGCCCGGCTGACGTACGGCTCCTTGAAGAGTCCGAGCCGCGCCTTCAGCCGCAGCACCCGCAGCACCGACTCGTCGATCCGCGCCTCGGTCAACTCCCCTTTTCGCACTGCCGTGATGACTGCGTTCCAGGCGATGTCCAGGGAGGGCGGGTCGAGGAGCTGGTCGACCCCGGCCTTCAGTGCGAGCACCGGCACGCGGTCGTCGCCGTACTTCTGGCGGACGCCCGCCATGCCCAGCGAGTCGGTGACCACGACGCCGTCGTAGCCGAGTTCGTCGCGCAGGACGCCGGTGACGATCGGGTGGGAGAGGGTGGCCGGGTCGCCGGAGTCGTCGAGGGCCGGGACCTTGAGGTGCGCGGTCATGATCGCGTCGATCCCGGCCTTGACGGCGGCCCGGAAGGGCACGGCGTCGAGTTTTCCCCACAGTTCGCGGCTGTGTGTGATGACGGGGAACCCGGTGTGGCTGTCGACGGCGGTGTCCCCGTGTCCGGGGAAGTGCTTGGCGGTCGCCGCGACCCGGCTGTCCTGGTACCCCGTGACCTCGGCCGCGACCAGCCCGGCCACCGCGTCCGGGTCGGCGCCGAAGGACCGTACGCCGATGACCGGGTTGGCCGGATTCACGTTCACGTCGGCGTCGGGGGAGTAGTCCTGGTTGACGCCCATCGCGCGCAGTTCGGCGCCGGAGATCCGGCCGACCGTGCGGGCGTCGGTGCGGGAGCCGCCGGCGCCGAGCGCCATCGCGCCCGGGAAGAGGGTGGCGGGCCTGCCGATCCGGCAGACGATGCCGTGCTCCTGGTCGGTGGCGATCAGTACGGGCAGCCCGCGCGGCCGGCCGAGCGACGCCTTCTGGATGCCGTTGGAGAGGTCGGCGATCTGGTGCGGATCGCGGGTGTTGTGCGCCCAGCTGAAGTAGATGATCCCGCCGACCCGGTACTTCGCGATCAGCTCGGCGGCCGTGCGCACCCCGAGCTCGCTCAGGTTGGCGTCGGCGTCCGCCCGGTCGGGGGCGGTGGCGGAGTGGCCGTAGACCCGCGTCACGAAGAGCTGGCCGACCTTCTCCTCCAGGGGCATGCGGGAGATCAGCGAGCGGAGTGCGGTGTCGTCGGCGTGGGCGGGGGAGCCGACCGCGAGGGACGCCGTGACGCCCATGGTCGCGGCGAGAACGGTACGTCTGGAGGGCACGTGCGCTCCTTCCGGAGGTGGTCCGATGAAGGAAACTTCCGAGCTTTCAGCAGTATCCGGGAAGTTTCTGCCAGTCAAGGGAGCGCACAGTAAACCTGAGGAGAGGCCGCCATCGGCGCAGTTGGAGGGGGGCGCGCCGATGACGGCTTGCTGCCGGCCGCGGTACGGAGAGAGGGTTGGTCAGCATTCGCAGCCAGCAGCGAGGCCGACGCCGTACCGCGGAGACTCATCCGGCAGCATGCCGGTTGGACGGAGGTGAACGGGCCCGGGTTCCCGTCCGCGGGCGGATTCCCGGAAGTTGGTGAACCCGTGCACAACGGGACGGATGCGGTCACGCACAGGTACGCGCGCGCGAACGGAGGCCGTCCATCCCGTGGACGTCCCGGCGCGGCGGGCGGTCGCCGCCCGATCATGAGGGCATGACCGTAGTCGACATTCCCGGTTCCAAGTCCGTCACCGCCCGCGCGCTCTTCCTGGCCGCCGCGGCCGACGGCGTCACCACCCTCCGGCGTCCGCTCCGCTCGGACGACACCGAGGGCTTCGCGGAGGGACTGACGCGGCTCGGCTACCGGGTGGGCCGGACCCCCGACGCCTGGCAGATCGACGGCCGCCCGCAGGGGCCGGCGGTCACCGAGGCCGACGTGTACTGCCGGGACGGTGCGACCACGGCCCGCTTCCTGCCCACCCTCGCGGCGGCCGGGCACGGCAGCTTCCGCTTCGACGCGTCCCCGCAGATGCGCCGCAGGCCGCTGCTCCCCCTGACCCGTGCCCTGCGCGACCTGGGCGTGGAACTGCGCCACGAGGAGGCCGAGGGCCACCACCCGCTGCGCGTCGAGGCGTCCGGTGTCGAGGGCGGCGAGGTGGTGCTCGACGCCGGCCTGTCCTCGCAGTACCTGACCGCCCTGCTCCTCCTCGGCCCGCTGACCAGGAAGGGCCTGCGGATCAGGGTCACGGACCTCGTCTCCGCGCCGTACATCGAGATCACCCTCGCGATGATGCGGGCGTTCGGCGTGGCGGTGCGCAGGGAGGGCACGGTCTACGTGGTCCCGGCGGGCGGCTACACCGCGACCACCTACGACATCGAGCCGGACGCCTCGACCGCGAGCTACTTCTTCGCGGCGGCGGCCGTGACCGGCGGCGAGGTCACCGTCCCCGGGCTCGGCACCGGCGCGCTCCAGGGCGACCTGGGCTTCGTCGACGTACTGCGCCGCATGGGCGCGGAGGTGGAGACCGACGCGCACGGCACCCGGGTGCGCGGCACCGGCGAACTGCGCGGCCTCACGGTCAACATGCGGGACATCTCGGACACCATGCCGACCCTGGCCGCGATCGCCCCCTTCGCCTCCGGCCCGGTCCGCATCGAGGACGTCGGCAACACCCGCGTCAAGGAGTGCGACCGCCTGGAGGCCTGCGCGGAGAACCTCCGGCGGCTGGGCGTCGAGGTGGCGACGGGGGACGACTGGATCGAGATCCGCCCGAGTTCGACCCCCGTCGGTGCGGAAATCAAGTCCTACGGTGATCACCGCGTCGTCATGTCCTTCGCGGTGACCGGGCTCCGGGTGCCGGGTATTTCGTTCGACGACCCGGGGTGCGTACGCAAGACTTTCCCGGGTTTCCACGAGGCGTTCGGGGCGCTGCGGGGGCAGTTGCCGACATGAGGGGATCAGTGTGGGGTTCGAACTGAAGGCACCGGTCCTGACAGGTGAGTCGGTGCGGCTGGAGCCGCTCGACCACCGGCACACGGCCGATCTGGCGGTGGCGGCGGAGGAGGACCGGGGGTCGTACGCGTTCACCTGGGTGCCGAGGGCGGACCAGGTGGGCGCGTACATCGACGCGCAGCTGGCCCGCGCGGCCACGGGCATGCTCGCGCCCTACGCCCAGATCTCGACGGCGACCGGTCGGGCGGTCGGTGCCACGGCCTACTGGGAACCCCGCTGCTGGCTGACGGACGATCAACTCGACGCCGTCGAGGTCGGGTTCACCTGGCTGGCCGGTTCGGCACAGGGCACCGGCATCAACGCGGAGGCCAAACTCCTGCTGTTCCGGCACGCCTTCGAGGAGTGGCACGTCTCCCGGGTCGACCTCAAGACCGACGCCCGCAACGACCGCTCCCGCGCCGCGATCCAGCGCGTCGGCGCCCGCTTCGAGGGCGTCCTGCGCAACTGGTCCCGCTCCTGGGCACCGGGCGAGGACGGGCGGCTGCGCGACTCCGCGATCTACTCGATCACGGCGGAGGAGTGGGAGGTGTGCCGGGCGGAGTTGGAGAAGCGGGTGGCACGGGGAGTATCGACGTCATGACCGCCTACCTCGTCCTCCACGGCTGGCAGAACCACCGCCCCGAGGGCCACTGGCAGCACTTGCTCGCCGACCGGCTGCGCGCACTCGGCCACCACGTGACCTACCCCCAGCTGCCCGACGCCGACGACCCCGACCTGGAGGTGTGGCTCGGCGAACTCTCCCGGTATGTGCGGGAGTTGCCGGACGGCGAGCGGGTCGTCCTCGCGCACAGCGCCTCCGCCCTGCTGTGGCTGCACGCCGTCGCCCGAGGGGTGGTCCGGGACGGTGACGCGGACCGGGTGCTGCTGGTCGCACCGCCGTCCGCCTCCGTCGTCGTACAGCATCCCGAGATCGCCGAATTCGCGCCGCCCACCGCCGAGTTGACGCTCCCCGGAACCACCCGGCTGGTCGCCGGCGACGACGACCCGTACTGCCCGGAAGGCGCCCGCACGGTCTTCGGCGACCCGCTCGGCATCCCCGCCGAGATCATCCCGGGCGCGGGCCACCTGGACCTGAACGCGGGGTACGGGTCCTGGCCGGCCGTACTGGAGTGGTGCCTGGACGGGACGGCGCCGCTCACGGCTCGATGACGTCGTACGCGCGGCGGAGCTACGCCGAGTCGTTGAGCAGCCGCGCCAGATGGTCATGACCGGCGGCCAGCAGCTCGGGGAGTGGGGCGGCGGTCTCGTACCAGCGCTTCTCGTACTCCCAGCACAGCCAGCCGTCCCAGTCGTGCCGGGTCAGGAGTTCCACGCACTCGGCGAGCGGCAGGACGCCCGCGCCGAGTGGCAGCGGGGTGGTGTCGTCGGGCGACGCGATGTCCTTGACCTGGACGTATCCGAGGTAAGGGCCCAGCGCGGCCAGTGTCTCCGCCGGCTGCTCGCCGCCCAGCCAGGTGTGCATGACGTCCCAGAGCGCGCCCACCTGCCGGTGCCCGACCGGGCCGAGCACGCGGAGCGCGTCGGCGCCGGTGCGGTGCGAGTCGTGGGTCTCCAGCAGGATCCGTACGCCGAGGTCGGCGCCCCATTCCGCCGCCGTGCCCAGGCGCCGGGCGGCGGTCGCGTCGGCCTCGTGGGCGGACTGTTCGGTGCCTCCGCCGGGGAAGACACGGACGAAGGGTGCGCCCAGGTCCCGTGCCAGTTCCAGGAGTTCGCGGATCTCCGTGAGGACGGGGGCGTCGTCGCCCGGCGCGGCCACGCGTGCGTACCCGGCGAGGCCCAGGACTTCGACCCCGGCCGCCTTGAACTCGGCGACCACCTCGGCCCGTCGGGCGGTGCCGATGCCGGGGTGCACGGGCTCCTCGGGGTGGGCGCGCAGCTCCACGCCGTGGTAGCCGTGGGTGACGGCGAGGTGCAGCACGTCGGCCACGGGGAGCCCTGGGACACCGAGAGTGGAGAAGGCGAGCTTCATGGTCACGACACTACTCGTCACTCTCCGGTTGCGTGCAGGTCGAGGCGCCAGTCCTGGCCGACGAGGTCCTGGCCGAAGGAGCGGTGGGGTTTCTCGGCGACGAGGACGAAACCGTGCCGCTGGTAGATGCGGCGGGCGGCGCCGAGGATGTCGTTGGTCCACAGCACGAGGTCGCGGTAGCCGACACCGCGCGCGAACTCGACGACCGCAGAGACCAGGTGGTCCCCGATACGAAGCCCCCGGGCATCCGGCTCGACGAGCAGCAGCCGCAGTCGCGCGGCCCCCGGGGCGTCGTCCCGCACGCACATCACACACCCCACCGGCCGCCCGTGCAGCTCCGCGATCCACACCCGCTCCAGATGCGGGTCGTGGTCCTCGGCGAAGTCGGCGACGATCCGCGCCACCAGCCCCTCGTAGTCGGCGTTGAAGCCGTACTCGGCGGCGTAGAGCGCCGCGTTGCGCTGCACGATCCACCCGAGGTCACCGGGCCCGGGCTCCCGCAGCACGACGTCCTCGGGCTTCGATCGGTGACCGTCGGTGTCCTGCGACAGGATGGTGCGTACGGTGTGCAGCGCCTCGGAGAGTCGGGGTCGGTCGGCGGCCGGCACGCTCGCGAGCAGCGCGCCGACGGATTCGTCCGCCCGCTCGGCCAGCAGGTCGGCGGTCTCCCGCCCGCGCGCGGTGAGCGTGATCTGCCGCCGCCGGGGATCCCGTCGCGAGGGTGCCCGCTCGATCAGCCCGTCCTGCTCGAACCGGTTCAGGATCCGGCTCAAGTATCCGGCGTCCAGCGAGAGTTCGGAACGGAGGTCGGCCGCGTCCGTGTGCGGGGAGTGTGCGAGTTCGTACAGGACGCGGGACTCGGTGAGGGTGAAGGGGGCGTAGAGGTGGCGGCTGTAGTCGAGGGCGCCGATGACGTTCGTGTAGAAGCGGTTGAAGGCGCGGATGTCCTGGACGGTCATGATCGATCCCCGGTGGTCGCTCAGGGTAGTTGACTCAGTCAGAGGTATTGCGGTTCTGACGGTAGCCCTCCGGGGTGGGCAAGGCAACGGGCTAGTCCCACCAGAACCGCCACTCGTGGCGCCCGACAAGCTCGCCCGCGTACTCCGGGAACGGTGTCGGCGGATCGTCCACGATGTTGTCGGCGGTCGTCAGCACATGCTCCAGAGCGAGCCGTCCGGCCTGCGGGAGGTCCTGGGGCGGCCGGGCGACCGACACGGTCAGGGCGCCCCCGAACCCGGACACGACCCGTGCCCCGAACCGCTCCTCCCAGCTCCGCAGCAGCGCGCACAGCAGCGGAAGCGGAGCCCCGGCCGACCACCCGACGATCGCCGGCACGTCGGCGCTGCGGCGGGCGGGCACCATGGCCAGCTGGCAGGTGCGCACGAAGGGCTCGGTGCGGAGCAACTCGGCCACGGTCCACCCGGCGGTCTCCGCCGGGCTCAGCCCGCCATCGGTCACCGGCTCCGCCGGCGCGAGCCCGGGCCAGGTCTCGAAGGGCGGCCCGGGATCGTGCGGCCAGGGTGCGATGTCGTCCGGGTCGTCGTCGTGGGGCAGGACATCGGCCGCCGGCGGACTCGACCAGTACGGCAGCCGCCGGCGCCGGTACTCGGCGAAGTCCGCCGCGAGCACGGCATCGAGCCGAATCGCGTCGACCTCGCTCAAGTCCTCGGGCCGGTAAGGGTCATCGCGCCAGCAGATGAACGGGTACAGCCCGCCGACCTCGGCCCGCTCCAGCAGTCGCGGCCACAACTTCACCAGATCGTCCGGCAGTTCGTCTGCGAACCAGACCTCCACCTCCCCTCGGGTCTCGAAGCGACCGGGGGACAGGGACAGTTCGCCGGGCAGTGGGAAGACCATGGCCGGACGATAGGGGGAGGCACTGACAACGAGGTCGGCCGCGGGGCGACCGGTGTCCTGAAAAAGTGTGACACTACCCGTTGAAAGTGACACACTTTTTGAAGCAGATCCCCCCGGCGGCGCTACTTCCGAGGCGCCCCGGAAGACCCCCGCACCATCAACTCCCCCCGCACCGTGGCGATCCCGCCCGGCGGCGGCTCCTCCCGCCCCATCGCGATCCGCCCGGCCCGCGCCCCCGCCTCCGACAGCGGCAGCCGCACCGTCGTAAGAGAAGGCACCGCGTCCACGCTGAACGGCAGATCGTCGAAGCCGGCCACCGAGACGTCGTCCGGGATCCGCCGCCCCGACTCCCGCAGGGCCGCGCACGCCCCCACCGCGACGGAGTCGTTCGCCGCGACCACGGCCGTCAACGACGGGTCGCGGCGCAGCAGTTCGAGCGTCGCCTCGTAGCCGGACCGCCGGTCGTAGCGCCCGTGCACGGTCCAGCGGGGGTCCTCCGTGATGCCGTGCGCGGCCAGTGCCTCCCGGTGGCCCTCCAGCCGGTGCCGGGTCGTGGTCCGTTCCTCCGGGCCCGCGATGTAGCCGAGCCGCCGGTGGCCGAGGCCGATCAGGTGCTCGGTCAGCTCCCGCCCGCCCCCGCGGTTGTCGAAGGTCAGCGCGAACGCCCCGGTGTCCGGCGCCGGCGGGCGCCCGCACAGCACCACCCGCGTCCCGGCCTCGCCGAGCTTCCGCAGCTTCGCCGCCACGGCAGCCGCGTGCGGCGCGTTCTCCATGGCGCCGCCGGTCAGGACCACGGCTGCCGCCCGCTGCCGCTGCAGCAGGGTCAGATACGTCAGCTCACGCTCGGGGGAGCCCCCTGTGTTGCACACCACGGCCAGCCGCTCCCCGCCCGCACGCCCGCCCGGCCCCCCGATCTCCGACTGGATCGCGCTCGCCATGATCCCGAAGAAGGGGTCGGCGATGTCGTTGACCAGGATGCCGACCAGGTCGGAGGTGGCCGCCGCGAGCGCGCTCGCGGGACCGTTGAGGACGTAGTCGAGCTCGTCGACCGCCCGCAGCACGCGCTCGCGGGTGGTGGCCGCGACCGGGTAGTTGCCGTTCAGTACGCGCGACACCGTCGCGGGGGAGACCTGGGCGCGGGCCGCCACGTCCGCCAGGGTCACCGTCATGTCGTTCGTCCTCCGGTCGCGCATCTTGTCGTACGCCGTTGTGCATAGGCTGCTCAAAGGAAGCCCCCGTCCGAGCAGACGATAAGGCCATAGACCCCCGTCGTTCGCCCCCTCGAACAACTTGACCCCATCACGGTCTTGTACAGACCTGTGTGCAAAGGCTAGCTTCTGCATATGTAGAAAGCGCTTGCTGCGTTGTTGAAACGTATGCGGACGAAGGGAAACACGTGACACGCAAGACGGTGCGTATCGCCATGAACGGCGTGACCGGGCGCATGGGCTACCGACAGCACCTCGTCCGCTCGATCCTCGCACTGCGGGAGCAGGGTGGTCTAGACCTCGGCGACGGAACTGTGCTGTGGCCGGAACCGATCCTCGTCGGCCGCCGCGAGCACGCGCTGAAGGCGCTTGCCGAGCAGCACGGGCTCGACCCGGCGAACATCTCCACGGACGTCGACACGGTCCTCGCCGACCCGACCGTCGAGATCTACTTCGACGCCCAGGTCACCTCGGCCCGCGAGGAGGCGCTCAAGAAGGCGATCGCGGCGGGCAAGCACATCTACACCGAGAAGCCGACCGCGACCGGCCTCGACGGCGCCCTGGAACTGGCCCGTCTCGCCGACGCCGCAGGCATCAAGCACGGCGTCGTCCAGGACAAGCTGTTCCTCCCTGGCCTGCTCAAGCTCAAGCGCCTCATCGACGGCGGCTTCTTCGGCCGGATCCTCTCCATCCGGGGCGAGTTCGGCTACTGGGTCTTCGAGGGCGACTGGCAGAGCGCCCAGCGCCCGTCGTGGAACTACCGCGCCGAGGACGGCGGCGGCATCGTCGTCGACATGTTCCCGCACTGGGAGTACGTCCTCCACGAGCTGTTCGGCCGCGTCAAGTCCGTCCAGGCCATCGCCACCACCCACATCCCGCAGCGCTGGGACGAGAACGGCAAGCCCTACGACGCCACCGCCGACGACGCCGCCTACGGCATCTTCGAGCTCGACAGCGGCGCCATCGCCCAGATCAACTCCTCCTGGGCCGTCCGCGTCAACCGCGACGAACTCGTCGAGTTCCAGGTCGACGGGACGGAAGGCTCGGCCGTCGCCGGACTCCGCAACTGCCGTGCCCAGCACCGCAGTTCCACCCCCAAGCCGGTCTGGAACCCGGACCTCCCCGCCACCGAGGTCTTCCGCGACCAGTGGCAGGAGGTCCCCGACAACACCGAGTTCGACAACGGCTTCAAGGCGCAGTGGGAGCTGTTCCTCCGCCACGTCTACGCCGACGCCCCCTACCACTGGGACCTCCTGGCCGGCGCCCGTGGCGTCCAGCTCGCCGAGCTGGGCCTGAAGTCCTCCGCCGAGGGCCGCCGTCTCGACGTCCCGGAGATCTCGCTGTGACCATCCAACTCCCGGGCACCGGTGGGGTCTTGAGGGCCTACGAGCCCCGGTCCGAACCCCTCGCCGTCACCGCCGGCACCCCCTTCACCTCTCGTACGGTGTTCTCGGCGGCCCACGTCGTCGCCGACCCCTTCGCCGACACGAGCCCCGACTCGCCCGCCGCCGTCGACTGGGACGCCACCCTCGCCTTCCGCCGCCACCTCTGGTCCCACGGCCTCGGGGTCGCCGAGGCGATGGACACCGCCCAGCGCGGCATGGGCCTGGACTGGGCGGGCGCGGCCGAGCTGATCCGCCGAAGTGCCGCCGAGGCCAAGACGGTCGGCGGCCGGATCGCCTGCGGTGTCGGCACCGACCAGATCACCGGCGGCACCCTGGCCGACGTACAGGCCGCCTACGAGGAGCAGTTGGCCCTCGTCGAGGAGTCGGGCGCGCAGGCCATCCTGATGGCGTCCCGCGCGCTCGCGGCCGTCGCCAAGGGCCCCGAGGACTACCTTGAGGTCTACGGCCACCTGCTCCGCCAGGCGTCCGAGCCCGTCGTCCTGCACTGGCTCGGCCCGATGTTCGACCCGGCGCTGGAGGGTTACTGGGGCTCGTCCGACCTGGACGCGGCCACCGACACCTTCCTCGACGTCATCGCGGCCCACCCCGACAAGGTGGACGGCATCAAGGTGTCGGTCCTGGAGGCTCAGCGGGAGATCGACATCCGGCGCCGACTGCCCCAGGGCGTCCGCTGCTACACCGGCGACGACTTCAACTACCCCGAGCTGATCGCCGGCGACGACCAGGGCTTCAGCCACGCCCTGCTCGGCATCTTCGACCCGCTCGGCCCGCTGGCGGCGGAGGCCGTCCGCGTCCTGGACACCGGGAACACGGCAGGCTTCCGTGAACTCCTCGATCCGACGGTCGAGTTGTCCCGCCACCTCTTCCAGACCCCGACCCGCTTCTACAAGACGGGCGTGGTGTTCCTGGCCTGGCTCGCGGGCCACCAGTCGCACTACACGATGGTGGGCGGCCTCCAGTCGGCCCGCTCCCTCCCTCACTTCGCCCGCGCCTACCAACTCGCCGACGGCCTGGGCCTGTTCCCCGACCCGAAGCTCGCGGAGGAACGGATGAAGAACCTGCTCGCCCTGTACGGAGTGACCCAGTGAGCGATCCCGACCTGTCCCGCTTCTCCATCAACCAGATGACGGTGAAGCAGCTGAGCATGCCGGAACTGGTGGACGCCTGCCTTGAGTTGGGCGTCCCGGGCGTCGGCCTGTGGCGCGAGCCGGTCCAGTCCTACGGCCTGGAGGCCACCGCGAAGCTGGTCCGCGACGCGGGCCTCGCGGTGACAACGTTGTGCAGGGGCGGCTTCCTCACGGCGCTCGACCCGGCCGAACGCGCCCGCGCCCTGGACGACAACCGGAAGGCCGTCGACGAGGCGGCCACACTCGGCACGGACACCCTCGTGCTGGTGTCCGGCGGTCTGCCGGCCGGCTCCAAGGACCTGCACGGCGCGCGGGAGCGGATCGCCGACGCGCTGGGCGAGTTGGGGTCCTACGCCGAGGAACGGGGCGTACGGCTGGCCATCGAGCCGCTGCACCCCATGTTCGCCTCCGACCGCTGCGTGGTCTCGACGCTCACCCAGGCCCTCGACCTCGCGGAGCGGTTCCCCGCCCAGCAGGTCGGCGTCACGGTGGACACGTACCACATCTGGTGGGACGACCAGGCCCCGGCACAGATCGCCAGGGCGGGCGCGGGCGGCCGTATCCACACCTTCCAGCTCGCCGACTGGACCACCCCGCTGCCGGAGGGCGTCCTCAACGGCCGCGGGCAGATCGGGGACGGCGCGATCGACATGCGGGAGTGGAAGTCGTGCGTCGAGGCCGCCGGATACACCGGCCCCATCGAGGTCGAGCTGTTCAACGACGGCCTGTGGGCACGGGACGGCCGCGAGGTGCTGGCGGAGACGGCGGCACGGTTCGTGGAGCACGTGCTCCGGTAGCCAAAATGTGAGAGCCACCTTCACACAGCTCCTTTATATAAATGCAGATCACGGCCCGTGCGGTGCACGCAATTCCTGTGACTGACCTGTCGATTCGGCTTTTCCGGAGACTTCCGGAACCGCATAACCCCAGGTCGTGTCTATAGGATCGTGCTCGCCGCGGGGCTGGGATAAAGCCCGGAAGCGCGGCCTTCCGGGCTTTTTCTCGTATGAGAGAAGCCTGAGAGGTGCATTAGAGAAGTAATTCGAGAAACAAAACAAGGAGTTATCTGTGAACGTGCGTATCGCCGCCGTCTCCCTGGCCTCCGCCGCGCTCGTCGCCGTCGGTGCCACCGCCGCCGTAGCCGCGCCCGCCCCGGCGCCGAGCATCACGCTCAAGGCCAACCACACCACCGTGAAGCCCGGTGACGTGGTCACCTTCACCGGCAAGACCGCCCGCCTGAAGGAGGGCAGCAAGGTGACGCTCCAGGTCAAGACCGGCGCGACCTGGAAGTCCCTGCCGGTGACCGCCAAGGTCAACCACGGCGCGTACAAGCTGGCCGACAAGTTCCAGAAGAAGGGCGTCTCGGTCCTGCGCGTCAAGGACGGCACCACCGTCTCCAAGGCCGTCTCGGTCACCGTCCGCTGACGCCTGCCGTACCGCGCTGAAACACCCCTGAGCCCTGCCCCACCCCGTTCGATCCGGGGTGGGGCAGGAGGTCAGGAGTATGCCGTACCCGCCCGCCCTACTTCTTCGCCGCCCGCTTCGTCAGTACCGCCAGCACCACCGGGATCAGCATCTCGACGACCCTGGTGACGGTCGCCGGCGGCAGGCCCGTCTTCTTGGCGACCGCTTTCGCCACCGGCTTGGCCGCCTTGGCCAGCACCCCGGCCATGAGCCCGCCGGTCGCGAAACCGCCCAGCGTGGCCACGCCCTGGAGGGGAGCCTCCTGTGGCGTCTCGACGGTCGCCGCCTCGCCGGACAGCGCCGAGACCGTCGTACCGACGACCTCCCTGGCGCCCGCCTCGTCCGTCCCCAGCAGGCCCGCGATCTCCTGGACCTTCGCGTCGCCCAGCTCGTCGAGGACGTCGCCCTGGAAGGCTGTAGCAGAGTCTTCGCTCATGCCTGAAACGCTACGTCCGTCCGGTTTCGTCGGCACCTGGGGGCAGGCCGGCAGCCGTTTTGAAAAATTCTCAAGACGCCGTACAACCCTCCGCGCAGTCCGCGGGTCGTACTAGGCATCAGGACTCTTGGAGGGGGATCTGGGGGGATCGCGGGGGTTCTGATGTTGGAGGGGAAAACCCGAGGGGGCTTGGTCGACGGACCGGGCCCCCTCGAATTTGTGCCGTCCCTGCGTCGTCCCTGTGTTCGTTCGCCCGGCACCCGGCCGTGCAGAGCGTCACACATCCGCCCGGATTGTCGCGCTTTCAGAAGAACACCCCGCACCGCAGCAGCACATTCGCGTACGGCCGTGCCTCGCCCGTCCGCACGACCAGCCGCGCACCCGCCGACAGCTCCTTGAGCTTCTCGTGGGAGACGAGATCGAGGTCGGGGAATCGGGCGTCGAGGAGGGCGGTGGCGGCCCGGTTGGCGCCGCGGATCTCGCGCGCCGCCGTCGCGCCCTCCACCACCAGCTCGGCCAGCAGTCCGTCCAGCACCTCCGCGAACGACGGCACCCCGGCCCGGAACGCCAGGTCCACCACCCGGGGGCCGGCCGGGATCGGCATCCCGGCGTCGCACACCAGCACCCCGTCCCCGTGCCCCAACTCGGCCAGCGCGCCGGAGAGATGGCGGTTGAGAATCCCTGCCTTCTTCACAGTGCCGAGACCTCGTCCGCCGTCGGGAAGGACTCCTGGGCGCCCTTCCCGGTGACGGCCGCCGCCCCGACCCGCGCCGCGTACGATGCCGCCTCCGCCAGTGACGAACCCGTGCCCAGCTTCCAGGCCAGCGCCGCGGTGAACGCGTCGCCCGCACCCGTCGTGTCCACGGCGTCCACCTTCACGGACGGCACCCGGGTGACCCCGTCCTTGGACGCCACCAACGCCCCCTCCGCACCCAGCGTCACGACCACCGAACGCGGCCCCTTCGCCAGCAGGATCCGCGCCCAGTCCTCGGGCCGCTCGCTCACACACGCGTCCCCGAGGATCACCTTCGCCTCGTGCTCGTTGACGATCAACGGGTCGCAGGCCGCCAGGACTTCGGACGGCAGCGGCCGGGGCGGCGAGGGGTTCAGCACGAACCTGCTGTCGGGCGCCAGACTCCGTACGACCTCCACGACCGTCTCCAGCGGGATCTCCAGCTGCACGGAGACCACGCGGGAGGCGTGGAAGAGACAGGCGGCGGCCTGGATGTCGACCGGGAAAAGCTTCCCGTTGGCCCCCGGCGACACGACGATGCTGTTGTCGCCGGACGGGTCCACCGTGATCAGCGCGACCCCGGTCGGCGCCCCGCCGACCAGCACGCCCACCGTGTCGACCCCGGCGGCCCGCTGCGAGTCGAGCAGCAGCCTGCCGTACGCGTCGTCGCCGACCCGGGCCAGCAGGACCGTACGGGCTCCCAGCCGGGCGGCGGCGACCGCCTGGTTGGCGCCCTTGCCGCCGGGGTGGACGGCCAGGTCGGAACCGAGGACCGTCTCGCCGGCGCCCGGCCGCCGCTCGACGTCGATCACGAGGTCGGCGTTGGCCGATCCGACGACCAGCAGGTCGTAGTCGTACATCAATTGACTCCCCACAGTGGTGACTTGGTGCGGTGACCTGTGCGCTGTCAGCCGGTGAAGCCGGCCACGTTCTCCTTGGTGACCACCTTCACGGGCACCTTCACCGTCGTCTCCACCTTCTTGCCCTGAGCCGCGCGCAGCGCGTTGTCCACGGCGATTTTGCCCAACTGGCTCGGCTGCTGCGCCACGGACGCGTACAGCGTCCCCTGCTTGACCGCGGTCAGCCCGTCGGGCGTGCCGTCGAAGCCTACGACCGAGACCGACCTGCCCGCCTTGGAACCGAGAGCCTTGATGGCGCCGAGGGCCATCTCGTCGTTGGCCGCGATGACGCCCTGGACGTCGGGGTGCGCCTGGAGCAGGTTCGACATCACGTCGAGGCCCTTGGTGCGGTCGAAGTCGGCCGGCTGCTGGGCGAGGACCTGGATGCCGGGGTAGGCCTTCAGCCCCTTGGCGAAGCCCTCGGCCCGCTCGCGCGCCGCCGAAGTACCCGCCTGGCCCTGGAGTATGACGATCTTGCCGCTGCCACCCAGCTCTTCGGCGACGGTCCTGGCGGCGAGTTCACCGCCCACGACGTTGTCGGAGGCGACCAGCGTGTCCACGGCCGCCTTGTTGACGCCGCGGTCGACCGCGATCACCGGGATCTTCGCCTTGTCGGCGGCCTTCACGGAGTTGCTCGCCGCGTCCGAGTCCACCGGGTTGACGATGATCGCGCCGTAGCCGGAACTGGTGAAGTTCTGCAGCTGGTTGGCCTGCTGGGAGGCGTCGTTCTGCGCGTCCGTCACCGTCAGGTCCAGGCCCAGCTTCTTCGCCTCGGCCTGCGCACCGGACCGGATCTGCACGAAGAACGGGTTGTTGAGCGTGGAGAGCGACAGACCGAGCTTGGGCTTCGACGTCGTGGAGGAGTCGTTGTGCAGGAAGGAGGTCGCGCCGACGATCGCGACCGTGACGACGGCGGCGAGGGCGTACGTGGTCGCCTGCTTGCCCCGTCCGCCACCGCTACCGCCGACGCCCGTACCGGAGACGGGAGTTGCGCCCGCCTTGCGTCGCACGGTGTCCAGCAGGACAGCCAGCGCGATGACGACACCGATGACGACCTGCTGCCAGAACGCCGACACCGAAAGGAGATTGAGGCCGTTGCGCAGCACCGCGAGGATCAGTGCGCCGATGAGCGTGCCGGACGCCTTGCCGGTGCCGCCCGCGAGGGAGGCGCCGCCGATGACGACCGCGGCGATCGCGTCCAGCTCGTAGCCGTCGGCGGCCTGCGGCTGCGCGGAGGAGAGCCGGGAGGCGAGGACGATGCCCGCGGCGGCGGCGAACACACCGGACAGGGCGTAGATCGCGAGCTTCTGCTTGGAGACCCGCAGCCCCGAGAGCCGCGCGGCCTCCTCGTTGCCGCCGATCGCGTACATGGACCGGCCGATGTACGTCCGCCCGAGCACGAAGGCGGCGATCAGCCCCATCACGATCATCACCAGGACCGGCACCGGCAGCCAGCCGCCCAGCGTGTCACCGAGGTGCGAGACCGAGTCGGGGAAGGCGATCGGGGAGCCCTGCGAGATCACCAGCGACAGCCCGCGCGCCACCGACAGCATCGCCAACGTCGCGATGAACGGCGGCAGTTTGCCGTAGGCGATGAGGAAACCGTTGACGAGACCCGCCGCGATGCCCGTGGCGATCGCGAGGACGACGGCGAGGACGACCGGGACGCCGTGCTGCGTGGCGCTCCAGGCCAGCACGGTGGCCGAGAGGGCCGCCACGGAACCGACCGACAGGTCGATGCCCGCCGAGACGATCACGAAGGTGACACCGAAGGCGAGGATGGCGGTGACAGCCGCCTGGACACCGACGTTGAGGAGGTTGTCGGTGGTCAGGAAGTCGCCGGACAGCGCCGACATGGCGATGACGAGGACGATGAGCGCGGTCAGCGCCCCGTTGTCCAGGAGCAGTCGGCGGATCCCCGAGGCGCCACTCGCGCCCGGCGTGCTCTTGAGCGTTTCAGTGGCCACGGTGGCCCTCCACAGCGGTAGTTGCTTGGGTCGGTGTGCTGACGGCGAGTGCCATCACGGAGTCCTGCGTGGCCTGTTCGGCGGAGAGCTCACCCGCGATGCGCCCCTGGGCCATGACCAGCACCCGGTCGCTCATGCCGAGGACCTCGGGCAGATCACTGGAGATCATGAGTACGGCGGCACCGGCGGCCGTGAGTTCATTGATGAGTTGATAGATCTCGACCTTGGCGCCGACGTCGATCCCGCGCGTCGGCTCGTCGAGGATCAGCACCTTGGTGTCGGCGAGGAGCCACTTGCCGATGACGACCTTCTGCTGGTTGCCGCCGGACAACGTCCGTACCTGCTGGCCGAGTCCGGCCATCCGCACACCCAGCTGCTTCGCGATCCGCCCGGCGGCCTCGCGCTGCCCCTTGAGGTCGACGAGACCGCCCTTGGTGGCGGCCCGCATGGTGACGAGCCCGAGGTTCTCCTCCACCGACTGGTCGAGGACGAGCCCCTGACCCTTGCGGTCCTCGGGCACGAGCCCGATCCCTGCGGTCATCGCCGCGTTGACGTCGTGCCCGCGCAACGCGGAACCGCCGACCTTCACGGCCCCGTGGTCGTACGGGTCGGCCCCGAAGACAGCCCGTACGACCTCGGTACGACCCGCCCCGACGAGCCCGGCGATGCCGACTACCTCACCGGCCCGCACCTCGAAGCTGATGTCGCGGAAGACACCGTCCCGGGTGAGCCCCTCGACGGAGAGCAACGCGGCGCCGGTGTCGGCCCGTTCACGCGGATACTGCTGCTCGATGGACCGCCCGACCATGAGTCGTACGAGCTCGTCCTCGGGGGTGGAGGCAGGCACCTGCCCGACGGACTTCCCGTCCCGGATGACGGTGACGCGGTCGCCGAGGGCGGCGATCTCTTCCAGGTGGTGGGTGATGAAGACGATCCCGACGCCGTCGGCGCGCAGTTGACGCACGATGGAGAACAGCTTCTCGACCTCTTCCGAGGTGAGGACGGCGGTGGGTTCGTCCATGATCAGCACACGCGCGTCGAGACTCAGCGCCTTGGCGATCTCGACCATCTGGAGCCGCGCGATGCCGAGTTCACGCACACGGGCGCGCGGTGACACGTTCACACCCACGCGCTCCAGCAGAACGGCGGCCTCGGCCTCCATCCGCTTCCGGTCGATCATCCCCAGCCGGCGCGGCTGCCGCCCCAGAAAGATGTTCTCGGCGACCGTCAGATCGGGAACGAGGTTGAACTCCTGGTAGATGGTGGCGATCCCGAGCCGCGCGGAGTCCTGCGCACTGTGGATGCGCACCTCCTCGCCACCGGCCAGGATGCGGCCGCCGTCGGGACGGTAGGCACCGGAGAGCATCTTGATGAGGGTGCTCTTGCCGGCGCCGTTCTCACCGAGCAGCACATGGACCTCGCCCCGGCGCAGATCGAAGTCGACGCCGTCCAGCGCGACGACACCGGGGAAGGTCTTGCGGATGCCCTCGATGCGCAGCAACTCGTCGTCGTTGCTCACGACTTGCTCCTTCGAACAGTTTGAACAGGGGCAGTTGGAACCGGGGGTTGCGCGGGGCCCGGCTCACCGCACGAGCGGCGCACGACGAGCCGGGCGGGAAGGGTGACGGACTCCGGCACCCGCCCCTCGATCCGGTCGACCAGGGCGCGCACGGCGGCCCGCCCCAGCTCGGGGGTCGGCTGGGCGATCGCGGTGATCGGCGGATCGGTGTGCACGAACCACCGGATGTCGTCGAACGCGGCCAGCGCGAGGTCGTCGGGAACCCGCAGCCCACGCGCCCGTACGGCGTCCAGGGCTCCGAGCGCCATCAGGTTGTCGGTGGCGAAGACGACCTCGGGCGGCTCGGGCAGATCCAGGAAGCCCTCGGTGGCCCGCCGCCCGCTCTCGGCCTGGAAGTCGCCCTGCCCGATGTAGGCGTCGGGGAGGGGGATCCCGTACTCGGCGAGCGCGTCCCGGAACGCGTCGACGCGCTCACTGCCGGTCGTGGTGGCAGCGGGCCCCGCGATGATGGCGAGTCTGCGATGCCCCAGCCCGTGCAGATGTGCGACGAGATCCCGGATCGCGGCCCGCCCGTCGGCCCGCACGACGGGCACGTCCAGCCCCGGGATCCACCGGTCGACGAACACCATGGGGGTGCCGGCCCGCGCGGCGTCCAGCATCCCGGGGGAGCCGCCGTCGGTGGGGGAGACGAGCAGCCCGTCGATACGACGGTCCAGCAGCGTCCGCACGTGGTGGTCCTGCAACTCGGGCCGCTCGTCGGCGTTCCCGATGATCACGCTGTACCCCAGCGCGCGGGCCTCCTCCTCGACGGAGCGGGCCAGCTCGGTGAAGTAGGGGTTCAGCACGTCGCTGATGACCAGCCCGAGGGTGCGGGTCTGATCGGTGCGCAGGGAACGGGCGACGGCGTTCGGACGGTAGTCCAGCGCCTCTACGGCGGCCAGCACGCGGGTACGTGCGTCGTCGCTGACCGACGGATGGTCGTTCAGGACACGCGACACCGTGGCGACGGAAACCCCGGCCTCGGCAGCGACGTCCTTGATGCTTGCCATCGCCGTTCCACCTCCTCGTGGAATCGATTACATCGAGGATTGGAATCGATTACATGCAAGTTAACAAGGGGCTGTGACCGGATTGTGATGAACGGTGCCCGGTGGAGCCCGGTGGTTCGCGGGACGGCTCGCGGTGATGGTTGGCCGTGCTGATCGGGCTGCCCTGAACGCCAACGCCGCCTGATCAACAAGACGCGAATCAGCCCTGTTGTCCGGGGTGACCCGCTCTCCTGACCTGGCGGGCAGACCCGGGTGTGAGCTGCCCGATCCCTCCTTGGCACGGGCGCGTCTGTTCCGCGTATCGCGGAGTCACTCTCGACAGGAGCTGGCCGGCATGGCGCTCGGAAATCTCTCGCGACGATCCTTCGTTCTGCTGGCCTCCGCCTCGGCGGGCGCCCTGGTCCCGGGCGCGAAGGCGTGGGCCGCCGGCCCCTCTGCCGACCCGGCCGCACTCGCCGCTACGGCCCCGCCCCTGGTCCGTGTCCGCTCCGCTTCGAGATCGCTGCCGATTCTGGCGGCCATCGCCAACCAGTACTTCGTCGAGGAGAACCTCGACGTCGACTACGCGCAGTTCGTGTCGTCCCGCCCCACGTTCATCCAGGTCGACCAGCGCGAGATCGAATTCATCGTCTCCGCGACGGACAACGCCATCAACTACCAGTTGAACCCGGGCAATCCGGCTGGGCGGATCCTGGACAACGTCATCGTCGCGGCGCACGACCTCGGCCTGGGGCTGGCGCTCGTAGGGGCGGCCGGGTACCCGACGGCGGAGAGCCTGCGGCATCGGCGGGTGGGGGTCGACGTCCCGCACTCCGGATTCGGGCTGCCCGCCGAGAAGATCATGCTCAACGCCGGACTGGTCGCCGGAACGGACTACACGCTGATCTCGGCCGGTAGCACACCGGCACGTTTTCAGGGCCTGCTCGACGGGCTGTGGGAAGCGGCCATCATCAACGCCGAAGGCGTGGTGCGCGCCAGGGAAGCCGGCCTGCCGGTCATCGGGGTCGTGGCGGACACCGTCCAGCCGTACCAGGGAGGAATGCTCGCGTCGAGTCGCGGCTGGCTCAAGGACAACCCCGGCACGGCCGTCCGCTTCCTCCGAGCCTTCATTCGCGGCATGACGTGGGTGTTCGACCGACGCCACCGTGACGCGGCCGTTCAGTTACTGGTGGACGACGAGACCTCGCCCGAGCTCGCCGCGAAGATATACGACCTCGACGTCGCCGCCGACGGTCTCTCCAGACGCGCCGCCCTGAGCCCGGCGGGCTTCCGTAACGTGCTGGAACTGCGTGCCGAGTTCAACGGCTTCGAGCTACCGGAGGACCTTGATCTGCTCGCCTCGCCGCAGGGCGGGTTGTACGACCTCGGCTATTACCGCGCTGCGGCTCGGAGTTGCGGATGCCGGCCGGCTTCGGGTGCGCTCCTGCAGGAGGGGCGGGCTGGTGTGAACGTCTGATCCGTCCCCTGAACTGGCGCGCCCTGCGCGGCAGTCCGGCAGTCCCGGCAGACCAGTGCTCAAGCGGCGCCGAGCTCGCACCACACGAGCTTCCCCTGGCTGCCGTTTCTGGACAGCGGCTGCCAGCCCCACTGATCGGCGCAGGCTCGGACCAGCGCGAGACCGCGCCCGTCCTCCGCGTCGCCGAGTTCCTCCAACGACCGTGGCGGGTCCGGCGGTTCGGGGTCGGCGTCCCAGGCCCCGAGCCGGAGGACTCCGTCGGACCATTCGACTCGCAGGGCGGCGGGCCCCTTCGTGTGCTGTACGGCGTTCGCGACCAGCTCCGTCGCGAGGAGCTCGGCGGTGTCCGCCAGCCGGATCAGACCGTGCATGGTGAGGATCAGCCGGAGGGTGCGGCGGCTGACGGTGACGGCACGCGGGTCGTTCGGGACGCAGAGGCAGTACTCCCAGGGGCTGGGTGGGATCGGGCTTTCGGGCATGCGTCAACTCCGGTTCGGTGGTGGGGATTCGGAGGGCCGCGGGGGTTGCGAGCGGTGGCATTGCCACAGCCGTCGTGGCAGGACGGAGTGGTGCGCTTCCGGTGTCCCGGTGTTTCCGCAGTGTGTGCGTCGCGTCACTGAAGGCAGTCGTGGCATTGAGGCGCGAGCCAACGGCACGTCAGATGCGCCTGGCGATCGAGTTGCGCAGACTCCGCGACGCAGCAGGCCTCGCGGCCCGCGAGGGGGCGGCGCTGCTGGGAGTGAGCCCCGCGCAGATCAGTCAGATCGAGGCGGGCCTCGCCGGCGTGAGTGAAAAGCGGCTGCGTCGCCTGGCGGCCAACTATGCAGCCACGGATGGGGAGTTCATTGACGCCCTCGTTGCCATGGCGACCGACCGGACGCGAGGCTGGTGGGAGGAGTACCGGGGATCCCTGCCCACGTCCTTCCTCGGCCTGGCCGAGTTGGAACATCACGCGACGTTCCTGCGTGAGGTCCAGTTCCAGTACATCCCCGGCCTGCTCCAGACCGAGGATTACGCTCGCGCCATTTTCTCCGACGGGATCCCTGAACTCCCCGATGGAGACCTGGAGTTGCGCGTGCGGCACCGGATGCAGCGCAAGGTGATCCTCGAAGGCCCCGATCCCAAACCCTACGAAGGGATCATCCACGAGGCAGCACTCCGCGTCCGCGTCAGCGACCGCGCCGCCTCGCGGGCCCAACTCGCCAGCCTTCTCGAAGCCTCCGAGGCGGGCAATGTCACCGTGCGGGTCGTCCCGTTCGATCTGGATGGCTTCGGCGGGTCCTGGGCCGCCATGATGCTGGCAGGCGGTGCCGTACCCAGGCTGGACACGGCCGTCGGCGATGCGCCTCACGCTGCAGCTTTCGTCGATTCCGAGGCCCAGCTCGGCGTATTTCGAACGCTCTTCCGTAGGGTAGAAGGCATGTCGCTCAGTCCCGAGCGGTCACGTGACTTCATTAATGGGCGGGCCAAAGAGCTGTGAGGCACTCCATGGACATGCGCGAGCACTGGCGGAAGTCGTCGTACTCAGGCGCCGGGGACGGCAACTCCTGCGTGGAGATCGCCAACCGCCCCACTCACATAGCCATACGTGACTCCAAGACCCCGACCCGCGCGACCCTCACCTTCCCCACCCCCGCCTTCACCGCCTTCGTCGAAGCCCTGAAGCGACAGCACCCCCACTTCTGACTCCCCACCCCACTGTCACACCCACCCGATACCGTCGACCCATGCCCACCCAGCAGCCGACACCCCCGGGGAACCCCACAGGCGAGCGCCACCTCGCCGTCCTCGAAGGCGTCCTGGAGCGGATCACCTACGCCAACGAGGAGAACGGCTACACGGTCGCCCGTGTCGACACCGGCCGCGGCGGCGGCGATCTCCTCACCGTCGTAGGCGCGCTCCTCGGCGCCCAGGCCGGCGAATCCCTCCGTATGGAGGGCCGTTGGGGCTCGCACCCGCAGTACGGCAAGCAGTTCACCGTGGAGAACTACACGACGGTCCTCCCGGCCACCATCCAGGGCATCCGCCGTTACCTCGGCTCAGGCCTCGTCAAGGGCATCGGACCCGTCTTCGCGGACCGCATCACCCAGCACTTCGGCATGGACACCCTCCAGATCATCGAGGAGGAGCCCAAGCGCCTCATCGAGGTCCCGGGGCTCGGCCCCAAGCGCACCAAGAAGATCGCCGAGGCCTGGGAGGAGCAGAAGGCGATCAAGGAGGTCATGCTCTTCCTCCAGACCGTCGAGGTGTCCACGTCGATCGCGGTGCGCATCTACAAGAAGTACGGCGACGCGTCGATCTCCGTCGTCAAGAACCAGCCGTACCGCCTCGCCTCCGACGTCTGGGGCATCGGTTTCCTCACCGCCGACAAGATCGCCCAGTCCGTCGGGATTCCCCATGACAGCCCGGAGCGCGTCAAGGCGGGCCTCCAGTACGCCCTTTCGCAGGCCACCGACCAGGGCAACTGCTATCTCCCCGAGGAGAGGCTGATCGCGGACGCGGTGAAGCTGCTGCAGGTCGACACCGGGCTCGTCATCGAGTGCCTTGCCGAACTCGCCCTCCCTGACGAGGAGTCGGGCGACCCCGGCGTCGTACGGGAGAAGGTCCCCGGGCCCGACGGCGACTCGGAACCCGTCACCGCCGTCTACCTCGTCCCCTTCCACCGTGCCGAACTCTCCCTCGCCGCCCAGCTCCGCCGCCTCCTGCACACGCAGGCCGACCGCATGCCCGGCTTCCACGACGTTGCCTGGGACAAGGCGCTGGGCTGGCTGAAGGGTCGTACGGGCGTGGAGTTGGCGCCCGAGCAGGAGGCCGCCGTCCGGCTCGCGCTCACCAAGAAGGTCGCCGTACTGACCGGTGGGCCCGGCTGCGGCAAGTCCTTCACGGTCCGCTCGATCGTCGAACTCGCCCGCGCCAAGAAGGCCAAGGTCGTCCTCGCCGCCCCAACCGGCCGTGCTGCCAAGCGACTCGCCGAACTCACCGGCGCCGACGCGTCGACCGTCCACCGGCTGCTGGAGCTTAAGCCCGGGGGCGACGCAGCCTACGACAAGGACCGGCCCCTGGACGCCGATCTGGTCGTAGTGGATGAAGCCTCCATGCTTGATCTCCTCCTCGCCAACAAGCTTGTCAAAGCCGTTCCCCCGGGAGCCCATCTCCTCTTCGTCGGCGACGTGGACCAGCTCCCCAGCGTGGGCGCCGGTGAGGTGCTGCGGGACATGCTGGCCGACGGCGGGCCCGTCCCCGCCGTGCGCCTCACGCGCGTGTTCCGCCAGGCCCAGCAGTCCGGTGTGGTCACCAACGCGCACCGGATCAACTCCGGGCAGCATCCGGTCACCGACGGCATGAAGGACTTCTTCCTCTTCGTCGAGGACGACACGGAAGAGGTCGGCCGACTCACCGTGGACGTCGTGGCGCGCAGGATTCCGGCCAGGTTCGGGCTCGATCCGCGCCGGGACGTACAGGTGCTCGCGCCCATGCACCGGGGACCGGCGGGCGCGGGCAACCTCAACGGGCTGCTGCAGCAGGCGATCACGCCCGGCCGGCCCGACCTCGCCGAGAAGCGGTTCGGCGGCCGGGTCTTCCGGGTCGGCGACAAGGTCACCCAGATCCGCAACAACTACGAGAAGGGCGCCAACGGCGTCTTCAACGGCACGGTCGGCGTCGTCACCTCACTCGACCCGGTGGACCAGCGCCTCACGGTGCTGACGGACGAGGACGAGGAGGTTCCGTACGAATTCGATGAACTGGACGAGTTGGCGCACGCGTATGCGGTGACAATCCACCGGTCGCAGGGGAGTGAGTATCCGGCTGTGGTGATCCCGGTCACCACGAGCGCGTGGACGATGCTTCAGCGGAACCTGTTGTATACGGCCGTCACCCGGGCCAAACAGCTGGTCGTGCTGGTCGGATCGCGCAAGGCCATCGGCCAGGCCGTGCGTACCGTGTCGGCCGGGCGGCGCTGCACGGCGCTGGACTTCAGACTGACCGTAAAAAATGATCGATCAAATGAGTCATGAAGGTCACACAGCACTTCCAGTTGCCGGGGTGGAGGGGGCAGGATGAACAGGTTGGCGGCACTGAGTGCCGTCAATAGGCCCAATGGTCGACCCCGAGTGCACTCTCCTGCGCCAAATGGGGGATGGTAGAGACAGTCAGGGCAACCTCGAAGAAGAGGCACAACGTCGGTGAGGGATGACGTGAGCGACAACTCTGTAGTACTGCGGTACGGCGACGGCGAGTACACCTACCCGGTGATCGACAGCACCGTCGGCGACAAGGGCTTCGACATCGGGAAGCTCCGTGCCCAGACCGGTCTGGTGACGCTGGACAGCGGTTATGGGAACACCGCCGCCTATAAATCCGCCATCACCTACCTCGACGGTGAGCAGGGCATCCTCCGGTACCGCGGCTACCCGATCGAGCAGCTGGCCGAGCGCTCCACCTTCGTGGAGGTCGCCTACCTGCTCATCAACGGCGAGCTGCCTACCGTCGACGAGCTCACCGTGTTCAAGAACGACATCACGCAGCACACCCTGCTGCACGAGGACGTCAAGAACTTCTACAAGGGCTTCCCGCGCGACGCCCACCCGATGGCGATGCTGTCGTCGGTCGTCTCGGCGCTGTCCACCTTCTACCAGGACAGCCACAACCCGTTCGACGAGAAGCAGCGCAACCTCTCCACGATCCGGCTGCTCGCCAAGCTTCCGACCATCGCGGCGTACGCGTACAAGAAGTCGATCGGCCACCCGTTCGTCTATCCGCGCAACGACCTCGGCTACGTCGAGAACTTCCTGCGCATGACCTTCTCGGTCCCCGCCCAGGAGTACGACCTCGACCCGGTCGTCGTCTCCGCGCTCGACAAGCTGCTGATCCTGCACGCGGACCACGAGCAGAACTGTTCGACCTCGACGGTCCGCCTCGTCGGCTCCTCGCAGGCCAACATGTTCGCCTCGATCTCGGCCGGCATCAACGCGCTGTGGGGCCCGCTGCACGGCGGCGCCAACCAGTCCGTCCTGGAGATGCTGGAGGGCATCCAGGCCAACGGCGGCGATGTCGACTCCTTCATCCGCAAGGTGAAGAACAAGGAGGACGGCGTCCGCCTGATGGGCTTCGGCCACCGGGTGTACAAGTCCTTCGACCCGCGCGCGAAGATCATCAAGTCCGCCGCGCACGACGTCCTCTCGGCCCTCGGCAAGTCCGACGAGCTGCTGGACATCGCGCTCAAGCTCGAAGAGCACGCGCTGTCGGACGACTACTTCGTCTCGCGCAACCTCTACCCGAACGTCGACTTCTACACCGGCCTGATCTACCGGGCCATGGGCTTCCCGACCGAGATGTTCACGGTCCTGTTCGCCCTCGGCCGCCTCCCGGGCTGGATCGCCCAGTGGCACGAGATGATCAAGGAGCCCGGCTCCCGCATCGGGCGCCCGCGTCAGATCTACACGGGCGTGGTCGAGCGCGACTTCGTGCCGGTCGAGGGTCGCTAGACGCTCCGCTGGGTCCGCCGATTCTTGTCTGCGGGCCCGGTGGGGGCTGGTCGCGCCCACGCGGCGGAGCCGCACATGTCACAGCCCCGCGCCCCTGAAAACCCCTAAGAACGGGTCCGCTGCAACACGGCGCCCCTTCGACTCCCTCCCCTCAAGCGGCGAGTGAGCCGAAGGGGCGCGCCGGTGTCGAGAGCGCGGAGGCCCGCAGGGTCGAGCACGATCGCGCTCTCAGCCCCGACTTCGCCGCCCCGGAGGCGAACCGAGCCTCAAAAAAGAAGGGGAAGAAGGCGCCCTGCCGACGGTCCCCCCACGGGCCGGCGTACAGGGCGCCTTCCCATGTCCCGGTGCGGATTCCCCCCACGGGATCCGGCCGGGCGCCTGTGAGAACCAGCGCCTGAATCGCTGTCGTGCCGAAGCTCGGTGAAACTGAGCTTCGTTGAACTGAGCAGAACGAGCAAAACTCCTCGTACTACTGGGTGGAGCCAGTGATGTGTGCGATCTGCCGGGACACCGCACGACGGGAGGGCCGCTCAAAGCTCCCCGGTGTACGTGTCCCGGCAACGCATCTCTGAGGAAGTCCCCCAAGACATCCTCAGATGCCAGTTCGCGCCCCCCAAGACGCTTGCTGACATCGTCAACTTAGACCTTCGAACCCCTTCGATGGTTACGTTCACATCACTGTGATCTGCGTCTCTTGCATATGTCCGTTAGATGCGCAAGAGCCCCGATGTCGCGGTCGGGACCCCAGCGTAAGGATGATGCGCGAGGCTTGTGAAGAGCTTATGTGAGGCCGTCGTCGGTCTCTAGAGGGACTCTTACTTCAGGTCCCGGTAACTCCCGGTAACTTTGGGGAACTTCAGCGAAATGTCCGGAGTCGCAGGCTGTTGGAGACCACGAACACCGAGGAGAAGGCCATCGCGGCCCCCGCGATCATGGGGTTCAGCATGCCCGCGGCGGCCAGCGGAAGCGCCGCCACATTGTATCCAAAGGCCCATACGAGATTGCCCTTGATGGTGCCGAGCGTTCTCCGGGAGAGCCGGATCGCGTCCGCGGCCACCAGCAGGTCCCCGCGCACCAGGGTCAGATCGCTCGCCTCGATCGCCGCGTCCGTCCCGGTGCCCATCGCGAGCCCCAGGTCCGCGGTGGCGAGCGCGGCGGCGTCGTTGACCCCGTCGCCCACCATCGCGACGGTCCGCCCCTCGCTCTGCAGCCGTCGTACGACGTCGACCTTGTCCTCGGGCAGTACCTCGGCGATGACGTCCCCGGGGGGGATCCCGACGGCGGCGGCCACCGCTTCCGCGACCGCGCGGTTGTCGCCGGTCAGCAGCACCGGGGTGAGCCCGAGCGCGCGCAACTCCCGTACGGCCTCGGCGCTGGTCTCCTTGACCGCGTCGGCGACCGCTACGACCCCGCGCGCCTCTCCGTCCCAGCCGACCACCACGGCCGTACGACCGCGGCTCTCGGCCTCGGAGGCGGCTCGGGTCAACTCCTCGGGCAGGGTGTCGTAGAGGCGCCCCACGGCCACCTCACGGCCTTCCACGCGCCCGCGCACGCCGCGTCCGGGCACGTTCTCGAAATGCTCGGCCGACGGCAGCGGTCCCACCCGCTCCTCCGCGCCCGCCGCCACGGCCCGCGCGACGGGGTGCTCGGAGGCGTGCTCCAGGGCGCCCGCGAGCCGCAGCAGCTCGTGCTCGTCGGTGCCTTCGGCGACGTGGACCTCCTGGAGAGTCATGCGGCCGGTGGTGATCGTGCCCGTCTTGTCGAGGACGACGGTGTCGACGCGGCGGGTGGACTCCAGGACCTCGGGGCCCTTGATCAGGATGCCCAGTTGGGCGCCGCGGCCGGTGCCGACCATGAGGGCGGTCGGGGTGGCCAGGCCCAGCGCGCACGGGCAGGCGATGATCAGCACGGCGACGGCCGCGGTGAACGCGGCGGCCGCATCGCCGGTGACCGCGAGCCACACCCCGAAGGTGCCGAGCGCGATCAGCAGCACCACCGGCACGAAGATCCCGGAGATCCGGTCGGCGAGCCGCTGCACCTCGGCCTTGCCGTTCTGCGCGTCCTCCACCAGCCGCGCCATGCGCGCGAGTTGGGTGTCCGAACCGACCCGGCTCGCTTCTACGACCAGTCGCCCGCCGGCGTTGACCGTCGCGCCGGTGACGGTGTCACCCGGTGCCACGTCCACCGGTACCGACTCGCCGGTCAGCATCGACGCGTCGACCGCCGAGACGCCCTCGACGACGGTGCCGTCGGTCGCGATCTTCTCCCCGGGCCGTACGACGAAACGGTCCCCGACCGCCAACTCGCCGACCGGGAGCCGTACTTCACGACCGTCCCGCAGGACCGCGACGTCCTTGGCGCCCAACTCCATGAGTGCGCGCAGGGCCGCGCCCGCCCGCCGCTTGGAGCGGGCCTCCAGATAGCGGCCCAGCAGGATCAACGCGACGACTCCGGCGGCCACTTCGAGGTAGATCGTCGAGGCGCCGTCCGTGCGCGAGACGGTGAGACGGAACTCGTCGTGCATGCCGGCCATGCCCGCGTCGCCCCAGAACAGCGCCCACAGCGACCAGCCGAACGCGGCCATTGTGCCGACCGAGACCAGGGTGTCCATGGTGGCGGCGCCGTGCCGGGCGTTGGTGAACGCGGCCTTGTGGAACGGGAGTCCGCCCCAGACGACGACCGGCGCGGCCAGAGTGAGCGCGAGCCACTGCCAGTTGTCGAACTGCAGGGCCGGGACCATCGAGAGGAGGACTACGGGCAGAGCGAGGACGGCCGAGACGGTCAACCGCTCGCGCAGGGAGGCGAGTTCGGGATCGTCGTGACGGGGCTGTGCCTCCGGCTCCGGCGGCGCGGGTTCCTCGGCGGTGTACCCGGTCTTCACCACGGTCGCGATGAGGTCGGCGACCTGGATGCCCGCCGGGTAGCTGACTTTCGCCTTCTCCGTCGCGTAGTTGACGGTGGCGCTGACGCCGTCCATGCGGTTGAGCTTCTTCTCGACGCGGGCCGCGCAGGAGGCACAGGTCATCCCGCCGATGAGCAGCTCGACCTCGGCCGCTTCGGTGGCCGGGGCTGTGCCGGTGACTGTGGTGGTGCGGGTGTCTGTGGTGGTGCTGGTCATGTCCGGACTCCAGACATCGGACCGGATCGCGCGGAGCCAGTATCAGCTGGTCGGCACGGCCAGGTCGGAGACAACGGAAGTGTCGTGCTGGCGCTGATTCAGACCTGGCCGACGAGCTCGAAGCCCGCCTCGTCGACGGCCGCGCGGACGGCCTCGGTGTCGAGTGGGGCGGCCGACACGACGGTGACCTCGCCGGTCGACGCGACGGCCTTCACCGAGCTGACGCCGGGCAGTTCGGAGATCTCGCCGGAGACGGAGCCCTCGCAGTGTCCGCAGCTCATCCCGCTCACCTTGTAGACGGTGGTGACGGAATGCTGGGTGTCGGTCTGGGCGCTCATGTCGTTCTCCTCGTGGAGGCGTGTGGAGGCAGTTTGGGTCGGAGTGGCCCACGGTGGCCCACTCTGGAACCCAGGGTATACCCCTAGGGGGTATTTCTCCAAGACGGGTCGCGGCGGGCCAGGGACCGCACCCAGCCGACGCCGAGCAGTGCCACGAGGGCCATCCCGCCCATCGAGAACATCGTGAAGAGGTGCTCCTGCTGGTCGGTCGGCCGGGGGATGTACCCCTGGGCGAACAGGTGCCTGTCCAGGCCCGCGCCGGACAGCCGTGCCACCAGCCAGATCGCGATGCCGTGCGTGGAGTCCCACAGGGCGTGCAGCACCGAGACGCCGAGGTAGGTGCCGACGACAGGGCCGGTGAAGCGGAAGCGACCGTTCAGCTGCCGGTAGGAGAGCAGGACCGCACCCGCGACCGCCGTCCACAGGCCGTGCCCGAAGGGCGCGAGGACCCCGCGCAGGATCTCGGTCTCCAGGAGCGCCCGCAGATCGATGCCCCTGGTGGAGACGGCCGCGTTGAAGGCGTACCCCGCGCTCTCCAGGGCCGCGAAACCGAAGCCGACCGTCGCGCCGAGCACCAGTCCCGCGCGGATCCCGTGCAGCCGCGGTTGCCGGCGCAGCACGAACATCAGCGCCCCGAGCTTCGCGGCCTCCTCGATCAGCCCGACGCCGGCGAACATCCCCAGGGAGGGATGCAGCAGGTAGTACTCCATCACCGAGGCGCCGAGCACCCCGAGGGTGCCGCCGGTCAGGAAGCAGCCCAGGATCACGCTGACACCCAGGTCGCGCCCGTGCCGCTCGTACGCCCACAGGACGAAGGTCACCGGCACCAGGAAGCTGCCGAGCAGGATCAGTGTCGGCAGCAGGGTGGTGTTCCGCGTCTCGTACGTGACCAGCGCGGTCAGCGCCCACAGTGCCAGCCCGCCGCCCAGGCAGTGCCTCCACAGGCCGGTGCGGATCTGGGGGTACGTCGGCGGCGGCTGCTGCGGCCCGGGGATGCGGGCCCGGGGCGCGCCGGGCGGCGGAGAGTAGGTCACGGCAAATCCCCTCGTACTCCTACAGGGCAGATTTACCGGCACTTTATGGTAGATACACCCCATGCCGCAGTCCGGGACGCTCGCCCTGATCATGGCCGTCGCCGTACCGGCACCCCTGCCGGCCTACGGGACCGGCCGCCGGCTCCCGGTCCCGCCGGTCGTCTTCGAGATCCTGCCGGCGTCCTCGCGGGGCCGGCCGTACTCGGCTGGGCGGGCGACGGACAGGTGATCGACACCCCGTCCGATCCGACCTGGGTCTGACGATGCCGGGCACGGCCCTGCCGGTGCTTCGCGACGCCGGGAACCTGCACTCGCGCCTCGGGTCCGTGATGCCGGCGGTCGGCGGGGTGGGGGAGTTCGGGCGGGGCCGGTCATCGCCATGGCCTGCACGGCAGCCGTCGGTTCGCCGTACGGCTCGTGACGCTCCTGGCGCTGTTCGTCCTCGTCCGCGGCTTTCCGGTCCACGTCCTCGCCCCGCGCGATCCCTTACGGCGGGACGCGGCGCGCCCTCACCGCCCTCGCCTCCACCGCGCTGCCCCTGGTCGTCGCCATCACTGCCATCACCGCCATCGGGGCCGACGGCAAGGTCCTGAAGACGGCGGGCGCGGTGGCGCCGGTCGGTGCGGAAGGGGCGGTCAGGGGGTCCGAGTCGTGGTGAGGTCCGCGGTGGCCCGGTACTCGGTGAGCAGCGGTTCCAGATAGCGGATCAGGACGTTCTTCAACTCCCGGACGTACGCGTCGCGTTCGGCGCCCTCGTGGGAGAGGACCAGTTCCAGGCCGGCCTTGTAGAGGCCCAGGCACAGGTGCGCGGTACGGGTGACGTCGGCGGCGGGGGCGCCGGGCAGGAACGCCGCGATGAGTGCCTCGACCTGGCCGAGCAGGTGTGCGTGCAGCGCGTCGTGCTCCTCGGTGAGCCGGCCGGGGATGTCCGGGCCGTGCATCAGGGCGAAGAACACCGGGTGCTGGCAGCTGAAGGCGGTGAAACGGTCGACGACGGTGCCGATCGCCTCCTCCAGTGGGGTCGACGGGTCGACCGCGGCGAGCGCTTCGCCGGTGGTCTCCCGCATCCGGTGGATGAGCCGGTCGCCCAGCTCGATCGCGATCGCTTCCTTGTTGGGGAAGAACTGGTAGAGCGTGCCCGGTGAGACGCCTGCCTCGCGGGCGATGGCGTTGGTGCTGGAGGCCGTGTAGCCCGTCGTGCAGAAGACGTTGGCGGCGGCCTCCAGCAGCTGGGCGATGCGGCGCTCGCCGCGGGCCTGGCGGCGGGGGCCGGCCTTCTCCTGGTCCACGGACACGAGTTATCCCCAGCTCTCCGAACGGCGTTGACAAACGCGAGCGGTCACTCGCATTCTGATCCTGGCGAAACGCGAGCGATCTCTCGTGTTTGCCCATTCTATGGCAATGCCGACCCCTGCCACCTGCCTGCGCGGAGGCACGGGTCATGGTGAAGGGGAGCACCGCACGATGACCGAAGTCAACAGCCCACCGCACCTCGGAGGGTGGACACGTTTCGTGACCGCCCGCCCCCGGCTGTCGCTGCTCGTGGCCCTGGTGCTCACCGCGCTCGCCGTGGTGGCCGGCAGCGGGGTCGCCGACCGGTTGGGCAGCGGCGGCTGGGAGGACCCGACGGCCCAGTCGACGTACGCGACCAAGGCACTGGAGCGGGAGTTCCCGGCCTCACAGCCCAACCTCCTGCTCCTCGTCGACTCCGGCAGCGCCTCGGTGGACGACCCGGCGGTCACCGCCGAGGCCGACCGGCTCACCGCCCGGCTGACCGGCGAGCAGGGCGTCATAGGCGTCGGCTCCTACTGGCAGACCAAATCCCCCGCCCTGCGCGCGAAGGACGGACACGAGGCACTGATCGCCGCCCACCTCACGGGCGACGAGAAGACGACGACCGACACCCTGGACCGCATCGCGCCCGCCCTTCGCGGCACCCACGGCCCGGTGCGGGTCAAGGTCGGCGGCATCGTCGCCGTCCGCCACGAGATGCAGACGACCATCAAGGAGGACCTGGCCCGCGCCGAGATGATCGCCCTGCCGGTGACCCTCCTGCTGCTGGTGATGGTCTTCGGCTCCGCGATCGCCGCCCTGCTGCCCCTGGGCATCGGCATCGTCGCGATCCTCGGGACGAACGCGGTGCTGCGCGGCCTCACCGAGTTCACCGACGTCTCGGTCTTCGCGATGAACCTCACCACGGCCCTCGGCCTAGGACTGGCCATCGACTACGCCCTGTTCATCGTCCGCCGCTTCCGCGAGGAACTGTCCACCGGCGCCGAGCCGTTGCCCGCCATCGCCACCACCCTGCGCACGGCCGGCCGCACAGTGCTCTTCTCCGCCCTCACGGTCGCGGTGTCCCTGGCCGCGATGCTCGTCTTCCCGATGTACTTCCTGCGCTCCTTCGCCTACGCGGGCATCGCCGTGGTGCTCCTGGCGGCGGCAGCCGCCCTGATCCTGCTCCCGGCGGCACTCCTGCTGCTCGGCCACCGGGTCAACTCCCTGGATCTACGGCGCATGTTCCGCCGAGGCCGGCCCCCGCGGACATCCGGCTCCGGCGAGGAGGGCACGGCCTGGGCACGCCTGGCGACCCTCGTGATGTGCAGGGCCCCCTTCTTCGCCCTCGCCACCACAGCCGTCCTCGTCCTCCTCGGACTGCCCTTCCTGGGCGTCAAGTTCGGCACCGCCGACGACCGCCAACTGCCCTCGGGCGCCGAGGCCCACGTCGTGCAGCAGCACATCCGCGACGGCTTCCCGGGCAACCCCGGCGGCACCCTCGAAGTACTCGCCGAGGGACGGGCGACGCCGGCGCAGTACACCGCGTACCGGACCAGGATCGCCCAACTGCCCGAGGTGGTACGGGTGGACGGACCCGTGGTGCAGGGCGACTCGGCGTACTTCACGGTGCTCCCCAAGGGCGAGGCGGTCGACGCCACGGCTCAGCGCCTGGTCGGTGCCCTGCGCGCCACGGACGCCCCCTTCACGACCCAGGTGACCGGCACGGCGGCCGTCCTGGTCGACTCCAAGCACGCGATAGCGAGCCGCCTGCCCTGGGCGGCCGTCCTCATCACCGTGGTCACCCTGCTCCTGGTCTTCCTCCTGACCGGCAGCGTGGTGATCCCCCTCCAGGCGGTACTGCTCAACGCGCTCAGCCTCACCGCGATGTTCGGCGCGGTCGTCTGGGTCTTCCAGGACGGCCACCTCTCGGGCCTGCTCGGCTTCACCAGCACCGGCTCCATAGAGACGACCCTGCCCGTCCTCATGTTCTGCGTAGCCTTCGGACTCTCCATGGACTACGGCGTGTTCCTGCTCTCCCGCATCAAGGAGGAGTACGACCGCACCGGCGACCACAACCAGGCGGTCCGCCACGGCCTCCAGCGCACCGGTGGCCTCATCACGGCGGCGGCGGTGATCCTGGCGGTGGTGATGGTCGCGATCGGCACGTCCAGAGTCACCAACACCAAGATGCTGGGCCTGGGCATCGCGCTGGCGGTCCTGATGGACGCGATGATCGTACGCAGCCTGCTGGTTCCGGCGGTGATGAGGCTGACGGGGCGGGCGACTTGGTGGGCGCCGGGTCGGTTGCGGAAAGTGCATGACCGGTTCGGCCTCAGCGAAGGGGGAGAGAACCCACCTGAGGGCGCGGGGAACGGCGCGACCAGCCGCGATGTACCCGCAGACAACAACGGCGATGGGAGCCTGAATGAAAGCGGTGGTGTTCGAGCAATACGGTGACCCCGCTGAGGTGCGAGACGTACCCGACCCCACCCCCGCAGCCCACGGAGTGATCGTCAGGGTCCAGGCCACCGGCCTCTGCCGCAGCGACTGGCACGGCTGGCAGGGCCACGACCCCGACATCACACTCCCGCACGTACCGGGCCATGAACTCGCCGGTGTCATCAAGTCGGTAGGCACCCGGGTGGCCAACTGGCACCCCGGCGACCGAGTCACCGTCCCGTTCGTGTGCGCCTGCGGAACCTGCGAGGCATGCGCGGCCGGCGACCAGCAGGTCTGCGCGCGGCAGACCCAGCCCGGCTTCACGCACTGGGGCTCCTTCGCCCAGTACGTGGCACTGGACCACGCCGACGTGAACCTGGTGGCTGTCCCCGACGGAATGTCCTTCGCGACGGCGGCCTCGCTCGGCTGCCGGTTCGCGACGGCGTTCCGCGCGGTGGTGCAGCGGGGCCGGGTCGCCGCGGGGGAGTGGGTCGCGGTGCACGGCTGCGGCGGGGTCGGCCTGTCGGCGGTGATGATCGCGGCGGCCTCGGGCGCCCGTGTCGTCGCCGTCGACATCTCGCCCCAGGCGCTGGACCTGGCACGGAAGTTCGGGGCGGCGGAGTGCGTGGACGGTGCGAGCACCCCGGACACGGCGGCGGCGATCCGCGAGTTCACGGGCGGCGGCGCCCACCTCTCCCTGGACGCCCTGGGCTCACCGGAGACCTGTGCCGCCTCGGTGAACGGCCTGCGCCGCCGGGGCCGCCACATCCAGGTGGGCCTGCTCCCCTCTCCCTCCGGTACGACCCCGGTCCCGATGGCCCGCGCGATCGGCCTGGAACTCGAACTCCTCGGCAGCCACGGCATGGCGGCCCACACCTACCCGCCCATGCTGGAACTGGTCCGGTCGGGAGTACTCCGCCCCGACCTCCTGACCACGTCCACGATCACCCTGGCCGAGACCCCGGCCGCCCTCGCTGCGATGGGCACGGCACCGGGAGCGGGGGTGACGGTCATCGAGCCGTGGCGGTGAGGGCGGAGCCAGGACCGCGCCGACGCGATACCGGGCGGGTCCGAACCCGCACCGACGCGGAACCGGGCGCGCCGGGCACTCGATACCCGGACCCGGACCGCGTCACCGTGCCGGCTCCGGTCAGTCGTCCCTGCGCCCCCGGTTGCCCGGCCGGGAGGCCACCCAGGCCCGGACCGTGTCGGCGTACCAGTAGGGCTTGCCGCTCTCCACGTGGTCGGGCGGGGGCAGCAGGCCGTGCTTGCGGTAGGAGCGGACGGTGTCGGGCTGGACCCGGATGTGGGCCGCGATTTCCTTGTACGACCAGAGCCGTCGGTCGGTCATCAGTGCACCTCCCTGCGCGCGCCGCGGCGGCGGCCGGGGCCGGCCGTCGGGGGAGCCGTGCGCTGCGCTGGCGATCACAAAGCCTGTGCCCGGTCAACGACACAGAGTGAGGAACGGGAAGTGCCTGTGGACCGGGTGTGACCCAAGACCCGCGTACACGCGACATGCGTGACATGAAAGGGGCTTTTGTGACGCAAGTGACGCAAAGGCGCACGCGGGCGCGGGGGCGCGGCGCGTTGACACCTGGCGCGAAGGGCCGATGGCATCCGCGGCGAGGAAGGAAGCCCGGCGAAAAAGAGGGGCGCAGCGAAGCAGGGCGCACAGCAAGGTGGGCCGGACCCGCTGCGCCGGGCCCGGCCCACCGGCTCCCCCGCATCCCCCTCGGACCGGCCGGTCCCCGGAGGCCTGCGCGTCCCCGAGGATCAACCGGCCAGGTGGTCAGCCTGCATCAACGTGCCCGGCCGGTCTTGGAGAAATCCGCACCCCGACCGGGAGCGACCAGCAGACTCGTCGCCTCGCCCGTCATCCGGTCCCCGGCCGGCATCCCGGGCTGCGCCACCGGCGGACTCGCCCGGCCCACCGTGAACTGGCCCGGCGTGCACCCCGTCATCGCCCTGAACTCGCCGCTGAGATGCGCCTGGTCGTAGAAGCCGCAGACCGCCGCCGTCTCCGCCTGGCCGTGGCCGGCCGCGAGGAGCCGCCGGGCGCGCTGCAGCCTCAGTACGCGTGCCGCCGCCTTGGGACCGAGTCCGATCTGCTCCCGGAAGCGGTTCTCCAACTGCCGTACGCTCCAGCCCACTTCGTCGGCGAGACGGGGCACCGGCACCGCGCCCCAGTTCCGCACCAGCTCCGACCAGGCCCGCTCCACCCGCGCCGAACTCGGCGTACCGGCCGCCGACCAGCGGGTGAACACCTCGTCCAGTAGTCCGAACCGGGCGGTCCAGGTCGGCAACGCGGCGAGCGCGGCGGCCAGTTCACCGACGCCGGCCCAGCGGGAGCCGAGCGCGTGCGGAAGTTCGTCGGGGTCCACCGCCCGGTCGGCGAGCTCGTGCTGAGCCGTACCGAACAGCGTGAACGCGGCCCACGGCATCAACAGCACCTCGACCCCCGCGAGCCGCCCGCTGTGCTCACCGAGCGCGGCAGTGGTCGTAGGACCGCAGAACACGGACCCGAGCGTGGCCGGCGCCCGCCCGACCCGCGAGATCCGGACGACTCCTTCGAACCCGAGGAGCAGCGTCGCGGCCCCTATCGGCGCCTCAAGCCGGGCCCGGGGCCGCGCCAGGGCAAGCCGTATCCCGCGGTAACTGATGACGCCGGGACGGAGTCGAGGATGCGGCACCCCAAGCACGGTCTCCCAGGACCCGCCGGGCCCATGCCCGGTACGAATGCGCAAGGCAACAGACATCCACTGATAGTCCTACGGCTCTACAGCGCCCCGTAAGGGGTGCGGGGCTGTTTCGATTTGCGGCTCCGCCGCGTGGGCGCGACAAGCCGCAACGGACCCGCACCCGACGAACAACCAGTCCCGCCCCTCTCGTCCGAATGTCTGGACAAAACATTGACAGGGCTCGGGCCGCGGGACTAGAAACCGGGGAGAGCCGAAATGAAGGGGAAGTCGATGGCGTACGACCTGATCACCATGGGGCGGCTGGGGGTGGACCTCTATCCGCTGCAGACGGGCGTGCCGCTGCCCCAGGTGACGACCTTCGGGAAGTTCCTCGGAGGCTCGGCCGCGAACGTCGCCGTCGCCGCCGCCCGGCTCGGCCGTGAGGTCGCCCTGGTCTCGCGCACCGGCGACGACCCCTTCGGCACCTACCTGCACGAGGCGCTGCGCGACTTCGGTGTCGACGACCGCTGGGTCACCCCGGTCCCCGGCCTGCCGACCCCGGTCACCTTCTGCGAGATCTTCCCGCCGGACGACTTCCCGCTGTACTTCTACCGGCAGCCCAAGGCCCCGGACCTGGAGATCGACGCCCACGAGCTCGACCTGGACGCGATCCGCGAGGCCCGGATCTTCTGGATCACCGGCACGGGCCTGAGCGAGGAACCCAGCCGCACGGCGACGCTCGCGGCCCTCGCGCATCGCGCCAAGTCCGGTACGACGGTCTTCGACCTCGACTGGCGGCCGATGTTCTGGAAGGACCCGAGCGCGGCCCGCCCCTTCTACGAGGAGGCCCTGCGTCACACCACCGTCGCGGTCGGCAATCTCGACGAGGTGGAGGTCGCCACCGGAGTGCGCGAGCCGCACGCCGCCGCCCGCGCGCTGCTGGACGCCGGTGTCGAACTCGCCGTAGTCAAACAGGGCCCCAAGGGCGTCCTCGCGGTCAACCGGGACGGCGAGTCGGCCGAGGTGCCCCCGCTGCCCGTGAACGTGCTCAACGGACTCGGCGCCGGTGACGCCTTCGGCGGCTCGCTCTGCCACGGACTGCTGGCCGGCTGGGACCTGGAGAAGATCATGCGGCACGCCAACGCGGCCGGGGCGATCGTCGCCTCGCGCCTGGAGTGCTCGTCCGCGATGCCCACGGTCGCCGAGGTCGAGGGCGCGATCGCCGCCGGAGCGGTGCTGTGAGGGCCGGCCGCGTGGCGGGTGCCGAGCACGAGCACGGACGCGAGGGCGGGGACGGAAACAGGGACGGGAGCGGCGTGACGCACGCGCATGGGGACCACGAGGGCGGCGACGGTGTCACCGGTCACGACTCCGGCACCGGCCCCCGCGTGGACATCTCCGAACTGGTCCGCGTCCGCGCCCGCCACCCCGAGGCGATCGCCGAGGCCGCCGCCCGGCGCGTCCGCCGGCCCCTGCTCAACGACGCCGGCCGGCTGATGATCGTCGCCGCCGACCACCCGGCCCGCGGCGCGCTCGGCGTCGGTGACCGCAAGTTCGCCATGGCCAACCGCGCCGAACTGCTCGAACGCCTCTGCCTGGCGCTGTCCCGGCCCGGCGTCGACGGTGTCCTCGCGACCGCCGACATCCTGGACGACCTGCTCCTCCTCGGCGCCCTCGACGGCAAGGTCGTCATGGGCTCGATGAACCGCGGCGGCCTCCAGGGCGCCAGTTTCGAACTCGACGACCGCTTCACCGGCCACCGCGCCGAGGACATCGAGCGGCTCCGCTTCGACGCCGGCAAACTGCTGCTGCGCATCGACTACGACGACCCGGGCTCCCTCACCACCCTGGAGTCCACCGCCCGCGCCATCGACGACATGGCCGCCCGTCGACTCCCGCTGTTCGTCGAGCCGTTCATCAGCCGCCGCACCGACGAGGGCAGGCTGAAGAACGATCTCTCCGCCGAGGCCGTCATCAAGTCCATCGCCATCTCCTCGGGCCTCGGCGGCACTTCGGCCTACACCTGGCTCAAGCTCCCGGTCACCGAGAACCCGGACGACATGGCCCAGGTCATGGAGACCTCCACGCTCCCCGCCGTCCTCCTCGGCGGCGAGGTCGGCGACGACCAGGACGGCGCCTACGAGAAGTGGCGCGGCGCCCTCCAGCTCCCCACCGTGCGGGGCCTGGTGGTCGGCCGTTCACTGCTCTATCCGCCGGACGGAGATGTAGCCGCCGCCGTCGACACCGCCGTTGGTCTGCTGTGAGGGCCGGCTTGTGACGGCCGCCGGTGACGGGCAGCGGATCGTGCTTCCGCTCAGCGGTGGATGTACCGTGCGAATTACGGACCAAAAGGTCCAACTCCCGGGCGAGGACAGTGTGTTCGCCCGGGCACAGAACGCCTCCGGCGCGGGAGACCGCTTCGCCCTGGCAGGAGCGAAGTGCGAGCGACGACTCCCCGCTTGCTACGGCCCCGCGCCGGAGGTCTCCAACACGGCCGATCACCCTGCGTGCTGGAGCATGCGCACTGAGGTTCCCGGCCCCGGGCATCGAGTCGGACGGGGTCGCGGAGCCGTACCGGAGTTGCGGATCAGCTTGCACCCGGACCACACGGAGGAACACCGATGACCTCAACGACGAGGCTCACGGTCGCACAGGCGCTCGTACGCTTCCTGTCCGCCCAGTACACCGAACGCGACGGCGTACGGCGGCGGTTGATCAGTGCGACCTGGGGCATCTTCGGCCACGGCAACGTGGCCGGGCTCGGCCAGGCGCTCATCGACTACGCCACCGTGCCCGGCGGGGGGACACCGCCCGCGGCACCGGTCATGCCGTACCACCAGGGCCGTAACGAACAGTCCATGGTGCACGCGGCGGTCGGCTACGCGCGGCAGTCGAACCGGCTGTCCGCGCACGCCGTCACGACCTCCATCGGCCCCGGGGCCACCAACCTCGTCACCGGCGCCGCGCTCGCCACGATCAACCACCTCCCGGTCCTGCTCCTCCCCGGCGACACCTTCGCCACCCGGGTCGCCGACCCGGTGCTCCAGCAGCTCGAAGTCCCGTACGCGGGCGATGTGTCGGTCAACGACTGCCTGCGCCCGGTGTCGAGGTACTTCGACCGGATCACCCGCCCGGAAGCGCTGATCCCCGCCGCCCTGAACGCCATGCGCGTGCTCACCGACCCCGTCGAGACCGGGGCCGTGACTCTCGCTCTTCCGCAGGACGTTCAGGCCGAGGCGCACGACTGGCCGGAGGAGTTCTTCGCCGAACGCACCTGGTACGTAAGGCGACCGGCCGCCGATCCGGCCGAACTCGCCGCGGCCGTAAGGGCGATCCGGGCCGCCGAGCGCCCACTGGTCGTCGCGGGCGGCGGAGTCCACCACAGCCGGGCCGAGGCCGCCCTCGCGGAGTTCGCCGCCGCCACCGGCATCCCGGTCGCCTCCACCCAGGCCGGCAAGGGCTCCCTGAACCACGACCACCCGCAGGACGTCGGCGGCATCGGCCACACCGGCACCGCCACCGCCGACGAACTCGCCCGCCTGGCCGACCTGGTGATCGGTGTCGGCACCCGCTACACCGACTTCACCACCGCCTCCCACACCCTCTTCGAACGCCCGGGCGTCCGCTTCCTCAACCTCAACATCGCCCCGTACGACGGCCACAAGCTCGCCGGACAGCCGCTGATAGCCGATGCCCGTGGCGGACTGGCCGCGCTGGCAAAGGAGTTGGGCCGCCACGGTCACCGGGTCGACGCGTCGTACATCGCCGAGTACCGCGAGGACAAGGAGCGTTGGGAGCAGCGCGTCGACGCCTGCTACGAGGCCGACGAGCCCGACGTACGACCCACGCAGCCCCAAGTCCTGGGCGCGCTCGACGAGATCGTCGACGAGTCGGACATCCTCGTCAACGCGGCCGGCTCGCTCCCCGGCGATCTGCACAAGCTGTGGCGGACGCGGTCGTTGGACCAGTACCACCTGGAGTACGGCTACTCCTGCATGGGCTACGAGATCCCGGCCGCGATCGGTGTGAAGCTGGCCGCGCCGGACCGGCCGGTGTGGGCGCTGGTCGGCGACGGCACCTATCTGATGATGCCGACGGAGATCGTGACCGCCGTACAGGAAGGCATCGCGATCAAGGTGCTGCTGATACAGAACCACGGGTACGCGTCCATAGGCGGCCTGTCCGAGTCGGTGGGCGCCGAGCGGTTCGGCACCGCCTACCGCCACCGGGCCGACGACGGCACCTACACCGGCGCCCCGCTGCCCGTCGACCTCGCCGCCAACGCGGCCAGCCTCGGCATGCGCGTGCTGCGCGCGAAGACCGTCCGTGACCTGCGTACGGCGCTCGCCGAGGCGAGGGCCGCGGACACTCCCACTTGTGTCTACGTGGAGACCGAAACCGCAGACACTGTGTCGGGCGCGCCTCCGGCGCAGGCCTGGTGGGATGTTCCTGTGGCCGAGACCGCGGCCCGATCGTCCGCGGTCAAGGCACGTGAGCTGTACGAACGGCACGTCACCACCCGACGCCGCCATCTGTGAAGGAGCAACTGGGCATGACGAAGATCGTCAACCACTGGATCGGCGGCAAGACCGTCGAAGGCGCGTCGGGGAACTTCGGGCCGGTCACCGACCCGGCGACCGGCGCGGTCACCACGAAGGTCGCGTTCGCGTCGGTCGAGGAGGTCGACGCGGCGGTCGCCGCCGCCAAGGACGCCTACACGACCTGGGGCACGTCCTCGCTCGCCAAGCGGACCACGATCCTCTTCAAGTTCCGGGCGCTGCTTGAGGCCAACCGGGACGCCATCGCCGAGCTGATCACCGCCGAGCACGGCAAGGTGCACAGCGACGCGCTGGGCGAGGTCGCGCGCGGGCTGGAGATCGTCGACCTGGCGTGCGGGATCACCGTGCAGCTCAAGGGCGAACTGTCGACCGAGGTCGCCAGCCGCGTCGACGTGGCGTCGATCCGCCAGCCGCTGGGTGTCGTGGCCGGCATCACCCCGTTCAACTTCCCCGCCATGGTGCCGATGTGGATGTTCCCGATCGCCGTCGCGACCGGCAACACCTTCGTGCTCAAGCCGTCCGAGAAGGACCCGTCGGCGTCCCTGAAGATCGCCGAACTCCTCGCCGAGGCGGGCCTCCCGGACGGCGTCTTCAACGTCGTCCACGGCGACAAGGTGGCCGTCGACCGCCTCCTGGAGCACCCGGACGTCAAGGCGGTCTCCTTCGTGGGCTCCACGCCCATCGCCCGCTACATCCACACCACGGCCTCCGCGAACGGCAAGCGCGTCCAGGCCCTGGGCGGCGCCAAGAACCACATGCTGGTCCTGCCCGACGCCGACCTGGACGCGGCGGCCGACGCGGCCGTGTCCGCCGCCTACGGCTCGGCGGGCGAGCGCTGCATGGCCATCTCCGCCGTGGTCGCGGTCGGCTCCATCGGCGACGAGCTGGTGGAGAAGATCCGCGAGCGCGCCGAGAAGATCAAGATCGGCCCCGGCAACGACCCGACGAGCGAGATGGGCCCGCTGATCACGAAGGTCCACCGCGACAAGGTGGCCTCCTACGTCACCGGCGCGGCGGCCGAAGGCGCGGAGGTCGTCCTCGACGGCACCGGCTACACGGTCGAGGGCTTCGAGGACGGCCACTGGATCGGCATCTCGCTCCTCGACAAGGTGCCGACGTCGGCGAAGGCCTACACGGACGAGATCTTCGGCCCGGTCCTGTGCGTCCTGCGCGTGGACACCTACGACGAGGGCGTGGCCCTCATCAACAGCTCCCCCTTCGGCAACGGCACCGCGATCTTCACCCGCGACGGCGGCGCCGCCCGCCGCTTCCAGCTGGAGATCGAGGCCGGCATGGTCGGCGTCAACGTCCCGATCCCGGTCCCCGTCGGCTACCACAGCTTCGGCGGCTGGAAGGACTCCCTCTTCGGGGACCACCACATCTACGGCAACGACGGCACGCACTTCTACACCCGCGGCAAGGTCGTCACCACCCGCTGGCCCGACCCGGCCGACGCCCCCACCGGCGTCGACCTCGGGTTCCCCCGCAACCACTGATCCCGACTGATCGGGGCCGTCCGTATCGCGGACGGCCCCGTTTTTTCGCCTACGACGGCTGCGGTTCCCGTAGGAACCCGAACCGGGGCCAGCACTGCCTCAAGCGGTCGATTACGGAACTCTCGGCAGCCTGGATCAACGAATTCCGTAGGTGAACACCCATTGACGTGATGGTTTCCGTCAATGTTCCATCAGCGCGTGACCGACACCCTCCCCACCGCCGAAGCCGCCGTCTCCGAGGCGACGGCGGACAGCCCCCAGCGCCCGCGGCAGCTGAAGCGTTCCATCGGCATCGTCGGAGGCACGCTCCTGACGCTCTCGTGCGTGACGCCGGCCTCCACGCTCTTCGTGGTCGTCCCCGACCTGTTCGGCTCGCTCGGCACCGCGACCGCCCTCACGATCGCGATCGGCTCGGTGCTCTGCATCGCGGTGGCGTTCTGCTACTCGGAGCTGGGCACCCTCATCCCCAGCGCGGGCGGCGAGTACGCGATGGTGTCGACGCTGGCGGGCCGCCTGGCGGGCTGGCTGGTCTTCGTCCTCTCGCTCCTCGTCGTGATGATCGTCCCCCCGGTGATAGCGATGGGCACGGCGGACTACCTGACCCCGATCGTCCACCTGAACCCGTCGATGACCGGCGCGGGCGTGATGCTCCTGGCCACGCTGGCCGGCCTGCTGGACTTGAGGGCCAACGCCTGGATCACGGGCATCTTCCTGGTCCTGGAGGTCATAGCGGCAGGAGTGGTGGCGCTGCTCGGCTTCACGCACAGCCACCGCGGCCTCGGCAGCCTCACCTCGATGCAGGTCGCGGGCACCGGTGGCCACACGGACACGGTGACGGCGATGCTCGTGGTCTCCGGCCTGGCGATCGCCCTCTTCGTCACCCAGGGCTTCTCGACGGCGGTCTACCTCTCCGAGGAACTGGAGAACCCGCGCCGCAACGTCGCCCGCACGGTCCTCGCCACCCTCGCGATCTCCACGGTGATCATCCTGGTCCCGGTGGTCGCCATCACCATGGGCGCGTCCGACCTCCCGGAGCTGACCGGCGGCGACATCAGCAGCATGGTCACCGCCTGGTCCAACTCCGCGGTCGGCACCTTCGTCAGCCTCTGCGTAGCCCTCGCGATCATCAACGCGGGCATCGTCATGGTCATCCAGAACTCCCGCGTCCTCTTCGCCTCCGCCCGCGACAAGGCGTGGCCCGCCCCGGTCAACACGGTTTTCGCCAAGCTCGGCCGCTTCGGCTCCCCCTGGGTGGCCACCCTGGCCGTGGGCATCCCCGGAGCAGTTCTCTGCTTCGTCAACCTGGACACGCTGTACGGCGTGACGGGTGTGTCGGTGACGGGCATGTACCTGCTGGTAGCGGTGGCCGCGCTCCTGTCCCGACGCGGCTCGCACCGCCACACGCACGCGTGGCGCATGCCACTGTGGCCCGCAATGCCGATCCTCCTGATCGCGGTCCTGGCGTACATCCTCACCCAGCAGGAGACGAGCTACCTGCTGTGGACAGGGGGCATAGTCGCTGCGGCCACCCTCTACTGGGCGTTCTATCTGCGCCCGCGCAGCGAGACCCGCTGGCTGATCTCACTCCCTGAGGAGGACTAGGCCCCGAACGGGCGAGTCCTCCTCAGGGGCGCGGGGAACTGCGCGCCCGGCCCCCACGCACCCGCACCCGGCAAACCGCACAAGCCCCCCGAGGTAGAAGCCGTACACCAACCGCGGTACACCCCTCACCCCCGGTTCACCCCAGGGTCGCCCCCAACTGTCAGAGACGCCCCGTACCGTTGACGACATGGATCTTCGCCCGCAGCTACGACGCCCACGGCGCTGGCTCGCCGCCACGGCCGCCGTAGCCGTGCTCGCCGCCGCCGGCACCTGGACGGCCGCAGCCTCCGACAAAGCACCGGAGGTACACCGCGCCGACCGCGTGATGGCCGTGGACGGGGTCAAGCTCGACACCTCGTACTTCACCGCCGGAGGCACCGGCACCGGCCGCCGCCCCGCCGTCCTCCTCGCGCACGGCTTCGGCGGCAGCAAGGACGATGTACGGAAGCAGGCCGAGGGCCTGGCCAGAGACGGGTACGCCGTCCTCACCTGGTCCGCGCGCGGCTTCGGGAAGTCGACCGGCAAGATCGGCCTGAACGACCCGGACGGCGAGGTCAAGGACGTCTCCAAGCTGATCGACTGGCTGGCGAAGCAGCCGGACGTCCAGCTCGACAAGCCCGGCGACCCGCGCGTCGGCGTGGCGGGCGGTTCCTACGGCGGAGCGATCTCCCTGCTCGCCGCCGGTTACGACGACCGCGTGGACGCCATCGCCCCGGCGATCACCTACTGGAACCTCGCCGACGCCCTGTTCCCGAACGGCGTCTTCAAGAAGCTCTGGGCGAGCATCTTCATCAACTCCGGTGGCGGCTGCGCCAATTTCGAGCCCCAGTTGTGCGCGATGTACGACCGGGTCGCCGAGTCCGGGAAACCGGACGCCGCGGCACGGGCCCTCCTGGACGAACGCTCCCCGTCCGCCGTCGCCACGCACATCAACGTGCCGACCCTTCTGCTCCAGGGCCAGACCGACTCCCTCTTCCCGCTCGGCCAGGCCGACGCCGCCGCGAAGGCGATCCGCGCCAACGGCGCCCCCGTGGACGTCGACTGGATCGCGGGCGGCCATGACGGCGGCGACATGGAGACGAGCCGCGTCCAGGCACGCGTGACCTCGTGGTTCGGCCGGTACCTGAAGGACGACAAGAACACCGACACCGGCCCGGCCTTCCGTGTCACCCGCACCGGAGGCGTCGACTCCACGGACGGCGCCGCCCAGCTGCGCGGCGCGAGCGGCAGTGCCTACCCAGGCCTGGAGAGCGACCCGCGCGCGTTCGCCCTGACCGGCCGCCGCGAGCAGTCCTTCACCAACCCGGCCGGAGCCAGCCCGCCCGCGATCTCCGCCCTGCCCGGCCTCGGCAGCACCGGCGGCCTCTCGCAGCTGTCCTCCCTGGGCATCGGAATCTCCCTCGACTTCCCCGGCCAGTACGCGGCGTTCGACTCCAAGCCCCTCACCGAGGGCCTGCGCATCACCGGATCGCCCACGGTCACCGTCCATGTCAGGTCGACGAGCGACGACGCCGTCCTCTTCGGCAAGGTCTACGACGTCGGCCCGGGCGGCACCCAACAGGTGCTCCCCTCCCAGCTGGTGACCCCCCTCAGGGTCGAGGGCGCCAAGGCGGGCAAGGACGTCACGATCACCCTCCCGGCCATCGACTACGACGTCCAGAGCGGCCACCACCTGCGCCTGGTCCTCGCCTCGACGGACCTCGCGTACTCCTCCCCGACGGCCCCGGCGACGTACACCGTCACCCTGAAGAGCGACCTCAAGGTGCCGACGGCCCCCGGCGTCACCACCGCGGCGGCGACCCTGCCGTCCTGGGTGTGGTGGCTGCCGCTCGCCGGTGCCGTGATCGCACTGGCGCTGCTGCTGACCGGACGCCGCCGCACCTCCGCGACACCCCCCGACCCCGAGCTGGCCGAAGTCCCGCTCCAGATCACCGACTTGAGCAAGCGGTACGCGAAGTCGGCTGACCGGTACGCGGTCCGGGAGCTGTCCTTCCGCGTGGAGAAGGGCCAGGTGCTCGGCCTGCTGGGTCCGAACGGCGCGGGCAAGACGACCACCCTGCGCATGCTGATGGGCCTGATCAAACCGGACGACGGCGAGATCAGGGTCTTCGGTCACGCGATCCGCCCGGGCGCCCCGGTGCTGTCCCGGGTCGGCGCCTTCGTCGAGGGTGCCGGTTTCCTCCCGCACCTCTCCGGCCGCGAGAACCTGGAGCTGTACTGGCAGGCGACCGGACGGCCCCCGGAGGACGCCCACCTGGAAGAGGCTCTGGAGATCGCGGGCCTCGGCGACGCGCTCGCCCGCGCGGTGCGCACCTACTCCCAGGGCATGCGCCAGCGCCTGGCCATCGCCCAGGCCATGCTGGGCCTCCCCGACCTCCTCATCCTCGACGAACCGACGAACGGTCTCGACCCGCCACAGATCCGCGAGATGCGCGAGGTGATGATCCGCTACGCGGAGGCCGGCCGTACGGTCATCGTCTCCAGCCACCTTCTCGCGGAGGTCGAGCAGTCCTGCACCCACCTCGTGGTCATGGACCGCGGCCGACTCGTCCAGGCGGGCCCGGTCGCAGAGATCATCGGCTCCGGCGACACCCTCCTCGTCGGCCTGGCCGCCGACATCCCCGACCCCCTGGTGGAGAAGATCGCGGCCCTGCCGGACGTCGACTCGGTGACCCGCGCGGAGGGTGGCCTGCTGCTGCGGCTGGCGCCCGACGCCGGTCCGGCCCCTGTCGAGCCTCTGGTGGCCGCCAACTCCACGGTGGACGGAGCCGGTTCGGCCACCGCCGTCGCCACGGTAGCCGCTGCCGAGCCCGGCACCAACACCGTCGAGGCCGCCGAAGCCGCGCTCGACACACCGGCGTCCCCGCCCTCCACCCACGGCTCCGCCACGGCCGCCCGACTCCTCGTCGAACTCGTACGGCTCGAAGTCCCCGTCTCCTCGGTCGGCCCCCACCGCCGGCTCGAAGACGCCTTCCTCACCCTGATCGGAGGTTCCGCATGAGCACGCTCGCCGAGCCCGTAGAGGTGGCCTCCGGCTACCGAGCGGGCCGCACACTGCCCCTGAGGGTCGAGCTGGTCCGGCAGTTGAAGCGGCGCCGCACCCTGGTCATGGGCGGCATCCTCGCCGCGCTGCCCTTCGTCCTGGTGGCCGCCTTCGCGATCGGCGGCACCCCGGGCGGGCGCAACTCCCAGGTGACCCTGATGGACACGGCCACCGCGTCCGGCGCCAACTTCGCCGCGGTGAACCTGTTCGTGTCGGCGGGCTTCCTGCTGGTCGTCCCGGTCGCCCTGTTCTGCGGGGACACGGTCGCCTCGGAGGCCAGCTGGTCGTCCCTGCGCTATCTTCTGGCGGCACCCGTGCCCCGGGCCCGCCTCCTTTGGTCCAAGCTGGTCGTCGGACTGAGCCTCAGCCTCGGCGCGATGTTCCTGCTCCCGCTCGTCGCACTGGCCGTCGGGACCGCCGCCTACGGCTGGGGCCCACTGGAGCTGCCCACCGGCGGCACGATCGGCTCGGGCACGGCCGCCCAACGCCTGCTCGTGGTGGTGGCGTACATCTTCGTGTCCCAACTGGTCACCGCCGGGCTCGCGTTCTGGCTCTCGACCAAGACCGACGCACCCCTGGGCGCGGTCGGCGGCGCGGTCGGCCTGACCATCGTCGGCAATGTCCTGGACGCCGTCACGGCCCTCGGCCACTGGCGCGACTTCCTGCCCGCGCACTGGCAGTTCGCCTGGGCGGACGCCGTACAGCCCCATCCCGAGTGGTCCGGCATGATCCAGGGCACGGCGGTCTCCGTTACATACGCCATCGTGCTGTTCGCCCTGGCCTTCCGGGGTTTCGCCCGCAAGGACATCGTGTCCTGAGGTCACCGGAGGATCTCCCACCGGTCTCGACGGACCTTGATCGCGACCCCTTCGAGACGCTTCCGCAACTCCCCGTAGCGCACGTTCCCGTCCCCTCCGCCGTCACAGTCGCAGAAGCCGACGTCAACGGACCGAGGGGGCACGGGAGATGGAGACCGACCGAATACAGCCTGCGCAGGAGTACGCCCGCCACCGCACCCGGCGACTGCGCGCCACCCTGCTCGCCCTCACCGCGGCCGGCGGCCTGCTGCTCACCGGCTGCAGCGCGGGCGGCGGCAGCAACTCCAGCAGCGCGGACGGGACGAACCGGACCGGCTTCCCGGCACCGGCCGTCTCCTCGGGCGGAGAACGGAACGGCGGAGAGAGCACGAACCAGGACGGCGAGCAGACAAGCACCCCCGCCGACAAGATCGCCCCGTCCCCCGACTACCTCTCCACCTTCGCCCTCGACGTCGACACGGCCTCCTACGGCTACGCCCGCCGCGTCCTCGCCGACGGGCAGCTGCCCGACCCGTCGACGATCCGCCCCGAGGAGTTCGTCAACAGCTTCCGGCAGGACTACGAACGCCCCGACGGCAACGGCTTCACGGTCACCGTCGACGGCGCCCGCACCGACAGCGCCAACTGGTCCCTGGTCCGCGTCGGCCTCGCCACCCGCACGGCCGACGACAGGGCCGAACGCCCGCCCGCCGCCCTCACGTTCGTCATCGACGTCTCCGGCTCCATGGCCGAGACGGGCCGCCTCGACCTCGCCAAGAAGTCCCTCGACGAGATGACGGACCGGCTGCGCGACGACGACTCGGTCGCACTGGTCACCTTCAGCGACGAGGCCGAGACCGTCCTCCCGATGACCCGCCTCGACGGCCATCGCGGCAAAGTCCACCACGCCATCGAGGAGTTGGAGACCCAGTCCTCGACCAACCTCGGCGCCGGCGTCGAGACCGGCTACGCCACCGCCACCGAGGGCCTGCGCGAGGGCGCCACCAACCGGGTCGTCCTCATCTCCGACGGCCTCGCCAACACCGGTGACACCAGCGCCGATTCGATCCTGGAACGCATCTCGAACGAGCGCCGCGACCACGGCATCACCCTCTTCGGCGTCGGAGTCGGCAGCGACTACGGCGACGCCCTGATGGAGAAACTCGCCGACAAGGGCGACGGCCACACCGCGTACGTCTCGGACGACGCCGACGCCCGAAAAGTCTTCGTCGACCAGCTCCCGCAGAACATCGACCTCACCGCCCGCGACGCCAAGGCCCAGGTCGCCTTCGACCCCGAGACGGTCGCGCAGTTCCGCCTCATCGGCTACGAGGACCGCAAGGTCGCCGACGACGACTTCCGCAACGACAACGTCGACGGCGGCGAGATCGGCCCCGGCCACACCGTGACCGCCCTCTACGCCGTCCGCACCAGGCCCGGCGCCGACGGGCATCTGGCCACGGCCGGCGTCCGCTGGCTCGACCCCGACACCCGTGCCCCGCACGAGGAGTCGGGCCAGCTGGAGACCGGCGCCCTGCACGACTCCCTGTCCAGCGCCTCGCCCTGCTTCCAAGTCACCGCCGTGGCCGCCTACTTCGCCGACTCGCTCCGCTCCGGCGACCTGCCCGGCGACCCCGGCCTCGACGAACTCGCCGACCGCGCCCACGCGTTGGCGAAGCAGACGGAGGACAAGGACGTACAGCAACTCGCCGAGGCGATCGACGAGGCAAGCCGCATGAACTGAACCCGGCCGAACCCGCACTCAACCCCACCGGCACCATTGACCTTCCCCTACTTGCGAGTAAGTTGACGCCCCAGTCACCGTCTCACCGCCGACCGGGAGCAGCCGACATGGGCGTACGCAAGGACCTGAAGCGGGCGCGACAACGCACCGACCTCGCGGCCCGCACCCGGGTCGAACTCACCAGGGACGAGCGGGGCGTCGTACGGGAGGCGAGCACCCTGCCGCTCGCCCCGCGCCCGACGACCGGCAGTACCGCCGACCTCCCGTTCACCAACGCGGCGGAGGCACCCGACACCGTGGTCCTCCGCCGCGAGCAGGGCGGCAGCTGGCACCCCGTGACCGCGACCGCCTTCGCCCGTGAAGTCACCGCCACCGCGAAGGGGTTGATAGCCGCCGGTCTCGAACCGGGCGGCCGGGTCGCGGTGATGTCCCGCACCCGCTACGAGTGGACGGTCCTCGACTTCGCCATCTGGGCGGCCGGCGGCCGGACCGTGCCGATCTACGCGACCTCGTCCGCCGAGCAAGTGGAGTGGATCGTAAGGGACTCGGGCACCCGCTTCGTGGTCACGGAGAACGCCGAGAACACCGACACGGTCATGACGGGCACCGCCAGCCACCCCCAACACCCCCGCATCTGGCAGCTGGACGCGGGCGCCCTGGCCGAACTCGCCACCCTGGGACGGGACATCACCGACGAGGAGGTCACCAAGCGCCGCAGCGCTCTCACCCCCGACACGGTCGCGACGATCTGCTACACCTCCGGCACCACCGGCCGCCCCAAGGGCTGTGTCCTCACCCACGCCAACCTGCACGCCGAGGCCGCCAACACCGTCGAGCTGCTGCACCACCTCTTCACCGAGGTCACCGGCCAGGTCGCCTCGACGCTCCTCTTCCTCCCGCTCGCGCACATCATGGGCCGCACCCTGCAGATCGCCTGTCTGATGGCCCGCATCGAGACCGGCCACTGCGCGAGCATCAAGCCCGACGAACTCCGCCCGGCGCTAAGGGAGTTCAGGCCCACGTTCCTGGTCGGGGTGCCGTACCTCTTCGAGAAGATCCACGACACCGGCCGCGCGACCGCCGAACGGATGGGCCGCGCCGCCTCCTTCGACCGCGCCGACCGCGTCGCGGTCCGCTTCGGCAAGGCGTACCTCGACAGGTTCCTCGGCACCGGCAAGGGCCCCAGCCCCGCCCTGTACGCCGCGTGGGCCCTCTACGACCTGCTGGTCTACCGCCGTATCCGCAAGGAACTCGGCGGCCGTATGCGGTACGCCATCAGCGGCGGCTCCCCGCTCGACCGCGACCTCAACCTCTTCTTCGCCGCGGCCGGAATCATCGTCTACGAGGGCTACGGCCTCACCGAGACCACGGCCGCAGCCACCATCGTCCCGCCCCTGCGGCCCCGCCCCGGCACGGTCGGCCTCCCGGTGCCCGGCACCACGATCCGCATCGCCGACGACGGCGAGGTGCTCATCAAGGGCGGGGTGGTCTTCGGCGCGTACTGGAACAACCCGGCGGCCACCGACGCCGTACTGCGGGACGAGTGGTTCGCGACCGGGGACCTCGGGGCGCTCGACGAGGACGGCTATCTCACCATCACCGGCCGCAAGAAGGACATCCTCGTCACCAACGGCGGCAAGAACGTCTCGCCCGCAGTCCTGGAGGACCGGCTGCGCAGCCGCGCCCCGGTCGGCCAGTGCCTGGTCGTCGGCGACAACCGCCCCTTCGTCGCCGCCCTGATCACCCTGGACCCCGAGGCCATCGCCCACTGGCTCTCGGTCCGCAAGCTCCCCGCGGACACCCCGCTCGCCGAGCTCGTACAGGATCCGCGCCTGCGCGCCGACGTCCAGAAGGCCGTGGACTACGCCAACCAGGCCGTCTCCCGGGCCGAGTCGATCCGCGCCTTCGCCCTGGTCGAGGGGGAGTTCACCGAGGACAACGGCCTGCTCACCCCGTCGCTGAAACTCAAACGGCACGTGGTGACGGCGGCCTACGCCGACGACATCGAGGCGCTCTACGCGAAGCCGAAACAGCCGTAGAACAAGAGAAGCGGGCCGCCGAGGTGCTCGGCGACCCGCTCTCGTGGTGCTGGTGGGGTCAGCTGCCCACGGCGCCGTTGCCCGACAGGACCGGGATGTTGTCCAGGATGTGCGACAGCGGCTCGTCGCCCTTGGCCTGGGTGGAGTTCTCGGTGCACTGCTGGTTCTGCGGGGCCGACAGGATCGGCACGTCCTGCAGAACGGTGACCGGCACGACGCCGACGATCGAGGCGAGGTTCGCCTTGACCGGCAGGCCGACACAGGGCTTGTTCAGGGTGCCCTGGACGAGGGAGAGCTGGGGGCTCATGTCGCCCTTGGTCTCCTGGTTGCCGTACTTCTGCACGGCACCGTTGCCGTTGGTGGTGGTGACACCGTCGTCGTTGCCGATGGCCATCGCCGGGGTGGCGACGGCGGCGGTGGCACCGGCGATGGAGGCGGCAACAGCCGCGGTCGCCCACAGCTTCTTCATGTTCTATCCCTTTCGGAGGACGGACTCCCGTTGCGGAGCCGCGCGATGATCAACTGGGTGACGGCCGGTTTGGTTGCGGCCTTTGCCCTGAATGGAGCAATAAGTCTGCTGGGGTGACAAGTCGGCTCACGGGTGGGCGAGGGCGTGTCCCCGTGGACGGTCCGCGCGCGGAGAGCAGACCGACGGGCCGCCGAGAATTCGGCGGCCCGTGGTGTGCGTCCGGGGATCAGCTGCCCGCGGAGCCGTTGCCCGACAGGACCGGGATGTTGTCCAGGATGTGCGACAGGGGCTCGTCGCCCTTGGCCTGGGTGGAGTTCTCGGTGCACTGCTGGTTCTGCGGCGCGGAGAGGATCGGCACGTCCTGGGCGACGGTGACCGGCACGACGCCGACCAGCGAGGCCAGGTTCGCCTTGGCCGGCAGGCCGATGCAGGGCTTGTTCAGCGAGCCCTGGATGAGCGCCATCTGCGGGCTCATGTTGCCGTACGTGGCCTGGTTGCCGTAGACCTGCTCGGCGCCGTTGCCGTTCGTCGTGGTGACGCCGTTGTCGTTACCGATCGCCATTGCCGGGGCGGCGACGGCAGCCGAGGCTCCGACGACGGAAGCGGCGACAGCCGCAGCAGCCATAACCTTCTTGATCACTTCATGATCCCTTCTGGAGTAACCCCGTCCACCGGAGCGACCTGAACAACTGGCACCGGGCCGCATGGTTGCTCCGATTCACTCCAATGGCCCTGATGAATCCAACCGGGTGAAGTCACGCAACCAATCCGGCCCGCCCCGGTTGATGGGGGAGCAGGAATTGTGTCTCTGCCAGGAAAGGACCGCAGAAATGCTCAAGAAGGCAATGGCTGCGACGGCTGTCGCGGCTTCCGTCGTCGGCGTCTCGGCGACGGCCGCCCCGCAGGCGCTGGCCATCGGCAACGACAACGGCGTCACCACGGTCAACGGGAACGGTGCCGAGCAGGTCTACGGCAACGCCAAGACCACCGGCGACATGAGCCCCCAGCTCTCGCTCGCCCAGGGCGACCTGAACAAGCTCTGTGTCGGCCTGCCGGCCAAGGTCAACGCGGCCTCGATCGTGGGCGTGCTGGTGCCGGTCACCGTCCTCCAGGACGTGCCGATCCTGTCCGCCGAGCAGAACCAGCAGTGCGCCGAGAACTCCACCCAGGCGAAGGGGGACGAGCCGCTGTCGCACATCGCGGACAACATCCCGGTGCTCTCGGGCAACGGCGCCATCGGCAGCTGATCGTCCGTCAATGAAGCGGCCGGGGCGGCCCGTCGGAAATTTTTCCGTACGGGCCGCCCTCGGCGTTTTCCAAAGTTGTCCGCCATCTTCCTTCCCTTGAAGAGAAGCGTTTCTGCGTTGATGCGGCCATCGCGTCAATTCAGTGCCGACGATCGAGTGAATTGTCAGGTGACACGCGTTCTTCAGTTTCTTCCTGTGTCTATCCCTCGTTTCACAGGCTGCAGGTCATGGTGCGAGCCGCCCAAGCTGTGCTCGCTCGGTTTCGGCCGTCATAGGGCATGACCGCAGAGAAGGGAACGTTCATGAAGAAGAGCGCTGCTGTTGTCGCTGGTGCGATCATGGCTCTCGGTATGGCCGCCCCGGCCTTCGCCGACGCCGGTGCCGAGGGTGCCGCCATCGGTTCGCCGGGTGTCCTCTCGGGCAACGTGGTCCAGGTTCCCGTGCACATCCCCGTCAACGTGTGCGGCAACTCGATCGACGTGATCGGCCTGCTGAACCCGGCGTTCGGCAACACCTGCGTCAACGACTGACGACGCAACGCACCAGCCGCTCCGGCTGTGTCACGGCCGGCCTTGGACACTTTCCTGTTCCAAGGCCGGCTTTTTTTCCCACTTCTTCAAGCAGGAAGACAACGAGATTGCGACAGACCCTGGGTAAGGGAATGGTCGCGGCTGCCGCCGCGACAAGCATTCTGTCCCTGTGCGGCAGCCCCGCCGTGGCCGAGACGTACACGGCCGGCGCTGCCAAGGATTCGCCGGGCGTCCTGTCCGGCAACAGCCTCTCGGTCCCGGTCGACGCGCCGGTCAACGCCTGCGGCAACTCCGTCGACGGCGTGTCCGGGCTCAACCCGACCTTCGGCAACTCCTGCGCCGGCGGCAAGGATTCGCACCGGCACGGCGAGCACACCGGACACCACCGGTGGGCCGAGCAGGCCTACGACGACTCCGACGACTCGGGCTACGGCTCCGGGGACGACGACTCGGGGTACGGCTACGGCGGTCACTCCGGCCATGGCTACGGCGATCACTCGGGTTACGGCTCCGGTGACCACGGAGGCTACGGCTCCGGTGACTCGGGCCACGGCAAGCCGGACTGCGAGGAGACGCCGCCGCCTCCGCACGGCGGGGACCACACGCCCCCTCCGACCGGCGGCGATCACCACACACCCCCTCCCACGGGCGGGGACCACCACACGCCTCCGCCCACGGGTGGGGATCACACCCCGCCTCCCACGGGCGGCGATCACCACACCCCGCCCCCCACCGGCGGGAACCACACCCCGCCGCCCACCGGCGGGAACCACACCCCGCCGCCCACCGGCGGGAACCACACCCCGCCCCCCACGGGCGGGAACCACACCCCGCCGCCGAGCGGTGGCGACCACACCCCGCCCCCCACGGGCGGAAATCACACCCCGCCGCCGAGCGGCGGGAACCACACCCCTCCGCCCACGGGTGGCAACCACACGCCGCCCCCCACGGGCGGCAACCACACCCCACCCCCCACGGGCGGCAACCACACCCCGCCTCCGCAGGGTGGGAGTCACACCCCGCCGCCCGTCCTGGCGCACACCGGCAGTGAGGCCATGCTGGCCACTTCCGCTGTCAGTGCCGCGTTGATCGCGGGTGGCACGATCCTCTACCGACGGGGCCGGGCAGCGTCCCGTCGGTAATGCGCACGGGGTGCCGGACGTCACCGCCCGGCACACCCGCGCCGCACCACGCGGTCAGCGTCGTACGAAATCCAGTGCGCCCCGCCGCCCCGGCGCCGGGATCATCCCGCCGCGCGGCTCCGAACGCAGCCGGCGCCGGACGCCCCGGACCAGCGCGCCCGCGGTGAACGTGGCGCCGTGCACGAAGCGCATCGCCGGGCCGAAGCCCGAGGCCGTCAGCAGGCCCGCCATGAAGAGGCCGGGGTGCGAGGACTCGAAGTCCCGGCCGACCTCGGGGGAACCGTCGCCCACCGTGGTCAGGGATTCCCTCAACTCGCTTGAGAACAGCCCGAGTCGGCCGGTCCTTGCCTTGAACCCCGTTGCCGCGATGACGTGTTCGGTCTCCAGGGACTGTGTCCCGCCCGCCCCGCTCACCGTCTCCAGGCGTACCCCGCCCGGAACCACGTCGGCGGCCGCGACCTCATGGCCGAGCAGCACCTCGACCGTCGGTTCCACTCGGTCCCGTACCCACCAAGCACCCGCCGGCCCGAGGGCGTTGGCCGCGATCCTGGCCCGGGTCGACTCGGGAAGACGGCGGAAGAGGCCGGGGCGCTCGGCGTAGAACCAGTTGCGCCAGCCGGGGCCCAGGCCGCTGTGCGGGGAGCGGGCCTCCTGCCACCACGGGCGCTCCCAGGCCGGCGGCACGTCGTTCCAGTGCAGTTCGTCGGCCCGCGCCAACACCCTTACCCGGGTTCCCTGTTCGGCGAGCAGGGCGGCCGTCTCCAGCGCGGCCTGGCCGCCGCCGATCACCGTGACGTCCTTGCCGCGGAAGTCGTCCAGTGTGCTGTGGTGGCTGCTGTGCGAGACAAGGGAACGGCTCAACCCCCTCAGCGCGGACGGGATTTCGACGAACGGCATGACACCGACGGCGAGTGCGACGGTACGGGCGTGCAGCACCGTGCCGTCGTCCGTCACCGCCTCGAAGCCGCCGGGCACCGGGGCGATCCGCTCCACGGTCCGCTCGTCCACCTCGGGCACCGCGTTGCGCGCGAACCACAGGCCGTACGAGGCGAACATCTCGACCGGGATCGGCTCGCCGTGCCGGGCCTGAACGCCCTGCGTCGCGCAGTACGCGTCGAGCGGCCAACGGCCGTCCGGGTCAGACAGGTTGGAGGCCCAGGGCTCCGACTTGAGGAACATGCCCCGGGGCATGTGGTCGCGCCAGGAGGCCATCGGCCGGCCGAAGACGCGCAGGTTCAGCCCGGCGGCCGCGGCGTGGGACGCGATGGACAGGCCGTACGGGCCCGCGCCCACCACCAGCAGGTCGTACATCAGCAACTGCTCGCTTTCTCGTCGTCGGACAACTCGGTCGGCTTGGTCAACTCGGCTTGTTCGGCCGGCTCGTTGAGGGGGCTCGTGGTCGACTGCCGTACCACCCGCGCCGCCGTGCGCGCCGGTACCGGCCCGCCGCCCAGCCGCCCCCGCAGCTTGCGCAGCACGTGCCCCGCCCACAGGCCCCACATCGCCCGACCCGGCGCCCGGTCGTCCGGCGCGTACCAGGCCAGCTCGCGGCCGGCGGGGGCCGGGCGCAGCGCGCTGAGCGGCGCGTAGTTCTCCACCACGAACGAACGCCCGGGCCGGGGTGCCCCGTCCGGCAGCGGACGGTGGGTCAGGTCCAGGTGCAGCGCGCGGACGACGTCCAGGCCCGCGCTGTCGGTGAAGAGCCGGAACTGGGCGCCGGGCCGCGGGTTGAAGTCGAGCAGGTGGTAGCGGCCGCTCGTGCCGCAGCGGCGGAAGTCCAGGTCGAAGATGCCGCGGTAGCCGAGTTCGGCGGTGAGGCGTTCGGCGAGCGCCTGCACCTGCGGGTTGGGTGTCCAGCGGCCCACCGCCGTCAGGCCCGCTCCGCGCGGCCAGGCCCGCTGCTTGCGGCCCGGCCCGCCGCCGCGTACGGCGCCGGTCCGGTCGACGTAGCCGTGGAAGAACCAGTCGCGGTCGGGCCCGGACGGCAGGAAGGCCTGCAACAGCAGCCGGCTGCCCGCCTCCTCGGCGCGCAGATACAACTCTCGCGCCTCCTGCGCGCTGTGCACCACCACCGTGCTGCGCAGCCCGGTCCCGCACGGCACCAGCCAGGGCCGGCTCCACTTCGCGACCACCGGCAGTCCCAGTTGCCAGGCGGCGCTCGCGGCCTGCGCCGGGCTCTCCGGGATCAGCGTCACCGGGTGCGGGATGTCCGCGCTCGCGCACACGGCGGCCAGTTCCGCCTTGTCGGCGACCCGTTCGGCCAGCGCGCCGGGCTGAAGCGGCAGCAGATAGGAGGGCGCGAGTTCCTCGCGCAGCCGGCCGACGGCGACGGCGCTCGCGTCGTCCATCGCGATCAGTACGGCGGGACGCGCGATGCGGGCGGCCACCCGGCGCAGCGTGACGGCGATCTCGCCCAGGGACGCGCCGGGCGCCGGCGGGGGATGCATCTGGCAGACAAAACGGGAGCTGCGTACGGGACTTCCGGCGGAATCGGCGACCACATGCACCTCCACTCCGGCCCTGCCGAGCGAACGCACGGCCCCCAGCGTTCCGTGGTGAAAGGGGTTCCGGTCGATCCGCAACAGAACTGCGGGGACACGGATGTCGAGCAGCGACACGGACTGTTTCCTTCGGTTCGGTTCACCCACGCGGGCGACAGGGACACTCAAAAGCCGTAACGGCGGTGGCGTAATTCATATTCATATGACTGAGTGTCAAAAAGGAGAAAGAGAAAACGAGAGCAGAGAGAGGAGCAGGCATGGCCCCACAGCAGCGACGGTCCCGGACCGGACGACTGACCTTCATCGCGGTTACGGTCGCCGCGTCGGCGGCACTGGCGTCGGGTCCCGGGTTCGCGGCGGGGGCGGAGGTGGCGCGGGCCACCGACCCGCCTGCTCCCGCGACCACCGCACCCACGAGCACCGTGCCCGCCACGCCTACGACCACCGCACCCGCGGCCACCGTGCCCACGGCCCCGGCCGTCGTCGAACCGGTGAAGACCCCCGAGCCGAAAGCGGCTCCGGCCTTCGGCGCCTTCCTCGACTCGGGTGCCCGCGGTGTGGCCCGGATGGCCGCGCTGAGCAGCTGGCTGGGCGGTGCCGAACTGCGCGTCGGCCACACCTACCTGCCCGGCAACCACTGGAGCGACATCGAGGGCGCCCCGGGCCTCCTCGACGTATGGGCGGACTGGCGGACGGAGAAGGCCGACCGGATGCTCGTCCTCAACGTGCCCATGCAGGAGCGCAACGAGGACGGCGTGTCCGACTGGCAGGTCCGGCGGTTGCTCCAGCTGGGCGCGGCCGGTCAGTTCGATCAGCACTTCAAGGCCCTCGCCGAACGGCTGGTCGACCTGAAGGTGCCGGACACGGTGATCGTGCTCGGCTGGGAGATGAACGGCACCACGTACACCTCTCGCTGCGGGCCGGACCCGGAGGCCTGGAAGAAGTACTGGAACAGGATCGTCACCACGATGCGCTCGGTGCCGGGCCAGAAATTCCGGTTCGACTTCACTCCGAGCCGCGGCCGGGACGCCGTTCCCTGGACGCAGTGCTATCCGGGGGACGACACGGTCGACATCGTCGGAATGGATTCGTACGACCAGCCTTCCGGGCTGACGTTCGACGAGCAGGTGAAAGAGCCCTATGGACTCCAGGAACACGTGGACTTCGCCAAATCCCACGGCAAGCCCATTTCCTATCCTGAATGGGGACTCTTCCGCAATGGCGACAACGCGGAGTACATGAAGCGCATGCTCGCCTGGATGGACGAGCACAAGCCGCTGTACAACACGGTGACCGACTACTGCCCGCACGGTGTGTGGCAGTGCTCCCAGAACCCGAAGTCGTCCAAGGTCTACCGCTCGGTCCTGTTCGGCCGCACCGAGGACCCGACCCCGGTCACTCCGCTGCCGACCACACCCACGACACCCACGACCCCGGTCACCCCGGAGCCGCCCAAGCCGACCACGCCTCCCACCCCGGCGCACCCGGCCAACTGCTCGCCCGTGGAGTTGGGCGACTGGGTGGAGTACTGGCTCGGCGGGAAGCTGTGCGTGAAGTTCGACTGGTGGCAGCGCGACCGCTGAACCTGAGGTGGCGGCGGGCCGCTCATGGTCCGTCGCCACCGCGTTCCCTCCACTTCCGCAGTATCGCCTTGCCCCGCCGGCGCGCGGCGACATCGCAAACGACGGCCGCCATCAGCGGCGCCGTGCGCCTCCGGGCCAGCAACAGCCGCTGGTTGACCACCGGTTCGGGCCGCCAGTGGTGCTTGTACGGCTCGTTGCCCCGCAGCAGACTGAGCGTGCCGGGCCCGTCGGTGCCGGTGTGCTCGGCGCACGCGTCGAGCAGCATCACCGCCACATCGGCCTTCCGCTCCCGCAGCCGCGGATGCGCGCCGTACAGATACCCGCCCGCGAGCCGCCGCGACAGCAGCGTGAGATCTACGGCGACCACGTCCTCGTCGAGCCGGAACTCGGTGACGACGGCGTCCCCGGAGCGCACCATCGGCCCGACCGAGCGGACCAGGTGTTCGCAGAACCGGGTCTGCAGATGCTCGGACGTCACCTTCCGCCCCTGCCACTGGAGTTGATGCAGCTCCAGCAGTCGCCGCAGCGCTCCGTCCACCTCGTCGGGCCGTACGACCTTGCGCTCGACGCCGAGCGCGGTCAGCTTGCGGAGCTTGGCGCGGACACGCTGGGCCTTGGAGGAGGGGAGACGGGCGACCAGTTCGTCCATCGGTACGGCGGGGAGCTCCAGGCAGAGCGAGTCGTGGACGCGGCGGCGGGGGCCGCGCCAGCGGTCGTAGACGCGCTCGACCGCGCCGCCGGGCCGCACCTCGCGGAAGTCGATCAGCGCGGTGCGGGCGGCGGACGCGAGGCCCTCGGTGAGTGCGGCGACCGCCGGTTCGCCGTGGTCGTCGTCCAGCAGGACGTCGCCGTAGTCGGAGATCGCCCCGCCGAGCGGGACCAGTGTGGGGACCGGACGGCGCACGAGCATCAGGGGTGCGACGGCGACGAGTTCGCGCCCTTCGCGCACAACGAGCAGGCGCAGTCGGCCCGTTCGGCCGTACGACAGCCACCAGGAGTGCAGCCAGGCGTGGCTCTGGAACGGGGTCGCCGCACCGCACTTCCGGTACAACCGGCCCCAGGCCGGGGCCAGTTCGGCGAAGGCCTGGGCGTCGGTGACGAGTTCGGTCGAGTACACCGGTGTCACAGGACGTCGGCCGCGGTGGCCGGGCTGGGCACGGAGGCCGGGCGGCCGGTCTCGTCGGTGGTGCGGCGCGGCCGGACGAGCAGCAGCAGCCCGCCGAGGAGACCGCCCGCGCTCGCGCCTACCAGGCCGGTCACCACGGCCGAGGCCGAGGAGGGGCCGGCCGGCTTGATGGCGCGGGCGAAGGTCTGGAGTTCGACGTGGGTCGAGTCCTTGGAGTCGTTCGCGTGCACGGTCAGCGAGCGGGACACCGCGTTGGCCATGTCGGCGGCGAGGTCGGCGCGCGAGGAGGTGGCCGTGACGGCGACCATCGGCGCGTCCGGCGAGGTTGCCGTCTGCACGCTCGACTGGAGCGTCTTCACCGGGACGCCCGCCCACACCTGCGCGTCCCCGAGCACCGCGAGCTGGGTGGCGACCCGGCCGTAGGCCTGCGCGAAGCCGAGCGCGGTCGAGGAGTCGGCCTTGTCCGTCGGTACGGCGATGACGTAGCTGGTGGCCGTGTACGTCGGCGGCTTGGCGAGGCCGTAGCCGGCGCCGAGGAGCCCGCCGGTCACGGCGCCGGCCGCGAGAAGGGACCAGGCCGGGAAGGTCTTCGCGCGGGCGAGTGGGCGGTGCTGTCGGATCTCGGTCATGAGGAACTGGCTCCCTGGGGTGCGGGGGTCGGCGACGAGGTGGAGACCGCCGCGTACACGTCCATGAGTTGGGCGGCGCTGCGGGTGATGCAGTAGTGGTGGGCGGCGTCCGGCGCGGTGCGCGGACGCGGGCCCCGGGCGCGGGCCGCGGCCAGCGCGCGGGCGAAGACCTCGGGCCCGCCCTGGACCCGGCGCGCTCCTGCGGCGGCCTGCGGCGGGAGGTCCTCGACGGCGGGGCAGGAGGCGTAGAGCACGGGCAGCCCGGACGCCAGACCTTCTACGACGGCCAGGCCGAAGGCCTCCTCGGGGGACGGCGAGGCCAGCAGGTCCATCGCCGCGGTGAGGGAGGGCAGGTCGGGGCCCGGGGTGCCGTCCGGGACGTAGGGGCGTTCGCCGGTGAACAGCACCCGGTCGGCCACTCCGCAGTCGTGGGCGGTGCGGCGCAGGAGGTTCTCCTCGGGGCCGCCGCCGACCAGCAACAGCCAGTAGTCGGAGGGGAGTTGGGTCAGAGTGCGGATCAGGACGTCGAAGCGTTTGCCGGCCGCGAGGCGTCCGATGCCGCCGACGACGTACGCGCCCTCGGGCAGGCCGAGCCGCTGGCGGGTGCACAGTCGCTGGACCGGGTCGAAGCGGAAGCGGGGCAGGTCGATGCCGTTGGGGACCACTTCGATGCGCGGGCCCGGCACCCCCCACCGCTTGAGGCGTTCGGCGACCGTGGGGGAGACGGCGACCGTGGAGCGGCCCAGGCGCTCGCTGGCGAGATACAGGGCGCGGACCCCGGCGTTGAGGCTTCGGCCCTCCATCTGGGAGTCGCCCAGGGAGTGTTCGGTGGCGACGACCGCCTTCACGCCCGCGATCCGGGCGGCGAGTCGGCCGTAGACGCAGGCGCGGTAGAGGTGGGTGTGGACGAGGTCGTAGCCGCCGGTGCGGATGATTTTGACCAGGCGGGGGAGGGCGGCGAGGTCGCGGTTGCCGGTCATGCCGAGGTGGTGGACGCGCACCCCGTCGGCCGTGAGCCCGTCGGCCACCGCGCCCGGGTTGGTGAGCGTCACGACCTCGCAGTCGACCGGCAAGTGGCGCAGGAGCAGGCGGAGTTGCTGCTCGGCGCCGCCGATGCCGAGCCCGGTGATGATGTGCAGCGCCTTCATGCGAGCCCCTCCACCGGGCGGCGGCGCAGGCCGTGCAGCCGGTACTTGAGGAAGAGGCGGACGGCGGTGTCGTTCTGGCCGATGTGCACGCGGGGGAGGGCGTGTTGGCCGTTGAGGTCGCCGGGGTCGATGGCACAGGCGTAGGTGTAACCGGCTTCCTGTACGGCGGCCACGGCGCGGGCGTCGATCGTGCCGTAGGGGTAGCAGAAGCCGTCGACGTTCGTACCGGTCAACTCGGCGAGTACGGAACGGCTTTCGGTGACCTCCGCCTTCAGAGTGGCGTCGTCCGCCTTGGTGAGGTCGACGTGGGTCAGGCCGTGCGAACCGATCTCCAAACCCTCGGCGGCGGCTTGGCGGATGCCGTCCGCGGTGAGGAGCGGCTTGCGCGGGCCCAGCGGGTCCCAGGCGTTGTCGCCGCCGAGCCTGCCGGGCAGCACGAAGAGAGTGGCGCCGCAGTCCCAACGGGCCAGCACGGGAAGGGCGTTGTCGACGAAGTCGGCGTAGCCGTCGTCGAAGGTCAGCCCCACCAGACCGTGGCCCTCGCCCCGGGCGCGGGCGGCGAGCAGCTCGGCCATGGACACGCCCCGCAGCCCGCGCCTGCTCAGCCAGCGCAGCTGCCGGTCCAGGCGGTCGGGCGTGACCGTGATGCGGTAGGGGTCGTCGGAGCAGTCGCCCACGGAGTGGTACATCGCCACCCACGGGACCGGGCCCGTGACGCGACTGCCGGTGGTCGGGGAATCAGCGGGAGCGGCCATGGATGAGCCTTCGTGTGACGGAGCGGACGGATTCCAGTGCGGGTGCGAAGCCCTGGGCGCCCAGGGCCCGGCCGAGCAGGACGAAGACGACGGTGACGGTCGCGCAGCCGACGGCGAGACCGGGCAGCGGTGCGGGCATCGCGCGGGCGGCGAACGCCCCGGCGACCGTGGCGACCGCCGCCGCGCGCACCGGCCGGCTCAGCTCCACCAGGACCTGCCGGGTGCGGATCGGGACACTGCGCGGGCCGCTGCCGCACAGCAGCAGTACGGCGGTGACGGTGATGCCGGTGGCGTTGGCGATCGCGATGCCGATGACACCCCAGGGGCCGACCGTCCAGGCGCCGATCCAGGAGGTCACGACGATGCCGGCGGCCATCGCGCCGACCGGGTACCAGGTGGGGCGGCCGGCCGAGAAGTAGGAGCGGACCAGGACGCCGACCAGGGTCTGGCCGAGCAGCCCGAGCGCGTACACGCGCATCACGCCGGCCGTGGCCGCGGTGTCGTGGGCGGTGAACGCGCCCCGCTGGAAGAGGAGTTCGATGATCTGCGGGGCACAGGCGATCACCGTGGCGGCGCCGAGCAGGACAAGGCAGGCGGCGAGCGCGAGGTCCCGCTCCACCCGGTTGCGGGCCTTCTCCGTGTCGCCCTCGGCGAGCGCCCGCGCGACCACCGGGAAGGTGACCGTGCACAGCATCAGCGACAGCACCATCGGCATCTGGGCGACCTTCTGCGCGTAGTTCAGATGCGAGATGGCACCGGCCGGGAGGTGGGAGGCGAGAAAGCGCTCGATGAGGACCTGGGACTGACGGCACAGCGCGAAGAGCAGCACGGTGGCCATCAGGGCGAAGTTCATCGGGCGGGGGGACTCGGCGGTGCTGTCGGCGACGGTGTCCGGGGCAGTCGGCTTATGGCTCCTCAACTGGCGTACCAGCGCGGGCAGTTGGGTCAGCACCATCAGGAAGCCGCCCGCGGCCACACCGAGGGCCGCCGACCGTACGCCCCAGTGGGCACCGAAGGCGTACATCCCGGCGATGATGCCGATGTTGTACGCCACGTAGATCGCCGCCGGTGCCACGAAACGGCGGTGGGCGCGGAGCGCCGCGCTGCAGTAGCCGGCCAGGCCGAAGCTCAGGACGCAGGTCGCGGTGATGCGGGTGCAGCTGACGGCGAGCGCGGGGTGGGGGAGGCCTGGGGCGAGGGCTTCGACCAGGTAGGGGGCTGCTGCGACGAGCAGCGCCGACACCGCGACGAACGCCAGCGTGAGGCGGGGGAGGGTGGCTTTCACCAGGGCGCTGACGGGGTCGCCGGGGGCACCTTGCGCTCTGCGGGCCAGCGCCATGCTGAACGCCGGGATCAGGGCGAACGCCAGGCCGTCCTCGATGAGGAGGGTGGCGGCGAACTCGGGGATCGTCCAGGCGACGAGGAAGGCGTCGGTCTCGCTGCCGGCGCCGAAGAGGCGGGCGAGGGACTGGTCTCTGGCGAGGCCCAGGAGGGAGCCGGTGATCGAGAGGACGGCGGTGATCAGGGCGGCTTTGGCCAGGAAACGGCGGGATTCGGGGGGTGGGGTGACTTCTGGGGAGGGGGCTGGGATGGGGGTGGTGGCGGTCGGTGGCTGACTGCTGCGCCGTTGGGGCTGGTCGCGCCCCGCGGCGGAGCCGCTGATCGATACAGCCCCGCGCCCCTTTGGGGCGCTGCCGGTCACCGTCATTGGATCGCGGCCTCTGCCTTGGGCGCGCACACCGAAGTCGGCACAGGAAGCTGCTCTTCCGTGTTCGCGCCCACGAGTGACCACCACGCCGCCACCCCGAACACCACCGCCGTCAGGACCGTCGACGGGCCGCCGATGTCCGCGTACATGAAGTCGATCAGCTGCCAGATCAGGAGGCCGGAGGAGACCAGGGCGCAGTCGAGGCCGGGGTGGCCGGTGCGGTGGGTGCGGAAGAGGCCGCGCAGTGCGCACACCAGCAGGGCCAGCCAGCTGCCGGCCAGGGTGAGGAGGCCGATCAGGCCCTGTTCGCTGAGGACCAGGAGGTACATGTTGTGCGGGGAGAGCAGTGGCTGCTTGAGGAACCCGGCGCCCGCGCCGTCGGTGTCGCTGCCCGAGGACAGGGCCAACGAGGCGTTGCCGTCGCGGTGTTCGGGGAAGCCCTTCAACCCGACGCCGGTCAGCGGGTGTTCACGCCACATCGCGGTCGCCGCCGCCCACATCGTGTACCGGTCGGTCACCGACTGGTCGGGGGCGTCGGTGACTTGGGTGATGCTGCTGATCCGCTCCTGGAGCATCGCCGAACCGACCCCGAAGCCGCCGACGAGCACCACGCCTGCCGCTGTCACCGCCGCGGCCACCTTCAGCGCGCGCCGCAGTCCGGCCAGCGCCAGTTGCAGCGCGCAGGTCGCGGCGGTCGCGATCCACGCGCCGCGGCTGAAGGACAGGGCCAGCGGCAGCAACAGGGCGAACGCGCAACCTGCGGCAACCGCCCGCCGCCTCGCGTCGTTCCGGCCCAGGCCGCCCAGTGCCAGGGCCACCGCGCAGATCAGGCCGAAGGACACGACCGTCGCCATGCCCATCACGTCGGTCGGTCCGAAGGTGCCCACCGCGCGGATGTCCTCGCCCTGGTAGGAGGCGCCGGTCGCGGTGACGTACTGCTTGACGCCGATCGCCCCCTGCCACAGGGCGAGTGACACGAACGACCAGGCCAGCATGCGGAAGTCACGCCGGTCGCGGATCAGCAGGACCACCGCCGCCGGGACGAGGACGAAGATCTGGAGATAGCGGCCGAGACCGCTCAGCCCCGCCCCCGGCGAGGACGCTCCCATCGCGGCGATGGACAGGCCCAGGACCGGAAGTCCCATGACCGTCACGGCAGTTGGGGTCAGGGGGCGCCTGCGCTCCCGGAGCAGCCGGATCCCGCAGTACAGCACCACCAGCCCGGAGACCGCGTCGGCCGGCCCCGCGCCGCCCGCGCCCGGGGCGAGCGGCAGGCCGAGCAGGGCGATCACGGAGATGACCGGCAGGACCGGGGCGAAGGTGCGCAGGCGGTGGTTCACGGCTCAGCTCCCCGTCGGACGTACGAGCGCGGTCGCGGTACGGGCGAGGATGCAGATGTCCTGCCACAGGGACCAGTTGTCGATGTACGCGTTGTCGAACCGGCAGCGGTCCTCGATCGAGGTGTCGCCGCGAAGCCCGTGGATCTGGGCGAGGCCGGTGATGCCGGTATGCATCCGGTGGCGGGCCGCGTAACCGGGGTAGGTCTGGCTGAACTGCGCTACGAAATACGGGCGTTCGGGGCGTGGGCCGACCAGGCTCATGTCGCCCCGGAAGACGTTCCACAGCTGGAGCAGTTCGTCCAGCGAGGTCTGGCGCAGGAAGCGGCAGAAGCGGCTCATCCGGTGTTCGCCCGCGACGCTCCAGCGGGTCGCCGCCTCGTGCTCGTCGACCGGGCGGTGGGTGCGGAACTTCAGCAGGATGAAGGGGCGTCCGTCCTTGCCGATGCGCTCCTGGCGGAAGACGACCCCGGGTCCGTCGGTGAGCCGCAGGACCGTCGCGCAGACCAGCAGCAGCGGGCCGACCAGGAGGAGCAGGGTCCCGGACACCAGGACGTCCAGTGCCCGCTTGCCGAGGCTGCCGCGCCTGCGGGAGCCCAACTCCAGCCGCCGGCAGGCGAATCCGGCGAGCTGGTCGCGCATCTCGTACGAGGGGGAGTCGGCGTCGACCTCCCAGACCGTACAGCCCGACTCCGCCAACGCCCGCAGCAGCGGCCCGCGTTCGGACCGTACGGAGGGATGCACGGTGAGGACGGCGCGGACGCCGTTCTGGATGAGGGCGCGTTCGACCTCCTCGCCGGTGGTCAGTACGGGCAGGCCCTCGGCGCCGTCCGGATGGTCGGCGACGATGCCGATCGGCTCGATCCCGCACCCCGGGTGTCGTAGAACAGCTGCCGCGACGCGCTGCGCGGTCGTCGCCGGGCCGACGACCAGGGCGGCGCGGGGGTGGTTCAGGAGAGCCTTGCGGCGGTGGCGGTGGACCGCGCCGCGGGCCACGCAGCCGGCCGCCGTCTGGAGGGCGAAGCCCAGCAGCAGGGTGCGCGCGGACAGGGCGCGGCCGGGGTCGTAGGCCGCCGTGAGGGTGCCGAGCGCGAGCCAGGCGACGGCGATCCGCCCGCAGACGGCGGGCAGTTCGTCCAGGACGCGCGGTACGGCCCGGGGCACGTGCGGGCGCAGCAGTATCGAAGCGGCGATCAGCAGCGCCACCAGGAGCGGCCTGCGCCGGCCGCCGGTCAGCGCGAGCGCGCCCAGCAGGGCGGCGGCGAGGTCCGCGCCGAGCAGCGGCAGCGGTGAGGCCGGGCGCGCGGGCGGGCGGCGGACCGGGAACCGGAAACCGCCGGCGGTGCGCCGGGGGATGACCGAGACGTTCGAGGATCCGTGGTCCCGTGGCTGTCCGCCGGGGGAGGGGACGGTGCTTTCCGCAGTCACGAGTGGATGGACTCCCTGCACTCGGTGGGCACGACGGGTTTGCCGCCGAGCAGGTCGCGATAGACCCCCGCGACCGCTTCGGCGGTGTGCCGCACGTCGTGCGTGGACTGGACGTACCGGCGTCCCTGGTGGCCGAGGGACTCGCGCAGCAGCGGGTCGAGCAGCAGCTCGGCGACGGCACCGGACAGCACCGCCGGGTTGTCGGCCGGCACCAGGCAGCGCGGGGCGAGACCGGGGGGCAGGCTCTCGCGGGCGCCCGCGACATCCGTGAGGACGACGGGCCGCCCGCACGCCATCGCCTCCAGCGGCGCCAGCGCCATGCCCTCCCAGCGCGAGGGCAGCACCACCAGGTCGGCGGCCTGGTACCAGGGCACGGCATCGGCGACGGCACCCGCGAACAGCACGGAATCCGGGGCGAGTCGACGCAGTGCGTCCCGGTCGGGCCCGTCGCCGACGAGCACCAGGCGCGCCTTCGGCACCCGCCGGAGCACCGCGTCCCACGCCCTCAGCAGGACGTCCTGGCCCTTCTGCCGGCACAGCCGCCCCACGCACACCACCAGCGGCGCCGCCGGATCGACCCCGGCGAGCCGCTCGATCCCGGCCCGTACGGTGTCCACGGCGGCCGGGTGGAAACGCTCGGCGTCGATGCCGTTCGGGATCACGCTCCAGCGGCTCCGGACCCCGGCCCGCAGCCCGGTGGTGCGCTCCGCCTCGCTCACGCACACCGTTCGCGTGGACCACCGGGCGCCCCAGCGCTCCCAGCCGACGGCGAGCGCGGCGGTGACCCCGCCGACCGCCTCGAACGACCAGGCGTGCGGCTGGAACACGGTCGGGATCCGCCCCCGCACGGCGAGCCGCCCGGCAAGACCGGCCTTCGCGCTGTGCGCGTGCACCAGATCGGGCCGCACCTCCTCGACCACCCGGGTGAGCCGCCGTACCTCGGAGACGAGCGCCGGACCCGGCGAACGGGTGGCCTGCCACGGTCGTACGTCGGCGCCGAGCGCCCTGACCGCGCCCGCGAGGGAGCCGCCGTCGGGGCAGGCGACCGTGACGTGCAGGCCGGCCGCGAGCTGGGCCCGCGTCAGATCCGTGACGACACGGGCGACCCCGCCGTCCACGGGCTGGGCGAGGTGCAGGACCCGTGGCCGAGGGTCGGTTGCTGACTGGTGCATTGCGCGGTTTCCTCGCTCACGGGTGGCGCTCGGGACTGCGGGCGGGAACGCGCCTCACTGCTGGGCGTCGACGGCGACGAAGAGCGCCCCGAACCACGCCGCGTCCCGCTGGGAAACGAGCCGGAAGGCCAGCTGGTCACCGCCCGGACGCAGCGCCTTGCCGAGATCGAACACATCGGAGTCGTAGCCGAGCGTGTTCGCATACGCGGGCGCACGCTCCGAAGGCGCCGCCCCCGGGGCGCTGATCGTGGAATTCAGTACGTCGTCACGGGGATTGGCGCCGTCACCCAGCGGGATGGCGTTCGTACGACCGGTCGAGAGCGTGAGCGAATCCCCGGTCCGGCCGCGATCCCCGTTGTACGCCACCACGCCCGCGCGTCCCCCGGCGTGCGCGGGCGTGCGCAGGCCGCGCAACCGGATCTCCGCGCCGGTTCTGGAGTTCAGCGCGTCGAAGCCGTCCCACAGCTCCAGCCGGCGCAGCGGCTCCTGTGGCTTCTCGTACGCCACGACGAGTGTCCAGCCGCCCCACGCGCCGGCCGCGGACTTCCCCATCGCCGTGTTGACCTGGGCCACCGTGTAGAGGCCCGAACCACTCGCACGGACCAGCCCGGTGACGTCCGCCGAGGCCTGGAACGCGTCGGCGCCGTCCGTCACCCGGTGTCCGACGACCGTGTCCGCGAGCACTTCCTTGTAGTCGCCGCCGGGCTCCGCGATCAGCACCCGCCCGTTGTCCTTGGGCGGCTTCTGCTCGCCCACCCGGAGGTTGCCGCCCCAGTACAGGCGTGCGTACGTGGCCCGGGCGCCCTCGGGCAACCGGACCTCCGCGCGGGAGGAGTTGTAGGTGTTGGGATCGCGGTCGACGTCGACGTAGAACATGTCGAAGTCGCCGTTGACCGCGGCCTCACCCTCGCGTACGGAGAGGCAGGTGGCCGAGTCCGTGCGGCAGCTGACGGAGGTGTTGGCCGCGCGGACGAAGCCGCCGTGCTGGAGCGCCTGGTAGCGCTGGGCCGGGGGGATGCGCTCCCTCTCGGCGGCGGGCGGGGCGGAGGCGCCGGAGGCGGCCGGGGCCCAGATCGTGGCGAGGGCGAGGGCGACCGTCGACGCCCGGCGCAGCAGCGGACCCTGGGAATTGCGCATGACCGGCGGTGCCCTTTCGGGAAGTGCGGCCCCTATATGCGATTTGCTGGCTATAGGGGTACTTCGGGAGGTGCGCAACTCTAGTAGCTATCCGGATTAATGCGGTGAAACGTGACAAGTGTGTCGGAATGGTGAAGTTCGGCCCTGTGGCACATCACCCCATTGGCGGCACAACCCCCGTGGGCGCCGCGCGTTGACACAGCGCCGGGCATCCCCGCCCGGGTGTTTGTTTCAACCCCAAGGAGCACCTCTCCATGTCGCGTATCGCGAAGGGCCTGGTCCTGACCTCCGTTGCCGCCGCCGCCATGGCGGGCACCGCCGGCATCGCCGCCGCCGACAGCGACGCGCACGGCGCCGCCGCCCAGTCCCCGGGCGTGCTGTCGGGCAACGTCGTCCAGGTTCCGGTTCACATCCCGGTCAACGTCTGCGGCAACACCGTCAACGTCATCGGTCTGCTGAACCCCGCGTTCGGCAACACCTGCGTCAACGACTGACGTCCGCGCGCATCCCTTCGGCCGGCCGTTTCCCCGTGGTCCATCCACGGGGGGACGGCCGGTTGGCGTTGGGGCCGCGGTGCGGGTCGTTGCCCCGAATGGGCGGTAGCGGCGCCGGTCCGGCGGTCCGGTCTTGACATGGCCCTCACCAGGCACGACGTCGTCCGTGCGGCTGACGGACGGTCACCCGGCGCGATCGACCGGTTGCAGATGGTGGTGAGCGCTTTCACGGTGGGCTCAAGATCCGAAAGCACCACCGAAAGGAACACCCCATGCGTGGTCTGCCCGCACGGCGCATCGCGTCCTCCGTACTCTGTGCCACCGTCCTGATCGGAATCGCCGGCCCCGCGGCCGTCGCGGCCGACAACGACTCGGCGCGGAAGCACGTCCACGCCGCGTCGAGCGTGCCGGTCCCTGGAGCCGACGGGCTGCTCGCCCAGGTCAAGGGCCTCGGCAATGTCGGCAGCGTGCTCACCCCGGTCACCGACCTGCTCAACCAGGTGCTCAAGGCCGACAACGGCCAACTCTCCGCCGACCAGGCGCAGAAACTCGTCGACGCCGTCAACGAGGCCGTCGCCAAGATCACCGCGGCGGCTCCGGCAGCTCCGGCGGTTCCTGCGGCCCCGGCGGTTCCCGCGGCTCCCGCTGTCCCGGCGGTTCCGGCGACGCCCGCACTGCCCGCCACCCCCGCCCTGCCCGCGACTCCCGCTCTGCCCGCGCTGCCGAAGAGCGGTGACGACTCCAAGGGCAGGAAGGCGCCCGCCGACCTCGCCGGGGACGCCCTCGCCTCCCTGCAGAAAGCGGTCGCCACCCTGCTCGCCGCCGTCACCTCCGGCGATGTCGGGGCGGTCGTCCCGGCGGTCACCGGCGTGGTGACGGGCCTTGTCAACGTGGTCGCGGCCACGCTGCTGGGCGGCGGGCTGCCCGCGCCGAGCCTGGCCGGTCTCCCGGCGCTGCCCGCGCTGCCGTCCACGTCCTCGCTTCCTGCGGTGCCCGCGGCACCGGCCCTTCCGGCCGTGCCCGCGGTTCCGGGAGTGTGAGGCGAGCGGTCGTAGAAAGGTCGTCGGGCCGGTCCCTTTCCGGGGGCCGGCCCGACGGCTTTTTCCGCCGCAACTCCCTTTCATATGAGGATGGGAAACGCCGATGAGACACACACCGCATTCGGGTGGGGGAGCAGAAAGTTTCTGCGCACGGGTTTCCGGCCCGGCCGGAACTCGTTACACACGGCGACAGAATTCCCTCTGGTGACATGAGTTGCCGAAGAAAGGAACACGATGAAGTCCCTGAAGGCTGCCGCTGTCGTTGCCGGGTCCGTCGCCCTCGCCGGTGCCGCCGCGCCCGCGTTCGCCTACAGCCCCGCCGACGTGACGCCCACCAGCCTCACCGGCGCCGTCAACACCCTCACCAGTGGTCGGATCCAGCCCGTCGACGTGATGCCGCTGCAGCACCAGTCGGACGCGCTCGACACCGAGAACAAGCAGTCCCCGCTCAGCACCGTCAAGGGGGCGGCCGGCGCGCTGAACCAGCACAACCCGCTGCTCGGCGGTCTGCCGCTGCAGGGCTGAGTCCCGCCGGTGGTGTTCGAGGGGCGTCGCGAGGCGTCCCTCGTTCGTGTGGCGGGTCGACCGTGCCATCGGCCGGACGGGTGAGAACGCGGCCGGTGGCCTTCCGGCCCGTCGATAAGGTCGCGCGGTGACCTCAACCTCAAGCGAAACGCGCCCCTTCCGCGTCGCCGACCTCGGCACCCTCGTCGTCCTGGCGTGGAGCGGCGAGGCCCCCGACGGGGACATGCCCTACCTCCTCGCCTACACCCTGGGCGACGCCGCGGACGGCCCCGAGGCCGCCAGTGCCGCGGTGGAGCGACTGCTGACCGACAACGGACTCCCGGTCGGCGGCGACGTCGTCGACGGAGCCTCCCGGCCCAGCCTGCCGATCACCATGCTCGTCGAGTCCGGGCAGGCCGTCCTCAACATGCCGCAGCTCAACGCCCAGTGCGTGCCGCCGCCCGAGTGGCTCGCGGCGGTCGGCGAACGCGGCTTCGCCTACCTGGTGTTCACCACCCGCCCCTGGCCCGAGGCCGAGCCGGGCAAGCCCGTCACCCCCGAGGCGCTGGCCGAGTTCGCGGGCGCGGAGGAGACCCTGACCGCCGCCGCGCACATTGTCCTGCCCGCCCGCAGCCTGCGCGGCTGACGACCGGAAAGCGGGCGGGAACACCCGTTCCGGCCCGCTGATGGGAATTCGGGAAAAGCTGACTACTGCGGCACTTGGGGGAATCTTGAACTGGTCTCCTTCCCGGGATCGTTACCCGGTCAGCACACAGAGCCTCCGAATTCCGAAAGGGACCGTACTCGAGATGAAGTCGACCACCCGAGGAACCATCGCCGCCGTCATCACGGCCGTGGCGGCCGCGACCGGCGCCGCCGCCGCGACCCCCGCCGCCGCGCTCGGCGCGGTCCCGGTGCCCGTGCCGCTGGGGGGCGCGGAGAGCGCCCTCGGCATGGAACTCCCCAAGCTGGGCGGCGAGATCCCGGTGCCCATGCCGGGTACCCCCGAGGGCCCGCGGTACGTCGAGGGCCGGCTCATCCCGGAGCACGCGCTGCCCCAGCTCCCGGTCCACGGCGGCCTGCCCGGCATCGGCCTGCGCGCCCCGCTGCCGCACGTTCTCGGCGACGGCTTCGACCACGTCGGAGTCAGCACCCCCGCGTCCGATCTGCGCACCCTGGCCCCGGGCCTCGCCCTGGACGCCCCGCTGACCCCGCCCAACCCCGACAACTTCGGCCTCCCGGACCTGAAGGCGCCCCAGGCAGGCGTCCTGGCCCCGGTTCTGCAGACCGTGCCGGGCGCGGACCTGGTCACCGGCGCGGGCCTCTAGGCCGTAGCGCGGGAACGAAGGCGGTCGTAGCGCCGGAGTGTGGAGGAGAGGGCCCGGGTGGTGCGACCCGGGCCCTTCCGCATGTCATGGGTGGTTTCGGACGGTGACCGTGCGGGGGGTCGGACGGTTAGCCCCTCGAACGGTCGGAACGGACGAGGGAGTTGGGCCATGAGCGTGAGCGTCGGTGGAGTATCCGTGGGCCGGGAGCCGGTCAGACCCGGGTCGGTGCGCAGGACGCGGCGGGAGGCGCTGCGCGGGGCGTTCGGTGCCGTGCTCGCGGTGGCGCTGGTACCGGTCGTCGCCGCCTCCCGGCCCACCCGCTCCGGTGAGGACGCCGGGGACACCGCCTTCGACGAGACGTACCGGGGACGTCGTATTCACGGTGTGCTGAAGGGCAGTTGGCAGGTGACGGTCGACGGGCGGCCGCTGCATCTCATGCGGCGGGCCGACGGCACCTGGCTGAGCATGGTCGACCACTACCGCTCGTATCCCACCGCGCTGGAGGCGACCCGCGCCGCCGTCGACGAGTTGAGCCCCGGCCGCGAACTGCGCGAGGCGGACGGTCCGATGGAGCAGATGCACATGGGGGGAGACCATGGCGTACACGCGTAAGGACGTCAGCACACTCACCGCGGGCGAGAAGCGGCGGTTCGTGGCGGCGATGCTGGAGATCAAACGGCGGGGCGAGTACGACGAGTTCGTGCGCACGCACATCGAGTACTTCGTGCCCGACGGGGAGTACGGACTGCGCTCCGCGCACATGGCGCCCTCCTTTCTGCCCTGGCACCGGCAGTTCCTGCTGGATCTGGAGCGGGCGCTGCGCCGGGTCGACTCCTCGGTGACGGTGCCCTACTGGGACTGGACGCGGGACCGCTCCGCGACCGCCCTGCCCTGGACGAAGGACCTGCTCGGCGGCACCGGGCGGCGCTCCGACCACCAGGTGACGACCGGGCCGTTCGCCTACGCGGCGGGCAACTGGGAGATCAAGGAGGGGATCACCGACGAGCCGTACCTCACCCGGGACCTCGGCCGGGCCGGCGCCCCGATCGCGCTGCCGACGAAGAGCGACCTGAACTCGGCGCTCGCCGATCCCGTCTACGACACCGCGCCCTGGGACTCGACCTCCCGCACCGGGTTCCGCAACCGGCTCGAAGGCTGGGGCACCGGGTCGGGCAGCGCGTCCTGGCGCAACCACAACCGGGTCCACAAGTGGGTCGGTGGCGTGATGCTCGGCGGCGCCTCCGTCAACGACCCGGTCTTCTGGCTCCACCACGCCTTCATCGACCTCCAGTGGTCGCGGTGGCAGAACCGGCATCGCGGCGCCCGCTATCTGCCGGCGAAGCCGCCCGGGCCGGACGACGACCAGGAGGGGCGGATCGTGGCACGGCAGCAGCGGATGCCGCCGTGGGACGTGACACCGGAGCAGCTGGAGGACGTGAGCAGGATCTACCGGTACGCCTGACCGGCGGGGCAGCGAGCAGGAGACACGGGGAGAGCCCCGGCGCCTGAGGTGCCGGGGCTCTTCGCGTACGTCCGTCCGTCCGCGCGTGCGGTCGAATCAGTGGCCGTAGCCGTTGTCGCCGTAGCCGCCCGGGCCGGGGTGACCGCCCTTGCCGTGGTCGCTCACGTTGGCGCAGGTGTTGCCGAAGGCCGGGTTCAGCAGGCCGATCACGCTGACGGTGTTGCCGCAGACGTTGACCGGGATGTGCACCGGCACCTGCACGACGTTGCCCGACAGGACGCCGGGCGAACCGACGGCCGCACCCTGCGCACCCGCGTCCGCCATGGCCAGACCGGCGCCGCCGAGCGCCACGGCGCCCGTGCCGAGAGCGACCACGGCCGCCTTCGCGATGCGAGACATCACGTTCTCCTTTGGTTTCGATGAGTGCGGCGGCAGGACTCGCCGCCGCACTTCGGGTTCAACGCGGCGGCCCAGGCCTGGTAACGGCGCCGACGGGGAGATCACCCGTTTTGAACAGGACTTCGAGCGCCGGGAGTGGATGTTCGACGGCAGGAAATTCGGTGTTCCCGGCGGCTGTGCGTCGATTAGCCTCCCGCCATGGCAACCGACCAACTGTTCCGTCTGTTCGCCGAGCAGAACCGCGTACGTGCCTTCGCGGCGGTGGCCCTGGGCGCGGAGACCTCCGAGCAGGTCGCCGAGGTGGCCGGCCTGACCCCGAAGGGGACGGCCCTGGCCCTGCTGAAGCTGCGCGAGCAGGGCGTGGTGAAAACCATGGACGACGGCGAACTCCGCGTCGACTACGACCTGTTCAGGAACCTCGCGCGCGAGGGCGAGGAGCCCGCCGAGGACGGGCCGGTCACCGGCGACGAGCACACCGACATGATCCTGCGGACCTTCGTCCAAGGCGGCCGGCTGGTCCGCCTGCCCGCCCAGTGGACCCGCAAGCAGGTGGTGCTCCAGCACATCGCCGAGCAGACCTTCGCCCCTGGCGTCGAATACCCCGAGCGGACCGTCAACGAGAAGCTGCGCGCCTGGTGCGACGAGGGCGAGGTCGACCATGTGACGCTCCGCCGCTACCTGGTGGACCTGCACCATCTGCGGCGGGGCGACGGCATCTACCAGCGCATCGAGGCGTGACCTGCGGCAGCCGCCGTACGGGCGCCCGGCTCTACGGCAGCTGCCGCACGGGTGAACCCGCCAGGTAGGCCCGGATGTTCTCGACGGCCTGGCCGTAGTACGTCGTGTAGTTGGCTTGCGACACATAGCCGAGGTGGGGTGTCGCGAGCAGCCGCGGTGCCGTGCGCATCGGGTGGTCGGCGGGGAGGGGCTCGATGTCGAAGACGTCGATGCCGGCGCCCGCGATACGGCCCTCGTGCAGTGCGGCGAGCAGGGCGTCCTGGTCGACGATCGCCGCGCGCGAGGTGTTGATCAGGTACGCGGTCGGCTTGAGGAGGGCGAGTTCGGCGGGGCCGAGGAGCCTGCGGGTGCGGTCGCCGAGGGCCAGATGGACCGAGACGAAGTCGCTCTCCACGAGCAACTCCTCCTTGGACGCGGCGAGTTGTACCCCGATCTCGTCCGCGCGCTCCTTGGTGAGGTGCTGGCTCCAGGCCGTGACGCGCATGCCGAAGGCGAGCCCGATCGCGGCCACCCGGCTGCCGATCTTCCCGAGTCCGAGCAGTCCGAGGGTGCGGCCGTGCAGGTCGGCGCCGACCGTCTGCTGCCAAGGGCCGCCCGCGCGAAGGGAGTTGCTCTCCTCGACGATGCCCCGGGCCAGGCCGAGCAGCAGCGCCCAGGTCAGTTCGACGGGCGGGGCCGAGGAACTGGCCGTACCGCACACGGTGACGCCGTGCGCCTCGGCGGCGGCGTAGTCGATGACCGTGTTGCGCATTCCGGAGGCGACGAGCAGCTTCAGCCGGGGGAGGCGGGCGAACAGCGAGGCGGGGAAGGAGACACGTTCGCGCAGGGTGACCACGATGTCGGCGGTGGCGAGGGCGGTGGCCAACTCGCCCTCGCCGTCGAGGTGTTCACGCAGGCTGACGACCTCCACCGCGTCCTGGACCGGCGACCAGTCGGCGAGTTCGGTCGCCACGTTCTGAAAGTCGTCGAGGACAACACAGCGCAGGTGCACGGGGGTTCGGTTCCTTTTGTGTCGAGTCCGGGTTCCGGGTTCCGGGTTCCTGGTTCCCGGTGATCGACTGGAACGCTACTCCTTACTCCTTACTCCTTGGTGAGCGAGATCGCCGTGCGGGTCGGCTTGCCCAGGGCCCAGAAGAGGACGCCGAGGAGGACGAACGCGGCGAGTGGTACGGCCTCCGTCAGGAGGTACTTCCCGCGTTCGGCGTGGGTCCAGCCGTCCGGGAGGTATTCGGCGCCGAACCAGTGGTCACCGGCTCCCGGGGCGATCAGCTGCACACTCGCGAACACGATGAGCAGGGTGAGCACCACGCTGATCAGGATGGGGGCGGGCGCCTTGTAGGGGCGGGGGACGTCCGGGGCCTTGCGGCGCAGTACCGCGAGGGCCGGGAAGATGCCCAGGTAGCTGATGAGGGTGGTGGAGATGGCGAGGCCGAGGACGGCGCCGAAGAGCTTGGCCGCGCTGCCGTTGGTGAGCTGGTGGGCCAGGACCAGGACCAGGGTGGAGACCAGTCCGCTGAGGATGTTGACCCGGACCGGTGTGCCGAACCGGCTGGAGATCACGCCGAGGAAGCGGGGCGCGGCGCCGTCGTAGCCGGAGACGGCGAGGGCGCGGTCGGAGCCCATGACCCAGGTGACGCCGGAGGACAGCACGGTGAGGATGAACAGCACCGCCGCGATGTCCCCGAGCACCGTGCCCGCGCCGCTGCTGGTGACGGTGCCGTCGGCGGCCACGTCACCGCCGTAGACGGTGAAGACCTGGCGGATCGCGTCGAGGAAGCCGCCGAGGCCGGTGATGGCCTTGACCGGGAGGACGAGCAGGATGCCGAGGATGGGCAGTGCGTAGAGGACCACGGACAGGGCGGCGCTGCGGAAGATCGCGTACGGCACGTCCTTCTGGGCGTCGGTCATCTCGTCGCCCGCGGTGTTGGGCAGTTCGAAGCCGACGTAGTTGAACATCAGGACGGGCACGAGGAGCACGAAGCCGGTGTACGTCGGGGAGAAGTCACCGGCGCCGAATCCGTGCAGGCCGTGCTGGATGCCGTAGACGACGACCGTGATCGTGAAGAGGCCGAGGAGGACGAAGCGGCTCCAGGCGCCGATGGTGGGGATCCACTTGCCGACGTCGAAGGAGAGGATCGCGGCGAGGACGCCGACCCAGATGAAGACGAGGGCGAAGACGTAGAAGGCCGGGGTGCTCAGGTCCTTGCCGTCGTTGAAGAAGGTGGTGTACGCCGTGACGGCGGAGACGGCGAGGGTGCCGCCGAGCCACACCGGGTTGGTGATCCAGTACAGGAAGTTGTTGACGGCGCCCGCGAGGCGGCCGAAGGCGCGGCTGGTCCAGATGTAGGGGCCGCCCTCGTCGGGGAAGGCGGCGCCGAGTTCGGCGACGAGCAGCGCGGAGGGGATGAAGAACACCACGGCCAGCACGATGAGCCAGGTGAACGCCTCGGCGCCGTTGCTGGCGACGGTGCCGATCGTGTCCACGCCGACGATGGTGCAGAGAAGGAAGAAGAGGATGTCGAAACGGCCGAAGTGCTTGCGCAGCTTCTGCCGCTCCGTCTGCGCTGCGGCCGGCGCGTCGGCCGGCTCAAAGGCTGTCTGACCAGCGGCCACCGGGGGCTCCTGCGGGTTTCGGGGGAGAGGGGGCGGGGGACGGGGTGGGCGGAGGATGAGCGGAGGATGGGCGGGATTCGGCCAATGATCGGTGCCCATGGGGAACCACACAAGCGTTCGGGGTCAAGTCTTGACCATTACGTATCCATCCGGACGTAACGGAAACCGGGGGGAAACGTGGGGGTGATCGGGGTAGGGGTCCTCGGAGACGCGCCGGTGGACCACGGACGGAAGGGGGCCTCGTGACGGACTCGGCGGACCTGGTGCTGGCGCACCGCCTCGCCGACCGGGCGGATGTCATTGCCCGGCGCTACTTCTCAGCCGCGGCCGTCGAATCCCGGACCAAGAGCGACGGGAGCCCGGTCACCGACGCCGACCGGGAGATCGAACTCGTCCTTCGCTCCTTGATCCGCCAGGAGTGTCCCGACGACGCGTTCATCGGTGAGGAGTTCGGCTCCCACGGGCATGGCAGAAGGCGCTGGATCGTCGACGCCATCGACGGGACTGCGAGCTTCCTCGCCGGTGAACCGGAGTGGAGCACACTGATCGCTGTCGAGGAGGACGGCCGCGTCACCGTGGGCATGGTCTCCGCCCCTGTCCTGGGCCGTCGGTGGTGGGCCGGCCCGGACTCGGGCTCGTGGACGGGGTCGCGCCCCTCCGACCCGGCCGCAACGGCATACCGGTTGGTCCTCACCGAAGGCGGAAGCGCCCAGGACGCAGCCATCGGCATCTGGCCGCCTCCGTCCAGACTGAACCGGCAGGAACGCCGCGTGGCCGCGAGACTGGCCCGGGCCGTCTCGCGGGTCCTGCCGCCGCTCGACTGGACCGCGGCGCACCCCGCCGCGCCGGCGCCTCGCAAACCGTCCGCCGGATCCGGCACCTGCCACGGCGCCCTCCTGGTCGCGACCGGTCGGCTGGATGCCTTCCTCCTGCTGGGGGCGGGCCCCTGGGACATCGCCCCGCTGATCCCCATCGTCCAGGAAGCCGGCGGCACCTTCAGCGACCTCACCGGCCAGTACCGGACCGACACCGGAGCCGCGCTGTTCGCCCGCCCCGGACTCCACCGGCAACTCCTGGACATCGCGGCGACCGCCGACTGAACTGTCCGCTCCCTCGGAACCCTCGGAACACGGCGTCGTCGTCGACGGCGTCGGCGAACTCGGCGAAGTCCATGTTCGCGCCCGAGAGATTGTTCTCGACGTTCCACAACCTCGACGCTCCACAACTCGGCCCGGCGCGGGGGTGGTTCAGGAGAGCCTTGCGGCGGTGGCGGCGGACCGCGCCGCGGGCCACGCAGTCGGTCGCCGTCCGGAGGGCGAAGCCCAGCGAGGGTCCGGTCGGGCGTCAAACCCTCGTACTGCCGGTCGTCGACGAGTGCGACGTTGGGCAGGAAACCGTCCTCACCGGGCGGGAGCAGCGACTCCCGGACAGCGTCCCAGGCATCGTCCGTCGACAAGTCGGTGCGCACGACGAGGGCTTCCGGAGGGCACGGGAACTGGTTCATTCGGCCGTCGATGATCCAACCGACCGATGTATGAGGGTCGGAGACTCAATGGCGCCCCCGGCAGGACTCGAACCTGCGGCCAAGCGCTTAGAAGGCGCCTGCTCTATCCACTGAGCTACGGGGGCCGGGTGTGGTGGCCTCGGTCGTGGTGTGCCCGGGTGTGGGCCGGTCCGTGACGTTGCCGGGGACAAGGATAGGGCTCCCGGGTCCTTGTCCCTGTTGCTTCCCCTCCGTGGCTCGATGTGGAGGTTCAGTGAAGCGGTCCTGATAATCGCAGGCAGGTACGAATCGTGCATCGCATTTGGTGCCCCGCGCCACGGGTGTTGTGCACTCGTTATGCCTGGACTGTGCCCTTGCCCCAGTCGTCCCTTCCGTCCGTTGTGTTCTGTCGGCGCGCAGACATGCTCATATGCTTCAGAATTCCCCCAAAATTGGGCATTCTTCACATGTGGTGACCTTGGACGTACGGCCTCAGCTGCTCGACGCACTCTCCGCCCTGCGCGACCGTGTCGCCGCCGCACGCTTCCCGCTGCCCCTGGCGGGGGCTCCACGCGCGCGTGCCAACCGCGACGAACTGCTAGCCCAGCTCGACGACTATCTGGTGCCCCGCCTGAAAGAGCCCGAAGCGCCCCTGCTGGCAGTGGTCGGCGGCTCCACCGGCGCGGGCAAGTCGACGCTCGTCAACTCCCTTGTGGGGCGCCGGGTCAGCGAGGCCGGCGTGCTGCGGCCGACGACCCGCACACCGGTGCTCGTCTGCCATCCGGAAGACCATCACTGGTTCAGCGGGATGCGGGTGCTGCCCGACCTCACGCGCGTGTGGGTACCCCATCAGGACCCGGGGGACGAGTTGCTCCTCCCGGGTGAGGACGGTACGCGCGTGCTGCGGGTCGAGACCGCCGACTCCCTCCCGCGCGGAATCGCCCTCCTGGACGCGCCCGACATCGACTCCCTGGTCGCCGACAACAGGGTGCTGGCCGCCGAACTGATCTGCGCGGCCGACATCTGGGTGATGGTCACCACGGCCGCCCGCTACGCCGACGCCGTGCCCTGGCACCTGCTGCGCTCGGCCAAGGAGCACAACGCGACCCTGGTGACCGTCCTCGACCGGGTGCCCCACCAGGTGGTGTCCGAGGTGTCCAGGCAGTACGGCGCCCTGCTCGCCAAGGCCGGGCTCGGCGACGTACCGCGCTTCACGGTGCCCGAACTCCCCGAGTCCGCCTGGGGCGGGGGCCTGCTCCCGGCCAGCGCCGTGGCGACACTGCGGAGTTGGCTCGTGCAGCAGGCGCAGGATCCCGGGGCCCGGCACCAGTCGATGGCGCGCACGGCCTACGGCGTCCTCGACTCGCTCAAGTCGCGGATGCCCGAGCTGGCCGGTGCCGCCGCCGCCCAGTACGCCGCCGCCCTGCGGCTCACGGCCGCCGTCGACGGGGCCTACGACAGCGAGCACGCGCGCGTGCGGGGCCGTTTGCAGGGCGGGGCCGTGCTCGCCGGGGACGCGTTGAAGCGCTGGCGCGCCTTCCCGCTCGACTGCTCCGCCGGCGAACTCCTCGACGCCCTCGCCGAAAGCCTCGCCGCACTGCTGCTGTGCGCCGTCACGGCCGCCGACGAACGCGTCGACGACGCCTGGCGCCGCGAACCGGCCGCGGACGCCCCCGAACTCACCGACCGCGATCCCTCGCCGGAGAGCGCCGAGCACCGCATCGGGATGGCCGTACGGCGGTGGCGGCGCGAGCTGGAGGAGTACGCCGAGGAGGAGGTCGCCGACCTCGACCGGAGCATCGCCCCCGATCCCGAGGTGGTCGCCGCCCTCGTCGCCACCGCGCTGCTGGGCGGCCGCAGGGCGCGGTCCGCGGGGGAGGGGCTCGCCGAGCGGATCGGCGCCCACGGGGCGCTGCGGCTGCGCGACCGGGCCGGGCGGCTGCTCAACGACCACTTGGACCGGGTCGTGCACACCGAGCGCGAACGGCGGCTCGCCCCGCTCGACGCCCTCGAAGTGCACCCCGAACCCCAGGCCGAACTCATCGCCGCGCTGTCCGTACTGCAGAAGGAGAGGTGACCGGTGACTGCCGTCACTGACCAGGACCACACGGACGAGATGGACCACGCCGACCACGCCGATCATGCCGGCAACGGCCGTGATGCGGACGCCAAGGACAAGCGCCTTGAAAACCCCTCTCCCGTAGAGGCCGCACAGGAAAACGTCGACCAGGAGGACACCGGCGACCACGCGCGCGTGCGGGCCGACACCTCCGGTCGTACGGAATCCGAGGCGGCCGTAGACCCGGCGAACCCCACGGACTCCGAGGAATCGACCGGTTCCTGGGACGACGGGCTCATCGCGCGGCGGGTCAACGAGGCCAACGCCGCGCAGCAGGCCGCAGCCGTGGAGATCAGGGCCTCCAGGGCGCAGGCGGCGCACACCGCGCACCACACCGCCCATGTTCCGGCCCCGTTGGCGTACGACGGGCCGCTGCGGTCCCGTCTCGACGCGTTGCGCGAACTGGTGGGGCTCTCCAGGACCCGGCTCGACAGCGGGACCCTGGCGGAGGCGGGGCGGGTGCTCGACGAGGCCGCCGCGCGCCGCAGGCTCTCCGGGCAGCACACCGTGGTCGCCATCGCGGGCGCCACCGGCAGTGGCAAGTCGCAGCTCTTCAACGCGCTCGCCGGAGTGGCCATTTCGGAGACGGGCGTACGACGGCCGACCACCGCCGCGCCCATCGCGTGCAGCTGGAGCGACGGCGCGGCCACCCTCATCGACCGGCTCGGCATCCCGGGGCGCCTGCGCAGGCGCCCCCTGCAGAGCGCCGAGATGGAGGCCCAGTTGCGCGGGCTCGTCCTGGTGGACCTGCCCGACCACGACTCGGCGGCCGTCGCGCACCGCGAGCAGGTCGACCGGGTGCTGGCGCTCGTCGACGCGGTCATCTGGGTCGTCGACCCGGAGAAGTACGCCGACGCGATCCTCCATGAACGCTACTTGCGGCCGATGGCGGGCCACGCGGAGGTCATGTTCGTCGTCCTCAACCAGATCGACCGGCTCCCCGGGGAGGCCGCCGACCAGGTCCTCGACGATCTGCGGCGGCTGCTCGACGAGGACGGGATCGCCCTGGGGGAGTACGGCGAACCCGGCGCGACCGTGCTGTCCCTGTCCGCGCTCACCGGCGACGGCATCCCCGAACTGCGCGAGGTTCTGGGCCAGTTCGTGGCGGATCGTGGAGCCGCCGCACGGCGAATTTCAGCCGATGTCGACGCGGCGGCGTGGCGGCTGCGGCCCGTCTACGCCACGGGGCGGCGCACCGGGCTCAGCGAGGAGGCGCGGGACGAGTTCGCCGCGCGGCTCGCGGACTCGGTGGGCGCCACCGCGGCGGGCGAGGCGGCCGAACGCGCGTGGCTGCGCAACGCCAACCGGGCCTGCGGCACGCCCTGGCTGCGGCTGTGGCGCTGGTACAACGACCGGCGCGAACCGACTACCGGCCGACTGCCCGTCCGCGCCCAGCCGGACGAGGAGGCCACGGCACGCCAGCGCGTCGAACAGGCGGTCCGTACGGTCGCCGACCGGGCCTCCGGCGGGCTCCCGGCGCCCTGGGCGCAGGCGGTGCGGGAGGCGGCCGTACGCGGGGCGCAGGGGCTGCCCGAGGCGCTGGACGAGCTGGCGGCGCGGGCCGGGCTGCCGGTGGGGCGCCCGCCGCGGCCGGGGTGGTGGCCGGCTGCCGTACTGGCGCAGGCGTCCATGACGATCCTTCAAGTCGTCGGCGGGCTCTGGCTGTTGGGCCAGATCATCGGGTTCATGGCGCCGAACCTGGGGGTGCCGGTGCTGCTGATGGTGGCCGGCATCATCGGCGGCCCGCTCGTCGAGTGGAGCTGCCGGATGGCGGCCCGCGGACCCGCCAGGCGCTACGGCCTCGACGCGGAGCGGCGATTGCGGGAGGCCGCGGCCGGCTGTGGACGGGCGCGGGTGCTCGATCCGCTGGCCGCCGAGCTGTTGCGGTACCGGGAGGTGCGGGAGCAGTACGCGCGGGTCACGGGGGCCGGCGTCGGGGCCGGGTGAACCTCGGTCCGAACGTCGTTCGCTCGTCCGGGTGATGAGGTTTTCCACAGGTGGGCGGCGGTGCACAGGGCTCAGCGGGCCCGGCTCGGCGGAGGCAGTCTGACTGCAGCCGTACGGGACGGGCCCGTACGCGTTTTCCGCCCGGCCGCGCGGCCGGGTGAGGGAGGGATGCGCGATGAACGAGACCATGGTCTGCGCGGTGGGCAACGTGGCGACACCGCCGGTGTACCGGGAGTTGGCGGCGGGACCGTCGGCGCGGTTCAGGCTGGCGGTGACCTCGCGCTACTGGGACCGCGAGAAGAGCGCATGGACGGACGGCCACACCAACTTCTTCACGGTGTGGGCCAATCGACAGCTGGCCACCAACGTGGCGGCATCGCTGACGGTCGGTGACCCGGTCGTCGTCCAGGGTCGGTTGAGGGTGCGCGAGGAGGCGCGTGAGGGGCAGCCGAACCGGTCCTGGACGGACCTCGACGCGGTGGCGATCGGCCACGACCTGGCGCGCGGCACCTCGGCCTTCCGGCGGGCCAACAGGCCGGACACGGCGGCCTCTTCGTCCAGGCCCGAGCCCGAGTGGGAGACCCCGGCGGGGGATTCCGCCGACGTCTCCGAGCAACAGGACCGGCAGCGACAGGCCGAGCCCGTCGCGGTGACGTGATGTCAGTGAATGCCCCGAGCTGATCGAACTACGGCTTTTCCATGGCTTATCGATGAATGCGCTCCGAATGACTCGGTGGATTTGTCGATAAGCCGCGCTCGCGGTGATCTTGGTGATAACGATTCCGATTCGGAACGGTTATCCGATCACCCGACTGGAGAACGTGGTGCGCCCGCGTCCCTAGGATGCCGGACATAGCTCGGGCACAGCTCTCGGCGCTACAGATTCTGCTGGTGGGACCACGCCACGCCCCCCACGCCCATGGGTCCTGCTCGAAGGGGAATTCCGTGTCATCTGCGTTGTCTGTCTTCTCCGCGCTGTCACTGCGCGGCCGGGGCGCCGTGCGCTTCGTCGCCGCGACCTGGGCGTGCGGACTCGTCGCCGCCGGGGTGCTGGCCGGCGCGGGCTCGGCCGTCGCCGACGAGACACCGCAGACCCAGGGCGGGGCGACGGCCACGATAGGCGGGCTCAAGACGTACGGCGACGCCGTGATCCACGGCGCCGGCGGCAGCGATGTGCAGGTCTCCGCGGGCCTGTTCGAGATGTCCGTGGACGGCGGCGGCACCCTGCAGACGTACTGCGTCGATCTCCAGAACCCCACCCAGCGCGACGCCAAGTACCACGAGACCGCGTGGAGCGGCACGTCGCTGGCCGCCAACAAGAGCGCGGGCAAGATCAGTTGGATCCTGCAGCACTCCTACCCGCAGGTGAACGACCTTGCGGCGCTCTCCGCGAAGGCCGGCACCAAGGGCCTGACCGAGAGCGACGCGGCGGCCGGCACCCAGGTGGCCATCTGGCGCTACTCGGACGGCGCCGACGTCGACGCGGTCGACCCGCAGGCCGAGAAGCTCGCGGACTATCTGCAGAAGAGCGCGCGTGACGTGGCGGAGCCGCAGGCCTCGCTGATCCTCGACCCGTCCGCGGTCTCCGGCCACCCCGGCGAGCGGCTCGGCCCGGTCACCGTGCACACCAACGCGAACGCGGTGACGGTGACACCGCCCGCGGACGCCGCCACCACCGGGGTGCGGATCGTCGACAAGGACGGCAAGGCCGTCACGTCCGCGGCGGACGGCAGCCAGGTGTTCTTCGACATCCCCGAGGACGCGGCGGCCGGGTCGGCCGAGCTGACCGTGCAGGCCTCCACCACCGTGCCCGTCGGCCGGGCCTTCACCTCCGAGAACAGGAGCCAGACGCAGATCCTCGCCGGTTCCAGCGAGTCGACGGTCTCCGCCGCCGTCGACGCGGACTGGGCGAAGACGGGGGCCGCACCGGCACTGTCGGCGCGGAAGAACTGCGTCGCGGGCAGTGTGGACATCACGGCGGCCAACGAGGGCGACGAGACGTTCACCTTCGCTCTCATGGGAGTCGAGCACGGTATCGACGCCGGGGACTCCCAGACGGTGACGATCCCGCTCCAGGAGGACCAGGCGTACGACTTCACGATCACGGCGCCGCACGGCTACGAGAAGCGGTTCGCCGGAGTCCTCGACTGCCGGACGCAGAGCGACGCGGGCGGCGCCGTGACGCAGACGCTCAGCGAGCCCAGCCCCGCCACGGTGGGCGGCACCGCCGCCGACACCAACCTCGCCGAGACGGGCGGCTCGGCCATCACCCCGATGATCACGGTCGTCGCCCTCGGCCTGGTCGGCATCGGTGCCACGGCTCTGATCCTGCTGCGGGACCGCAAGCCCGGGCAGCAGGGCTGAGCGGTACGGCAGACGGCCAAGCCCCAGCTCACAGCCCCCTTGTCCATACGCGTTTCCCCCGAGGGGCAGGGGTCAGGCAGTATGGACTACATCTGCCCACTCCAGATTTCAAGCTGCCGGACGGTTTCTCTTGGCTGAGTACATCTACACCATGCGCAAGACGCGCAAGGCGCACGGCGACAAGGTCATCCTTGACGATGTGACGCTGAGCTTCCTGCCCGGCGCGAAGATCGGTGTGGTCGGACCTAACGGTGCCGGTAAGTCCACCGTTCTCAAGATCATGGCGGGCCTTGAGCAGCCCTCCAACGGCGACGCCTTCCTGTCGCCGGGCTACAGCGTCGGCATGCTGCTCCAGGAGCCCCCGCTCGACGAGTCGAAGACGGTCCTGGAGAACGTGCAGGACGGCGCCGCCGAGATCATGGGCAAGCTCAAGCGTTTCAACGAGGTCGCCGAGCTGATGGCGACCGACTACTCCGACGCCCTGCTCGACGAGATGGGCAAGCTCCAGGAGGACCTCGACCACGCCAACGCGTGGGACCTGGACACCCAGCTGGAGCAGGCCATGGACGCCCTGGGCTGCCCGCCCGGCGACTGGCCCGTCACCAACCTCTCCGGTGGTGAGCGCCGCCGCGTCGCGCTCTGCAAGCTGCTCCTCGAAGCCCCCGACCTGCTGCTGCTCGACGAACCCACCAACCACCTGGACGCCGAGTCCGTCCAGTGGCTGGAGCAGCACCTCGCGAAGTACCCCGGCACCGTCGTAGCCGTCACCCACGACCGGTACTTCCTGGACAACGTCGCCGAGTGGATCCTCGAACTCGACCGCGGCCGCGCCCACCCCTACGAGGGCAACTACTCCACCTACCTCGACAAGAAGGCCTCCCGCCTCAAGGTCGAGGGCCAGAAGGACGCCAAGCGCGCCAAGCGGCTGAAGGAAGAGCTGGACTGGGTCCGCTCCAACGCCAAGGGACGCCAGGCCAAGTCCAAGGCGCGTCTGTCCCGCTACGAGGAGATGGCCGCCGAGGCGGACAAGATGCGGAAGCTGGACTTCGAGGAGATCCAGATCCCGCCGGGCCCGCGCCTGGGCTCCATCGTCGTCGAGGTCAGCAACCTCTCCAAGGCCTTCGGCGACAAGGTCCTCATCGACGACCTCTCCTTCACCCTGCCGCGCAACGGCATCGTCGGTGTCATCGGCCCGAACGGCGCCGGCAAGACGACCCTCTTCAAGATGATCCAGGGGCTGGAGACGCCGGACTCCGGATCCATCAAGGTCGGCGACACCGTCAAGATCTCCTACGTCGACCAGAGCCGCGAGAACATCGACCCCAAGAAGTCGCTGTGGGCCGTCGTCTCGGACGAGCTGGACTACATCAACGTCGGCCAGGTCGAGATGCCCTCCCGTGCCTACGTCTCCGCGTTCGGCTTCAAGGGCCCCGACCAGCAGAAGCCGGCCGGCGTCCTCTCCGGCGGTGAGCGCAACCGCCTCAACCTCGCGCTCACCCTCAAGCAGGGCGGCAACCTGCTCCTCCTCGACGAGCCGACGAACGACCTCGACGTCGAGACCCTGGGCTCGCTGGAGAACGCGCTGCTGGAGTTCCCGGGTGCGGCCGTGGTCGTCTCCCACGACCGGTGGTTCCTGGACCGGGTCGCCACGCACATCCTCGCCTACGAGGGTGACTCCAAGTGGTTCTGGTTCGAGGGCAACTTCGAGTCGTACGAGAAGAACAAGGTCGAGCGGCTCGGCCCGGACGCCGCGCGTCCGCACCGCGCCACCTACAAGAAGCTGACCCGGGGCTGATCTTCTTGCGCCACATCTACCGCTGCCCGCTGCGCTGGTCGGACATGGACGCGTACGGCCACGTCAACAACGCGGTCTTCATCCGCTACCTGGAAGAAGCCCGCATCGACTTCCTGTTCCGCCCGGAAAAGGATTTCAAGCAGGGGTCGGTGGTGGCGCGCCACGAGATCGACTACAAACGCCAGCTCGTCCACCGGCACCACCCGGTCGACATCGAGCTGTGGATCACCGAGATCAGGGCCGCGTCCTTCACCATCACCTACGAGGTGAAGGACGAGGACCTGATCTACGTACGGGCCTCGACGGTCGTCGTGCCGTTCGACTTCGAGGCCCAGCGACCGCGCCGGATCACCGCCGAGGAACGGGAGTTCCTGGAGGGGTACCGGGACGACACCGAGGAGGAGGCCGTCGCCGCATGACGGTTCTCCACCTCGCCGACGAAGGGGAGGCGGCGGATCTCGCGGCCTTCCTCTCCCGGCTGCTCCACTACGACCGCGGCGCCGCCGTCCGCCTCCAGGTGGCCGGTACGGCCCTCGCCGTCTTCGGGCGTCCGCCGTCCTTCGAGGTGCTCGCCATCCGCGCGGTGCGCCTCGCCAAGCCGTACGAGAACGGCCTCGACGCCACGCTCGACGTGACCGTCTCCGCCGGTGAACTCCTGGAATCCCTCGACGAGTCGGCGGCCACGGCCCGGGTACCGGCCGCGGTGACCGGCCCGCCGTGGGCCGGGGTGCTGCCGCCGCGCGGCGGCTGGGCCCCCGAGTCCGGGCTGCCGGGACCGCAGGCGCTGCGCGGGATGATCGCCGCCGGGGTCGCCGAATTCCGGTCGCGTACGCAGGAGTTGGCGCCCGAGGGCCGTACCCGCACCGAACTCGACCGCATAGGGCGGGAGATCTGGTCCAGGTCGGTCGGCGACACCTCGCTGCCGGTGCGCGCGGTGCACGCCGCCCAGTCGCTCGGATTCCTGCGCCCCGGCGGGGAGCCGGGCCTCTTCTCGTCCGGCGCCTGGCTGCGGCTGCGCACGCCCTACGGCTCGATCGCCGTACGCCGGGCAGGAGTTGGCGCACTCGGCGTCAGCGTACGCTGAGCGCGCCGTTCAACTCCTCGCGCGGCGAAGGGCGTTCAGCCCCCGCCTCAGCCCCCCCGCCTCAGCCCCCCGGCGTTCAGCCTGCCGTGCTCAGCCCTCTGTGTTCACCATCGAAGCGGCGGCGTACGTCAGGTAGTTCCACAGCGTGTGCTCGTGTTCCTCGGACAGGCCGAGTTCGTCGACGGCGACCCGCATGTGCTTCAGCCAGGCGTCGTGCGCGGCCCGGTCGACCTGGAACGGGGCGTGGCGCATGCGCAGCCGCGGGTGGCCGCGGTTGTCGCTGTACGTCGTGGGACCGCCCCAGTACTGGATCAGGAAGAGGGTCAGGCGCTCCTCGGCCGGGCCCAGGTCCTCCTCGGGATACATGGGCTTCAGCAGCGGGTCCTCGGCGACACCCTCGTAGAAACGGTGAACGAGCCGACGGAAGGTCTCCTCCCCGCCGACCTGCTCGTAGAAGGTCTGCTCCTGAAGCGTGCCGCGCCGAATCTCTTTCACGCTCCCATGGTCTCAGACGGCGTGGCGGAGGACTTCGGACCTAGGACCTTGCCCAAGCGGACCGCTCGCCTCCCCGGCCGTACCGCAGGACAGTGGATGTATGGGCGCGCACGCTCTCGGCAGGGATCTGGACGCCGCGGCCGGCTCCGCACGGGCGGAGCTGGTGCGGGTGATCGGGCTGAGCGGGGCGTGGGACGCGGACCCGGGGTGGCGGGCGGTGTTCGAGGCGGTGCCGCGGCATCTCTTCGTGCCGTACTACTACGTCGGTGCCGCCGGCGGCTACGAGCGGCTGTGGAGCGGGAGCCCCGACCCGCGCGTCCGGGAGCGCTGGCTGCGCGGGGTCTACGCCGACGCCCCGCTGGCCACCCGGCTGCGCGACGGAGAACTGGTGTCGTCCAGCAGCCAGCCCTCGCTGATGGCCAGGATGCTCGTCGAGCTGGGGGTGACGGACGGCTGCCGGGTGCTGGAGATCGGCGCGGGCACCGGCTACAACGCGGCGCTGCTCGCCCACCGACTCGGCGACGGCCTGGTGACCACCGTCGACCTGGAACCGGAGATCACGGAGTCCGCGCGCGCTCACCTCGCCGACGCCGGGTACCGTCCGACCGTCGTCACCGGCGACGGCGCCCGCGGAGTCCCGGAACACGCTCCCTACGACCGGATCATCGCGACCTGCGCCCTGCCGTCGGTGCCGCCCGCCTGGCTCGCCCAGTGCAGCCCCGGCGCCCGGATCCTGGCCCCGCTCGCCACCGGACTGATCGCACTCACCGTGCGGGACGCGGAGCACGCCGAGGGCAGCTTCCTGGACACGGCCGCGTACTTCGTGCCCCTGCGCGGCACCGGGCCCGCCCCGGCGGACGAGATCCCGCACCGGTCCGGCGACCACGAACTCTTCCGCTTCCTGCTCACCCTCACCCAAGGCACCCTCGACCCGCAGGACGCCCACGACCTGTGGGAGCGCGAACTGCGGCCCGGGCGCGAGCGCTACGGCGTCACGGTCGCCGACGGCCGGGTGCGGGCGTGGCTGGACGATCCGGAGGGGCCGTACAGCTGGCCCCTCCGCTGACCGGTCTCAGCCCCGGCGGACCGTGATCGTCGTCCACGCGCCGACGTGCACCCGGTCCCCGTCCTGCAACGGCACCGGGACGAAGGGCTGGATCGGTTCCTCGCCGCCGTTGACCGTCGTACCGTTCGTCGAGTTCTGGTCGACGACCGCCCAGCTGCCGTCGGGCTGCTGGACCAGTACGGCGTGCTGGTGCGAGACGCCCGGGTCCTCCGGCGGCACCGACAGATCGATGTCGGGGGACTCGCCGGTGGAGTGCCGGCGGCGGCCGATGGTGATCTGGTTGCCGGTGAGCTGGCGCTGCTGCTCGGGGGAGTACGCGGGCAGGTTGAGACCCGCGGCCTCCGGGCCCGAGCGCTGCATCATCGCCATGAAGTAGTCGCGGTCCGGGCCGATCGTCGCCATCCACGTCGTCGGCTGCTGGTACGCCGGGCGGGGCGGGGGCGGGGCCTGGGTGGAACCGGGCTGCGGGTAGCCGTAGCCGCCACCGCCCTGTCCGGGACCGCCGGGACCTCCGGGGCCACCTGGGGAGCCGGGGGCCGGCGGGGAGATCACCCAGTCGTCGTCACCGCCGCCGAAGGACGGGCCGCTCTGCTGCGGACGGCTCGTCTCCTGCGGGAACCCGGGCGGGGCCGGCGGGGCGGACTGCTGGAAGGCCTGCGGGGCGCCGCTGGTCCGGCCCGGGCCCGCGGGGGGCGTGGGTCCTGGCGGCGGGACCGGCCGCGAGGGGTCGGGGCCGAAGTTGGAGGGACCCTGCGGGTTCGAGGGCTCGTTGCCGAACGGTCGCGGCGGACCGGACGGTTCGCCACCGAAGCCCTGCGCCCCAGCGGGGCCACCGGGACCGCCACCCTGCCGCTCGCCGCCGAACGCGCCGTGGCGGCCACCGCCGAAGTCGCCCTGGCCGGGGCGCTCGTTGCCGAACTGGCCGCCGGGGCCCGGGGGTTGCTCATTGCCGAACGGCCGCCGACCGGACGCCTCGTTGCCGAAGGGCGGGGGCGGAGGCGGGCCGGAGGGCTCGTTGCCGAACGGCCGCGGCGGACCGGACGGGTCGTTGCCACCGAAGGGCGCGGGACCGCCACCCTGGCGCTCACCGCCGAAGGCCGACGGGTTGCCGGGGCCGCCCGGGCGCTCGCCGAAGGCCGACGGGTTGCCGGGAGCACCCTGCCGCTCGTTGCCGAAACCTTGCGAGCCGCCGGGGCCGCCGGGCCCACCCTGCTGCCGCTCATTGCCGAAGCCCTGCGAACCCTGCCCACCAGGCCCACTGGGGCCGCCCTGCCGTTCGCCGCCGAAGCCCTGCGGGCCGCCGGGGCCACCCTGCTGCCGCTCGTTGCCGAAGCCACCGGGGCCGTTCGGACCCCCGGGACCGACGGCGCCTCCGGACCCACCGGAACCCCCCGGCCTCGCGGACCGGTTCGTCGGCTCGCTGCCGAAGGGGGGTATCGGCTCGGCGGGGCGGTTCATCTGTGAGGGGCGCGAGCCCTGGTACTCGTAGGAGTCACCGCCGTACGTCGGACCGGGCGGCGGCTGCTGGAAGCGGGCCGCCGGGCTCGGGCCGGGGTTCGACGGGCGCGGGGCCGCCGGGGTGTACGACGTCGCCGTGTTGGTGAGGAAGTTCCACCGGCACTCCTCGCAGAAGGGCGCACCGCCCTCACGGGGCGTGCGGCACTGCGGGCAGAGCTCGGCCTCGGCGCTCGGGCCGTTGCCGGGGCGCGCGGGCGGCGGGAAGCCGTAGCCGCCGCCGGGGGGCGGTGGAGGGGGCGGGGGTACGGCACCGGCCATGCGGTGACCGCAGACCTCGCACCAGTCGTCGGAACCCGACTGGTGTCCGTTCGGGCAGGTCGGCATGTCGGCGCGTCCCCCTTTCTCACAGGGTCGTACTAGCTAGGTCACTTCTTTACACGAACAGTCTTTGTGGACCGGGTCTCGAGAGTCATCTCGTCGGCCTCCGCGACCTTCGCCTTCAGTCGCACAGTACCCGCCGCGGCATCGACCACGTCCACCACCTTCGCAAGCAGTTTCGCAGTATCCGCGTTTCCGGAGACGCTGGCGAGCTGAACGGCCCGTCCCAGTTTGGCCGTTGCTCCATCGACATCGCCCGATTTGCGGAGATCGAGACCTTGTTGGATGACTTGTGCCAGTTCGGCCTGGCCGGTGTAGTGCGCGACCTGCGGGTTGATGGACGTGGACGCCACCATGTCGTCGGTCCACACGGCCTTCACCAGGCCCTGGGCGCCCAGGTTCTGAGTGGTTCCGTCGGGCTGCGGGACGACCAGCGAGACGCGGGCGGCGAGCATCTCCTGGCCGATGCCGGCCTCGGGGACCTCGACGCACACGTGGTAGTCACGGGACTCGTCTCCCCAGGACCCGGTGGGGTAGTCCCCGGCGCGGGGGCCGGTCTCGGTGCGGCGGTCGGTCAACTCCTCGACCCGGGGCGCGACTTGCTTGACGAACTTGATGGCAGTGCCCACCGGCGTCCACAGCCGCAGCGCGACGTCCGCGACCTCCTTGCCCATCGCCGTCTCCATCATCTTCGTGAAGTCGGCGGCGAGGTTCGCCGGGTCGGCGACGATGTCGGCGGTGCCGAGCAGCGCGGAGGCGATCCCTGTGACTTCTTTCACTTCCCAGTCGGTGCCGACACCGCGGGCGTCACAGGTGAAGCGTCCGGCGCAGGCGTCGAGGGCGGCCTTCAGGTCCTCCGGCGACTCGTGCTCGTTGCGGCCGTCGGTGAGCACGATGCCGTGCCTTATGGAGACGTCCGCCGAGGACAGCAACCGGTCGGCGAGGCGCAGCCAGGTGCCGATCGCGGTCCCGCCGCCCGCGCTCAGCTTGCGCAGCGCCTGCTTGGCCTGGTCGCGGGTCCTGGAGTCGGCGACCGCGAGCGCGCCGCCGCCCGGATACACCTCCTTGGCGACATGCGTGCCGCCGATCACCGCGAAGTGCACCCCGTCGCGCAGGGTGTCGATCGCGGCGGCGGTGGCGTCCCGGGCGTTGCGCATCTTGGTCGGCGGGTAGTCCATCGAGCCCGAGCAGTCGACCATGATCGCCACGGCCGCGTCCGGACCCTGACCCGGCGAGTACAGATGGGGCGCGGCGACCGCGCTCCCCACGGTGCCGCCGCCGGTCGAGGTCACGGTGACGATCGCGTTGACCTCCCGGCCGCCCTCGGGCAGGTACTCGTTCTGGTACACGTCGACCGAGAACTGCGGCACGTTCGACTTCGAAAAATTGGCCATGCCTACTCTGATCCCCCTCAAATACCCCACCTGAATGGGGCGATGACTATGAGCGGACCGGTCCCCTCCGGTCCGAGACCGTCCCCGTTTGTGCGGCCTCAGCCGATTACTGCCCCTTGCGGCGGGGCCGGGAACGGCACGACGGCCACTGTTACGTTGTCGTGGCCCCCGCCGTCCAGCGCGTGACCGACCAGGACCTGGGCGCTGTGCAACGGGCGGACCATGGCATCGGGGGGCACGACCTCGGCCATCTCCTCGGCCGACTCCGCGTAGTTCCACAGGCCGTCCGTGCACACCACCACTACACCCGGCCGGTCCGGCTTGAAGGAAGCCGTGTGCGGCTCCAGTTCGTACGCGTCCGCGCCGAGCCAGCCGGTGATCGCGTGGGCGCGCTCGTCGGCGTAGGCCTCCGCCTCGCTCATCAGGCCCGCGGCGACCATCTGCGCCGCCCACGAGTCGTCCTCGGTGAGCCGGGCCGGCGGCGAACTGCGGTCCACCGGGATCCAGTAGGCGCGGCTGTCGCCGACCCAGCCGACCACGAGCAGCGCCGGGGTGACGACGGAGGCGACCAGGGTGCAGGCCGGCGCGTTCTGGTGCGGGGCGTGCTCGCGGGCCGTCGCGGGCTCCTCGGCGAGGGAGTTGACCGCGTGCGAGGCCGCGATGATCGCCTCGTGCATCGCCTGCTGCGGGTGCGTGCCCTGCGGCAGCGCGGCCAGCAGCGACTCGCCGGCCTTCTGCGAGGCGGCCAGCGAGGCCGCGTCGGGCCGCGTCGCCGAGGACACCCCGTCGCACACGACCGCGACCAGCGCGGGCGCCCCGTCCGGCAGCGCGCACTGTCCTACGGCGAAGGCGTCCTCGTTGCGATGGTGGCGCAGCCCGCGGTCGCTGACCGCCGCGAGCGGGCCCGACTCCTGTTCCATGTGGTCGCGTTCGCGGGGCTGGGCGTGCCCGCAGTTCTCGCAGTAGCCGTCCGGATCGACCCGGCCGGACCGGCAGGCCACGCACACCTTGGTGCCCTCGGCCGGGGTCGGCAGGTCGGCGGCGACCCGAGGGTCCGGTGCCTGCAGCGGGTACTCGTCGGGCTCCGGCGGCCGGTCGAACCGTACGCCCGTGGCCGGGGAGACCGGTGAACCTGTGGGCGGCGGCAGCGGGGAGTTGGACGGCAGCGGGGTGCCGCCCGAGTCGGTGCCGGGCAGGTCGGTGGGCAGATGGACCGTCGGTGGGGTCTCGGCGCCCTCCGGCTGGGGTACCACGGGCCAGTTCACGTCCGTGGCCTCCTCGGGCGGCAGCGAACCCGCGCCGTTCATGGTGAGTGTCGGGTGGTCGTCCGGCGGCGTGGGCACGGCCGACAGGTCGTACCCGCACGCGCCGCAGAAGCGGTCACCCGATTCGAGCGGCTCCTCGCAGCTCGGGCAGGCGGACAGCTGGGGCATCTGGGACATCAACTACACCCACGTCCGGGGGCGGTAACGGTTGGCACGTTCCACCAGGTCGATCCTCTCCTCGCCGCCCTGCGCCAGCCGGGCCAGCGTGCGGTACGAACGCTCCAGGCCGAAGCGGAGTCCCCGCTCGTCCAGCTCGTTGCCGAGCAGCTCCCGCCGCGTCGGCGGCACGGAACCCTGGCCTCCGGAGAGTATCCAGTCGAGCGCGCAGCCGAGGACCTCGGCCGACAACTGCTCGCGTCGCACCGCGTCCAGACCGTATCCCTCCAGCGCTTCCACCTGTCCGGCGGATGCTGTCAGATCGTCCAGGAACGGCGTGTCGCCCGCCGTCGCGGTCCGCCGCCGAAGCCGCGCCCGTACGGCGGCCACCCGCGCCGCCGTGTAGTGGATCGAGGCCTCCGACACCGACTCCAGCGTCCGTACGGAGCCCGGGCGGTCGCCGGTCGCGAGCTGGACGCGGGCCAGGCCGAAGGCCGCGCTCACATAGCTCGGGTCGGTCGACCACACCAGCCGGTAGTACTCGGCGGCGTTGTCCAGCTGGCCCAGCACCTCGGCGCAGAGCCCGAGCGCCAGCTTCGGCGTGGGCTCGCCCGGGAAGGCGTCGTAGATCGCGTCGAAGGACAGCGCGGCGGCCTCGAAGTCGCGGGTCGCCAGCGCGGCCACGCCCCGGTACCAGACCACCCGCCAGTCGTCGGGCCGCTCGTCCTCCAGCTTCGCCAGGGCGTCCAGCGCGGTGTACGAGTCGCCGTTCTCCAGCCAGGCCCGGATCTGCCGCAGCCGGGTCTCCACGGACGGCGAGGGCGCGGAAGCGAGGGCGCCGAGCAGCTCGGTCGCGGCGGTCGTCATCAGTCCGGCCAGGAAGCCCGCGTTGGGGTCGGTCGGGTCGACGTGCGGCACGGGCAGGGCGAGCGCCACGGCGGGGGAGTCGACCTCCTTGACGAGGTCCGGGGCGGCGCCGCCCGAGCCGTTGAGCGCGGCGGTGCCGTCCGGCCGCTCGGCGACCGCGGTGCCGACGGGATGCGGCGCGGCGACGGGCAGCGGGGCCGCGGGGGCGGGCAGTGCGGCACCCGGGCGGGCGGCGTCGGCGCGTGTGCCCGCCTTCTTACGGGGCCGCACCACCCGCGCCCCCAGAAGCGACACGTCGCCGTCCAGCTGCGGGAACAACTCCGTGTCCGTGACCTTGAGTTCGGGCCCGAACAGGGTGGAGAGCGCCGGGCGGGCGCGGCCGGTCTGCAGGGAGACGACCTCCCGCAGCACCCCCGTCAGCTGCTCGGCCATCTCCTGCGCGGAGGCGAACCGGCGGGCCGGGTCCGGGTCGGTGGCGCGCACCAGGAGCCGGTAGAACGACTCGTAGCGGCGGAACACCTCGATGTTGTCCGGGTCGGGCAGCGAGTCCACGAAGACGTTCGTGTAGCCCTGGAAGTCGAAGGTGAGGACGGCGAGGGTGCGGCCGACGGTGTAGATGTCGGACGCCACCGAGGGGCCGACCTCCGCGACCTCGGGTGCCTGGTACCCCACGGTGCCGTAGATGGCCGACTCCTCGTCGTCCATTCTGCGCACCGCGCCCATGTCGATCAGCTTGAGCTGGTCCTCGGTCTGGATCGCGTTGTCGACCTTGAAGTCGCAGTACAGCAGGTTGCGGCTGTGCAGATGACCGAGCGCCTCAAGGGCCTCGATGCCGTAGGCGCAGGCCTGCTCCACCGGCAGCGGATCGCGCTTCCCGGTCGCCGTACGGCGGTCGTTGGCGATCTCCTTCAGGGACTTGCCGCCGACGTACTCCATGACGATGTACCCGTCCAGCGAACCCGTCCGCTGGTCCAGGTGCTCCACGAAGTTGTAGATCCGCACGATGTTGGAGTGCTCGATCTCGGCGAGGAAGCGCCGCTCGGAGATCGCGGCGGCCATCGCGTCCTCGTCGCCGGTGTCGAGGAGACCCTTGAGCACCACCCAGCGGTCGGAGACCGCGCGGTCCACGGCGAGATAGACCCAGCCCAGGCCGCCGTGCGCCAGACAGCCCACGACCTCGTACTGGCCGTGCACGACGTCACCGCCGGTCAGCTTGGGTGTGAACGAGTACGGGTTGCCGCACTTGGTGCAGAAGCCCTCCGTGCGCCCCGGGCTGTCACCGCGCGCCCGCCCCACCGGCGCACCACAGTCCGAACGAGAGCAGAACCGCTTCCGCTCGGGCACCTCCGGGTTCTCCAGCACCATCGCGCGCGGGTCGGGCCGCGGCACGTCCGGCACCTGCACCAGACCGACCCCGAGCCGGCCGCGCGTCGAGGACACAGACGACGAACCGGAGCTGCGCACCGACACCGAGCGGCCCGACGACTGCCCCGACACCGAGCGCGAGAGCCGGCCCGACACCGAGCGCCGCGACTTCGACGACTGCGACGACGTACGCGAACTGCGGCTGCTGGTACGGGAACTGCTGCCCGAACTCCGCGAGCCCCTGCCGCCGCCGGTCATCCCGGTGGGCGGTGAACCGAGCGCGCCGTTCGACGACACCACCGGCGCCAGACCGCACGTGTCGCAGTACAGCTCGCCGCCGCCCACGTCCTCGTACGACCCCTCGCAGCCGGGCCGCTGACACTTTCGCTGTGCCTCACTCATGACCGACCCCGCTTCTCCCTCGTCACTCACGCGCCCGGCCCCCTCGAGTCCTCGGGACCGCCCTGCGGCCGGGTCCGGGAAGCACTCAACTGCTCGGCGGCGGCGTGCTGGTAGCGCAGCACCGCCTGTTCCGCGACGCGCAGGTCGCAGGGCGCGCTCCACAGCATGCGGCGCGCCGCGTCGTACCGCTCGATGAGGAACGGGTCCTCCGCGAGGCCGTGCCGGGCGACCTTCGCCTTGTACGCGTCGAGCCGGCCGCGCAGCTCCGCGCGGACCGCCAGCGGCTGGGTGACCGCCGTCAACGACTCGCGGGCGCGCAGCAGTTCGTCCTCCGCCTTCTGCTCCAGGGACTCAAGGAGCGGCGACAGCCGGTGCCACTGGGCGTGTCTGCGGTACTCGGCGGCCGTCGACAACTGCTCCTGCAGCACGGTCGGCGGTCCGCTGACGACCGGCACCTCCGTGGCCGCGATCTTCGCGAGGACCTCACCGCGCGCGGTGCGCGCCTCGGCGAGCGTGCGGTCCGCGCGCGAGAGCACGTCCCGCAGCTTCACCAGGCGCGCCTCCGCGTCCTGCCGGACGGTCAGCACCGCGTCGATCTCCCGGCGCACCTCCTCCAGCGCGCGCGCCTCCCGGTCGTAGACCGTGGTGTCGGGCCGGCCGCCGCCGGGTGCCGAACTGCCCTGTGCCCGTACCCAGAAGGCGAGCGGGTCGGAGATGACCCGCTCGCGCAGCTCGGTCAGCGTGGTGGTGATGCGCTCCAGGTCGTCGCCCGCCGGATGCTCGCCCGGGCGGACGCCGACCGAATGGGCCAGCTGCCGGGTGCGCTGCAACTCCGCGGCCAGTAAATCGATCCGGGCGGGCAGCGCGGACCACACCGCGTCGGACGTGACAACCATGTCGAGAGAGGTCGCGTACAGCTCGTTCATCTCGTCGACCAGCGCGCTCAGCGAGAACTGGTGGCTGAGCTTGCTCGAACTGCCCGTCAGCGTAGGGGCGTTGGCCGTCGCCGTGGTGGATCCGGCGACGGTGACGGACTCGCCGCGCAGCAGCTCGGTCAGCTCGACCAGGTCCTCACGGTTGGACCAGCGGCGCCGGGAACGGATGCTCTGGGCGGCGTGGAACGCGTCCGAGTACGCGTCGAAGTACGCCCACAGCAGCGTGATCGACGCCTCGGTGGCCGCCCAGCGCTCCTTGGTCGTGCCGGTGAGCTCGGCGCCTTCGAGGAGTCTGCGGCCCGCGTGGTCCTGCAGGGCGAGGAGCGAGGTCTCGATGGCCTCGTGCTCCGCGCCGAGCCGCGCCAGCGCACGGTCCACCTCGTCCCGGTCCATTACCGGCCCGGGGGGTCCCGTGACGCCCATCGATCACCTCTCGCTGCGTTGTGTTCTGTCGGAAGTCCGTTGTGTCGTTCGGTTGTTGACGGCCCGTCACTTGTATGTCGGTACGGGCGGGGTGGCCGACTTCGAGTCCGCGCGCAGGGTGGGCAGCAGCCATTTGTCGTACGACGCCCGCCAGCCGCTGGGGCTGGTGCGGTAGGTCTCCAGTATTCGGTTGACCCGGCGTACCAGATCGGTGGCCTTCAGGTTCATCGCCACGCCGTAGTACTCAGTGGTGAAGGGGCTGCCCTTCAGCTCCACCGTCGGGTCCTGCGCGGCCTGGCTGGCGGCGAGCGCGCCGTCGGTCACCACCGCGTCCGCCTCGCCGAGTTGGAGCTTCACCAGGCAGTCCAGCTGGTTGGGGACGGGATCCATGATCGTGACGCTGGCGGGGATCTTGTGGCCCTTGTCCGCGTTCAGATGTTCGTTCGCCGTGGAGGTCGCCGCCGAGCAGACCCGCTTGTTCGCGAGGGTTTCGTTGTAGCCCGTGATCGACGACACCTTCGGGGCGAGGACCTGCTGGCCGGTGACGAAGTACGGGGCGGAGAAGGCGACTTGCTCGGCGCGTTTGCAGGTGATCGTCATGGTGCGGACGACCATGTCGACGCGGTTGTTCTGGATCGCCGGGACGCGCTCGTTGGTCGGGATGGCCAGGAACTGGATGCTCTTGTCGGTGTAGGCGCTGCCGAAGATGTTCTTGGCGATGGCGGTGACGAGATCGATGTCGAAACCCGCCAGGTCACCCTTGTCGCTGTTCGGATCGCGGTAGCCCCAGCGGTAGCTGTTCTGGTCGACGCCCACCTTCAGGACGCCGCGGGCCTTGATGGCGTCGATCGTGGTGCCCCCGGCGTCCGACGGGGGCGGGCTCTGGTCCTGGATGGTGTTGTCGTCGCACTTGGGGGCCTTGGCCTGGACGCCCTGGGTCGTGTGCTGTCCGCCGAGGTCCGCGCCGGCCTCGCCGCGCGACTGGGTGAGCGGCAACAGCAGGACGAACGCGACCGCGAGGACGCAGACGACCGCCATCGCACCCACCCCGCCCCAGCCCTTCAGGCTGATCCGCAGGCGCCGTACAGCCCTCAGGCGGCGAAGAAAGTCACTGCGTGCTCGCATGGTCACGCCCCCTTTCACCGGTACTCCGACAGCCTGCGCCCGATGCCCAGCACGGCGCCGGCCGCGCCGAGCACGGCGAGCACCGCGGCGCCGACGGTGAGGCCCGTCATGGCGTCCAGGCCGTCACCCGCGGACCGCTGGAACTCCTTGGTCTCGTGGGTCAGCGCCTGATCCAGCGAGGCGTCCACGGCCTGGAAGCACTCGGCCGTCGCACCGTCCTTGCCGATGACACCGTCGCGGGCCGCCTGGTAGTCGCCCTCGTTGTTGTCCTTGCTGACCTGCTTGTGGCGGGAGATCCACACCGTCATGGACTTGTTGGCGACCGCGACGGGCTTGCGGCCCGCGGAGTCGTCGGCGAGCGAGTCGGCCAGTTTCAGGCCCTTGCCCAGCACGGCGATCTGCTGGTCGTAGCCCCAGTCGTAGGCGTCCATGACTGTGCCGTCCGCGAGCTCGTGGGTCTCCGCGCCCCGGCTGACCAGCGTGAGGTTCTCGTCGCTGCGCGCCTTCAGGGAGGCGATGCGGGCGTCGTGCAGCACGTTGAGCGACTTGACCCCGTGGTCGTAGGAGTCGTTGAGGCCCGCGCGGGCGATGGTGTGGCCGACGACCACCCACAGCAGGACGACCGCGGTGGTGGCCGAGGCGGCTACCAGGCCGTGGTTCAGCACCCGGTTGGTGCGCTGGTAGTTGCGCCGCTGGGCCCAGGCGAGACCGCCGAGCGCGACGAGCCCGAGGGCGATCGCGAACCACGGGTACGGCTTCGCGTTCCCGTAGTCGGTGCTCAGCCGCGCGTTCTCGTTGTCGTAGAGCTTCTGTGCCTGCGGGAGCATCTGGTTCTGCATGGTGTCGTTCGCGGCGCGCAGATAGGCGCCGCCCACCGGGAAGCCCTGCCGGTTGTTGGCGCGGGCCGACTCGACCAACCCCTTGTACTTCGGCAGGAGTTCGTTGAGATCCTTGATGATGGTCGCGGACGACGAGCCCGGGTCGGTGTTGGCGGCGGCCGTGACGAGCTTCGAGGCGGCCGTCTTGATGTCCTTCTCGTACTGGTCGCGGGTCGCCTGCGTCTCCTGCAGACCCGCCAGATAGCCGGTGGCCGCCATCGTGTTGGCGTCCGCGAGGGAGCGGTAGATGTCCGCCGCGTCCGAGCTGAGCGGCTGGCTGTGGTGGAGTACGTCGTCGGCCGCCGTGGCCCGGCTGTCGGTCTGCCAGGCGGTGACCGCGCCGAACGCGACGACCAGCAGGGCCAGCAGGGCGCCGATGGCCCGCAGCCGGCCCGGCTCGGTGACGGCCGCAGCGCGCAGCCGGTCGACGCCCTCGGCGATCGCCGTACGGCGCGCGGGTTCCGCGTCCGGCGCACGCCGGGGCGCGGGCGCCCCCGGCCGGCCCGACTGCGGCGGCAGCGCAGGCATCGTGGGCACGCCGACGCCCGGTGGCGCCGTACTGCTCTTCGGCGGTTGTGTCACTGCTGACCTCCCCCAGGGTCATCCCGTCGCCGCAAGTATCGCCGCCAGGACTGACATTCCGCACGGGCCTTCACTGGATCTTGATCGGATCGCAGCGTGACGACCGGATTTCCGGCACCACACAACGCCCCCGACCACCCCCTTGTCCATGAATACGCCGTGGGAATCTGTTCGGTTCCCCGGTGTCAGTGCTCGTAGTACCCCCGCGCCCGCACATGCGCCTCGGCCGGAACTCCCACGTGGTCCAGGCCCAGCAGCACCGAGCCGAGGACCGGTGGCGCCGTGACCACCGTCGCCACCGCCTTGGGCGCCCGGGCGGCCAGCAACTCCCTTATACCGTCGTCCAGTTGGGGATGCCGGGCGGCGAGGACGCTGCCGCCGAGCAGCACCGGCGCCTCCTCGTCGAGCAGCTCCAGGCGGGTCAGCGCGACCGTCGCCATCGCCACCACCTCCTCGGCCAGCCGGTCGACGATGGAGCGGGCCACCGGGTCGCCGTCCACCGCCGTCGCGAACAGCACCGGCGTCAACTCGTGCCGGCGACGGTGCGCGACATGTTCGAGATGCAGGGCTTCGAGCAGGTCGTACATCGAGTCCAGGCCGAAGTACGCCGGGAGCGTGCGCGCCAGGGCCGTAGGGCCGCCGCGTCCGTCCTCCGCGCGGGCCGCGTGCCAGAGGGCCTCCTCCGCCAGGCCCCAACCGCCGCCCCAGTCACCGGAGATACGGCCCAGCGCCGGGAAGCGGGCGGTACGGCCGTCGGGCCGCATGCCGACGCAGTTGATGCCGGCCCCGCACACGACGGCGACTCCGCGCGGCTCGGGGATGCCCGCCCGCAGCACCGCGAACGTGTCGTTGCGCACCTCCACACTCGTGCCCCACCCGCGCGCGTGCAGCGCGACGGCCAACTGCTCCTCCTCCACGGGGAAGTCGGCGTTGGCGAGACAGGCCGACACATGCCGGACCGCGCTCACCCCCGAGTCCGCGAAGGCGCGGGCGACGGCCTCGGCGACGTTGTCCACGGCCGTGCCGATGCCCACGACCGGGGGCCGGAACCCGCCGCCGCGGGCCGTGGCGAGGATCTCTCCGTCGGCCGCCACGACCGCGACGTCGGTCTTGCTGTTGCCCGCGTCGATGGCGAGGACACTTGCGGTCAGGCCCACGCGAGGTGCTCCCGGTTGTGCGCGACCAGCTGGTCGGTCAGGGCTTCGGCGTACTCGTACTGGCCGATCAGGGGATGCGAGAGCAGCGCCCGGAACACCCGGTCCCGGCCGCCGCGCAGCGCGGCTTCCAGGGCGAGGTCCTCGTACGCGGTCACATTGGCCATCAGCCCCGCGTACAGCGGGTCGACCTCGGTCACGGCGAGCGGGGTCGGGCCCTTCCCGCTGACGGCCGCCTGCACCTCGATGACGGCGTCGTCCGGCAGGAACGGCAGCGTCCCCTTGTTGTACGTGTTCACCACCTGGTAGGGATTACCGCCCCCGCCGAGCAGCGCGGCGGCCAGATCCACGGCGGCCTCGGAGTAGTAGGCCCCGCCGCGCTTGGCGAGCAGCGCGGGCTTCTCGTCGAGCGCGGGATCGGCGTACATCTTCAGCAGGTTCCGTTCCATCTCGGCCACTTCGGAGGCCCGCGACGGCTTCGTACGGAGTTCCCGTACGACCTCGTCGTGCGCGTAGAAGTAGCGCAGGTAGTACGACGGGACGACGCCGAGCCGGTCGAGCAGTACCCGGGGCAGGCCGAGGTCGGCGGCGATGTCGTCGCCGAACTCTCCGAGCAGCTTGGGCAGTACGTTCTCGCCCTCGGGACCGCCGAGCCGCACACCGGTCTCCCAGGTGAGGTGGTTGAGGCCCACATGGTCGAGGTGCACATCGGTCGGGGTGACTCCGAGGAGTCCGGCGAACTTCCGCTGGAAGCCGATCGCCACGTTGCACAGCCCGACCGCCTTGTGGCCGGCCTGGAGCAGGGCGCGGGTCACGATCCCCACCGGGTTGGTGAAGTCGATGATCCAGGCGTCCGGGTTGGTACGGCGGACCCGTTCCGCGATGTCGAGGACCACCGGTACGGTCCGCAGCGCCTTGGCGAGGCCGCCCGCACCGGTCGTCTCCTGGCCGACGCAGCCGCACTCCAGCGGCCAGGTCTCGTCCTGCTCGCGGGCCGCCTGCCCGCCGACCCGGAGCTGGAGCAGCACCGCGTCGGCGCCCTCGACACCGGCGTCCAGGTCGTCCGTCGTCACGATCCTGCCGGGGTGCCCCTGCTTGGCGAAGATCCGGCGGGCCAACCCGCCCACCAGCTCCAGGCGTTCGGGCGCCGGGTCGACGAGGACGAGTTCCTCGACGGGCAGGGTGTCCCTCAACCGGGCGAAACCGTCGATGAGTTCGGGTGTGTAGGTCGAGCCTCCGCCGACCACGGCGAGTTTCATACGTGGTTAACCCTTCACTCCGGTGAGCGTGACACCCTCGACGAACGCCTTCTGCGCGAAGAAGAACACGAGGATCACAGGGGCCATGACCAGCACGGTCGCGGCCATGGTGAGATTCCAGTCGGTGTGGTGCGCGCCCTTGAACGACTCCAGGCCGTAACTCAGGGTCCAGGCACCGGGGTTCTCGGACGCGTAGATCTGCGGTCCGAAGTAGTCGTTCCAGGCGTAGAAGAACTGGAACAGCGCGACGGCCGCGATGCCCGGCCTGGCCATCGGCAGGACCACCCGTACGAGCGTCTTGAACTCGCCGCAGCCGTCGACCTTCGCCGCGTCCAGGTACTCGTTCGGGATGGTCATCAGGAACTGGCGAAGGAGGAAGATCGAGAAGGCGTCTCCGAACGCCATCGGGATGATCAGCGGCCACAGCGTGCCCGACAGGTCCAACTGCTTCGCCCAGAACAGGTACATCGGGATGATGACGACCTGCGGCGGCAGCATCATCATCGAGATGACCAGCATCAGCGACAGATTCCGGCCCCGGAAGCGGAACTTGGCCAGCGCGTACGCCACCGGGATCGACGACACGACGGTCAGGACGGTGCCGAGACCGGCGTAGATCAGCGTGTTCTTCCACCAGGTGAGGAAGCCCGGGGTGTCGAAGACCTTCTTGTAGTTGCCCCACTCCCAGGTGTGCGGGATCAGGTCGCGGCTCAGGGCCTGGCTGTCGCTCATCAGCGAGGTCAGGAACACGAACACGAAGGGGAGGGTGAAGAAGAGCGCGGCGGCGACACCGAGCGAGTGGACCGCGATCCACTCCATGAGCGCCTTGCGGCGGGCGGTGCGCTCGGCGGGGGTCACCGGTGCCCGCAACTCCACGGGCTTGTCCAGTACTTGGGCCATGGGTCAGTCACCTGCCAGGTTGAGGCCGCCCCGGCGCCGCATCAGGAACGCGGTGAACACCATCGACAGGGCGAACAGGACGAGTGCCACCACGCAGGCCGAGCCGTAGTCGAAGCGCTGGAAGCCGAGGTTGTAGACGAGCTGGGGAAGGGTGAGCGTGGACTTCTCCGGGTAGCCGGGCTCGAACTGAGTGCCCGCGCCCTGGATGACACCGGACGCGACCTTCCCGGCGATGAGGGGCTGTGTGTAGTACTGCATGGTCTGGATCACGCCGGTGACCACGGCGAACATCACGATGGGCGAGATGTTCGGCAGCGTGACGAACCGGAACCGCTGCCAGGCCGAGGCGCCGTCCAACTCGGCCGCCTCGTACTGCTCCTGGGGTACGTCGAGCAGCGCGGCCATGAAGATGACCATGAGGTCGCCGATGCCCCACAGGGCGAGCAGGGTGAGGGCCGGCTTGGACCAGGTGGGGTCGTTGAACCAGCCCGGGGCCGGGATGCCGACCTTCTCCAGGATCGAGTTGACCGGCCCGGTACCGGGGTTGAGGAGGAACGCGAACGCCATCGTGGCCGCGACCGGCGGGGCGAGGTACGGCAGGTAGAAGAGCGTGCGGAAGACGCCCGTCGCCGTCTTGATCTTGGTGATCAACAGGCCGACGCCGAGCCCGAACACGACCCGCAGCGAGACCATCACCACGACCAGCCACAGGGTGTTGCGCATCGCGGGCCAGAAGTACGGATAGTTCTTGAAGACGTATGTCCAGTTCTTCGTCCCCACCCACGTCGGCGGCTTGAAGCCGTCGTAGTGCATGAACGAGAAGTAGACCGTCGAGATCAGCGGATACGCGAAGAACACCGCGAAGCCGATCAGCCAGGGCGACATGAAGGCGAGAGTCCGAAGCGCCGACCTGCGGCGCTTCGACGCCAGAGTAATGGTGCTCATGCTGCGGCTACTTCGCCTGCGCGATGTCGGTGTCGATCTGCTTGGCCGTGCTCTTCAGAGCGGAGTCCAGGTCCTTCACCTTGCCGCTCTCGTAGTCGTATCCGAGGTTCTGGATCGTCGTCAGGTACACACCGCCGTTGATGGAGGCGGGAGATGTCGTCGAGTACTGGTTCGACGCGATGTCCAGGAACGTCTTGAAGCGTGGGTCGTACTTCAGCTTCGGCGACTTGAGGGCGGCGAGGGTGGAGGGCACGTTGTGGATGGCGTTGGAGAAGCCGACCACCGCGTCCGTGTCCGTGGTGATGTACTTGACGAACTCCCAGGCCGCGTTCTGCTTCTTGCTGTTGGCGGCGATACCGGCGATCGTGCCGGTGATGTAGCCCTTGCCGTACTGGGCGACCTGGTCGTCCGGCACGGGCAGCGGGGCAACTCCGATGTCCAGCTTGGGATTTGCGGCCGTGGCCATCCCGAGCCGCCACTCGCCGTCGAGCTGCATCGCGACCTGACCGGTGTGGAAGGGGTGCTTGTCGCCCCACTCGTCACCGAGCGTGGAGCGGTAGCTCTCCAGCTTCTTGAAGCCGCCGAGTTCGTCGACGAGCTTCTTCTGCAGCGTGAAGCCGGCCTTGAACGCGGGGTCCGTGGCGAGCGCCGACTTTCCGCTCTTGTCGAAGTACGTCGGCGAGAACTGCGCGAAGATGTGCTCGGTCGTGGTCTCCCAGCCGTGGTAGTCCGGCATGAAGCCGAGCTGCGAGTACGTGTCACCCTTGGTGATCGTCAACTTCTTGGCGTCGGCCTCGAATTCGGACCACGTCTTGGGCGGGCTGGTGATGCCGGCCTTCTTGAACTCCGTCTTGTTGTAGTAGAGCCCGTACGCGTCGCCCAGCAGGGGAGCGGTGCAGCGGTTCCCGTCGAACTGGGTGTACTCGTTCATCGCCTTCGGGAACGTCGTCTCCGGGTCGATGCCGTCCTTCTTGAAGAAGGGGTTGAGATCGACCAGGGCACCCGACGAACAGAACTTGCCGACATTGTTCGTGGTGAAGGACGAGATCACGTCGGGCGACTTGCCGCCGCCGGTGCGCAGCGCCTGGTTGATCTTGTCGTCCGTCATGTTGCCGACGACGTTCACATGGATGTTGGGGTGCGCCTTCTCGAACCCGGCGACCAGCGACTTCACGGCGCTCAGCTCGGAGGCCGCGCTCCAGGCGTGCCAGAAGTTGATGGTGACGTCCTTCGACGCGTCGTCGGAGGCACCGGACGAGGACTGGCCGGTACAGGCGGTGGCGAGGAGGGCGAAGGAGGCGGAGGCGGCGACTGCGACAGCCGCTTTCCGGTACATTCCGGGCATGGCAAGGTCTCCCAAGGGCGGGGCGGGGCGAGGTGGTTGGGGAAGCCGGGTGAGTGGTGGAGCCGAAGTCGGTCTGGGGGAACCGGAGTCGGCCGGTGGGATCAGCGCGAGGTGTCGAAGACCTCGTCGCGGGTCGTTGCCAGCGCGCTCTCCAACGCGCCGCGCAGCACGGGCTGTTCATGGACGTCGCCGACGACGAGCCGGGGCCGCGACGCCGCCAGCTCCTCCAACTCGGCCTGGACGAGGGCACGCAGGGGTTCGCCGCCCGCGGTCAGCGAGGCACCGCTGAGGACGACGAGTTCGGGGTCGAGCACGGAGACGAGTGAGGCGAGACCGGTCGCGAGGTGGGTCGCGTAGATCTCCAGCAACCGCCGCTGAGGTCCGGTGGTGTGGTCGGCCGCAGTGGCGACGAGGGCGGCGGCGACCTCGGCGTAGGGGCCCGTCGGAATCTCGGTGATGCCGAGTTCGCGGGCGAGCTGGGGCAGGGCCTGCGAGCCTGCCAGTGCCTGGTAACCGCCGCTGTTGGCCTTGGTCACCTGGCGTACGAGGGGCGCGCCCGGCACCGGCAGGAAGCCGACCTCGCCGGCGCCGCCGGTCCAGCCGCGGTGCAGCCGGCCGCCGAGGACCAGGGCGGCACCGAGACCGCCCTCGTTCCACAGCAGCACGAAGTCGCCGTGCCCGCGGGCCGCGCCGAGCCGCTGCTCGGCTATGGCGACGAGGTTGACGTCGTTCTCGTACTCCACCGGCATCGGCAGCGCGGCGGCGAGTTCGTCGAGGAGGGCGGGGGAGTGCCAGCCCGGCAGGTGCGAGGCGTAGCGCAGCCGGCCGGTGTTGGGGTCGAAGGCGCCGGGGGTGCCGATGACCAGGCGGTGGACGTCACCGCGGGCCAGCCCGGCTGCCTTGACGGCCCCGTCCAGGGCGTCGGTGACCTGCCGCACGACGGGCTGGGCGGGCCGCCGGCCGGGTGTGGCGAGCTCGAACTCGCCCACTGTCCGGCCGGTGACATCGGCGACGGCGGCGCGGATGCGCTCCGGTGTGACGTCGAGCCCGGCGGCGTACGCGGCGCTCGGATTGACCACGTACAGCTGGGCGTTGGGGCCCGGCCGCCCCTCGCTGGTCCCCGTGGCGAGCACGAGTCCCGCCGCTTCGAGGCGGGCGAGCAGCTGGGAGGCGGTCGGCTTGGAGAGTCCGGTGAGCTTGCCGATCCGGGTGCGGGACAGCGGGCCGTGCTCCAGGAGGAGGTCCAGGGCGGCGCGGTCGTTCATGGCGCGCAGGACGCGGGGGGTGCCAGGGGTACCCGTGCCCGGGGTACCGGAGGTTCCTGCCATGTCGACGCCACCTGCCTCTCGGACTCTCGAACCACCCAGCGTGTCATGTGATCACTGTTAGGAAAGTTTCCTATTGGGTGGGAGGAACGTAAGCCCGGGACGAAGGGGGCGTCAATAGACACCGCCCCCGAGGCAACAGACTCGTTACCTGCGGGGGCGGTGGGAGGGGAGCTGGTGCTACTTCTTGTTCCTACTGAACGTCGATGTAGTCACCGGCGGCGGTGGCCGCGCCGGTGGTGGAGGTGCCGGCGAAGACGTAGCGGAAGTAACCGTCCTTGACGGCCTTCACGGTCGTCTTCAGCGCACCGCCGGTGGTGGAGGTGACGGTCTTCACGGTGGTGTAGGTGCTCGAACCCTTCGCCCGGAACTGCAGCTTGGCGGGCTGGGACACATAGCCGGTGTAGACGCTGTTCTCCCAGTCGGCCCGGCTCAGCTTGCCGGTGACGGTGATGGTCTTCCCCTTCTTCACCGGCTCCGGCGAGGCGTTGGCGGTCAGCTTGGCCGCCCGCTGGACCTTGACCTTGCCCTTGCCGCCCCAGGCCGCGAAGTCGACCGACGAGCTGATCTTGTCGTCGGAGTCGTCCGAGTCGACGTCGATGTGGCCGTAGAAACCGCCGACGTTCCAGGTGGTCGCGTCGGCGGCCTCGTACAGACTCTCCTCCGGGTCGATCGTGATCGTGTCGGAGCAGGTCTCGGTGACGGTGGTGTCCGTCGTCGCCGTCGTGGTGCAGGTCGGCGCGAGGGTGCTCTCGATGTCGTTGTCCATGTCGGCGAGCCGGCCGCGGTAGAGCATGATCCCCGCGAACGTCGTCTTGCTGTCGACGACCAGGTCCGACGGCCGGGTCAGCGTGTACGTCACGGGCACCTTCACCACGGCGGTGGTGCCGACGACGATCGCCTTCCCCTTGTTGACCGTCACACCCGAGAAGACCAGATCCGGAGTGGCGGCCTGTGCGAGCGGCGCGGCCAGACCGGTCAGGGCCAGGGCACCGGTCAGGGCGGCGCCGATGGCGAGTTTTCTCATTCTTGTCCCCACATTCGAAACGGACCCCTGGGCGTTGCGCTCCAGAACAAGGGCCCGTCGTGGGGCGACCTTAGGCGTGACGGAGCTGCGAGGGGAATGAGATCAACCTGTGAAGGTGATCGCGTCACGGCTTCGTCACGATGGACAAAGCCGCAGCTGGGGGAGAGCGGCGGGGATTTGGCTGATCTGCCGCAATTGCGCGGCCTGTTGGGCGCTTTTCGGCCGCTACGACTCCGCTGCCGAGGCCGATTCGTAATGTCACCGCCGACCGCTGCCAGCCACCTCACAGAATCCTGACTTTTGATCAACCGCGTTCGCGGGACATGGGGATCGGTGAGAGGGGTGCGGGCATGAGCGTGTTGGCCGGGTGTCGGCAGGAGGCGGTGGGCGTCCTCACCGTCAACGTCGCATGGGCTGTGGCGGTACGGCCGTCACTACGGCGACGAGCGCGCACCGCGGGCATCCCCCTCACCCCCGACGTCCTCGCCCGCCGCCAGACCCGCCAACTCCGCGTGCTACGGCCCTCCGTGGGCTGGCCCGACCGGATGCGCACGGAGTTGAAGGCGTCCGGCCGGGCCGTCGTCACCGCGGAGAAGGGCCGCGAGGAGATGTGGTTCCACTGGCGCCCGGGCGTCCGCAGGCACACGGTCTGGGGCTCGATCACCTTCGACGAGGCGGCGGGGACGGTGCTGCTCGATCTTCGCGAGGGGGCGGCCTATACGGGGGTTTCGGGGGTGCGGCGGGGGGCGTCTTTCGTGGCGTTGTGTCAGGTGGCTGGGGGATTGGGGCTGGTGGAGGCCGGGTGCTGATGGAGGTCCGGGGTCCGGCGTGACATTCGTTCTCTTCCGGCCCGAATGTGTGATGCGCGTGGAGGAAGGCGAAGCGGTCGTCTCCAGACCCTTCTGCTCTTGCCGAGCGATTCGCCCAATGACCTGAACAGCCGTGCCAGCCGTGCTTCCGCTTCTGCCGGCGGTTCCGGGCCGCACGCGAGCACGGCATCATCGGCGCTCTCGCCCAGACCGGCATCAACTGCTGGGCGGACAAGGGCTATCAGGGCGCGGGCGGCACGGTCCGCCTCCCTTGCCGCGGCCGGCGGGACCGCCTTGTCCGGCCGGCTCGGACCGAAGATGGAACTGAGGATGGAGAAGGCTCACTTTCTCGGAAACTCCGACGGAGGGACCCGATCGCCGACGTGCACAAGGTGAGGAAAAGAGAGGCCGGGAAAGAAGGCAGCCCCCTTCCCTGAAGCTGGAGGGGGGCTGCTTTTGCCGTCAGAGATCAGCAATTCACGCGCACTCGCTCGACGTAATTGCTGCCGTCCAGGGTCCGCTGGCCCCCTGCCCAGACGTCATCCCACGTCTTATTCACGTAGTACACCCTGAAGCTGTTGCCATGGGCCCTGGCATAGTTGAAACGGCCGTAGATCCAGTTGTCTCCACAGCCGTCCATATTCCAGACGCCTCCGGAAGTGTCGTATACGCAGGCCCGCCCGGCATCGCACTTGTAGGTCACGTACTGGGGATGGACGTCGGCGGCTGAAGCAGTGCTGGAGCCGCCGATGAGCGCGCCAATCCCAAGAGTGAGAGCCACAGCTGTACGGGTCACGTGCTTTTTGAGCAACTGCATCCAGAAGTCTCCCTGCCTGGGGCCCCACTTCAACGCCATTTCGAGCAGACGCCCGTGAGGACCTGCCACTCGGTCGACCGATGCGACTCGCTGTGGTCGACCTCTTCGCGGCACACCGTAGGCGGCGCCCGTGGGTACCGGCCAACCTTTCGAACACCATCGAAACGTGCGGCTGGAGTGGCATCGCATTCCATTGGGGGTGAAGGAGGATGTGACTCACCTCGGACGTGCGGTGTCTGGGATGTCGATTGCGTGGGCGGCGGTCGCGCGGAGTTCCATCGCTCGATCACTTGTGGTCAAACCCGTGACGGTGGCAGAGCCATGTGTCCCTGCTGGTGGAGTTGGGCAGCCTCAGATACGCCGATCAGGGCGCATGGACGCTTGGGGGCCTCGTTTCGGGAGTACAGAAGCGACTACCTGGCGGAAGCTCGTTGGTTTGTGCGTGAGGAGTTACCTGGTCGCGATGTTCCGGAAGAGAAGGACAAGGACACAGAAACGCTGAAGCCTCTCCCGCATCTCACCGGTTGGCGGCGCTGTGGCCAGCTGCAGACGTTGGACGCCGCCGCGTTTCAGCAACATCCTGCTGCCGGCCACGAGGTCATGGGCGGCAGGGCCGATCCTCATGCCGGAGATTCGTCGGCCCTGCGTGCTCTCGACGACGGCGGGCCGGGTCGCCGCTCGCAGGGCCTTCCAGACAAGGCGCGTCTCCTCGGTCAGGAGCTGATGTCTCTCAGGTCCGACCTCCTGCTCGAACCAGCGCACTGCGAGACGGCCGGCTCCGAAGACCTCGCCCTCGCCGTCCTGGAGGCGGCGTGAGCAGAGGAACTGCACGACGGCCGAGTGCCCGATGTCGGATTCGGCGGCGACTGCGCTGTCCACCAGAACGTCTTCAGGTGCGCGAGCCCCGTCCGGCAGAAGCAGAAACGCCTGCCGACCGCCGCAGTTCAGCGCCTCCCCGAGCGAGCGATGCAGATGCACCTGGTGAAGGCCCCTGGGGCCGGGGTGACTGTACTGCCAGCCGGATCGTGGCAGGGCTTCGCTGATGCGCTGCCCGATGAGTTGCTCGTCTTCGGACAGCGACCACACATCGGTCGTCTTCGTGCGGGAGCCCCGGCCCGCCCGGGGTCTTGGAGTCGCGGAGGTTGTCGTGCCGGGGGCGAGGACAGCGTCGTACCGATCCGGATGTTCTGCCGGGAGTGGGGCATGGTCGTCGAGATCGAGCGCCACCCGGAGACGGCTCGCCGGCTGCATGCCGCCGAGCCGGCGATCAACAGCGCGGACCCCGCCGTACGCGACCGTGCCCTTCGCGAGACCGGGGAGATCGCCCGTGCCGCCCACCGCGGGGTCGCGGGTGGCTGACTGGCACTGGGAGTTGTTCCAGGACGACATGCTGGACGCCCTCCCGGATGCGGCCCGTGCCGAGACGGAACGGCCGGCCAACGAGATCGCCGCCCGGACAATCCCCGTGCGCCCCGATCGCCCCGCGTGATACTCCTCGCTGCCATGAGCGATCTTGTGACGGCACGGCTGGTGCTTCACCCGATGACCGTCGGCGAGGCCGAGCGAGTGGTCGCGGGCGAGCCGGGCGGTGGTGACCGGTGGGCGTCCGAATATCCCACCGACGGGGACGTGTTCGCCGCCAGGCGCTTCCTTGGTATTTGTGCGAACGCCGGTGATCCCCAGCCGTTCGGCAACTACGAGATCCGTCGCCGGGAGGACGGCCGGGCGATCGGCGGCCTCGGCTTCCATGGACCCGTGGACGAGGACGGCAGTGTCACGATCGGCTACGGCATCGTCCCGTCGGCCCAGGGGCAGGGATACGCCTCCGAAGCCCTCCGCGCGCTGCTCCAGTTCACGCGGGCACAAGGAGTCACCTGCGTGAAGGGCGACGCCGACCACGACAACGTCGCATCCCACCGCGTCATGACGGCGGCAGGCATGCGGCCGGCCGGACAGGACGAACGCGTCAGGTACTTCGAGATCACCTGGGCCGATGCGACGCCGATGACTGAGCCGACGAGTGAACTGTCCTGGTACGGCGTCCGATGCGTGTTCCGGCATCGCGAACTCGGGGTCTACGAGGAGCGGTTGACCCTCTGGCGGGCCCGGTCGCTCGACGAGGCCATCGGGCGTGGGGAGTTGGAGGCGCGCGAGTACTGCGCTGACCTCGACGGAGTCGAGTACGCCGACTTCGCCGAGGCGTACCGGATGGGCGGCGAGCCGGGGGAGGGCGCCGAGGTGTTCTCTCTCATGCGGGAGAGCGGGTTGCCGGCCGACGACTACGTGGGGCGGTTCTTTGCTACGGGGGCGGAGCGGACGGGCAGTTGATGCGCACTCGTGGCCTCGGGGGCCGGCTCACCCGCACCCGCACCCGCACCCGCACTCGCCCCCGTACCCCTACCGCGTAGAAGGTCGCTGCGAAGAGATGGGCGAAGTAGCCGCCACCTGGGGCGAGTCCGAGTTGGAGTACACCGAGGGCGCCGCGACCGCCTCCGTAGGGTCGGCCGTGTCGTCGGCCGGGTCCGCCGTCGCGCCGCCCACGATGCGGATGTTCGCCTGGTCGAAGGCTCGCTTGATGCGCCAGCGGAGTTCGCGCTCCACGCCTACCGACTTGCCCGGCATCGTCTTGGCCGAGACGCGGACGACCATCGAGTCGATGAGGACGCTGTCGAGGCCGAGGACCTCGATGGGGCCCCAGAGCAGCTCGTTCCAGGGCTCCTCCTTGCTCATCCGCTCCGAGACCGCGTCGAGCGTGGACTTCACCCGGTCCAGGTTCTCGGAGGCCTTGACGGTGACGTCCACGCCCGCCGTGGCCCAGCCCTGGGAGAGGTTGCCGATGCGCTTGACCTCGCCGTTGCGGACGTACCAGATCTCGCCGTTGGCCCCGCGCAGCTTGGTCACGCGCAGGCCGACCTCGATGACCTCGCCGGAGGCGACCCCCGCGTCGATCTGGTCGCCGACGCCGTACTGGTCCTCCAGGATCATGAAGACGCCGGAGAGGAAGTCCGTGACCAGGTTGCGGGCGCCGAAACCGATCGCCACGCCCGCGACACCGGCGGACGCCAGGAGCGGGGCCAGGTTGATCTCGAAGGTGCCCAGGATCATCAGCGCGGCCGTGCCCAGGATCACGAACGACGCCACCGAGCGGAGGACCGAGCCGATCGCCTGGGAGCGCTGGCGGCGGCGCTCCGCGTTCACCAGGAGACCGCCCAGCGCCGTGCCGTCCACCGACTCGACCGTGCGGTTCATCCGGTCTATGAGCTTGGTGATCGCCCGCCGTACCGTCATTCTCAGCACCGCCGCGATCACCAGGATCAGCAGCACCCGCAGCCCTATCGCCAGCCAGGTGGACCAGTTCTGCTCGACCCAACTCGCTGCGTTGGTCGCGCTCTCCTGGGCGTCCTGGAGCGAGGGCACGGTCACCGTGGTCTCCGAGGGGCTCGGAGAGGGCGACGGCGAGGCGGCGGCCAGTAGGACGGCGGACAAGGACACGGCAGGTACCTCCAGGTGCTGCGGTCCGCCCCCGGCGCTGCGGTCAGGTCTTACACGTCTTCGTACACGCGGTCTAGGTCACGAATAGGTCACCGTAGGGGCGGATCCACCACACTATCGGGGCAACGCGTGAGGATCGTTGCCGTCTTCGGGGGAGAGGCTGTGTTCAACCGGGAAAGAACAGGTGGGACGAACCCACGGCCGTCCCGGGGACGGATCACATGTGGTCGAAAACACTCCCAGCCCGTTACCGGGACATGGTGGCGCTTCCACCAGGCATGAGGGGAGACTGACTACAGATCGTCCCGGCGCGAGCCACGCGCCGCCGACGCACAAGGAGGCATCCGTGCCGCATGTCCTGGTCCTCAACGCGTCGTACGAGCCACTCGGCGTCGTACCGCTCCGCCGCGCGCTCGTCCTCGTCCTGGAGAACAAGGCTGTCTCCCTGGAGGAATCCGGCGCCTATATGCACAGCGCAACCGTCACAGTCCCCGCACCCAGCGTGGTCCGGCTCAAGCGATTTGTGCGGGTTCCTTATCGGGGGCCCGTTCCTCTTACCCGGCGGGCGCTCTTCGCGCGCGACGGGGGCCGGTGCATGTACTGCGGTGGCGTCGCAACCAGCGTCGACCATGTCATTCCGCGCAGCCGCGGGGGCAAGCACGTCTGGGACAACGTGGTGGCGTCCTGCCGCCGCTGCAACCATGTGAAGGCCGACCGACATCTCTTCGAGATCGGCTGGCGGTTGCGCCACAAACCCGCCCCGCCCACCGGCCTGGCCTGGCGCATCATCGGGACCGGGCACAGGGACCCGCGCTGGCTGCCGTACTTGCAGCCATACGGCGCGGAGGACGCGATGGCCCGGATCGACGGCATCTCCGCCTGACGATCCGGGCTTTTGTGTACCCCGCAACACCCGGTTCCGTACGACGGTACGGAGCCGTCCGCCCCGGGAGTCCCCTGTGCCCCCGGGGCGGACGGTCATGCGTAGCGCAGTTCGCCGGGACGCACCGAGCGGCGCAGCAGCGGCAGTGACGTGGCCGCAGCCAGCAGGCAGGCCGCGTACACCGCGACCGGGACCAGCAGCGCGTCGTACGGCACCGGGACGGCCGCGTGCTCCGAGGCGGCGCTGCCGTACCAGATGCTGATCGTCAGGCCGCCGAGGCCCGCCACCGTGAGCGCCGGTGCCAGCGGCACCGCGGTCTCCAGCAGGGTCGCCCGCGCGAGCACCGGGTACGGCACTCCGGCCGCCACCTGGGCGGCGAGTCCGCGGCGCCGGGTGGCGACGGACTCGGCGGTGCCGACGGCGAGCGCGGTCAGGACCAGGACGAGCGCGAAGAGGAGTGCGAGGCCGACGAGGTTCAGGCCGTTCTCGTAGAACCCGATGCCCTCCGCGTACCGGTCCGCCCGGCCGTGCAGGACCGAGAGCAGCACCTGCCGTATCCCCATGAAGCCCGAGCCGACGACCGTCACCAGCAGCACCGCGGCATGCGTACGGGCCGCCGCCCAGGGATCGTCGCGCAGTCGCTCCGCCGCGATCAGTACCGCCGGGCTCTGGGCGCGGGCGGCCAGGCCCTCACCGAGCTGCCGGGCCGAGGCACCGGTCAGCCACACCGCCACGGCGCCGATCAGCAGGCACACGCCGAAGACCGTGAGCGGGGTGAGGGCGAACTCGAAGGGCACGTCGTGGAAGGGGGTGGTCAGGATGTACACCACCGTCAGCGCCAGCAGCGCCGTCGCCACCCGGAACAGCCGCCCCGGACCCTCGGCCGGCCGCAGCCGCCGTATCCGCCCCAGGGGAGAGGTCACCACCCGGCGCAGCATCAGCGCGCTCACCGCCGCGCCCAGCACCGGCACTCCGGCGGTCACGACGGCGATGCCCGCCCAGGCCAGGGGGACGGGGCTGTGCCACAGCCGCAACAGGGCCGGTACGGCGAACGCCGCGGCCACCGCCGAGCCCGCCAGACAGGCAAGCCCCGACTCCAGCGCCGCGATCCGCCGAGTCTGGCCGGGGGTGGCCCCGGCGAGCCGCAGCGCGGCGAGCCGCCGGTCGCGCTGCACCGCGCCGACGCGGGCGCACTGGCCCAGAAAGCCGAGCACCGGGATGAAGAGCAGCAGCAGCGCGGCGACCACACCGATCCGGGTACCGGGCTCGTCGAGCAGCCCGCCGCCCACGGACACGTGGTGGTGCCCCTTAAGCGGCAGCAACACGGCGACGACCAGTCCGAGGCCGGTCGCCGGCGCCGCCCCGACGGCGGTGAGCAGGACGCGCCACCACTCCCGGCGGTCGGACCCCCGGGTGAGCAGCCGGGCCAGTCGCAGATCGGCGAGCAACGACTTCACGCCGTCACCCCCGCCCGCGCCGCGGTTCCGTCCGTCAGCCGGATCTCGCGGTCCGCGTACGCCGCGACCTGCGCGTCATGGGTGATCAGCAGCACCGCCGTACCAGTCTCGCGGGCCGTGCCCACCAGGGCCGTCATCACCTGCTCGCTCGCCAGCGAGTCCAGGGCGCCCGTCGGCTCGTCCGCGAAGACGATCCTCGGGCCGGTCACCAGGGCCCGGGCGAGCGCCACCCGCTGGGCCTGGCCGCCGCTCATCGCGCCCGGCCGCAGCTCGGCCGGCCCGCGCACCCCGAACCGCTCCAGCCACTCACCGGCCCGCTGCTGCGCCTCGGCGCGGGTGGCCCCGGCCAGCAGCAGGGGCAGGCCCACGTTGTCGGCGGCCGTCAGCTCGGGTATCAGCTGCCCGAACTGGAAGACCACCCCGAACTCGGTCCGCCGCAGCTCGCTGAGCCGTTTCTCCGGCAGTTCGTCCAGTCGCTCCCCGGCATACGTCACCGTCCCCTCGTCCGGGTGGACGATCCCGGCCAGGCAGTGCAGCAGGGTGCTCTTGCCGCTGCCGCTGGCCCCCGTGACGGCGAGGATCTCGCCGGCGGCCAGGTCGACAGAGGCGCCGTCCAGGGCCCGGGTCCTGCCGTGCGTCTTGGCGAGGTCCCGGGCCGCGAGCAGCGGCGCCGCCGTACCCCCGATGTCGCTCATGCTGTGTCGACCTCCGCGGTCAGAGTGGTCAGCCGGGCCGCCGTCGTCGCCATCCAACGGAGGTCCGCGTCAAGGTGGTTGAGGGCGTAGTCCGCCGAGAGGGCGGTCGCCAGGTCGGCGCCCTTGGCGGTCTTGAGTGCCGTGAGTTCGCGCATCCGCTCCATGTGGGCGGCGCGTTGGGCCCGGAGATACGCCTCCGGGTCGCCGCCGGACAGGATCGAGACGACGACCTTGGCGAAGATCTCGTTCGTCACGAAGGGCGCGGGCGCCGCGATCTCTCCTGCCCAGTGGGCGAGTTCGCGCGAACCCTCGGCGGTCGTGCGGTACGCAGTCCGCTCCGGGCCGCCGTCCGAGCCGGTGCCGTCGACCTCCACGAGACCGTCCCGGACCAGGCGTTGCAGGGTCGTGTAGACCTGCCCGTAGGCCAGCGGGCGGGCCTGTGGGAAGCGTTCGTCGTGGCGTCGCTTGAGGTCGTAGCCGTGGCTCGGTCCTCCCGCGAGCAGGCCCAGCAGGATGTGGCGGGTGCTCATGGCGATCAGTATGCACTGGATACATGTACTGAGTGAATAGTGATCAGCAGGAAAAGCGCGGGATCCGGGGTGGGGGAGTGGCCACGGTGCCGCCCGTACCCCAACCTGGAGGTCTGCCGTCGCGCCCACTGGGTAGGGCTGCGGTAACCAGCCGTCGCCCGATCCGACAAGGAGGCCACCGTGGCCGCATCGGCATCACTTCCGCTCCCGGCCCGCTCCAAACGCACCGCGGAGCCGTCCGCCGACCTCGAACCCGAGCTCTTCCACGTCGACTCCGAGGGCGCCTGGGCCGAGACGCCGCTCACCAGCGAACCCCCGCTGACCGACGCCGAACCCCTCACCAGTGAGCCCCCACTCGCCGACACGGCCCCGCTCACCAGCGAGTCCGCCGTGTTCGCCGACCCGGACTCGACGAGGCCCTAGATGACAGCACCCCGGCCGGCCGAAGCCCTCGGCGAGGAGTTGTCCCGGCTCGCCGAACTGCACGGCGTCGCCACCGCCTACAGCCCCGCCCCGGACCGCGCGGTCCCCGCCTCGCCCGGCGCCGTCGTCGCCGTGCTGGCCGCCCTCGGTGTCGACGCGAGCACCCCGCAGGCCGTACGTGCCGCGCTCGCCGCCCGCCAACAGGAGCTGGCCGAGCGGCTGTTGCCGCCCACCGTCGTGGGCCGGCACGGCAGCGCTCCCGCCACGCTCGACGCACTGCCCGAGGGCACCCGGCTGCACATCGAGACCGAACAGGGCGAGACCCGGACGGGCATTGAGCAACTCCCGCCCGGCGTCCACCACTTGACCGCCACCGCACCGGACGGCCGTAGCGCAGAGGCCCATCTCGTCATCGCCCCGGACCGGTTGCCGACCCCCGCCGGACGGTCGTACGGACTGATGGTGCAGGTCTACTCCCTCCTCTCCCGGCACTCCTGGGGCATGGGCGACCTCGGCGACCTGGGCGAGCTGACCGCCTGGGCCGGACGGGCGCTCGGCGCCGGGTTCGTGCAGGTCAACCCGTTGCACGCGGCCGTGCCCGGTGCCCCCACCGACCCGTCGCCCTACCGCCCGTCCTCGCGCCGCTTCCCCGACCCGGTCTATCTGCGGGTCGAGGACGTCCCCGAGTTCGTGTACGTGGAGGAGCGCGAGCAGGTGCGCGGGCTCCTCGAACGAGCCGCGCGGCTGCGCGAATCCGTCCTGGAGAAGGGCGCGTTGATCGACCGCGACGCAGTGTGGGAGCTCAAGCGGGAGGCGCTGGAACTTGTACGCCAGGTCCCCCTCGGGCCCGGACGGCGGGCCGCCTACGTCGACTTCCTCGCCCGCGAGGGCGAGGCCCTGGAGGACCACGCCACCTGGTCCGCCCTGGCCGAGGTGCACGGCTCGGACTGGCACCGGTGGCCCGCCGGTCTGCGCGACCCCCGCTCACCCGAAACCGCCCGCGCCCGCGCCGAGTTGATGGACCGCGTCGACTTCCACTCCCGCCTCGCCTGGCTCACCGACACCCAACTCACCGCCGCCCAGCGGGCCGCACGGGAAGCGGGCATGCCGCTCGGAGTCGTGCACGACCTCGCCGTGGGGGTGCATCCCGACGGTGCCGACGCCTGGGCGCAGCAGGACCACTTCGCGGCCGGCATGTCGGTCGGCGCACCCCCCGACGCCTTCAACTCCCTCGGTCAGGACTGGGGGTTGCCCCCCTGGCGCCCCGACCGCCTCGCCGAGTCGGGCTACGCCCCCTACCGCCGCCTGCTCCGCGCCCTCTTCCGCTACGCCGGCGCCCTGCGCATCGACCACGTCATGGGCCTGTTCCGCCTGTGGTGGGTCCCCCAGGGCGGCCCGCCCACCGAGGGCACCTACGTCCGCTACGACGCCGACGCCATGCTCGCCGTCCTCGCGCTGGAGGCCTCGCGCGCCGGGTCGGTGGTGATCGGCGAGGACCTGGGGACCGTGGAACCGGGTGTGCGCGAGGAGTTGCAGGAGCGCGGGGTGCTCGGCACGTCGGTGCTGTGGTTCGAACGGGACTGGGACGGCGACGGCCGCCCCCTCGCGCCCGAGCAGTGGCGCGCCGACTGCCTGGCCACCGCCACCACCCACGACCTGCCGCCCACCGCGGCCCGGCTCACCGGCGAGCACGTCGAACTCCGGGACCGGCTGGGCCTGTTGACCCGCCCGGTCGAGGAGGAGCGCGTCGAGTCCGCCACCGACGTGGGGGAGTGGCTGGCCCTGCTGGCCCGGCTCGGCCTCTACGAACCCGCGACGGGCGGCGGCCGCCCCGCGTCCGAGGAGGAGGCCGAGATCCACGCCGTCCACCGCTTCCTGCTCCGCACCCCCGCCCGCATGATCGGCGTCTGGCTCCCCGACACGATCGGCGACCGCCGCCCGCAGAACCTCCCCGGCACGTGGGACCAGTACCCGAACTGGCGCCTTCCGATCGCCGACGCGGAGGGCCGTCCCGTGACCCTGGAGGAACTCGCCGCGTCACCGAGGCTGCACGCGCTGGTGGATGTGCTGCGGGTGGGGTTGGGGGAGGGACCGGAAACGGGCTCGGGCGAGGGGGAGAGCGCGGGAACGGGCTTGGGCGAGGGTTCGGAAACGGGCCCGGGCGGAGGCGCGGAACGGGGTCCGTGACGCCCGTACGCCCCATACGGCACCCCCGGGCGCGCGGCACGTTCGGGCGTTCGCTACTTTTGCGGTGTGGACAAGAAGAACGCCCTGCGCGCCGGTGCCCTCGTTGCCGGTACGACGCTGATGATGCTGCTCATGACGTCCCCCGCGCTCGCGCTCACCCGCGACGACGGCGACGACCCGGGCAACGGCCTGAGCGTCGCCGAGACGCTGGGGCTCTTTGTCCTGTGCCCGCTGGCCCTGTTCGCGATCATCGCGGGGCTGGTCCTGGCGCTGGACAAGTCCAAGGACCGTGCGCCGAAGGCCAAGTCCGCCTCCGGCACGAAGGCCTGACCTCACCTTTCCCTAAGGGCGCCCGCATCACCCACAGCGGTGAGGCGGGCGCCCTCGGCATGTTCTCCCGCCGGGTGCGGCGGGTTCGGCTCTTCCCGATCGATGTTTCCCATGATGCCGAAGAGCCGGATGTGGTCACACTCAGTTTGATTCCGAGGAAGCGGCCCGGAGATGAGGGACTGGATCTTTTCCGTTCGCCGTGGATGTCGGCCAGCAGGAGATCGAGGAGTTCGCTGTCGGCCGCCTCGGACTCCTCGACCCGGTCGGTGAACTTCCTCCAGAGACCGTCGGCCCTGCTGGGGAGGCGGACGTCCGGGCCCTGGTCGTGCCGGTCCTCCCAGGCCTCCAGCCACCGCTGCATGCCGTCGAACGACTTCTCGCAGGCCTCGCGCGGCCGCTCGGAACTGTAGAGCTCGATGCGCGCCGCCGGCGCGGCGGGGGAGTGCAGGGCCTCGTTGCGTACGCCTTCGAGCTGCGGGAGGTCGAAGGTCTGCCGGGTGTGGGCGCGGAGCTGGGCGTAGGTGTGCACCGTGCTCATCAGGTCCTCGTAGGTGGCCACGCGGTGGTCCCGGATCCGTCGCTCCCGTTCGCGTCTCGACGTCGCCCGCTGGGTTGTCCAGGCGGCGCTGAGGGTGGCCGTCGCGCCCAGGGACGTGCCGATGATCGCGGCCTCTGCCGGGGTGATTCTCACGCCGTCATGATGAGGTGGCGGTGGTGCGGACGGAACGCCTCCGGTGGCGACGGTCGCTTCGGTGTGAGCGCCTCCGGTGGTGGTCGCCCCTTCGGTGTCGTGTGCTCACCGCCGCGGAGTCACTCCGCCGCCCTCTGGGTCCCGGCCAGCAACTCCCTCAGCAGGTCGGCCAGTTGTCCGGCCCGTTCCCCGTCGAGGGCGGCGGACAAGGCCTGCTGTTGGGCCGCCAGGCCCGCCCCCACCGCCTCGTCGATGAGCGCCAACCCCTTCTCCGTCAGGGTCACCTGGAGCCCCCGCCGGTCGTGCGGGTCGGGGGAGCGGCGGAGCAGGCCGGCCCGTTCCAGTTTGTCGAGGCGGCCGGTCATGCCGCCCGTGGTGAGCATCAGCGTCGCGGAGAGCTCGCGCGGTGAGAGGGTGTACGGCTCGCCGGCCCGACGCAGGGTCGCGAGGACGTCGAACTCGCCGCGCGAGATGCCGTGCGGCGCGTATGCCTTCTCCATGCGGTCGCCCATGGCCCGGGAGAGCCGGAAGATCCGCCCGAAGACCTCCATCGCGGCGGTGTCGAGGTCGGGCCGCACCGCCGCCCACTGCTCGACGATCGCGTCGACGGGGTCCTTGTCGTTCATGGGGCGAGTATCCGCCGGGTGGTAGGTCGGTTGCAAGAAAGCAGCTTGACGCTAAGTTGCTTAGCGATAAGCTAATTGCCGTCGACCTACTTCGGTCCATGCTGAAAGGCGTGTCTCCCATGGCCAGTCGCCCGGTCCTGACGGCCGCTCTCACCGCCCTCGCCCCGATCTCCTGGGGCACCACCTACGCCGTCACCACCCAGTTCCTCCCGCCCGACCGCCCCCTCTTCACCGGCCTGATGCGCGCCCTCCCGGCCGGACTCGTGCTCCTCGCGCTGGCCCGGGTGCTGCCGCGCGGGGCCTGGTGGTGGAAGGCGACCGTGCTCGGCGCGCTGAACATCGGCGCCTTCTTCCCGCTGCTGTTCCTGTCCGCGTACCGGCTCCCGGGTGGCATGGCCTCGGTCGTCGGCTCGATCGGGCCGCTGATCGTCGTAGGCCTCTCGGCGGTCCTGTTGGGGCAGCGGCCCACGGCCCGGAGCGTGCTCACCGGCGCCGTCGCGGCCTTCGGCGTCAGTCTCGTCGTACTGAAGGCGGCCGGTGCGCTCGACCCGGTCGGCGTGCTCGCGGCCCTCGCGTCCACGGCCTCCATGTCCACCGGCACCGTGCTGACCAAGCGGTGGGGCCGTCCGGACGGCGTCGGCCCGCTCGCCCTCACCGGCTGGCAGCTCACCGCGGGCGGACTGCTGATCGCCCCCGTCGCCTTCCTCGCCGAGGGGGCGCCGCCCGCGCTCGACGGGCGGGCGGTCGGGGGCTATCTGTACCTCGCGCTGGCGAACACGGCGATCGCGTACTGGCTCTGGTTCCGCGGCATCGGCCGGCTCTCCGCCACCCAGGTCACCCTCCTCGGCCCGCTGTCCCCGCTGACCGCGGCCGTCGTCGGCTGGGTGGCGCTCGGGCAGGCGCTCACGCCGTTGCAGGTGGCGGGGATGGCACTGGCGTTCGGGGCGACGGTGGCCGGGCAGATCGGGTCGCGCCCGTCTTATGCCTCCGTCCGGGAGGTAGCGTCACGCCAGAACGCCGTGACGCAACGCCGGAGGCGCCCGTGGCCGAAGAACCCTGCCCCAGTTGTGGCAAGCCGCTCACCGCACGGACGGGCCGTACCGGTCGGCGTTCCGTGTACTGCTCCGCCGCCTGCCGGCAGAAGGCCTACCGGGAGCGGCAGGGGAGCGGCGAGCTCGGTGTCGACGGACTGATCAAGGAGATCGGCCGGCAGGTGGAGGAGCTGGTGCCGCAGCCGCCCTCCGTCCTCTACTCCGGGGTGACGGAACTGTCGTCGTCCGTCGCGCGGCTCCGCCGAGTGGCCCGCACCGCGCGCGACACCGCTCAGGAATCCGTCACCCATCCCACCGTTACGGAAGTCCCGCTCGACGAAGGCGACTTCGCCGCGCTCGTCGAGTCCCACCGCCGTGAGATCCAGGTCCACTGCTACCGCATGACCGGCTCGTACGACGACGCCGAGGACCTGGTGCAGGAGACGTTCCTGCGGGCCTGGCGGGCCCGGGACACCTTTCAGGGGCGGGCCGGTGCCCGTACCTGGCTGTATCGCATCGCCACCAACGCCTGCCTGGACTTCCAGCGCCGTACGGCCCGCCGCCCCAAGCGCTACGAGCCGTTGCCCGGCATGAACCACGGTGGCGGGGAGCCGCCCGCCCGGATCACCTGGCTGCAGCCCTACCCCGACGACGAGCTGCCCTCCGCAGAGGAGCAGCCGGAGGCCGCCGCGGTCTCCCGGGAGACCCTCGAACTGGTCTTCCTGGCCGCCGTCCAGCATCTCCCGCCGCGCCAGCGCGCGGTGCTGGTGCTGCGCGATGTGCTCGGGCTGACCGCCGTCGAGACCGGCGAGGCCCTCGACATGACCGTGGCCTCGGTCAACAGCGCGCTGCAACGCGCCCGCCCCACCCTGCGCGACCGGCTGCCCGGCAGGCGTGCGGACTGGACGGCCGACGGGCCCACCGAGCACCAACGCACCCTGGTCAAGCGGTACATGGCCGCCGCCGAACGCCTCGACCTGTCCGAGGTCGCCGCCCTGCTCAGCGAGGACGTCACCCTCACCATGCCGCCGAACCCGTTCTGGTTCACCGGCCGCGACGCGCTCGTGGAGTTCCTGAGCGTCAGCCTCGACGTCAACTCGCCGATGTTCCTGGGGCATTGGCGTCATCTCCCCGCCCGCGCCAACGGGCGGCTCGCGGCCGGGGGGTACGTCCGACGGCCCGGAACGACCGTCTACCGCGCGCAGGTTCTCGACGTGCTCCGCTTCGGCCCCGACGACCGGATCGTGGAGATCACCTCCTTCGAACCGCATCTGTTCCCGGCCTTCGGACTGCCCCTGAGGCTGTGACCGATGAGTGGCGGGCGCCGCGTGCGTCTGTATGGCCGACTCGAACGACACCTGACCCACAAGGAGTTCACCATGCTGCTCACCGACAGGACCGCGGTCGTCTACGGCGCCGGTGGCTCGATCGGCGGTGCGGTCGCCCGTGCCTTCGCCGCCGAGGGAGCCCGTGTCCACCTCGTGGGGCGTACCCGGGAGACGCTGGAGGCCGTGGCCGCCGACATCAAGGACGCCGAGGTGGCCGTCGTCGACGCGCTCGACGAGGCGGCAGTGGAGGAACACCTTGCCCGTGTCGGGGACTTGGACGTGTCCTTCAACCTCGTCTCGCGCGGCGACGTACAGGGCCTGCCGATCACCGACATGCCCGTCGACGACTTCCTGGCGCCGGTGATCAACGGCACCCGCGCCAACTTCATCACCGCCCGCGCCGCCGCCCGCCGGATGGCCGAGCGGGGCAGCGGTGTCGTCCTCACCCTCAACAGCGGCTCCGCGCACGGCAGTCCGATGATGGGCGGCACCGGTCCGGCCGACGCGGCGACCGACAGCCTGGTGCGCAACCTGGCGATGGAGCTGGGCCCGCGCGGAGTGCGCGCGGTCGGTCTGTGGGCCGCGGGCATCCCCGAGACGCTCACGATCGAGAAGCTCGGCAAGGTCAACCCCGACCTCAACGAGGCGGCGATCCAGGGGATCCTCGACCACCTGTCGAGCCTGCGCATGACCCGCCGCAACCCCACCCTCGCCGAGATCACCGCGACCGCCGTGTTCCTCGCCTCCGACCACGCGGCGGGCATCACCGGCACGTTCGTCAACGTCACCGGCGGGATGTTCCCGGGCTGAAGGGACGGCAAAGGGCGCCCGGCGGATCGCCGGGCGCCCCTCATGGCCGTAGCGGAACCGGTTACGAAGCGGCCGCGTCCGCTGCCTGGGCCTTCAGCGCGCGCTCCACACCGGACCGGGACTCCGAGACCAGGCGGCGCAGGGCCGCGTTGGGCTCGGTGGCCGTCAGCCAGGCGTCCGTGCGGTCCAGGGTGTCCTGGGAGACCTGGATCGACGGGTAGAGGCCGACCGCGATCTGCTGGGCGATCTCGTGCGAACGGGCGTCCCAGATCTCCTTGACCGCCGCGAAGTACTTCTCCGTGTACGGCGCCAGCAGTTCGCGCTGGTCGGTCTGGACGAAGCCCGAGATCACCGCTTCCTGAAGGGCGTTGGGCAGCTTGTCGGACTCGACGACCTGCGCCCAGGCCTCCGCCTTCGCCTCCTCGGTCGGGCGGGCGGCACGGGCGGTCGCCGCGTGGCGCTCACCGGCCGCCGTCCTGTCCCGCTCGTACTCGCCGGCGATCTCCGCCTCGTCGAACCGGCCGACAGCCGCGAGGCGTTCGACGAACGCCCAGCGCAGCTCGGTGTCGACGGCCAGGCCCTCGATCGTCTGCGTGCCCTCCAACAGGGCGTCCAGCAGGTCGAGTTGCTCCGGCGTACGGGCCGTGGCGGCGAACGCGCGGGCCCACGCCAGCTGGTGGTCGCTGCCCGCCTCGGCGGAGCGCAGGTGCGCCAGCGTGGCGTCGGTCCAGCGGGTGAGCAGCGCCTCGCGGGCGGCCGGGTCGGCGTACAGCTCGATCGCCAGCTTCACCTGCCGCTGCAGCGACTGCACGACACCGATGTCGGACTCCTTGCCGATGCCCGACAGGACGAGGGAGAGGTAGTCGCGGGTGGCGAGTTCGGCGTCGCGGGTCATGTCCCAGGCCGAGGCCCAGCACAGGGCGCGGGGCAGCGAGGACTCGAAGTCGCCGAGGTGCTCGGTGACGAACGCGAGGGACTGCTCGTCGAGGCGGACCTTCGCGTACGACAGGTCGTCGTCGTTGAGCAGCACGACGTCCGGGCGGTGCTTGCCGACGAGCTGCGGTACGGCGGTCAACTCGCCGTCCACGTCCAGCTCGACGCGCTCGTCGCGCACCAACTTGCCGGTTTCCTCGTCGAGTTCGTACAGGCCGACCGCGATGCGGTGCGGGCGGAGCGTCGGCTCGCCCTTGGCGCCGGCGGGCAGGGCCGGAGCCTCCTGGCGGATCGCGAAGGCGGTGATGACACCGTCCGCGTCCGTCTCGATCTCCGGGCGCAGGATGTTGATGCCGGCGGTCTGCAGCCACGCCTTCGACCAGGCGCTCAGATCACGTCCGGAGGTCTCCTCCAGCGCGCCGAGCAGGTCGGACAGACGGGTGTTGCCGTACGCGTGGCGCTTGAAGTACGCCTGTACGCCCGCGAAGAACTCGTCCATGCCGACGTACGCGACGAGCTGCTTGAGGACGCTCGCGCCCTTGGCGTACGTGATGCCGTCGAAGTTGACCAGGACGTCGTCCAGGTCGCGGATCTCGGCCATGATCGGGTGCGTGGACGGCAGTTGGTCCTGCCGGTACGCCCAGGTCTTCATCGAGTTGGCGAACGTGGTCCACGAGTGCGGCCAGCGCGACTCGGGCGCGTACGCCTGGCAGGCGATGGAGGTGTAGGTGGCGAACGACTCGTTCAGCCACAGGTCGTTCCACCACTCCATGGTCACGAGGTCGCCGAACCACATGTGGGCCAGCTCGTGCAGGATGGTCTCCGCGCGCATCTCGTAGGCGGCGTCGGTCACCTTGGAACGGAAGACGTACTGGTCCCGGATGGTGACGGCACCGGCGTTCTCCATCGCGCCCGCGTTGAACTCCGGGACGAACAGCTGGTCGTACTTCTTGAAGGGGTAGGCGTAGGCGAACTTCTCCTGGAACCAGTCGAAGCCCTGCCGCGTCACCTCGAAGATGGCGTCCGAGTCGAGGAACTCGGCGAGCGAGGGCCGGCAGTAGATGCCCAGCGGGACGCTCTGCCCGTCCTTCTCATACACGCTGTGCACGGAGTGGTACGGGCCGACGATCAGTGCCGTGATGTACGACGAGATGCGGGGCGTCGGCTCGAACACCCAGGTGTCGTCCCGGGGTTCGGGCGTCGGGGAGTTGGAGATGACGGTCCAGCCCGTCGGTGCCTTCACGGTGAACTGGAAAGTGGCCTTGAGGTCCGGCTGCTCGAAGCTCGCGAACACGCGCCGCGCGTCCGGCACCTCGAACTGGGTGTACAGATAGGCCTGTTGGTCGACCGGGTCGACGAACCGGTGAAGCCCCTCACCGGTGTTGGTGTACGCGCAGTCCGCGACGACCCGGAGGATGTTCGGTCCCTCCAGCAGCCCGGCCAGCGCGATCCGCGAGTCCTTGAAGACCTCGTCCGGGTCGAGCGGGTCGCCGTTCAGCGTCACCTCGTGGACCGTGGGGGCCACCAGGTCGATGAAGGACTCGGCGCCGCCTTCGGCCACGTCGAAGCGCACCGTCGTCGCGGACCTGTAGGTCCCGCCCTCCTGCGCGCCGGAGAGGTCGAGATCGATCTCGTACGAGTCAACGGTGAGCAGCGTCGCCCGCTGCTGCGCCTCTTCGCGAGTCAGGTTTGTGCCAGGCACGCGGTCATCTCCTCGTTATGTGTGGGTTGCGCCATCCTTCCACGGGACCTGACCGGAACGCGATGTCCGTATCCCGCCGGTCAGCGGGGCGGACGAGCGCGAGCCTGGAGTCATGACGACGTACACGGCACGACCCATCGACCCCACCGTTCTGAAGGAGCTGCGCTCTGCTGACGATGCGGGGCGCCGAATGGTTCCCGCACTCGATGAGGAAGGCGGCGCTCCGCTCCGCTGCTGCCTGCGCCGCAGCGAGTCGGGGGAGCGGATCGCCCTCGTCTCCTACGCCCCGCTGCGGCGCTGGGCGGCGGAAACGGGGGTGGATCCGGGGGCGTACGACGAGCAGGGGCCGGTGTTCGTCCACGCGGAGGAGTGCGGGGGGCCTGCGGCCGGCTCCGGGTACCCGTTCGCGGACGCCCACCGGGTGCTGCGGCGCTACTCGGCCGAGGGGCACATCCTCGGCGGCGAACTGGTCGACACCCTCGACGAGGACGCCTTCCACAGGGCCTTCACCGACCCGTCCGTGGTTCTCGTCCACGTTCGGGCGGTGGAGTACGGCTGCTTCTTCTTCGAGGTGCGCGGGGCGTAGTGCCCTGCGCACCCCCGGCCGGCGACGACTCAGCCCCTCCGGCGTTTGAGGAGCGGGGTCCGGGGCGGAGCCCCGGAGGACGGGACGGGTAGGGGTGGCGGGGGCGAAGAACTCCCGGCGGGCGTCAGCTCTGCAGCTCCGCCGCCACCAGCTCCGCGATCTGTACCGCGTTCAGCGCGGCGCCCTTGCGGAGGTTGTCGTTGGAGATGAAGAGGGCGAGGCCGTGGTCGACCGTCTCGTCGGCACGGATGCGGCCGACGTAGGACGGGTCCTGGCCGGCGGCCTGGAGGGGGGTCGGGATGTCACTCAGGGCCACCCCCGGCGCGCCGCCGAGCAGCTCCGTCGCGCGCTCGGCCGTGATCGGGCGGGCGAAGCGGGCGTTGACCTGGAGGGAATGGCCGGAGAAGACCGGGACCCGGACGCAGGTGCCGGAGACCTTCAGCTCCGGGATCTCCAGGATCTTGCGGGACTCGTTGCGGAGCTTCTGCTCCTCGTCGGTCTCGTTCAGGCCGTCGTCGACGATCGAGCCCGCGAGCGGCAGCACGTTGAAGGCGATCGGGCGCTTGTAGACCTGCGGCTCGGGGAAGTCGACCGCCGAGCCGTCGTGGGTGAGCTTGTCCGCGTCGGCGACGACCTTCAGCGCCTGGCCGTGCAGCTCGGCCACCCCGGCCACACCGGAACCGGACACCGCCTGGTAGGTGGCGACGACCAGCGCCTCAAGTCCCGCCTCCGCGTGCAGCGGCTTCAGGACCGGCATCGCGGCCATCGTCGTGCAGTTCGGGTTGGCGATGATGCCCTTGGGGCGGTCGACGATCGCGTGCGGGTTCACCTCGGAGACCACGAGGGGTACGTCCGGGTCCTTGCGCCAGGCCGAGGAGTTGTCGATGACGACGGCGCCCTGCGCGGCGACCTTCTCGGCCAGTGCCTTCGAGGTGGCGCCGCCCGCCGAGAACAGCACGATGTCCAGGCCGGAGTAGTCGGCGGTGGCCGCGTCCTCCACCGTCACACCGTCGAGGACCGTCCCCGCCGAACGGGCCGAGGCGAACAGACGCAGCTCGGTCGTCGGAAAGTTCCGCTCGACGAGGATCCTGCGCATGACCGTGCCGACCTGACCGGTGGCTCCGACGATTCCGACCCTCACGGTGACTCCTTCTTGATGGCGGTTGCGTGGCCTGGGCGTTTCCATCATGCGTCCCACCCAGGCGGGTATGTCCAATCCTTTGCCCAGGTGCTGGACGGGCACACGGTCAGTCGCGGAGTTCGATCACCCACTCGCCCATCGACCTGACGTGAAGGATCGACTTCGATATCCGGTTCGGAGAGGAAGTTGTGTTCATCTTGCGGACCGGGAAGAGATTTTCGTCCAGTTCGTAGACGAACATGCTGCTGGTGTCGGCGAGCACCATCTCCGCCTCGGGCCCGATGTGACGTACGACTCCGTACCGGTCGCCGGGGGTCCGCGCGGCCAGCACCGGTGCCGCGTCCAGCGGGGCCTGCTCCAGGTGCCACTTCGTGTCCTCGGCGGCGTGGACGACGAGGAAGCAGGAACCGCCGGGATCCACCCAGACCGGGCCCAGGACGGGGCGCTTGCGCCACAGCGTGTCGGCGACGGCGGCCGACTTGCCGTAGGGGTGGTTCAGGGCCTTCACGACGAGTTTCGCGTCGTCGCGTGAGGTCCGCCGTACGGTCATCAGCGTCGGCGGGCCCTGGTAGCGCAGCACCGTGGTGCCCTTGCCCTCGGCCGTGCCCGTGAACAGCGGCGCGTCCTCCTCGGGCAGCAGGCGCAGGGTCCACTTGCCCGAGCACTGGACGCGTACGCGCTGCTCGGCCTGGCCGGCCGGGAAAGCGACGGCCGGGCCGCGGGTTGACGAGCGTGATCGTCTGCTCGCCGCGGCCCTTGTGGAGGGGGGAGCCGGTGGAGTCCTTGGTGACGGGGGGATCGGCGATCGGCATCTGGGCCTGAGCCACGGGTGCGGGTGCGGGTGTGGGCGTGGGCGTGGGCGTGGGCGTGGAGACCTTCGCCACCGGCTCGGTGGAGGCGGTCAGCGGCCGGGCCGTCAGCTGCCAGGGGCCGTCCGCTTTAAGGAGCAGCAGCAGGGGGCCGTCCGGCACGGGAGCCGTCTGACGCAGCGGGCCGGTGGCGCTGATGAGCAGCCGGATCTCGCTCCGGTCGTTCAGCTGGTCCGCCTCCAGGTACGAGAGGCTGAAGTAGCCCTGTCCGTTCTCGTCGCCCGCGAACTCGGCGTCGAGGTCGGCCGCCGTACCGGTGTGGGCGACGACCTCGGGGCCGTAGCCCTGGAGCGGGCCGGGACCGAGGACGCGGGCCACCGGCAGTGGCTGCACCAGGACCTTCCAGGTGTTCTCGGCCTTCAGGCTCAGCCGCAGGGGGCGGTCCTGCGGCGGGTGGACGAGGGCGCGGCCACGGAAGTCGTACAGAGTGCTGCTGCAGACGAAGTCGTCGTCCTTGTTGCGCTTGTCGAGCGTGTGTATCGAGAAGTAGCCCTCGCCGTCGTGCCAGGCCTCGACGATCACCGGCCCGGGCGGCAGCGGTACGGCCACGGACACCACGCCGTTGCCCCGGCCCTCCTGGACGTGGGCCGGGAAATCGGCCCCGAAGGGGAAGGCGGCCGTGGCCGCGGGCGTCGGCGCGGGCGCCGGCTCGGCCACCGCGATGCCGAAGTCCGTCGCCGGCCCCGCGAGTCCCGACGCGTACCCCTGCCCCACCGCCCGGAACTTCCACGCCCCGTCGCGCCGGTAGAACTCGCCCAGCACGAAGGCGGTCTCGCTCGACGCGTCGGTCACGTCGTAGTGCGCGACGACCGCGCCGTCACTGGTCATCGCCCGCACGACGAGGCCGGGTACCTGGCCGAAGTCCCCGCCGTCGCAGGACCCGGCGATCAGTACCCGCTGCACCTCGGGCTCCACGCGCTGCAGCTCCACCTCCAGCCATTCGGCGAACTGCCCCTCGCCCTTGCCCGTGCCCGCGTGCCGTACGGCTCCCGAGGGATGCGCCGGCTGGTTGCAGAAGACGAGGTCGGTGTCCCCACGCACGTTGCCGACCGCGTCGAGCAGCAACGCCGAGGCGTCCACGGCAGGCGTTCCCGGGACGTTCCGGCGACAGACGGCGACCCTCAACAGACCTGCGGGACAGGGATGTTGGCGCCCTTGGCGATATGCGTCACGGGACACATGCTGACAGTGGTGATCATGTGAAGTCGAGGGGGAAATATGCGGAAGCCGATGGTTCGGGAAACTCCGTCGCCGTGGGCCGAACGTTTCCGTGCGCTGCGGCGTCGTAGAGGAAACGCGGGAAGGGGGGTGGCTTGTGCTGCGCAGAACGGCCCGTCGGGTCCGGGAGGGCGATGATCCACTGGACGCGGCCCAGGAGCGGCGGGTGCGGGCGGTGCTCGCGCTCGGCGGGGTGCCGCAGGCGGATCTGCCGGACGGGGTCCAGCAGGTGCGGCTGAGGTTGCTGGAGCGGGCGGCGAAGGGCGACGAGGCGCCGCGCGACGTCTCGGCGTGGGCGGCGGTCGTCGCCTCGAACTTCGCCATGGACTGGCACCGGGCCAGGCGCCGGCAGGAGCGGGTGGGGGAGCGGCTGGCCTCCCTGCGCCAGCTGGCGCACCCCTCGGGCGAGGACACGAGCGTCCTGTCCCTGGCGGTGGCCCAGGGCCTGGACGAGCTGCCCGACCAGCAGCGCCAGGTCCTCGTCCTCCGCTTCTTCGCCGATCTGCCGGTGCGTTCCATAGCGGACGAGCTGGGCATCCCGGAGGGCACGGTCAAGAGCAGGCTGCACACGGCGGTCCGCGCGCTGCGCGACCGCCTGCACGAGGACGAGGTGGTGTGACGTGGCCACGCAGAACGAGGAGTACGACGGCGTGGACGCGCTGATGGCCGCGATCACGGGCGAGCCGGTGCCGGAGGCGGCCCGCGCGGACGCCGCCTACCTGGCCGAGCACCGGGCCGCGACGGCCGATGTGGCGCTGTTGCGGGAGCAGTTGGGGATCATCGGGGAGGCGCTCTCCGCACCGCCGCCGCGGCCGGAACCGGAGCCCGTGCGCACACCGCGTCCCGCCCGGCGGCGCCGTCCGGCCCTGCGCGCCCTCGCCTACGGCACGCTCGCGTTCGCGGTGGTGGCGGGGATGATCACCGGGCTCGCCTGGCTGGTCGCGCAGAGCGGGGGTGTCAACTCCGCGTCGAGCAGCAGCGCGGACTCCGGTTCCAAGGTGGCGGGCGGCTCCGGCGGGGGCTCCAAGGTCCCGGGCGCGCTGTCCGACCCGGGCCTGTACGTGGCCTGCTCCCGCCTGCTCGTCGAGGGGACCGTGACCGAGGTGCAGCCGGGCTCCGACCCCCGCAAGCGGATCACACTCGCCGTCACCCGCTCCTACCGGCCCGCGCACGGCCCGGCCCACGTCACGGTGGTGCTGGCCGCCGGGACGAGTCCGGCGCCGCGCCAGGGGCAGCATGTGCTGGTCGGTGTCCCGAAGGGCTCGGACACGGCGAACCTGTGGGCCGTGGGCGACGACGCCGTCGCCGCGGACCGGGCCGCGATCGTCGAGGCACTCACCGGAGCCGGCGCGGGCACGGCCACCTGCCCGCCCGGCTGAGAGCGAGAAGGGCGGGCGCCCGCACGGACGCCCGCCCCGTCTGTCGTACGTCGTGCTACGACGTGACCTTCTCGATCTTCACGCTGCCCAGGCCCGCGACCGTGCCGTGGGCGTTGACCAGCTGGACCCGGCCGAAGAACTCACGGCCCGCCGGAGCCGCCGCGAGGGCGGTGACGCTGCCGGAGACGGTCGCCGAGGCGCCCGTGCCGAGCTTGACCGGCGTCGAGTCGTCGACGGTGACCGTGCCGAGCGCGGCCGAGTAGAACACGTCCAGGTAGTCGTACGCGGTCGACCCGGACGGCACCGAGTAGCCCGCGACCTCGATCGTGTAGGTCCCGGCGGCAGGGTTGGCGACCGAGACCGCCTCCTCCGAGTCGCCGTCGGCGGACTGTCCGACGACCGTACCGGCGGCGTTCTTCACCGTCAGGTCCAGGTCCGCCGCCGTGTCCGAGACGTTGCCGATGGACACGTCCAGGGAGGTGGCGCCGGCGGGCACGTCGACCGTGGTGGTCTGGGTGACGCCCTCGGTGATGGTGGGCCGCGCGGTCAGCGAGGAGCCGAGCGGGCCGCCCTTCAACGTGCCGTCCAGTGCCGCGTAGTTGTTGGTCACCTTCCACGAGGCGGTGGCCGGGACGCCGACCTTGGCCTCGGGCACGGTCACGGTCTCCGGGTCGAAGGCCGCGCCGAGAACGGTGGCGTCCAGCTTGTACGGGTTGTCGAGCAGCGGCGAGGTGCGGCGCGACTCGACCTCGATCTCCCAGACACCGGCCTGCGGGTCGGCGTACGAGCGCACGTCGGGCTTGCAGCCGTTGCCGTCGAGGTAGTTGTTGTAGCAGTACGGGGTGCCGGTGTCCTCGACCGGAACGCCGTACGGGTGGATGGAGATGAACCGCGTCTGGCTCTTGTCCTTCAGCCCGCTGATCGCGACCTCGAAGGCCTTGGCACCCTCGGGGACGGTCAGGAAGTACGACTGAGTGCTGTTGCGCTGCACCGAACTCGACTTGGAGTAGGCGTAGTCGACCGGAGTGGAGACCACGACCGTCGTCAGGATCTGCTTGTCGACGCCCTCGGTCTTCGGGTCGTCGACCTCCAGGATCGCGCTCTTGATGCCCGAACTCTTCGGCGCCGCCTGCACCTTGACGGTCACCGGCTGGTTCAGCGGCAGCTTGACCTCGTCCGAACCGACGATCCGGAAGGTGCCGCCGGCGTTGTTCGCGATGCCCAGCTCGTGCCGAACGGCCTTGTCCGCCCCGGTGGTTCGCGTGATGACGACGTCGTACGTCTTCTTCGCGCCGGCCTTGAGGCCGCCCTCGCGGTCGTACAGTCCCGTGCCGAAGCCCGGGGTCTTCAGCGCGTAGTCGATCGCGGTGTCGACGGGAGCCTTGACGGTGTAGTCGTGAGACGTGGCGCCGTCCCTGATGGACTGCCACGCGTCCACGATGTCGATGAGGCCCGCGCCCTCCTCGTATGCCTGAACGCCCTTGATGTGATGGGCGGTTGAGGTCAGCGCCGTGCGCAGGGTCGCCGGGGTGAGGGCGATGTGCCTCTGCTTGGCGGCGCTCAGCAGCAGCGCCGAGGCGCCCGCGGCCTGCGGGGAGGCCATCGAGGTGCCCTGGAGCATCGAGTAGCCGGCCGGCAGCTTGTAGCCCGCCTCGGCGACCGGGGAGCCCGGCAGCCAGGTCTGGGTGGAGTTGATCGAGGCACCGGGCGCGACGAGCGTCGGCGTGAAGCCGCCGTCCTCACGCGGGCCGCGCGAGGAGAACGGCAGCAGCTGGTACTTCCTCGCCACCTGCGAGCCGTAGTTGGCGGCCCAGGTCTCCTTGGAGATGGCCGCGCCGACCGAGATCACCTTGTCGGCCAGGCCGGGGTCGCCGATCGTGTTGGCGCCCGGACCGGAGTTGCCGGCCGAGATCACGAGCTGCACGCCGTAGGTGTCGATGAGCCGTGTGTACAGCTCGGCGCGCGCGTTGTTGCCGTCGTTCAGTGCGGGCAGGCCGCCGATCGACATGTTGACGATGTCGACACCGCGGTTGGCGACGAGGTCGATCATGCCCTCGGTGAGCGCCACGTTGGTGCAGCCGCCGGTCCAGGTGCAGGCCCGCGAGGAGACGATCTTCGCGCCCGGGGCCGCGCCGTTCATCCTGCCGCCGAACAGGCCGTTGGCCGCGGTGATACCGGCGACGTGGGTGCCGTGCTCGGACTCGATGACACCGATGTTGACGTAGTCCGCCTTCGCGCCGGACGCGTTGTAGACGACGTCCTTGCGGATCTCGACGACGAACGGGATGCGCTCGACGACGTCGGTCGCCGGGTCGTCCGTCCCGAAGTAGCCGATCTGGTAGCCGTCCTTGTACGGCTTCATCGGGGTGTCGTCGGTGAAGTCGAGGTTGTCGTTCAGGTCGACGCGGACGGTGCCGGCGGCGGGGTCGTAGAGCACACCCCAGACGTCCTTGGTGTCGCCGTCGCGGTTCAGGTCGCCGGCCATGTCGCCGCCGGTGGTGGCGGACTCGGCGAAGTAGCTGAACTTGTAGTCGCCCGTGGGCGCCTTGAAGGTCTCGGTGCCCTGGCTGACCGTGGTGATCGAGAACTCCGGGCCGGAGACCGCCCTGGTCATCTGCCGCCAGGTGGCGTCGCCGTCGTTGACCGGGTCGGTCGAGGTGACCCAGTCCACGATCTTGCGCTCGCCGGTGGTGGTCTTCTGCAGCGCCGGGTGGCCGAGGTCGACGCCGGAGTCGAGGATGCCGATGGTGATGCCCCGGCCGTCCGCCTTCGGGTTCTTCTTCACGAAGTCGACGGCGCCCGTCTCGAAGGACGGGTTGTACGGGTTCTCGGCGGGGGTGGTCCTGCTCGGCCCCGAGTAGGTGACGGTCTTCGTCGCCTTGGCGGCGCCCTTCGCGGTGTCCGCGCTCGGGGTCGGGTCGTCGAGCGCGATCTCCTGGCGCAGGTCGATCGCGTGCACCGAGGACAGCTTCGCGGCGGCGGCGATCGCCGAGTCCGCCCTGCCCGTCGGGACGGTGGCGCGGACGTAGCCGAGCTTGTCGTAAGTACGGCCCACCGAGCCGCCCTTGACCGCGTCCAGCTGGTCGGCGACCTGCTCGGTCTGGCCCGGAGCGGTCGCGATCATCATCGTGACGTTCTTGTCGCCGTCGGCCTTGGCCGTGGCGAGCAGATCGGCGTCGTCCGAACCGAGTTTGGCGGCGGCGGACTTGACGGTCCCGTCCGTGGGCGCCGTGCTGGACGGGGCATCCGCGGAGAAGGCCATGGGTATCGGCCCGGCCGCGGACAGCGCGGCGACGAGACCGGCGGCCACGGATATTCGGGCCACGCGTCTCTTGGGGGTGAGGGTCATCGGCATCCCTTGTAGGTGAAGAATCCAGTGCCGGACGAGCGCACAGCTTTACCCAAGGGACAGTTGTTTGGGAAGTGTTGACCGAAACGATATGAACGTATGGGGAAAACCCCCTATTGGGCAGGGGGTTCAGGACTCCTTGACGCGCGTGTAGTGGCGGGACGCCTTCGCGCGGTTGCCGCAGGCCGCCATCGAGCACCAGCGGCGGGTGCCGTTCCTCGACGTGTCGTAGAAGTGCAGGATGCACGCCTCGTGGGCGCAGCGGCGGATGCGGTCGGGGGCGGCGGCGAGCAACTCCAGGTAGTTGCGGGCGGCGAGCCAGCCGGGGCCCCACCGGGGGTCGTCGAACTCGGGGATCTCGCCGGGGCCTTCGGCGGTGAGCGTGGCCCGGATGCGTCCGTTCCGGAGTACGGCGTCGACGAGCGGTGCCCCCTCGCGCAGTGACCCGTCGACGGTTGTCCTCAGTGCCTCGCGGGCCTGGAGGGTGTGGCTCAGCATCCTGGTGTCGGGGGAGTGCCCGCCGTCCAGCCCGTTCGCGGCCAGCCACACGCCGAGCCCGTCGACGTCGGTGAGCAGGTCCTGGACGGAGCCCTCCTTCATCCACCGCGTGTTGAGCAGGTCGAGCGCGAGCGGCTCGCCGGCGAGCGGGCGGGGGTCGGAGGTCGTAGTCACGGAGATGCTCCCTTCTGATCTAACCGGTCAAGACTACGTGACCGGTTGACCCTCTCAATTCTAACCACTAATGTCATTGACGACGGTTAGATCAAAGGAGGGCTTCCCATGACCCTGCACGCCGGCCACATCGGCCTGAACGTCACCGACCTCGACCGCTCGCTCGCCTTCTACCGGGACGTCCTCGGCTTCGCGGTACTCGCCGAGGGCAAGGAGGACGACGACCGCCGGTACGCGTTCCTCGGCGACGGCGGCGACCACCCCGTCCTCACCCTCTGGCAGCAGGCGCGGGAGTCCTACGGCGGCGACCGCGTCGGCCTCCACCACCTGGCGTTCGCGGCCGACTCGATCGAGCGGGTCGAGCGCTACGAGGAGGCGCTCAAGGCCTACGGCGCCGAGTTCGCGTACGAAGGTGTGGTCGCCCATCGCGAGGGCGCGGCCTCCGGCGGCATCTTCTTCCACGACCCGGACGGCACCCGCCTGGAGATCTCCGTGCCGAGCGGCGCCGAGCACGCCCCGGCCCCGCACGCCGAAGTCCCGACCTGCGGCTTCTTCTAGCCATGGCCGCCATGCGGACGTATCACGCGGGGTCCCGTGCTGTGCAGGACCGGGCGGGAGTGCGTGACATCGCCGATCGCGTCGGCCAGATCATCGGCCAGGGCATCAAACCCGTGGCCGCCGCCTTCCTGGAACTCCAGCCCCTCCTGATCCTGGGCGCCGCCGACCCGGCGACGGACCGGGTCTGGGCCTCCCCGCTCACCGGCCCACCCGGTTTCGTCCGGGCGACAGGCCCCCACCAGATCTCGGTCACCGGCGGCACACTCCCGGCCGACCCCCTGGTCCCGGCCCTCACCGGCGCACGGGACCTGCCGGTCGGCACGATCGCCCTCGACCCCCGCACCCGCCGCCGTATGCGAGTCGACGGCCGACTCCGTTCCACCGCGCGGGGGTTCGCGATCGAGGCGGAGCGGGTGTTCTCCAACTGCCCCAAGTACATCCAGCGGAGAGCGTCGTACGAGACGGTCATGGACCGCGTGCCGGCAGCCGCCCGGCGCGGCCGTGAACTGACCGCCGCCCAGACCGAGTTCATCGCGGCGGCCGACACCTTCTTCCTCGCCACCGTCCACCAGCACGGCGCCGACGCCAGCCACCGGGGCGGCAACTCCGGCTTCGTACAAGCCGTTTCGCCCCGCGAACTGACCTGGCCGGACTACCCGGGCAACGCCATGTTCCTCAGCCTGGGCAACCTCCTCACCGACCCCCGCGCGGGACTCCTCTTCCTTGACTGGACGACGGGCACGACCCTCCAACTCACCGGCGAGGCACGGACGGAGTTCGGGGAGGACGGAGAACGCAGGGTGCGCTTCACTCTCGACGAGGCCGTAGAGACCCCCACAGCGCTCCCCCTGCGCTGGTCCGCCCCGGAATACTCACCTGCCAATCCGACTCCGTCGCGTTGAGCGCCCTGAAGGGGCGCGGGGAACCGCGCGGCCGGCCACGACGGCGCGTCAGCCGAAAATCCACCTGCGCCACCCCCGGCGAAGCGCCTAGCTTCTCCGAGTGCGCAAGAAACTGAGGGTCGCCGCCTATGCCGTCTGCGTCCGGGACGGACAGCTCCTGCTCGCCCGGTCACCGGCCGCGGGCGGGGGGTACGAGTGGGTGCTGCCCGGCGGTGGCATGGACCACGGCGAGCATCCGAACGACACGGTCGTCAGGGAGCTTGAGGAGGAGACCGGTTACCACATCGAGGTCACCGGTTTCCTCGGCATGAACTCGATCCACCACGTCATTCCATGGAGTTACCGACGCAAGGTGGACCAACACGGCCTCCGGCTCGTCTACGAGGGCCGGATCCTCGGCGGCGAGCTCCGCAACGAGATCGGCGGCTCCACCGACATGGCCGCCTGGCATCCGCTGGACGACGTGTTGGGTCTGCGCCGCGTCCGGTTGATCGACGTCGCGCTGCGGCTGTGGCGCGAGCGGCCGGCCGTGGGACGCGTCCCGGAATAGCTTCAGTACCCCGGCAGATGAACGCTGAGTAGCCACCTCCCGGCGGCTCGACGAGCGTTCACGAACGCACAGGGGGCGCCAAGATCCACGTACGGTGATCGGCGCTACGCGTTGCCGTCTCGTTTACGCGCAGGTCATCCCCGATGCCAAGCATCCAGTACGAGCGGGCAGTTCGCGACCGCGATCGAAAACCGGTCGACGCGAACACCCGCGACCACTGCCGACGCAGTTCGTACTCGGGGAGATCGCGCCATGTCGCGCACACGCTCTGTCGCCAGCTCCGCGCTGGGGGTCAACCGCCGTACCGTCCTCGCCGCCACCGCGGCCGTGTCCGTCTCCGCGGGCGTGGGCTACGCCCTGCGGCCCACCGACAGCCAGGCCGCCACGAACGACGCCACCCATGCCGCCAACGCCGCCGCCGAGGCACCCGTGGCCCAGTCCCGCAAGGCACCGGCCGCACCCCTGGCCCCGTACACCAAGGGCACCACCCTCGCCACGGTCGCCGCCCCGCGCACCCACTCCGGCTACCGCCGCCTCGGCGACGGCGCCGGCTGGAAGCGCGTCGTGCGCGCCGACCTCGCCGCCGCCAAGTCCGGGCGCGCGGGCCGCCGTACGGCACTCGCGTCGTTCGTGCAGTTCACCGACCTGCACCTGATGGACAGCCAGCACCCGCTGCGCCTGGAGTACCTGCGCTCGACCGACAAGCACGCCTGGCGCCCGCACGAGGCGCTCACCGTGCAGGGCGGGATCTCGCTGGTCGAGCGGGTCAACGCGCTGCGCGGCGCCCCGGTGACCGGCTCCCCGCTGCACTTCGTGATGACCACCGGCGACAACACGGACAACAACGCCAAGTCCGAGCTGGAATGGTTCATGAAGATCATGAGCGGCGGCCGGTTCACCCCCAACACCGGTGACCCGCGCCACTACGAGGGCGTCCAGAACAGCGGCCTCAAGCTGTACTGGCAGCCCGACTCCACCGTGCGCGACGGCGACAAGCAGCTCGGCTTCCCGCACCTGGGGGGCTTCCTGGCCGCCGCGATCCGCGAGGTCCGCAGCCCCGGCCTCAACCTGCCCTGGTACTCCACGGTCGGCAACCACGACGCGCTCCCGCTCGGCTGCTTCGGCTCGCACGCCGACCCGTACCTCACCGAACTCGCCATCGGCGGCAAGAAGTTGATGACCGCGACCGCGGCCGAGGCGAAGAAGCTCCAGAACTCCATCCGGGACGCCAAGGACCCCAAGGGCACCGGCTACCGCGACTTCCTCAAGGCCCACGCCCGCTCCGCGCGCTCGATCACCCCGGACGAGAACCGCGCCCCCTACACCTCCGCCGAGTACCTCAAGGCCCACCTGGACCCGGCCTACCAGGGCCTCGGTCCGGTCGGCCACGGCTACTCCTCCGCGAACGTCGACGCGGGCACGCAGTACTACGCGTTCCGTATCGCCGACGACGTGATCGGCATCAGCCTCGACACCACGGACGCGGGCGGTCACTACGAAGGGTCCATCGGGGCAACGCAGTTGAGGTGGCTGGACAAGACGCTCCGCGACAACAAGGACTCGTACGCGGTGATCTTCAGCCACCACACCAGCAAGACGATGGACAACACCCGCCCCGACCCGGCGCACCCCACCGAGCGCCGCTACGAGGGCTCGGCGGTCGTCTCCCTCCTCGGCAGTCACCCGAACGTGCTGGCCTGGGTCAACGGCCACATCCACCGCAACGTCATCACTCCGCACGCGGCGCCCGACGGCCGCAGCTTCTGGGAGATCTCCACCGCCTCGCACGTCGACTATCCCCAACTCGCCCGCGTCATCGAGCTGGTGGACAACAAGGACGGCACGCTCTCCCTCTTCACCACGCTCATCGAGTCCGCGGCCCCGCACCGCACCGACTTCTCCGACCTCACCCAGACCGGCCTCGCGGCCCTCTACCGCGAACTCTCCTACAACGCGCCGGGCTCCAGCACGGTCCTGGGCGGCGACGCGAAGGACCGCAACACCGAGCTGATCCTCAAGAAGGGCTGAGCCTTCAGAACGGCTGAAACACGCTCAACTGACGTGCACCGGAGCAACCTTCGCATCGCGTGGCTGTGTCCCTTCCCCCGACCGAGCCTTCGACAGGGCTCAACGAAGGGGGAAGACATGGCAGTTCGTACGGCGGTGATGGGTGCGACGGCGGTGGCGCTGTCGGTCGCACTGGCGGGACCCGCGCCGGCGGCGGAGCCCGCGGGCAAGGACCACACGGCGACACGGGAGGCACTCCGGGCGGCCGTGCAGGACGGCGTACCCGGCGTCACCGCGACGGTGAAGGACGGCGGCGCCACCTGGTCGGCGACAGCCGGTGTGGGCAACCTCCGTACCGGCAAGCCGCGTTCGGCCGACGACCGCTACCGGATCGGCAGCATCACCAAGGCCTTCGTGTCGACGGTGCTGCTCCAACTGGAGGCGGAGGGCCGCCTGTCGCTCGACGACACGGTGGAGAAGTGGCTGCCGGGCGTGGTCCGGGGCAACGGCAACGACGGCGGCAAGATCACCGTCCGCCAGCTCCTGAACCACACCAGCGGCATCTACAACTACACGCAGGACGACGACTTCGGCCGCGCGTACTTCACCAAGGACGGCTTCTTCCAGCACCGTTACGACACGAAGACCCCGGCCGAACTGGTGGCGATAGCCATGTCCCACAAGCCGGACTTCGCGCCGGGCGTGTCGTGGCACTACTCCAACACGAACTACGTCCTCGCCGGGATGGTCATCCAGCAGGTCACCGGCCACTCGTACGCGGCGGAGATCCGCGACCGCATCATCAACCCCCTGCACCTGAGAGCGACTTCACTCCCCGGCACGAAGGTGACGGTGCCGAGCCCCAGCAGCCGCGCCTACAGCAAGCTGGCGGAGGAGACGAAGGGCCCGACGTACGACGTCACGAAGCTGAACCCGTCCATCGCCTCCTCCGCGGGCGAGATGATCTCCGACTCCGCCGACCTGGACCGCTTCTACGGCGCGCTGCTCGGCGGAAAGCTCCTCCCGGCGAAGCAGCTCAAGGAGATGCAGACGACGGTACCGGCGGGCGACAGCCCCACCACGCGCTACGGCCTCGGTATCTCCGACATCAAGCTGCCCTGCGGTGTCCACCTCTGGGGCCACGACGGCGGCATCCACGGCTCGTCGTCGGTGGTGGTGGCGACGCCGGACGGCCGCCACTCGCTGGCGTTCAACTTCAACGGGGACTGGTCGGGGGACGCGGGGGCGGTGGTGGTGGGGGAGTTCTGCGGTAAGTAGGGGTTCCCTTGCATAAGCGGAACGGCGTTCCGTATGGTGTTCCGGAACGCTGTTCCGCTTATCTGTCCCCCCGAGGAGAGCCATGCACTACCGCACGCTGGGCCGCACCGGTATCAAGGTCAGCCCCTACTGCCTGGGCGCGATGATGTTCGGTGCGATCGGCAACCCCGACCACGACGACTCCGTCCGGATCATCCACAGGGCACTGGACGCGGGCATCAACTTCGTGGACACCGCCGACGCCTACTCGCGCGGCGAGTCCGAGGAGATCGTCGGCAAGGCGCTGAAGGGCCGCCGCGACAACGTCGTACTGGCCACGAAGGCACACCTCCCGATGGGTGACGACCCCAACGAGCGCGGAAATTCCAGGCGTTGGCTGGTGCGCGCACTGGAGAACTCCCTGCGCCGCCTGCAGACGGACCACGTCGACCTGTTCCAGATCCACCGTCCCGACCCGGACACTGACGTGGAGGAAACCCTCTCCGTCCTCACCGACCTGGTGCGCGCGGGCAAGGTGCGGACGGCCGGCACGTCCTCCTTCCCCGCGTCGGACATCGTCGAGGCGCAGTGGGTGGCGGAGCGACGCGGCCTGACCCGCTTCCGCACGGAGCAGCCGACGTACTCGATCCTCAACCGGGGCATCGAGCGCGAAGTGCTGCCCGTCTGTGAGCGCCACGGCATGGGCGCACTGGTCTACAGCCCCCTGGCGGGCGGCCTGCTGACCGGCCGCTACCGCAAGGACGCGCGGGCGGACACCCACCGCTCCGGCTTCGGCTTCAAGCACCTCAGCGACGAACACCGCCTGGCCACGGTCGAACAACTCGTGGCCCTCGCCGAGAAGGCGGGGTTGCCGCTGACCCACCTGGCCATGGCCTTCGCGATCGCCCACCCCGGTGTCACCTCGGCGATCATCGGCCCGCGGACGATGGCCCACCTGGACGACCTGCTCGCCGGTGCGGAGACCGTCCTGTCGGACGAACTCCTCGACCAGATAGACGAGTTGGTCCCGCCCGGCACGGACGTCGGCACCCTCGACATGGCGTACGCCCCGCCGGCCGTTCAGCGAACGGCACTGCGCAGGCGGGTACTCGGGGAACGGACGGCGGCCTGAGCAGGGCCTCCGGAGCTGCTGCCGGGAGGCCCTGCCCTTACGCTCCTGCGACCGTAGTCAGTCGTGTACGCGGAGTACCGGCGCCCTGCTGTCTTGCCACATGGATTTCTGTACAGCCATGCCTGCGAGCGACCCGTGGCCGATCGAGATCGAGATCGAGCCCGAAGCCCGGCAGTGGCTGGAGCTCCTTTCGGATGCGCAGTACGCCAACGCTGAACGAGCTGCCGACCTGCCGGCGTCACAGCCGACCACTCTCGGGGAGCCGTACTCGCGACACCTCGGTGGCAAAGTGCGGGAGCTGCGTGCCGAGGAGGAGCAGCCGTGAACCACCCCCAGTGGAAGACCCGGCGGACCCGGAAGCTTCCGGGCGAGTCCGCCGAGGAGTCCCCCGCCCATGTGGATGCCGGGTACGCGTTCGCCCCGGGACAGGCGGTGTACGACCGGAGGACTGAGCTCGGCTTGTCTCAGGGTGGCCCGGTGACATCGAGGACGCCGACGCGGACACGAGGTCCGGCTGCGGGTCGCCGTAGACGAAGAAGAGGGCTCCGCGCCGACGATCGACATGCCGGACCCGGTGCTGGAGTTTCCCGTGGGGAGCCAGACCCCCAGGAGGGAGAGCGGGCGCGGGCTTCTCGCCACCAATTGACCCCGGGATAACCAACCGGACTCGGATACGAGACGCCCAGTTCATTCAGGCGAAATGTCCGTGCCGCCTCATAACGGCTAACCCGCTGTTCACGGGGATGGCTCGATTCATACGCAAGGCGGGTGGTCGTGTGCGCGCTAGACACGAACTGCACGTGCTGTCGGTCTACGAGGGCTTCTTCTCCGGAGGAGCCCGAATCGTCCACAGCGACGTCATCATGGGTCTGGTGGAGGGCGGCCAGCATCATTCGGTGCTGAGCATCCACGGAGAAGTACACCGAGAAGCAACCCGGCAGGCCATGGAGAACGACGCCTGCTACCAGCAACTGACCGCGGCCGGTGTCGGGGTCTCCACCCTCGGTCGTAGTTTCGGCGGTGGTGAGGGGCAGATCAGCTCCGGGTTCACGGGCCCGGAGCTGGCCGACGCGGCCCGCGCCCTGGCGGACGCCGACGTCGTCCTGTCGCTCAAGGAACAGCCGCTCTCCCTGCTGAACCAGGGAGGCCTGCCGCGTCGGCCGGTCGTCGTGTGCCTGCACCGTTCGGACCCCGAACACCAGGGTGCCGCCCTCGACGAACTGAAGGCCGCCATCGCCGACGGCAAGGTCGTCGCCTGTGTCTGCTGCGCGGAGTCCACCCGCGACGCCTACCAGGCCGCCGGCATCCCGCCCGAGGTCCTCCACGTCATCCCCAATGGGGTCGATCTGCTGCGCTTTCGGCCCGACCCGGCCCGGCGGCTCGCCTTCCGCGCCTCCCTGGGGATTTTGGACACCGCTCCCGTCGTGGTGTTCGCCGCCCGCTACGCCACCATGAAGAACATCCCGCTCTTCCTCGCCGCCGCCCACGAGTGGCTGCGACGCGAACCCGCCGGCCACGTCGTCATGTGCGGCACGGGCATGACCGCCGACAACCAGCCCGCCCTCGCCGCCGACATCGACGCCGAGTTCGGGGCGGACAGAGCACAACTCACCGCGCGGCTTCATCTGCTCGGTGTGCGGCGGGACATGGAGACCGTCTACGCCGGTTCGGACGTCGTCGCGCTGACGTCGTCCTTCGGCGAGGCCGCGCCCCTCTGTCTCATCGAGGGCATGATGTGCGGGGCCGTGCCCGTCGCCACCGACATCGGCGACAGCGCGTCCATCGTCGCCGGGCACGGCATCATCACGCCCCCCGACCCGGACGCCATCGCGTCGGCCTGGACCGAGGCGGTCATCGGCCGCGCGGAGTTCGCCAAGGCCCACGCCCGCAGCCGCGAACGCTTCAGCCGTACGCGCATGATCGCCTCCTACGCCGCCCTCCTCGACGGCCTCCACACCAGTCACACCACCACCAGCGCGACCCCACCACCCCTCCCCGAACCCCTGTAGCCACAAGTGCGGCCATAAATGAGGAGGGACCACCGACCCCCCGGTGGCCCCTCCTCTCCCCTCCTGATGCCGCCCCGGTCCGTCACTACCGGGGCAGCACCACGACATACGCGGCGGGATCGCGGTCCGCCGCCGCCATCAGTGCCGTACGGACCACCGCCGCCTGCTGCTCAAGACCCTCGCGGAGCTTCCTGGGGGTGATGTGGACGACGGTGATGCCGAGCCGTTCCAGGTGCTCGCGCTTGCGGGCGTACTCCGACCACAGCGCGTCCTCGTCCTGGCGCGGGGCGCGGGTGTCCAGTTCGACCGCGACCGCCTGCTCGGGCCAGTACGCGTCCAGGCCGCCCAGGTGCGGGCCGCCGGGCAGCCGCAGGTCGACGTTCCACACCGGGTCGGGGAGGCCGTACTCGCTCACCATCCGGTAGAGGCGGTCCTCCGCGATCGCGCGGCCCTCGGCCAGCAGCGAGTCCACCGCGTCCACCACGTGCGGGCGGCTCAGCAGCTTCGCGTCGTGCAACTCCCGTACCACCGCGGCCGGTTCGCAGTGGCCGCCGCGTACCGCCTCGGTGAGCAGCCGGCGGACCGCGTTCGCGTCCGACAGCCCGGCCGCCGCGTCCGCGACGGCACGCGGCACCGGGGCGACCGGTACGCCCTTCACCTGCCGCGCGGCGGGGAGCGCCGGGGTGCGGAGGATGCGGGCGCAGCCCGTCGAGCGCAGCCGGCGCATCCGGGGGACCAGGACGTCGACGCGGTCGAGGGACGCGAGCGGTCCGGCCGAGGCGAAGCCGTACAGGGCCAGCGCGGCCAGGCCGGTGACCATCGTCTCGCCGTACGTCGGCCGGTGCGGCTCCTCCGCTCCGGGCTGGACCGGGACACCTGCCGTCCGCTCCCGCGCCGCGTACGTCAGCACCGCGTGCAGCCGCTCCTCGCCGGTGGGCGGACCGGAGTGCAGCAGGACGACGCCGGGGAGGAGCTGCTGCCAGGGGCCGCCGGGACGGCACTGCTCGTTCACCTCGGCGGCCGGGACGCCGTGTGTACGGAGCTGAGCCGTCGTCAGAACCCGGCGGTGCACCTCGGAGAGGTGGCTGAGGGGGCGGGGGGAGAGGGGGGTGTTGTGGTTCATGCAACGGGGTTTTCCGCGCCGGATCCGCTCCCTAACCGCTGTTACACGCCTGTCGACAAATCCGGACGATGCGGTACTAAAGGACAGGCGTTCGGATGCCGAGTAGGCACCGAAAACCCCTGGTCCGGATGGGATGGACCAGGGGTTACGGCTGCGATTACCTGTATTCAGTAACGGTCACGGAGAGACCAATCACAGGCCAAGGGTCAGCCCTGGGCGCCCCGGCCCCCGTTGTCCGCCTCCTGCGCCCGCAGCGCCCGCGCCAGATCGTCCCGCGCCTCCAGTACCAGCCGCCGCAGCGCGGGCGCCGCACCCTCGTGGGAGGTCAGCCACGCGTCCGTCGCGGCCAGCGTCGCCGGGCCGTCCTCGGCGGTCGGGAACGCCGGGAACAGACCCTTCACCACATCCATGGCGATCTGGATCGACCGCTCCTCCCACACCCGCTCGATCGCCGCGAAGTACTTCTCCGTGTACGGTGCCAGCAGCTCCCGCTGCGACGGCTGCACGAAGCCCGCGATCGTCGCCTCGACGAACGCGTTGGACAGCGCGTCCGACTCCACGACCTGCGCCCACGCCTGCGCCTTGACCGCCGCCGAGGGACGGGCGGCGAGACAGCGCACCTGGTGCCGCTTGCCCGACGCGGTGTCGTCCCGGGCCAGCTCGGCGGCCACCACGGACTCGTCGGCAACGCCGTGCGCGGTCAGCGGCTCCAGGAACGCCCAGCGCAGCTCCTGGTCCACCACCAGACCGTCGATCTTCTCCGTGCCGTCCAACAGGCCCTGCAACAGGGCCAGTTCCTCCGGCGCCGACGCCACCGACGCGTAGAAACGCGCCCAGGCCAACTGCTGCTCACTGCCGGCCTCGGCGTCCCGCAGATCCCGCTCCGCGATGTGCGCCAGCAGCTTCGCGCCCGTCTCACGCCACCACGGCGGCGAGTAGTTGACCAGCGCCGAGTTCGCCCACGCGTGCAGCATCTGCAGCACACCGATGTCGGTCTCCCGGCGCCCGAACTGCATCACCAGGTCGATGAAGTCGGGTGCGAGCAGCAGCGCGTCCCGCGTCATGTTCCACAGCGCCGACCAGCACAGGGCCCGCGTCATCGGGTCGGTCAGCGCCCCGAGCCGGTCCCGCAGGGTCGCCAACGACACCGCGTCGAAACGGGTCTTGGCGTATGTGAGGTCCTCGTCGTTGACCAGCACCAGCTCCGGCGCGTCCGCACCGGCCAGCTCCACTACGACCGTCCGCGCGCCGTCGACGTCCACCTCGGCCCGCTCGTACTGGACCAGCCGTCGGTCCTCCGTCCGGTAGAGGCCGACCACGACCCGGTGCGGGCGCAGCTCGGGGTGCGACTCGGCCGCCTCCTGAAGCACCGTCAGCTCGGCGATGCGGTCGCCCTCCACGTCCAGCACCACTTGCGGAGTGAGGGAGTTGACCCCGGCCGTCTGCAGCCACGCCCGCGACCACGAAGCCATGTCCCGGCCGCTCGTCTCCTCAAGGACGGACAACAGGTCACCGAGGCGTGTGTTGCCGTACGCGTTCCGCTTGAAGTAGCGGCGCGCGCCCTCCAGGAACGCGTCCTGCCCGACGTACGCCACCAACTGCTTCAGTACGGAAGCCCCCTTGGCGTACGTGATGCCGTCGAAGTTGAGCTTCGCGTCCTGGAGGTCGCGGATGTCGGCGGTGATCGGGTGCGTGGACGGGAGCTGGTCCGCGCGATACGCCCACGCCTTGCGGCGGTTGGCGAAACTGATCCAGGCGTCGGTGAAACGGGTCGCGCCGACGCTCGCGAACACCCCCATGAAGTCGGCGAAGGACTCCTTCAGCCACAGGTCGTCCCACCACTCCATGGTGACCAGGTCGCCGAACCACATGTGCGCCATCTCGTGCAGAACGACGTTGGCCCGGCTCTCGTACGACGCCCGCGTCACCTTCCCCCGGAAGATGAACTCCTCGCGGAACGTGACCAGTCCGGGGTTCTCCATCGCGCCGAGGTTGTACTCGGGCACGAACGCCTGGTCGTACTTCCCGAACGGGTACGGGTAGTCGAAGTGGTCGTGGAAGAAGTCCAGCCCCTGCTTCGTCACCAGGAACACGTCGTCGGAGTCGAAGTACGGCGCCAGACCCTTGCGGCACATCGCGCCGAGCGGGATCTCCAGCGTCGTACCGTCGTCGAAGGTACGGGAGTAGGAGTCCGTGACGTAGTGGTACGGGCCCGCGAGGAACGCCGTGATGTACGTCGAGATCGGCTTCGTCTCCGCGAACTTCCATACGCCGTCGCTCAGTTCACCGGCGCCGTTGCTCCACACCGTCCACCCCTCGGGCGCCCGCACCTCGAAGCGGAACGGCGCCTTGAGGTCCGGCTGCTCGAAGTTGGCGAAGACCCGGCGCGAGTCGGCCGGCTCGTACTGGGTGTAGAGGTAGATCTCGCCGTCCTCGGGGTCGACGAAGCGGTGCATGCCCTCGCCGGTACGGGAGTACGCGCACTGCGCGTCGACGATCAGCTCGTTCTCCGCGGCCAGGTCCTCAAGCTGGATCCGGGAGCCGTCGAAGACCTCGCCCGGATCGAGGTCCCGGCCGTTGAGCGACACGGCGGTCACACCCGGCGCGATCAGGTCCGCGAAGCTCGCCGCGCCCGGCTCGGCGCAGCGGAACCGGATCGTGGTCACGGACCGGAACGTCCGCGGCCCGTCCCCGTCACCGGCCTCGTCGCCCACCGCCGAGCGAAGGTCGAGGGACACGTCGTACCCGTCGACGGACAGCAGTGCGGCCCGCTCCCGGGCCTCGTCGCGGGACAGATTCTCACCGGGCACGGAGGCACTCCCTCGGATGGTCATCGCTGTTGGACATCGCAGTGTGGTCAGGGCCGATCCTGCCATGCGCCCCTGACCGCGGGCACCCGGGAATGAGGTGGCGAGGGGCGGTGTTGCCGTGGGAAATCGGCCGTATTCCGAGGAGCGCCATGTCTGAGACCGCCAAGACCCCCGTGGACTTCTGGTTCGACCCGCTGTGCCCCTGGGCCTGGATGACCTCCCGGTGGGTGCTCGAAGTCGAGAAGGTCCGCGACATCGAGGTCCGCTGGCACATCATGAGCCTGGCCGTGCTCAACGAGCCCAAGCTCGACGAGCTGCCCGAGGAGTACCGCGAGCTGCTCGCCACCAAGGCCTGGAAGCCGATCCGCGTGGTCACCGCCGCGTGGCAGAAGCACGGCTCGGACATCCTCGGCCCGCTCTACACCGCGCTCGGCACCCGCATCCACAACAACGGCGAAGGCCCGACCGTGGAGGCCATCGCCGGCGCGCTCGCTGAGGTCGGCCTGCCCGCCGACCTGATCGACTACGCCGACCAGGAGGACTTCGAGTTCGACGCCGAGCTGCGCGCCTCCCACAAGGAGGGCATCGACAAGGTCGGCCAGGACGTCGGCACCCCCGTCATCGCCGTCCCCGGCCCCGACGGTGAGCAGATCGCCTTCTTCGGCCCGGTCGTCACCCCCGCCCCCAAGGGCGAGGAGGCCGCACGGCTGTGGGACGGCACCGTCGCGGTCGCCTCCGTCCCCGGCTTCTACGAGATCAAGCGCTCGCGGACCAAGGGGCCGGACTTCAGCAACCTGTAAGCCGTCACTTGTCCGGCTCGGGGAAGAAGCCGCCGTCCCGCCAGTTCAGGCGCCGCTGGTAGCGCCTGCAGCCGGGGACGGCACAGCGTATGTACGCCTCGGGGGCGAAGTCCTTCTTCTCCCCGCGGACGAACGTCTTCTCCTTCTCGTCGAGGTCGCAGAACTCCCGCAGCGGGCCAGGGCCGCAGCCGGGGCACCTCTTGTGCACCATGTCGAACCTCCAGAACCTCCACACGAGACGACGCCGGCAGTCCAGCGGCCCGGCCCCGCGAGCGTAAACGCCCGCGGGGCCGGGCCGCAGCCGGTCCGCCCGCCTCCGGGCTACCGTTCCCGCCCCCGCGCCACCTTCAGCCGCGCGAGATGGTCCTCGTATCCCTTCGTGTAGTACGCCGCCCGCCCCGCATCCGGCTCGACCACCTCCGTCGGCCGCGTCCAGGCCGCCGCGTCCAGCGGAACCCCGTACCGTTCCGCCGCCGCGAGCACCGCGCCCCGCGCCCCCACCTCGCCCTCGACCACCCGCAGCGGCCGGCCCAGCACATCCGCGAGCAGCCGCATCCAGGCCGGGCTGCGCGTACCCCCGCCGCACACCGCCAGCGAACCCGTCAGGCCCGCCGCCTCCAGACAGTGCCGGGCCGCGTAACCGATGCCCTCGCAGGTCGCCCGGATCAGATCGGCGGGCGTCGACTCCAGGGAGACACCGGTCAGTTCGGCCCGGAGACGAGGCTCGACGAAGGGGGCGCGTTCGCCGGAAGGCGCGAAGTACGGCAGTACCCGTACGCCGTTCGCGCCGGGAGGTGTCGCCGCGAGCAGTGCGTCCACCTCCTCGTGCCGGACGCCCGTCGTCGACAGCACCCAGTCCAGGGCAGCCGTCCCGACCATCGCCGGCATCGCGCGCAGCCAGTGCCCGGGGCGGTCGAGAGAGATGTAGAGACCGGCCGGCTCGCCGGAGAGGTCGAGGTCGGTGGTCGCGACGAGACTGGCGAGGCAGGTGCCGACGATGAGGAGTCCGTCCCCGGGTTCCGTCACGCCCGCGCCGAGTGCGCAGGCGGGCAGGTCGTAGGGGCCGTTCGCGATGCGGGTACCAGCGGGCAGTCCCTCGGCGCGGGTCTCGGCCGTCGCTACCGGGTCGCTGACCCGGGCCAGCAGGCGTCGGTGGCGGGTCAGGCCCAGGAGTTCGACGACACCGTTGTCGTACGAACGGGTCCTGGGGTCGAGGAACGGCATCGATGCGTCCGAGACGTCGGTGGTGGGCGCTGCCCCGGTGAGTCGCTGGAAGACCATGTCCTTGCAGAACAGGGCGTGCGCCGCCGCGTCCAGCGCCTTCGGCTCGTGCGCCTCGAACCAGGCCAGCACCGGGCCCGGACACCCCGGGAACATCGCGCTGCCGGTCCGCCGGAACACCGTCTCGAAGGTTCCGTCCGCCAGCCACTGGTCGAGCAGTTCGTGCGCCCGGCCGTCCATCCAGGACACGGCCGGGCGGACGGGGCGCCCTGTTGTGTCGACCAGCCAGACGCCGTCGCCTTGGCCGGTCAGGCCGGCCAGTTCGATCGGGTCGGTTGTGTCCGCGGTGAGTTCGTCGAGTACGGCGACCACGGCGGAGTAGACCTCGTCCATGTCCTGCTCGACGTAGCCACCATGCATCGACAGCTCCACCGGGCGGGAGGCTACGGCGAGTTGACGGCCGGTGCTGTCGAAGGCGGCTGCCTTCACGGTGGATGTGCCTACGTCGATTCCGATGTACATGTGGGGGCCTCCTGGGGGTTGGAAGTGCTGGGAAGCTGGGCCGGTGTTGAGAAGGCGCCGTGCGCGCACCTCTTTTGGTTCGGTCGCCTTCGGGGCGCCTTGAGCCGGTGCCGAGAGGCCCACCGTGCTCGGCGCTGCGCGCCTCCGCGATCCCCCACTCTCGGCTTCGCCCGAGCGTGAGGGGCCCCACGGCCTCTCGACACCGGCCCGCCCCTGCGGCTGCCTCTCGGCCGGCGCGTGGGGACAGCGGGAGTTGGTGGGCCCTCAACGGAGTTGGTGTGCGAGTGAAGCCCCTCGTGCCCAGCGGCCGACCTCTTCTGCTGCTATTCGTGCCGCCTTCTCGGCGACGGAGCGGGAGGCGCCGCCCAGATGGGGGGTGAGGATCAGCCTGTCGGTGAGGCCGAACAGCCTTGATGCGGCGGGCAGTGGTTCGCGGGTGTAGGTGTCGAGGGCCGCCGCCGACACCTGGCCGTTCTCCAGGGCGTTGCACAACGCGTCCTCGTCCAGCAACGGGCCCCGCGCCACGTTCACCACCACCGCGCCGGGGCGCAGCAGTGCCAGCTCGCGGGCGCCGATCAGGCCGCGCGTCTCGGAGGTCAGGCGGGCGTGCAGGGTGATGACCTGGGAGCGGCGCAGGAGTTCGTCCAGCGTCGCGACGCGCAGTCCGTGGATCTCGCCGTGCACATAAGGGTCGTACACCATCACGCGGGCGCCGAAGGCGCAGAGGACACGGGCCACGCGGCTGCCGACCGCGCCGTAGCCGACCAGTCCGACCGGTAGATCCTCCAGCTCCAATCCGCTGTGCTCGTAGGTGTAGTAGGCGGCCCCCGCCTCCCAACTCCCTTGCCCGGCAAGGAGTTCATGGGCCTGCGGGATGCGGCGGAGCGCGGCCAGCATCATCCCGACGGTGAACTCGGCGGTCGCGGCGGCGTTGCGGCCGGGTGCGAAGCACACCCGTACGTCGTGGGTCTTCGCCGCGTCCAGGTTGACGTTGACGGGTCCGCCCCGGCACACGACGACCAACTGGAGATCGGGGCAGGCCGTGAGGACGCGTTCGGTGACCGGGCCCATCTGGGTGACCAGCACCTGGGCGCCGCCGTCGCCCCGCAGGGCCTCGATCAGTTCGTCCTCGGCGTCGCTCGCCTCCTCGACCTCGGCGACCCGCCCGAAGGGTTCCAGCGGCCAGCCGAGCTTCAACTCACGTACGGTGAAAGGGTGTTCGCGCAGTTCCTCGGCGATCGCGGAAGTGATCAGCGACGGTAGGACGAAATGGTCACCGGCGGCGACGACACGCAGTGTCTCGGTCATCGTGGGGCTCCCTCCCTCTTTGCCACGATGAACGGGGAATGCCGAATGCGTAACCCCTGTGGGAGGTCCGGATGATGTTCGACGGTGACGGCGGGGCGTGGCTGGGCATCGACCTGGGGACGCAGAGCGTCCGCGCGCTGCTGGTCACCGGCGACGGGCGCGTCCTCGGCGCCGGCACCGCCCCGCTGGCCGGACGCCGGGACGGGGTGCGGCACGAGCAGGATCCGGGGGAGTGGTGGGAGGCGGTGTGCGAGGCGTCCAGAGCCGCCTTGACGGAACAGCCGCGGCTACGGCTACGGCTCGGTGGGCTCGCGGTGTGCGGCACCTCCGGGACCGTCCTGCTGACGGACGGCGCGGGGCGCCCGCTGACGCCGGGCGTGATGTACGACGACGGGCGCGCGGTGGCGGAGGCGACGCGGGTCGGGATGCAGACGAGTTGGGCGCTGCCCAAGGCGCTGTGGTTGCTGGAGGCGTACGGCGGTGGGCGGGTCACCCATCAGCCCGATGTCATCACCGCGCGGTTGACGGGTGGCGGAACGGTTCCGACCGACTCCAGTCATGCCCTCAAGACGGGCTACGACGTGGAGCGCGAGGCCTGGCCGCCTCAACTGGCCCACTTGGGTGACGTGTTGCCGGAGGTGGTCCGTCCCGGTACTCGGCTGGGAGAGGTCTGCGGAGTCGCCGCCGAGGCGACCGGGATTCCTGTCGGTACGCCGGTCATCGCCGGGATGACGGACGGCTGCGCGGCCCAGATCGCCTCGGGGGCGCTGTACGAAGGCTCCTGGAACTCGGTGCTCGGTACCACACTGGTCCTCAAGGGGGCGTCCGCGAGCCCCGTCCGGGACAGTGCCGGGGTGGTCTACAACCACCGTGCGCCGGACGGGAGTTGGCTGCCCGGCGGGGCGTCGAGCGTGGGGGCGGGCGCGCTGCCGGCGGGGGCGGATCCGGTGGAGATGGACAGGCTGGCGGCCGAGTACGAACCCTCTGGCGCCCTTGCCTACCCCCTCACCTCGCCCGGTGAACGGTTCCCCTTTCTCGCCCCGGACGCCACCGCCTTCACGCTCGGCACCCCGGCCTCCGACGCGGACCGCTGGGCGGCGGTGCTCCAGGGCGTGGCGTTCACCGAGCGGCTGTGCCTGGACTATCTGCACCACCTCGGCGCCCCGATAGACGGGCCGCTCACCTTCACGGGCGGCGCGGCCCGCAGCGCGTACTGGAACCAGCTCCGCGCCGACATCCTCGGCCGCCCGGCCCGAGTCCCGGAACAGGTCGAACCGGCCCTGGGGATGGCGGTGTTGGCGGCACACAGTGGAACGGGCGCCGGACTGGTGGACACGGCCGACCGGATGGTCCGCATCCGTACGGTCCTCGAACCCCGTCGGTCTCGTACGGCCCGCTTCGCCGAGCCGTACGCTCGGCTGGTGGACGAACTGGAGAGCCGGGGCTGGCTGCCGGCGCCGGTCGCCACGCACACCCGCCGCCGACTGAATCAGGACACCCCTCATTCATGAGCACCACGCTTCTCCTCGCCCGTCACGGTCAGACCGACTGGCACGCCGAGAACCGCTACGCCGGCATCAGTGACGTCGCCCTGACGGACGTGGGGGTCGCCCAGGCGGAGGACCTCGGCCGGTGGGCCGCCGCGCATCCGGTCGACGCGATCTGGACGTCCCCGCTGTCCCGGGCCGTCCGGACGGCGGCCCCCGCCGCCCGCGCCCTGCGCCTCACCCCCCACACCGAACCCGCCCTGCGCGAATGCGACTTCGGGGTGGTTGAGGGCCGTACGCTGGCGGAGTTCGCGACGGAGGACCCCGGCGCGGCGGAGGCCTACCGGGCCGACCCGGTGGCGTGTCCGTTCCCGGGGTCGGAGGACCCGACGGCCGCCGCGGCGCGCGGGCTGGCCGCGCTGTGTCGTATCGCCGCCGCGCACTCCGGTGGGCGGGTCCTGGTCGTCGCCCACAACACCCTGCTGCGGCTGGTGCTGTGCCGGGCGCTGTCGATTCCGCTGAGTGAGTACCGGCGGGTGTTTCCGCGGCTGCGGAACGCGGCGGTGAGTGAACTTCGGGTGGGGGACGGGGAGTTCGCTCTGCTGTCGCTCAATGTTCCGTGTGGTGGGGAGGATTGAAGACGGCGGCCCGCGTGAAGGGTGAGAAGACGATCACGAGGCAGGACGTCTCGTGGAGTCATGCGGGCACGATCGTCTGCCGGGACCCCGCCGCCTCGTAACGCCTTGCCACGTAGAAGGCGTGCTCCCAGGCGTCGAAGACGAGGAGCGGGGTGGAGCCCTGGCCGACGTTGCCCTGGTGGTCGTAGATCTGCTCGACGATGAGGCGGCCGCTGAGCGGTTCGTGGGCGAATACGCCCCAGCCCGAACCCTGCGTGGTCGCGGCGGCCTTGGTGAGCTGGGCCTTGAATCCGGCGAAGGAGCCGAAGGACTCGGTGATGGCATCCGCGAGGCCGCCGACCCCGTCCGCGGCCAGGGGTTCGCCGCCGTCGTCGCCGGTCATGTTCTGCCAGTAGATGCTGTGCAGGATGTGGCCGGAGAGGTGGAAGGCCAGGTTCTTCTGCGGGCCGTTGACCGAGCCCCACTGCTCCTTGTCGCGCGCCTCCGCCGGCTGCTCCAGCGTGTCGTTGGCTCCCTTGACGTAGGCCGCGTGGTGCTTGTCGTGGTGCAGCTCGATGATCTCGGGTCTGATCACGGGGCGAGCGCGGAGTAGTCGTAGGGCAGGTCGGGCAGCGTATGGACGGGTATGACGGATCGATCCCCTCCGGGCCTCTGGGCTCTTACTGCAATTACTTGCAGGTGCAGGTTGGCGACAAGAAGCCCCCGCGGGTGGACCGCGGGGGCGTTTCGAGGGCGGGATCGGATCCGGCGCGGGTTCGGGTGTGTGGTTACTCCGCCACCGAGGTGTAGTGCGAGGCGTCGCCCTCGATCGAGTAGCTCTCCTTGCCCTCGATGCCGACCGGGACGTCACCGGCGACGGTCACGCGGTTGAGGCGGCGCGGCCGGCTGTCGTAGTTGTCGATGGCGTAGTGCTGGGTGATGCGGTTGTCGAACAGGACGAGCTGGTTCGGCGACCAGCGGTGGCGGAGGACGTTCTCGGGGCGGGCGACGTACGCCTGGAGGAGGTCCAGGATCTTGCGGGACTCGGCGGTCGAGAGGCCTACGATCCGTTGCGCGAAACCGCCTATGAACAGGCCGCGTTCGCCGGTCAGCGGGTGCACGCGGACGACCGGGTGGACCGTGCGGAACTTGATCGACGTGAACTGGGCGCGCTGGGCGGCCTTTTCGTCGTCGATCTCCTCGTCCGGTACGGCGTAGTCGTAGTCGTTGGTGTGCTCCGCCCACAGGGTGTCGGCGAGGGCACGGAGGGGTTCGGGCAGGTCGCGGTAGGCCGCCGCCGAACTGGCGATCAGCGTCTCGCCGCCGTACGGCGGGACCGTGATGGAGCGCAGGGTGCTGGCCTGGGGCGGGTTGAGGACGAAGGTGACGTCCGTGTGCCAGTGGTTGGCCCGGCCGCGCTCGCTGTCGACCGGCAGCACGTTCGGGGCGCCGTCGACCGCCGGCACGGTGGGGTGGGCGGTGGTGAGGTCGCCGAAGTGGCGGGCGAAGGCCTCCTGTCCCTCGTCGTCGAGGTGCACGTCGTCGAAGACCAGCGCCTTGTGGACGTTGAGGGCCTCGCGGATCGCCGCGACCTGCTCGGCGTCGAGCGGCTTGTTGATGTCGACGCCGGAGACGTGGGCGCCGATGTGCGCGGTGACCTTCTGGATCTCGATGGACATGGTGAAGTCCCTTCAGACAAAGGCGGGTTGGGTGTACTGGTTGGCCGGGCGGGGGAGGCCGTAGCGCTCCCGGAGGGTGGTGCGGGGGCCGTACTCGGTGCGGAGCAGGCCGCGGGAGCGGAGGAGCGGGACGACGTGGTCGACGAAGGCGTCGAGGCCGGAGGGAAGGACGGCCGGCATGATGTTGAAGCCGTCGGCGGCGCCTCGTGTGAACCAGGTCCCGATCGCGTCGGCGACCTGTTCGGGTGTGCCCGCGAAGGTGAGGTCCCCGCGTCCGCCGCCGAGCCGGCCGACCAGTTGCCGTACGGTCAGCCGGTCGCGGCGGGCGAGTTCGACGACCAGGGTGTAGCGGCTCTTGGCGCCCTCGATGGCATCCTCGGGCGGGAGATCGGCGGGGAGTTGGGCGTCCAACTCCAAGGTGCCGGGCGGTAGTTGGAGCAGGTGTTCCAGGCGGTCCACTCCGTGCGTGTACACGATGTGGTCCTCCAGGAGGCGTTCGTTCGCACGGGCCTCCGCCTCCGTCGAGCCCAGGACCGGGACGATGCCGGGCAGCACCTTGATGTGCTCCGGGTCCCTACCGGCCGCCGCCGTACGGGACTTGAGGTCCGCGTAGAACGCCTGCGCGTCGCCGAGGGTCTGCTGCGCGGTGAACACCGCCTCCGCGTAACGGGCCGCGAACGCCTTGCCGTCCTCGCTCGAACCCGCCTGCACGAGGAGGGGGTAACCCTGGGGCGAGCGGGGGACGTTGAGGGCGCCCTCGACGCTGAAGTACGTCCCCTGGTGGCGTGGCGGATGGATCTTCGCGTCGTCGCCCCACACACCGGCCGCCTTGTCGGCGACGATCGCGTCGTCCTCCCAGCTGTCCCAGAGTTTCAGCGCCACATCGAGGAACTCGGCGGCGCGTGCGTACCGTTCGGCGTGCGCGGGCTCGTGGTCGAGTCCGAAGTTGCGGGCTGCCTCGGCGCCGGCCGTGGTGACGATGTTCCAGCCGGCCCGGCCGCCGCTGATGATGTCGAGCGAGGCGAACTTGCGGGCCAGGTTGTAGGGGGAGTTGTAGGACGTGGACGCGGTGGCGATCAGACCGATGTGCTCGGTGGCCGTCGCGAGTGCGGTGAGCAGGGTGAGCGGTTCCAGTGCTCCGGCCGGGCGTTGGGCCAGGTTGCTCCACAACTGCGGTCCGTCGGCCAGGAAGAGCGAGTCGAAGGTGCCGCGTTCGGCGATCCGGGCGAGGTGTACGTAGTGGTCCAGCTCCACGTGGGCGTAGGGGTCGCTCTCGGGGAGGCGCCAGGAGGCCTCGTGATGGCCGGTGTTCATGAGGAAGGCGTTGAGGTGAAGTTGGCGGGGCATGCCAGGTTCCTTAGGTGGGAGTTCCGGGTGCGTATGTCCAGCCCGTCCGGCGTTTGAGGACGAGGCCCCTTCAGGGCCGATGGGGGTCCGGGGGCGCAGCCCCCAGGCGGGGCGCGCAGCCGACGGTCACCGCGAGTCCGACGTCACGCCGAGCGCCGCCAGCAACCGCTCCCGGTACTCCCCACGCGGCACCTCGGGGTCGATGGCCAGGTCGAGTCCGATCCGCCCCTCCTCCAGCACCAGCACGCGGTCCGCGAGGACGATCGCCTCGTCCACGTCATGCGTGACCAGCAGCACCGAGGGACGGTGCCGCTCCCACAGCTCGCGCAGCAGCACGTGCATCCGGATCCGCGTCAACGCGTCCAGCGCGCCGAACGGCTCGTCGGCGAGCAGCAGTTCAGGCTCACGCACCAGCGACCGGGCAAGCGCCGCCCGCTGTGCCTCACCGCCGGACAGTTCGTTGGGCCAGGCATGCTCACGGCCCTTCAATCCGACCTCGGCGAGCGCCTCGCGCCCCTTCTCGGCGGCCTCCTTGCCGTCCGTGCCCAGCAGCACGTTGTCGAGCACCCGGCGCCAGGGCAGCAGCCGGGAGTCCTGGAAGACCACCGACACCCGCTCGGGGGCGGTGAGTCGGCCGCTGCCGACGACCTCGTGGTCGAGCCCCGCGATGGCCCGCAGCAGTGTGCTCTTGCCGGAGCCGCTGTGCCCGAGCAGGGCGGTGAACTGTCCGGCGGGCAGATCGAGGTCGATGTCGTCGAGGACCGTACGGCCGTCGAACGACCTTGTCAGGCCCCGGAGTCGGACGTTGGGCGTGGTGGTCAGCTGCTGAGTGTGCGGCGCCATGACAGCACCCTCCGTTCGACGAGACGGACCGCGCTGTCGGAGACCAGGCCGAACACGCCGTAGATCAGCAGGCCGACCAGGATGACGTCCGACTGGCCGTAGTTCTGGGCCTGGAACATCATGTAACCGAGGCCGCTGGTGGCGTTGATCTGCTCCAGGACCACCAGGCTCAGCCAGGAGCCGGTCACCCCGAGGCGCAGGCCGACGAAGAAGCCGGGCAGGGCGCCGGGGATGACGATCTGGCGGATGAACTGGAGCCTCGACAGGCCCTGGACCTCGGCGAGTTCGACATAACGGTGGTCGATGCCGGACAGCGCGGCGTGCAGGTTGAGGTAGATCGGGATGTAGACGACGATCGCGATGATGGCGATCTTGAAGGTCTCGCCGATGCCCAGCCAGAGGATGAACAGCGGGATGAGGCCGAGGGTGGGGATGGCCCGGTTGAGCTGCACGGTCCCGTCGATCAGGGCCTCGCCGACCCGGCTGAGTCCGGCGGCCAGGGCGAGGACGACGCCGGCGGTGAGGCCGAGGGCGAAGCCGTAGGCGGCGCGTTCGAGGGAGGTCAGTACGTCGGTGGGGAGCGTGCCGTCCGTCCACAGGCGGCCGGCCGTCTTCAGCACGGTCCAGGGTGCGGGGATCGCGGCCGGGTCCAGCTGTCCGGCGGCGGAGGCGGCGGCCCACAGGGCGAAGAACAGCGCGGGACCGATGATCCGGGAGGCGGGCAGGCGTTTGCCGGGGGCGAGGCCGCGGCGCCGCCCGCGCCGCCGTACGGCCGGCTTCTCCTCGACAGCCGCCACCGGCACGGTGGTTGTCGTGGTCGTCATGGCCGTCACTTCCGGTACTCCGCCGGGACGGCCTTCGCCGCGATGGACTCGAAGCGCCGGTCGAAGAGCGAGTCCACCTTGAACTCCTTCACGAAGCCGCCCTCCGCCAGCAGATCGGCGGTCTCCTGCTCCCACTTGATGGCCTCGTCCCAACTGGGCGGGAACAAGGGCTTGTTGGCGAGTGCGGTGACCGACTCGGCCTGTGTGAGGGTCAGGTTCTGCGTCTTGACGTAGAACTCCTCGTTCCAGGTGTCCGGGTTCTCGTACTGCCAGACCTGGCCCCGCGCCCACTGCGGGATGTACGCGGCGATCGCTGCGGCCTTCGCGGCGTCGGCCAGCACTGCGGTCGGCGCCCACAGAAGGCTGAGCAGGTCCACGACGCCGGTGGTGATCGCGTGGGCGCCCTTCGCCTCGTACTGCTTGAGGTACGCCGGTGCCTGGCTGTTGGCGAGCGGGGCGATGTCGACCTGGCCCGACTGCAGGGCCGTGAAGAACTGGTTGCTGGTCAGCGGGACCAGCTTCACCTCGTCGTACTTCAGACCCGCTTCCTTCAACGCCCGCAGAAGCACGACGCCTTGGGCCTGGCCCTGGGAGAACGCGAGTTTCTTGCCCTTGAAGTCGGCGACCGAGCGGATGTCGCTGCCGGGCTTGGTGGCGAAGAGGTAGTTGGGCTTGCGGGTGATGTCGATCGCGACGATCTTCGCGTCGAAGCCCTGGTAGTGCGCCTGGATCGGCGGTATGCCCGCGTTGTTGGCCAGGTCCAGGGACTTGGCGCGGAACGCGTTGATGACATCGGGACCGGCCCCGATGTCCACCCAACTCGACACGGTGAACGGCAACTTGGGCAACTTCGCCAGCTTGAACTGGAGTTGCTGGGTGTTGAGATACGAGGAGATCTTCAGGCTGGTGCCGGACGGCACCTTCTCGGCGAGCGGGGCGGACAGGCCCGCCCCCGACTTCGAGGCCGCGGCACTGCTCGTGGCGCAGCCGCTGAGGCCGGCGATGCCCGCGGCGGCGCCGAGCACGGAGGTGAGGAAGAGCCGCCGGTCGAGGCCGGGCGCACGGGAACTGGGCATGGGAGGGCTCCCTGATTCATCGGATGAGAAGTCTGACGAAAAGTCTGCGGAATGCAGGCGGAACTCCGGGCAGCGGAAAGTCCGGGAAGGAAATTCAGGCAGGATGAGGCCGGCGCTCGGGGCGCTTCAGCGGGTCAGCAACAAGAGGTGCGACAACTCATCGGCAGGCTCATGAGCAGGATGTTCCCGATCATGCGTGCCCCCTGTCAATATTCCGAGTTTCTGAATTAAATACGCCCCGGTGAAACGCTCGGTGACACGCTCAGCGGATCCCGGAACAGCACGTCCAGCATCACCGAACCGCCTGCCACGGCCAGCACGGAATCCGGGAAACTCGTCGGCACGACAGTCGACGCCCGCGCGTCACCGACCTCCTCGCGCAGCGCGCGCAGGCAGTCCTCCCGGTGGATGACGCCGAGTTCGGTGACGACCACCGTCTCCGGGTTGAGGATGTCGAGCAGCAGCCCGGCAGCCCGCCCGGCCATCCGCGCCCGTTGCGTCAACAGCCGTACGGCGACCGGGTTCCCGCGCTCGGCCGCGGCCACGACGTGGGTCGGGTTGACCCCGTCGACGATTCCGGCCTCCCGGGCCCGTCGGCACAACGTCTGTTCGCTCAGCTCCACTTGGAGGCAGCCGACCCGGCCGCAGTCGCACGGCTCGGTCCCGCCGCGCAGGGGCAGATGGGCGATCGCGCCGGCCTGCGAGCGGGGACCGTGGTGCACCTCGTCGTTGGTGGCGAAGGCCGCGTCGACCACATTGCCGACGAAGAGATGCAGCACGCTGCGGCTGCCCCGCGCGGCCCGTCCGAACAGCCGCTCCCCGTTGACCAACGCGCGGGCATGGCCGTCCACATGGACCGGGAGCTCGGTGCGGGTGCCGAGGATCTCGCGCACCGGCACCTCCCGCCAGCCGAGCAGGGGGTGGTCGACGATGGTCCCGGAGTCCCGGTCGACCCAGCCGCCGGCGGCGACCCCGACACCCAGCGGGATGGTCCCGGCCGCCTCCGCGAGCAGCGCGTCCAGCCCCTCGGCGGCCCGCGCCAGCACACGGGAGGGATCGGTGGTGTCGTGGCCGAGGCACCGCTCGGCGACCACCCGCCCCCGCAGATCGAGCAGAGCCACCGTCGTATAGGGCACGGCCACATGGACTCCGCCCACGATGAATTGCGAGTCGTCCAGGTCGACGGGTACATGGGGCCGGCCCACACCTCCCGATCGCTCGGGTGTGGCCGACTCATGGATCAGGCCGAGTCCCGCGAAGCGGGCGCAGTAGTCGGTCACCGACGCGGGGGACAGCCCGGTCAGCCGGGCGATGGTGGAGCGGGCCACCGGCCCGTGCTCCAGCACGGACCGCAGGATGACACTCGCGTTGGTGCGCCGCCGGTCACTGTCGGCGGCGCGGGGTACGGGGGAGCGTAGAAGAGGTGCCGCGTTACGGGGCATGGGGATCTTCCTCGGGAACGGGTCCGACAGTGCGCCGTGTGGATTTCGAGGCGCACCGGATCCGCTCCGCCCGCCTCAGGGGCGGTAACAGGTCGCTGCGGCCTGGCGTCGCAGGTCGACATAGCGACGCGACGCGAAGTTCCGGGCCTGGGCAACCATGCGGTCGAAGCTAGCAAAACGGTGCACCGCTGCCCAGACGGTGACCGGTGTGCGAGACGGCACGGGGTGCGCGTGACGGGCATCACGCCCGAGCGCGTGTAACAGGCATCCTTTGTCCGGAGCCCACCAAGTCCGCGCCGAAGCCTTTGTCGAGCGCTGACGGTGATCGGCCGAACGGCCCTGGGATAGCGTCACTGAGTCCCCCTGTACCCCCGTCAACCTGCGGAGTTCCCCTTGAGTACCGCCGTCGCCACCGCCCGCCCCGGACAGGTCCTCGCCGATCTGCTGCCCGCCTCCCGCGTCCGGGACATCGCCCTCGTGCTCGGCGGCGCCGCGCTCACCGGCCTCGCCGCCCAGCTCTCCGTGCCCGTCCCGGGCTCCCCGGTCCCGGTCACCGGCCAGACCTTCGCCGCGCTGCTCGTCGGCACCTCCCTCGGCGCCGGCCGCGGCTTCCTCTCGCTCGCGCTGTACGCGCTGCTCGGCCTGGCCGGCGTGCCGTGGTTCGCCGGCGGCACCCACGGCAGCGGTGCCTCCTTCGGCTACATCGTCGGCATGCTGCTCGCCTCCGCCGCCGTGGGCGCCCTGGCCCGCCGTGGCGCCGACCGCTCGGTCCTGCGCATGGCGGGCACGATGATCCTGGGCGAGGCGATCATCTACGCCGTCGGCGTTCCGTACCTCGCGGTGAGCCTCGGCCTGTCGGCGAGCGCCGCGATCGCCGCCGGCCTCACCCCCTTCCTCCTCGGCGACGCCCTGAAGGCGGCCCTGGCGATGGGCGCGACTCCGGCCGCGTGGAAGTTCGTCAACAAGCAGCGGTAGGGCCATAGTTCCTGCGGAAGAGGTTCGCCGGGTCGTACGCCGACTTCAACGCGGCGAGCCTCTTCCGCGTCTCCACGTCGTACAGCCCCTCGGTCCGGTCACCGGCCCCGAACGCGAAGTTGACCGCCCTGCCGAGCGTCACGGGCCCGAGCAGCGCGAAGGCCGGGTCGAGCCGGGCCCGCGCGCTCGCACGGTCGCCGACCGCCAACAGCCGTACCAGGAAACGTCCTTCGCGGTACGGCACCGAGTTCGGCGCGGACTTCGCGAGGGCCCCGCCGAGATGGTTGACCTGGACGACGCACATACCTGGCGCGTCCGGCCCGACGAGGGCCAGCACCTCGCCCACCCGCGCGACATCCAATTCGCCGAGCACCGCGCTGTCGCCGTAGTACGCGTGCGGCTCGGGCGGATCGCTGTGGATCGTGTGGCTCTCGGCATACGGCATCTCCCGCAGCGAGTCCGCGAGCAGCGGCCCCGACTTCCGCAGCGGGGCGACGACTTGCTCGCCGTCGGCCCCCGTGTACGCGACCCGCACGGAGACGACGTACCGTCCGCGCAGCTGCGGCGGCAGCGCCGGGATGTCCGGGTACGGTACAGCGGCGAAGGACGAGGTCAGCCCGTCCGGCACGGTCCGCGTCCACTCCTCGTACGCCCGCAGCAGGCCCGTGGGATCCACCTCCCGCCCGTCGAAGGCGAGCGAACCGCCGTAGAGCGTCCGCACGGGGACGAGGCCGATCTCCAGCTCCGTGACGACACCGAAGGCATGCCCGGCGCCGAGCAGCGCCCAGTACAGCTCGGGCTCCGCCTCCCGTGTCACCTGCCGCAGTCGCCCGTCGGCGGTGACGACGTCGAGTGAGCGCACATGGTCGGCCGCGTACCCGAACTCCCTTGCCAGGATGCCGAGTCCACCGCTCAGCGTGTACGACACGGCCCCCACACCCGGCGACGACCCGTTCAGCGGGGCCAGGCCGTACGGCTCCGCAGCCGCGACCACCTGCGCCCATCGCACGCCCGCCTGGACCCGGACGGTCCGCGCTTCCGGATCGACCCGTACGCCGTCCATCCGCCGCGTAGTGATCAGCACCCCGCCCTCCGATCCACCCGGCAGCCCGTGCCCGGTGGCCTGCACCCCGACCGGCAGCTCCGCGCCGGCCGCGTACCGTACGGCGGCGATCACGTCGTCGGCCGAGGCCGCGCCGTGGACCACGGCGGGGCGCTGGGCGAACCCGGTCTGGAAACCGGTGAGTTCGTCGTCGTATCCGGGGTCGGTGGGGCGGAGGGTGAGGGGCTGCGGGTGCTGGCTCATACGGTCATGCTGGCCCCATAACCTGACATGTGCCGTCAGGCTTTCCGGATGAGGGCGGGAGCAACAGGAAGGGCCAGGTGCTCCCGCGACCCGGCCCCCCTTGTCCGAGCTCCGCTCAGCCCCGCAGGGTCTGCCGCCCCGGCGGTCGCTGGGACCAGTACAGGCCCGCCGCGCCCGCCGCGATCAGTGCCGCACCGGCCGCGCCCAGCGGCAGTACGTCACTGCCGACGCCGGTCTTGGGCAGGGTGTCGCCGCCCGGTGCCACCGGCTTGTTGTCGGTGCCGAGCAGCAGCGGGGTGGCCGGGGCGTTCGGCGACGGGTTCGTCGTACCGAACGGGACCGGGCCCTGCTGCCAGAACGTCTTCTTGCCGTCGGCGGACATCACCGGCAGACAGATCTTCCCGGCCTTGCTCAGGTCGTACGTCGCGTCGACCGCGTACGACTTCGACTTCCCGGCGGCAAGCGTGCCGACGGGGCACGTGAATCCGCTGTTCGAACCGGGCGGCAGATCCTTTTCGGCGATCGCCGAACAACCCTGCACACCATTGACCTTGAGGCCGTCGAAACCGACCACCAGGAGATTGATCTCGCCGCTCTCCTTGGTCCCCTCGTTCTTCACCGTGGCGGTGATGGCCGTCCTTTTCGAACTGTTGTCGACAGAAATCCTCTCCGGCAGGAGCGTGGTCAGTTTCACACCCGCCGGTGCCGCGTCCATCGCCTTTCCGCCTTTGCTGCTTCCCGGTCCCCGGTCGTCCGCCGAGGCGGTGAAGGAAAGGATCATCACGGCCGAGAAAGATGCCGTGAGCAGCGATCCTGTGATGGCCGTCGCGATGGTCGTCGCGCGACGAGAACTCATGTTCGTCCCCCTTGTGTTCCCCTGTATCCCCCTGGGACTGCGCCTGAATTCGCAGTACTTGAAGAGGTACCACAAGATTTCTCCGCACTATGCTGGTACGGCATGAAGTGTGACCATTGTGGGGGTGCAGCGGATTGCCGGGGAATACGGGGAACTTGAGGGACGGCGGAACTCCGGGGCTATTGGTGACCGGACGCTATCGACTGGTCGAAAGCATCGGCCAGGGGGGAATGGGGCGGGTGTGGCGGGCCGCCGACGAAATGCTGGACCGGCAGGTCGCGGTCAAGGAGATGCGCATCGACGGCCTCGACCCGGAGGACACCCGCACCCGCCGCGAGCGCACCCTGCGCGAGGCCAGGGCCACGGCCCGGATCGACCATCCCAACGTCGTACGGGTCTACGACGTCGTGGACGAGGGCGAACGCCTGTGGATCGTCATGGAGTTGGTGGCGGGCCGCTCGCTGGAGCGGATCATGGCGGAGGACGGTCCGGTCGGCCCGCGCGAGGCCGCCCGCATCGGGCTGGGGCTGGTGGCGGCCCTGCGGCAGGTGCACGCGGGAGGCGTTCTGCACCGGGACATCAAACCCGGCAACGTACTCGTCGAGAGCCGCGCGCAGCGCGTCGTGCTCACCGACTTCGGTATCGCCGCGATCCAGGACGCCAAGGCGCTCACCATGGTCGGCATGCTCGTCGGCTCGCCCGACTACATGGCACCCGAGCGGATCTCCGGCCGCCCGCAGGGACCGCCCTCGGACATCTGGTCCCTGGGCGCGACCCTCTGCGCGGCCCTCGGCGGCCGCTCACCGTTCTCCCGCGACACCACCCTGGCCACCCTGCACGCGGTGCTCTACGAGGAGCCCGAACTCCCGCCCGCGGCAGGCCCGTTGAGGGAGGTACTGGCCGCGCTGCTGGAGAAGGAGCCGTCGGTGCGGCCGGGTCTTGAGGAGGTGGAGGAGGTGCTGAGCCCGGTCGCGTTTCCGACGGAGGCCGAGAAACTCGGCTCAGTGGAAACGCGGTTGGTGGAGGAGCCCGAGAGGCCGGTGGAGCCCGAGGCCCATCAGGAGTCACCCACTCCGGCCTTCCTGGAACCTTCGGTGGTCAGGGCGGCACGAGACCCCCGAGTGCACGAACCGGACCCCGAACCCCGACCCCACCCCGATCCCGCCCCGCCCGTCGAGGACCCGATACCGACCCGGCATCCGGCGGTGGCAGGCGTCTCCCTTGTGCGCCCCGAGCGCCCGGTACCACCGCACCCCGCCCGCGGCCCCCGCCCGGACCTCGGCCCCCACCCCGCCCGTCTGCCCGGCCCCGCGCAACCGTTCACTGCCCGCACCCGCCCCCACCGCCGTACCGGACTGATCGCCGCCGCAGCCGTAGCCGCAGTGGGCGCGGCGGTCGCGGCGATCCTCGTGAACGGGAGCGGCTCGTCCGACGACACGGCGACGGGCTCGGCGTCGAAGGCATCGACGGCATCGACGCCGTCGGCCAGCGCCTCGTCGACTCCGACCGAACCCTCCGTTTCCGCCACTCCGTCCCCGTCCCCCTCTCCCACGGTCGAGGGCACCTTCCGCCCCCCGAGCCTGCCCCCGGGCACGCACCAGGAGGCGGGCGGGTTCGCGTGGGCGACGCCCACCGGGTGGCGGCGGGATCTGAAGACGGGGGCCGAGGTCCACTACACGTCCCCGGACGGCAGCCAGGAACTCGTGGGCAAGTCCTCCCTCGCCCGCGGTGACCTGATGCGCACGTGGGAGGACTCGGAGCGGAACGCCCACCAGGGGCAGGACTACCGGAAGATCCGGCTCGCCAGTACGACCTTCCGCGGCTACCCGGCGGTGGTCTGGGAGTACACGTTCACCCTCAAGGGCACCCCCTGGCACGCCCGGCTGCTCGGCTTCGACGCGGACGGGAAGTCGTACCAGATCAACACCTGGTACCGGCCGGACGTGGAGACCCAGGCCCTGAAGACCTACGACAGGGTCAAGAACAGCTTTGTCGTGCTGTGAACGTCACCGGTCGACGGACACCTTGTCCGTGTCGGTGTCCGAGGCGGCGACCGCGACGGGTCGCCCGCCCCGCATCCGCTCCTTGATCACCGAGACCGCCACCACGGCCAGCGCGACCAGCAGCGACAGCAGGACGGTCGTACGGCCGCTGCTCTCGCCCTTGGTGTCGGTGAGCATGTAGCCGAGGACGAACACGATCAGGGCGATCGTCGCCCAGGTCAGATACGGGTACAGCCACATCCGCACGACGAGCTTCTCCGGCGATTCGCGCTCGATGATCCGGCGCATGCGGAGCTGGGACGCGCAGATCACCAGCCACACGAACAGGGCCACCGCACCTGAGGAGTTGACGAGGAAGAGGAAGACGGTGTCCGGGAAGGCGTAGTTGAAGAACACGGCGACGAAGCCGAAGACGACGGAGGCGATGATCGCCGCCATCGGTACACCACGGGAGGTCGTCCGGGCGAACGCGGCCGGCGCGTCGCCGCGTCCGCCGAGCGAGAAGGCCATGCGGGAGGCCGTGTAGAGGCCGGAGTTGAGGCAGGACAGCACCGAGGTCAGCACGATGAAGTTCATGATCTGGCCGGCGTGCGCGATGCCGAGGGAGTCGAGGGCGGCGACGTAGGAGCCCTGTTCCTTGATGGAGGGGTCGTTCCAGGGGAGCAGGCAGACGACGACGAGGATCGAGCCGAGGTAGAAGACGCCGATGCGCCAGATGATGCTGTTGGTCGACTTGGTGACCGCGCGCTGCGGGTCTTCGGACTCACCGGCGGCCAGGGTCGCGATCTCGCTGCCCATGAAGGAGAAGACGACCAGCAGGACACCGGTCAGGATCGCGCCGGGGCCGTTCGGCAGGAAGCCGCCGTGGTCGGTGAGGTTGCCGATGCCCGCCTTGTCGGTGTGGGCGCCGGGCAGTACGCCGAAGACCGCAAGCGCGCCGACGACGATGAACGCGCCGATCGCCACGACCTTGATCCCGGCGAACCAGAACTCGAACTCGCCGTAGGAACCGACCGATACGAGGTTCGTGGCGGTCAGCACCACCATCACGAGGAGCGCCCAGCCCCACTGCGGTACGGCGGGGATCCACCCTTCGAGGATCTTGGCGCCGGCGGTCGCCTCGACGGCGAGCACGACGACCCAGAAGAACCAGTACAGCCAGCCGATCGAGAAGCCGGCCCAGCGGCCGAGCGCGCGGTCGGCGTGCGCGGAGAACGAGCCGGACGTGGGGTTCGCGGCCGACATTTCACCGAGCATGCGCATCACCAGCACCACGAGCGTGCCGACGAGGGCGTAGGAGAGCAGGATGCCGGGCCCCGCGGTGGCGATGCCCGAACTGGACCCGACGAACAGACCGGCGCCGATGACGCCACCGATCGCGATCATCGACAGATGCCGGTTCTTGAGACCTGCCTGGAGGCCGGAACCATCAGTCATGGGGGGAATTCCTTTGCGCCGCTTACAAGATGGTCCAGTGAATCGGAGGCAAAGTGATTAGTGAACCTTTGATTCCTGATCGTTACTTGAGGTTCCCTTGAGGTTCCGAGGTGTTTCCCGGATTTAAACGGGCTGGGCCCCGGAGCTGCTTCCCGGAAACAGCCGTGTCACACTCGTCCCATGCGCGTGTATCTCGGCTCCGACCATGCGGGCTTCGAACTCAAGAACCACCTCGTCGAGTGGCTCAAGGAGGCGGGGCACGAGCCCGTCGACTGCGGGCCCCACATCTTCGACGCACAGGACGACTACCCGCCCTTCTGCCTCCGCGCCGCCGAGCGCGCGGCCGCCGACCCCGAGGCCCTCGGCATCGTGATCGGCGGCTCCGGCAACGGCGAGCAGATCGCGGCGAACAAGGTCAAGGGCGTGCGGGCGGCCCTCGCGTGGAGCGAGGAGACGGCGTCGCTCGGCCGGCAGCACAACAACGCGAACGTCGTGGCGGTCGGCGCGCGGATGCACTCGCGGGACGAGGCGACGAAGTTCGTCGAGGCGTTCGTGTCCACGCCGTTCTCCGAGGACCCGCGGCACATTCGGCGGATCGACATGCTGACCGAGTACGAGACGACGGGGGAGCTGCCGGAGATCCCGGCACACCACCCGAAGCAGTAGGCGGGTCCGGGGCTGAGCCCCGAGGCTTTTCGAGGCCCACCCGTCAAGTGACCGAGACGGGTGGGCGGTGGGAAAGGAACTGCGTCAGTGCCAGAGGGGCACACGATTCATCGGCTTGCGCTGGACTACGGCAGTCGGTTCGGTGGCCGACCCGCACAAGTGACCAGTCCCCAGGGCAAGTTCAGCGACACCGCCGAGCTGCTGAACGGTTCGGAACTCACCCGCACCGAAGCCCACGGCAAGCACCTGTTCCTCGGTTTCCGCGACGCCGACTGGATCCACATCCACCTCGGTCTCTTCGGCAAGGTCAACTTCGGCGACGCCCCCGCGCCCCCGCCCACGGACACCGTCCGCCTGCGCCTCGCCAACGACACGTCGTACGTCGATCTCCGCGGCCCCACCACCTGCGCCCTGATCACGGACACCGAGAAGCGGGCGATACACGACCGCCTCGGCCCCGACCCCCTGCGCCCGCCGGCGGACACCGACCCGGGCGCGGCGTACCGACGCGTCGCCCGCAGCCGTACGACGATCGCGGCCCTGCTCATGGACCAGAAGGTCATCGCCGGTGTCGGCAACGTCTACCGCGCAGAGGTCCTCTTCCGGCACGGCATCGACCCGTACCGCGCGGGCAAGGACATCACCCCCGCCGAGTGGGACGCGATCTGGGCCGACCTGGTCGAGCTGATGCGTGAGGGCGTCCGCAACAACCGCATCGACACCGTCCGCCCCGAACACACCCCCGAGGCGATGGGCCGCCCACCGCGCGTGGACGACCACGGCGGCGAGGTCTATGTCTACCGCCGCGCCAACCTGCCCTGCCACATCTGCGGCAGCGAGATCCGCACCGCCGACCTCGCCGCCCGCAACCTGTTCTGGTGCCCCGAATGCCAGAAGCCGTAAGGCCGTTGCGGCGGTTCTAGAACCCGTGCGGCAGCCAGGGCGCGACCGTCGAGCCGAACGCCAACGACGCCTCCGCCAGCGCGCCCACCCGCAGCTCCCGCACCCGCCCGGCGCCCGCGAGCGAGGCGAGGGAGAACCCGCCGAGATACGCGGCCCCCAACTCCCGTACGGACAGGGCGAGATCGGCCGGCTCCTCGGTCCGCTTGCAGGACGCGCCCTTCGCGTCACCGGTGAGCCGCCAACGCCCCTCGTTCCAGGGGCAGAAGACGTCCTCGACCTCGAACACGACGTCCACCGGCGTCTGGTAGGTCCGCGCCTCCAGCGCGGCCCCCAGGTCCACCAGCCGTACGTGCAGCGAGTCCTGCTGCCGCAGACCGCACCGGCGGATGTCGGAGACGAGATGCTGCCAGGAGTCGTCGACGGGACGGCTGCGCACCTTGAGCCTCGACGTCAGGTCGATGTCGAAGAGGAACCGCCACAGCGCCGCGTACGACGCCGGGTCCAGCGCCTCCAGATCGCGCAGCAGCACCTCGCCCCTGGGGCCGGAGCCGTCCCACTCGGGCTTGACGAAGTACCGTGTGTAGCCCACGACTTCACCCTCGCGCTCGGCGACCACGCACTGCAGCGGTGACGCGCCCTGCCGCTCGCTCGGCGGGTCCAGCAGCGGCTGGTTCTCCCACCCGGGCCGCCGCGCGAGCATCCCCGGCCGCCCGGCCACCTGCCGCGCGTACACCGCCTCGCACTGCTCGCGTACGGAGCCGGGGTCGGCGTAGCGCAGCCGTACGTCGTCCGTGCCCGGCGGCACCGTCAGCCGTACCCGGGCGGTGTCGATCTCGGCGCTCCCGCGCAGCGTGGCGATGCCGTACCCGAACCGGCCGTAGATCGCGGGCTCGGAGGCCGTCAGTACGGCGAGCGGCTCGCCCCAGGACCGTACGTCGTCCAACTGCCGCCGCATCATGGACGTCAGGAGGCCGCGGCGCCGGTGGGTGGCGGCCACGCTGACCATCGTGATGCCCGCGGCCGGCACGGAGGCCCCGCCCGGCACGGTGACCCGGAAACCGAACGCGCCCGCGGTCCCCACGCACGCGTCACCGTCCCAGATGCCGAGGGAGCGGTCGACCTCGGTGAGCCCGTCCCACAGGTCACGCTCCTCGGGCGACTCCGGAGTCCCGCCGAACGCGGTGATCAGGGCGTCGTACCAGGTGTTCCACTCGTCCCGCCGCAGTACCCGCAGCTCGGTCCGGTCGGCCCGCGTGTCTGTCGCATCAGTCCCCATGGACCATGCCTATCAGCGCTTTGCGGGACGAGCCAGGGAATTTCCGCCGGGTGGCCTCACAGGGGCCTCTGGTGAAGTTCACTGTGAAGTTGAACCTCGCAGGGGGGACAAGTGGGACCTCCCGTGCCAAGCGGCTGGTCGGATGGATAGGGTCCCGAACTAATGGCAGCAGGACGAGAGCGGCGCGCGGAGGCCGACACGTTCATGGCCCGGTTGAGGAAGCTGGTTCACCGGGTCCGCACCGGCCTGCGCAGAAGTGCCGTCGACTACTTCCGCGGGGACGGCTCGGACTGGGTCGCGCTGGCCGGACTGCTGATCACGATCCCGGTGATCGCGGTCATGACCCTCGCCAACGCGGTGTGGTTCTCACCGGTCGCGCTGGTCCTGCCGATCGTCGCGGGCGGTCTGCTGCTGCGGCCCGCGAGCCTACTGGGCCTGTACGCGGCGGCGGCCAGCGCCCTGATCGTGGAGTCGGTGAAGCTCGGCCCGTACACCGAGGGCCCGGCGCGGGTGACCCCGGGCGTGGTGCTCGTGGTGGCCGCGTGCGGCTTCTTCGGGCTGCTGATCGCGCAGTTCCGCAGCCGGGTCGGCGTGCCCTGGCGGCGCGGCGGCACCATGCTCTTCGACCTGCGCGAACGCATCCGGGTGCAGAGCAAGCTCCCGCAACTGCCCCAGGGCTGGCACCGGGAGATGGCGCTGCGGCCCGCGGGCGGCCAGTCGTTCTCCGGGGACTTCGTGGTCGCGGCCCGCACGAACGGTGGTCGGACCATGGAGGTCGTCCTCACCGACGTCTCCGGCAAGGGAATGGACGCCGGCTCCCGCGCACTCCTGCTGTCGGGCGCCTTCGGCGGCCTGCTCGGCTCCCTGCCCCCGCACGCCTTCCTGCCCGCCGCCAACGGCTATCTCCTCCGCCAGGACTGGGACGAGGGCTTCGCCACCTCCATCCACCTCGTCCTGGACCTCGACTCCGGCGACTACGAACTCTTCTCCGCCGGCCACCCGCCGGGCCTCCAGCTCAGCGCGGGCAGCGGCCGCTGGGAGGAGAAGGCGGCGGAAGGGCCACTGCTGGGGGTCTACGACGGCGCCCAGTTCGACCCGGTGAAGGGCTCGCTGCGGCCCGGAGACGTGCTGATGCTGTTCACGGACGGCTTGGTGGAGACCTCCGACCGGGACATCGTCGAGGGCATCGACCGCCTCACCGGCGAGGCCGACCGCTATGTCGCCGGCGGCTTCCACGGCGCCGCCTGGCACCTCATCGAGGCGGTTGCCAAGGACGTCAACGACGACCGCGCCCTGCTCCTGGTCTGCCGGGAGGGCCCTACGGCGTCGGCCTCGGCCTCGGCACAGGGACTGTCCCGGTGAGCGAGCCGCTGAGCCTTGCCGAGGTGGAGGCCGTCGCCCGCGCCGCGCACGAGGGCCAGACCGACAAGGCGGGGCGGCCCTACGCCGAGCACCTGAGGGCCGTGGCCGAGGGTGTGCGGGCGCGGGGCGGGGACGCCGAACAGATCGCGGCGGCCTGGCTGCACGACTCCGTGGAGGACGACGCGCTCACCGAGCGATGGCTGGACGGGGCCGCGCTGACCCGTCGTACGAAGGACATCGTGCTGGCGGTCACCAAGCGGGCGGGGGAGACCCCGGAGACGTACGCCGGGCGCGTGCTCGCGACCCCCGGCGCGCTCCTGGTGAAGGAAGCGGACCTGGCACACAACGCGGACCCGGCCCGCCTCGCCGTCCTCGACGAGGCGACCCGGACCCGGCTGACCGAGAAGTACGCACGGATGCGCGCACTTCTCGGCCTCGGCGTCTTTGACTAGGCGCTGACCTTCTCGCGCACGACCGGTCGCCCGTGCCGCTCCAACTGCGCCCGGTCGCGGGCCAGTTCGGCCGCGTCGCGCCGGAACGCCCACTCCATGCGCGGCTCGACCGCGAAGCGGAAGACCCGCCTCACGGGCGGCGTGCACAGCAGCGTGACGGCGGTGACCGCGAGGGCGCTCACCAGGAGCACGCCGTAGGGCCGGTGCAGCCAGGTGTGGTGGAACAGGCCCGCGTAACCGGCGCCCTTGATCAGGAAGCCGTGCAGCAGATAGCCGTACAGCGTGCCCGCGCCGAGCGCCGTGAACCACGTCTTCCGGCTCGGCACCCAGGAGTAGAAGCCTGCCGTCAGCAGCAGCGAGCAGGCGAACATCAGGAGCATCATCACCGGCCCCGCCCACCAGGGCGCGCCGAACTCCTGTGCGGAGTCGTGGTGGTAGAACCAGCCGGCGTTCATCCGCGGCACGGCCCAGTAGCCGACGGCCGGCGCAGCGACGAACACAGGCACGGACAGAACCCGCACCGCGCGCCGGCGCACCCACTGGAAGTGCTCGGGCCTCAGGACCAGACCGAGCACGAAGTACGGCAGGAACTGCGCCAGCCGCTGCAGGTCGAAGTCGTCGGTCATGTCCGGGGTGCAGGAGGCGAGCATGGCGATGCCGAGCGCGAACGGCAGCGGGTGGCGGACCAGTTTCCAGATCGGGGTGGTCAGCCGCCAGATGAACAACGCGCAGAGGAACCAGGTGAGATACAGCGGGTCGAGGAGGGTGATCTTCTGGTGCGGGTCGTCGTTGGCGTACCGGCTGAAGAGCGAGTAGGCGATCTCGAAGACGACGTACGGCACCGCGACACCGGTGATGAGCCGCTTCAGGCGGTCGGGACGGAGGTCGAAACTCCGGGAGAAGTAGCCGGAGATGATGATGAAGGCCGGCATGTGGAAGCTGTACACGACCATGTACAGGCCCTGGAGCACTCTGTTGTCGCCCTTGAGGGGCTCCCAGGAGTGGCCGACGGCGACCAGCAGGATCGCCAGGTACTTCGCGTTGTCGAAGAACGCGTCGCGGTTTCTGGGCTGTTCGTTCTGTTCGTTCTTTTTGCTCTGTTCGTTCTGGCCGGAGGGCATGGCAGCGTGGAACATCTGAGGCACCCTAGCGTTGCCTGTGGGAATCGTTGAAACCATCGGATGCGCGTCCGAAAAGTTTCCCAGATGTCATGATTCATACCGAACAAAAGGCGCAAACAATCATGCTGGGAACGCCTGTTCGTGTGCTGCTGTCAATTATTCGAACTGCCTGCGAACGTTTCCCTTCCGAACCTTTGCGACCAACGATGCGTCACCCGCCGCATAGGTGGGCCGGGTTGGTGGCACGATGGTTCTGGCGGGGGTGCGCGCGGTGGCGTCCCCGGGCCGGGAGAGCGGACCGACCGAGGGTGTGATCAGTTGTGGCCATTTCACTGTCTGTGGTGCTGCTGTTGGCGATCATCCTGGTGGTGTTGATCCGAGGGGGATCGATCAAGGCGGGCCCCGCCATAGTCGCCATCCTCTTCGGCTTCTTCCTCGCCTCGACCGGCATGGCACCGTCCATCAACCGGTTCCTGAACTCGATAGCGGAGACGATCAACTCGATCAGTTTCTGATGGCGGGACGATTCACCGGGATGAAGTTGCCGGAGAACGGCAGAGTTCACCGAGCGGTTGCTGCCGGGGAGCACCCGGGCCGCGGCGACGGCCCGGTGGGTACGGTCGCCTGAACCGTCTTCGGTGGTCGGTGCCGGGATGCGGATCGTGATGAGCGGTCCGAGGCGAGTACGGGGTGACGATGGTCTACCTTGCGATGACTGCGCCGGCGCTCGTGTCCGTCGTGGCGGCCGCGGTGACCGTGCTGGTGCGCCGCGATCGGCGCAGGATGGCTGCCGGTCCGGAAGCGCGGCGAATCGAGGCGGCGGCCACGAGAGACTTTCGTGACGCGCGAAGACAGGCTCATGGGTATGAGCATTTCAGCGATGCCAGTGGCGGCATCAGTGCCCTGCGGGATCGTGACTCCCGCTGGCGCGATGGGCACATGAGGGACGCGGCAGGTCGATCGGAGCTCCCGGAAACGACCAGAGCCAGGTGGAGGACTCGACCTCCGACCTGGCCCTGAACCATGTGGAGCGGGCGACGGGAATCGAACCCGCGTAGCTAGTTTGGAAGACTAGTGCTCTACCATTGAGCTACGCCCGCACATGACGCGCCGCAGGTCAGACGACCGCGGCACAGAGAACATCGTAGCGGGTCGGGCAGCTTCGGCGCACACCCCATTCCCCACATCCCCGGCGCCCGTGAAATGCGGCGGCCCCACTGCCTGCGGCCATGTACCCTACGTGTCGCACCAGACGGGGTGTGGCGCAGCTTGGTAGCGCGTCCGCTTTGGGAGCGGAAGGCCGTGGGTTCAAATCCCGCCACCCCGACCACCTGCCGGACCTCCGGGACCGGTACCACACCAGTACCTCGCGCGATCGCCTTTTGGGGCGTCCAGCCGCTGCGGCTACTATGCAAGCTGCGCGCCCGTGTGTCTCTCACACTCTGAAGTCCTCCGGGCGACCAGAAACCGCCGGACCTGTCTGGGTCCGCACCCCAAGAAGTCAGCCCCCAAGGAGACCGAACCGTGAAGAGCGCCGTGGAGACCCTGAACCCGACCCGGGTTCGGCTCAGCATCGAGGTGCCCTTCGAGGAGCTCAAGGACAGCCTCGACGCGGCGTACAAGAAGATCAACCAGCAGGTCACGGTGAAGGGCTTCCGGAAGGGCAAGATCCCGGCGCGCGTCATCGACCAGCGGTTCGGCCGCGGTGCGGTGCTGGAGGAGGCGGTCAACGACGCGCTCCCGAAGTTCTACACCGAGGCGGTCAACGAGGCGGAGCTCAACCCGCTCGGCCAGCCCGAGGTCGACATCACGGAGCTGAAGGACGGCGAGACGCTGAACTTCACCGCCGAGGTCGACATCCGCCCGACCATCGAGATCCCGGACTACTCGGGCATCGAGGTCGAGGTCGACGCCGTCGAGGTCAGCGAAGAGGACATCGACAAGTCCGTCGAGCAGCTCCGCGAGCGCTTCGCCTCGACCTCCCCGGTCGAGCGCGCCGCCGCCGAGGGTGACGTCGTCACCCTCGACCTGGAGGCCAAGGTCGACGGCGAGGTCCTGGAGGACGGGGTCGCCGAGGGCGTCTCCTACACCATCGGTTCCGGCGAGCTCCTCGACGGCATCGACGAGGCCGTGACGGGCCTGGAGGCCGGTGGCGAGGCCACCTTCGCCTCCGAGCTCAAGGGCGGCTCCGCGGCCGGCCGCGAGGCCCAGGTCACCGTCAAGGTGAGCCAGGTCGCCGCCCGCGAACTCCCCGCGCTGGACGACGAGTTCGCTCAGCTCGCCTCCGAGTTCGACACCCTGGAGGAGCTGCGCGCCGACAGCCGCAAGCGCCTTGAGAACATGAAGCAGTACGACCAGGCCACGCAGGCCCAGGAGCGCGTCCTCGACAAGCTGCTGGAGCTCGTCGAGGTGCCCGTCCCCGAGAAGCTCCTCGAGGACGAGATCAACACCCGCAAGCACAACCTGGAGCACCACCAGCTCGGCCAGATGGGCCTCGACCTGGAGAAGTACCTGGAGATCCAGGGCAAGACGGCCGAGGAGTTCGACGCCGAGACCAAGGAAGCCGCGGTCAAGGGCATCAAGACGCAGTTCGTCCTCGACGAGCTCGTCAACAAGGAGAAGCTGAACGTCAACCAGGAGGAGCTCACCGAGCACCTCATGCGGCGCGCCGCCTCCTCCGGCATGTCCCCCGACCAGTTCGCCCAGGCGGTCGTCGAGGGCGGCCAGGTTCCGCTCCTGGTCGGCGAGGTGGCCCGCGGCAAGGCCCTGGCCGTCGTGGTCGAGGCCGCCACCGTGAAGGACACCAACGGCGAGGTCGTCGACCTGGAAGACGAGGACGAGGACGAGGCCGCCGTCGAGACGGTCGAGACCGTCGAGGCCGCCGCCGAGGAGCCCGCCGAGGCGTAAGCAGGCACACAGGGGCCCCGGGGACATCTGCCCCCGGGGCCCCTGCCCTTACCCGGGGTCTCACCAGCGCGGTACATGCGCTGACAGCGAACAGTTCCCTTTGCGGGATTCCCCGGAGGGACCCGCGCGTTAGGGTCCATGAATAGGAGGGCAGGGGAGTCCCCGTTGCCCCCGGCAGTACACGTGAGACGGCCCGGCGCCGTCGTAAAGACGAGCAGGTGGATACGTGACGAATCTGATGCCTACAGCCGCCGGCGAGCCCTCTTTCGGTGGCCTCGGCGACCAGGTCTACAACCGACTGCTCGGTGAGCGGATCATCTTCCTCGGCCAGGCGGTCGACGACGACATCGCGAACAAGATCACCGCACAGCTCCTGCTCCTTGCCTCCGACCCGGACAAGGACATCTTTCTCTACATCAACAGCCCCGGCGGCTCGATCACTGCCGGCATGGCGATCTACGACACCATGCAGTACATCAAGAACGACGTGGTGACCATCGCCATGGGCATGGCGGCCTCGATGGGCCAGTTCCTGCTCAGCGCCGGCACTCCCGGCAAGCGGTTCGCGCTGCCGAACGCCGAGATCCTGATCCACCAGCCCTCGGCCGGCCTCGCCGGTTCCGCCTCGGACATCAAGATCCACGCCGAGCGGCTGCTGCACACCAAGAAGCGGATGGCGGAGCTGACCGCCTTCCACACGGGCCAGACCGTGGAGCAGGTCACGCGCGACTCGGACCGCGACCGCTGGTTCGACCCGATCGAGGCCAAGGAGTACGGCCTCATCGACGACATCATGCCTACGGCCGCAGGTATGCCGGGCGGCGGCGGCACCGGGGCCTGAGGCCCCGCCACAGCCATCAGCCGACCGCCACAGCCCCCAGGAGAGAGACAGTGAACAACTTCCCCGGCAACGGCCTGCACGACCACGCACGCGCCGAATACACGGCTCCCGCCGCCGAGTCCCGTTACGTGATCCCGCGTTTCGTGGAGCGCACCTCGCAGGGCGTCCGCGAGTACGACCCGTACGCGAAGCTCTTCGAAGAGCGCGTGATCTTCCTCGGTGTCCAGATCGACGACGCGTCCGCCAACGACGTCATGGCGCAGCTGCTGTGCCTGGAGTCGATGGACCCCGACCGTGACATCTCGATCTACATCAACAGCCCTGGCGGCTCCTTCACGGCGCTGACCGCGATCTACGACACGATGCAGTTCGTGAAGCCGGACGTCCAGACGGTCTGCATGGGCCAGGCCGCGTCCGCGGCCGCCGTCCTGCTGGCCGCCGGTACGCCGGGCAAGCGCATGGCGCTGCCGAACGCGCGCGTGCTGATCCACCAGCCCTACAGCGAGACGGGCCGGGGTCAGGTCTCCGACCTGGAGATCGCGGCCAACGAGATCCTCCGCATGCGTGCGCAGCTGGAGGACATGCTGGCCAAGCACTCGACCACGCCGCTCGAAAAGATCCGCGAGGACATCGAGCGCGACAAGATCCTCACGGCCGAGGACGCCCTGGCGTACGGCCTGATCGACCAGATCATCTCCACCCGGAAGATGAACAACGCCGACGTCCGCTGACCCGGACCCTGTATCGTCCACCACCCCTCGGCACGGTCCACGTGGAAGTGAACCGTGCCAAGGGGGGCCCGAACGGGGGGCCCGGCAAGGTACCGTCGGACATAAGGCAGCACCAGGAGCCGCTGGACCTAGGCGTCTCCCAGGCGAAGGGGAAGCACACCGTGGCACGCATCGGTGACGGCGGCGATCTGCTCAAGTGCTCGTTCTGCGGCAAGAGCCAGAAGCAGGTCAAGAAGCTCATCGCAGGGCCCGGTGTGTACATCTGCGACGAGTGCATCGACCTCTGCAACGAGATCATCGAGGAAGAACTCGCGGAGACGAGCGAGGTGCGCTGGGAGGAACTCCCCAAGCCCCGCGAGATCTACGAGTTCCTCGAGGGTTACGTCGTCGGCCAGGAGTCGGCGAAGAAGGCACTCTCGGTCGCGGTGTACAACCACTACAAGCGCGTCCAGGCCGGTGAGAACGGCGGCGGCCAGAGCCGCGAGGACGCCATCGAGTTGGCGAAGTCCAACATCCTCCTGCTCGGCCCCACGGGCTCGGGCAAGACCCTCCTCGCGCAGACCCTGGCCCGCATGCTGAACGTCCCGTTCGCGATCGCCGACGCGACCGCGCTCACGGAGGCGGGCTATGTCGGCGAGGACGTCGAGAACATCCTGCTCAAGCTGATCCAGGCGGCGGACTACGACGTCAAGAAGGCCGAGACCGGGATCATCTACATCGATGAGATCGACAAGGTCGCTCGCAAGAGCGAGAACCCCTCGATCACCCGTGACGTGTCCGGCGAGGGCGTCCAACAGGCCCTGTTGAAGATCCTGGAGGGGACGACGGCCTCGGTCCCGCCGCAGGGCGGCCGTAAACACCCCCACCAGGAGTTCATCCAGATCGACACGACGAACGTCCTGTTCATCGTGGGCGGTGCCTTCGCGGGCCTGGAGAAGCTCATCGAGTCCAGGGCCGGCGCCAAGGGCATCGGCTTCGGGGCGACGATCCGCTCCAAGCGGGAGCTGCAGTCCAAGGACCAGTTCGAGGACGTCATGCCCGAGGACCTGGTCAAGTTCGGCATGATCCCCGAGTTCATCGGGCGTCTCCCCGTCATCACCTCGGTCCACAACCTGGACCGCGAGGCCCTGCTCCAGATCCTCATCGAGCCGCGCAACGCGCTGGTGAAGCAGTACCAGCGCCTCTTCGAACTCGACGGTGTGGAGCTGGACTTCGAGCGCGAGGCCCTCGAAGCCATCGCCGACCAGGCCATCCTCCGCCAGACCGGCGCACGCGGCCTGCGCGCCATCATGGAGGAAGTCCTCCAGGGCGTCATGTACGAGGTCCCGTCCCGCAAGGACGTGGCCCGCGTGGTCATCACGGCGGACGTCGTCCTCTCGAACGTCAACCCGACCCTCATCCCGCGTGACGCGCGGGGCCGGGGGCCGGGCGAGCAGAAGACGGCGTAGCGACAAGTCCTTTCATTGCCGAGGGGGCCCCGGTCAGTCCAACTGACCGGGGCCCCCTCGCAGTTGGAGCCTCTTGAGCAGGGTCTACGCCATCAGGCCTTGACCCGGACGTCGTTGCGGAGCTTCGCGGCCATGGACGCCGTGCTCTCGATGGTTCCGCCGTTCCCGGCGGCGAGTTCGGCGATACCGAACGCGCTGACGACGGCGACCGTGCTGTGGTCGCCCCAGATGCACATCGGCAACTTGATGGTCTTCGCGGCACCGGCGGCGGTGCTCGACGTGTCGTTGTTGGCGATCTCGGCGACCTGGCACTTCATGATGCCGTTGGAGAAGCCCGCCGGAGTGACCTTCTCCGGGCTCCCGACCAGCTTGCCGCTGGTCTTGTCGCTGCTCTGGTCCTTCTCCGACTCCGTCTTGACCTTCGCGAACATCGCGTCCACGACGGCCTCCGGGTCGTCGATCGTGCCGTACACACCGTCGAAGGACAGCGTCTTCTGCGCCAGACCCGAGCCGTTCTCGTAACCGGCGCTGACCTCCACGGGGTCCTTCACGCCCCACTTCTGGAAGTCGGCCTTGTCGTCGTCGGTCATCGAGTTCGCGGAGCCGGCGTCGCTGTCCGACTTCTTGTACGTCCCGTTGATGACCGTCGCGGGCGCGGTCAGCTTGTGCGCGCCGTCGTCGGCCACACCGCCGCTGCTGCCGCTCCCGCCGCCGATCACGAAGTACACGCCGACCGCCACAGCGGCCACGACCGCCACCGCGCCGATGATCAGCCCCGTCCGCTTCTTCCCGCCACCGGGCGCCGGGGGCTGCGGAACGCCGTACGGCGGCTGGCCGTAAGGCGGTTGCTGACCATAGGGCTGCTGTCCGTACGGGTTCGGCTGGGGCGGGACGCCCTGCGGGGGCTGCTGCGGGTAGCCGTAACCGGGCTGGGCGGGCGGTGCCTGCTGGGGGTAGCCGTAGCCGGGCTGAGGGGCGCCCTGCGGCGCCTGCTGCGGAGGCGGGCCGTAGGGACCCGGCTGACCGTACGGCCCGGGCTGCTGCGGCTGCCCGTCGTACGGGCCCGGCTGGTTGTAGCTCATTCTGGGTTCCCCTCCAGATACTTATGTGATCCCGACATCCTCGCCCAGTCACAGGAACCGCATGGCATCGGGGGCCGCACCGTTACAGAACAAACGCGTTTCGGGACACCCCCGCGACACCCCTAAACTGGCCCCGTGACCGAGAACGCTCAGCAGCAGCCATCAGCGCCCGACTCCGAACTGCCGACCCAGTACGCGCCGGCCGACGTAGAGGGGCCGCTGTACGAGCGCTGGGTGGAGCGGGGTTACTTCGAGGCGGACGCGAAGAGTGAGAAGCCGCCGTACACGATCGTCATCCCGCCGCCGAACGTCACCGGCTCGCTCCACCTCGGGCATGCCTTCCAGCACACGCTGATGGACGCCCTGACCCGCCGTAAGCGGATGCAGGGTTTCGAGTCGCTGTGGCTGCCGGGCATGGACCACGCGGGGATCGCCACCCAGAACGTCGTCGAGCGCGAGCTCGGCAAGGAGGGCAAGTCCCGCCACGATCTGGGGCGTGAGGCGTTCGTCGAGCGCGTCTGGCAGTGGAAGGACGAGTACGGCGGCAAGATCCTCGGCCAGATGCGCCGCCTGGGCGACGGCGTCGACTGGACCCGCGAGCGGTTCACCATGGACGAGGGCCTCTCCCAGGCCGTCCAGACCATCTTCAAGCGGCTCTACGACGACGAGTTGATCTACCGCGCCGAGCGCATCATCAACTGGTGCCCGCGCTGTCTCACCGCGATCTCGGACATCGAGGTCGAGTACCAGGACGACGACGGCGAGCTCGTCTCCATGAAGTACGGCGAGGGGGACGACACCATCGTCGTCGCCACGACCCGCGCCGAGACGATGCTCGGCGACACCGCCGTCGCCGTCCACCCCGACGACGAGCGGTACAAGCACCTCGTCGGCCGGCACATCAAGCTGCCGCTCACCGACCGCACCATCCCGGTCGTCGCGGACACGCACGTCGACCCGGAGTTCGGCACCGGCGCCGTCAAGGTGACCCCGGCCCACGACCCGAACGACTTCGCCATCGGCCAGCGGCACGACCTGGAGTCGCTGACCGTCATGGACGAGCGCGGTGTCATCACCGTCCACGGCCCCTTCGAGGGCCTGGACCGTTTCGAGGCCCGTTCCGCGATCGTCGCCGCGCTGCGCGCCGAGGGCCGGATCGTCGCCGAGAAGCGGCCCTACGTCCACTCCGTCGGCCACTGCTCGCGCTGCAAGACGACCATCGAGCCGCGCCTGTCCATGCAGTGGTGGGTCAAGGTCGCCCCGCTCGCGAAGGCGGCCGGGGACGCGGTCCGTGACGGCCGCGTCAAGATCCACCCGCAGGAGATGGAGAAGCGCTACTTCGACTGGGTCGACAACCTCCACGACTGGTGCATCTCACGGCAGTTGTGGTGGGGACACCGCATCCCGGTCTGGTACGGCCCGGAGGGTGAGGTCGTCTGCGTCGGGCCGGACGACGAGGCCCCCACCGGCGAGGGCTGGACGCAGGACTCCGACGTCCTGGACACCTGGTTCTCCTCCGGCCTTTGGCCCTTCTCGACCCTGGGCTGGCCCGAACAGACCCCGGATCTCAAGAAGTTCTATCCGACCGACGTCCTGCTCACCGGCCACGACATCATCTTCTTCTGGGTCGCCCGGATGATGATGTTCGGCCTGTACGCGATGGACGGTGAAGTCCCCTTCAGGACCATCGCGTTGACGGGCCTGGTCCGCGACCAGTTCGGCAAGAAGATGTCCAAGTCCTCGGGCACGGCCGTGGATCCGCTGGACTGGATGAACGCGTACGGCTCCGACGCCGTCCGCTTCACCCTGGCCCGCGGCGCCAACCCCGGTACGGACGTCCCGATCGGCGAGGACTGGGTCCAGGCGTCCCGGAACTTCGCCAACAAGATCTGGAACGCGACCCGCTTCGCGCTGATGAACGGCGCGACGATCGAGGGCGAACTCCCGCCCGCCGAGAGGCTCTCGGCGACGGACCGCTGGATCCTCTCCCGGCTCAACAAGACGGTGTCCCAAGTCGACGCGCTCTACGACGACTTCCAGTTCGCCAAGCTCTCCGACGCGCTCTACCACTTCGCGTGGGACGAAGTCTTCGACTGGTACGTCGAGTTGTCGAAGACCACGTTCCAGGCGGGCGGCGAGCCCGCGAAGGTCTCCGGCCGCGTCCTGGGTGAAGTCCTCGACGTCACCCTGAAGTTGCTGCACCCGATCGTCCCGTTCGTCACGGAGACCCTCTGGACGACCCTCACGGGCGGCGAGTCGATCGTCGTCGCGGACTGGCCGAAGGACAGTGGCTTCCGCGACGAGGCGGCCGAGCGCGAGATCGAGACCCTTCAGCAGGTCATCACCGAGGTCCGCCGTTTCCGCGCCGACCAGGGCCTTCAGCCCGGCCAGCGCGTCCCGGCCCGCCTCACCCTGACCGGTACGGCCCTCGCACCCCACGAGGCCGCCATCCGCCAGCTCCTCCGCCTCCAGCCGGAGGGCGACACCTTCGCGGCGACGGCGACCCTCCCGATCGGCGGTGCCACGGTCGCCCTCGACCTCTCCGGCACGATCGACGTCGCGGCGGAGCGCAAGCGCCTCGCGAAGGACCTGGCGGCGGCCGAGAAGGAGAAGGCCCAGGCGACGGCCAAGCTCGGCAACGAGGCGTTCCTGGCCAAGGCCCCGGACAACGTGGTCGACAAGATCCGGGGCCGCCTGTCCAAGGCCGACGAGGACATCGAGCGCATCAAGGCCCAGCTGGACGGCTTGCCGGAGGCGTAAGGGTCTGTAGTCGGGCAAGGGGCTCCGGTGCGTATTCAGCGCCGGGGCCCCGTCTCACCCAGGGGCGCGGGGCTGTATCGATATGCGGCTCCGCCGCGTGGGCGCGACCAGCCCCCACCGGGCCCGCAGACGAAAGACGACGCGACCTCCGTAGACTGGCCCTGTGACTGACAGCGACCCGTTCGACGAGATCATCGAGGCCGAGACAGACCGCGACCCCGACCTCGCGGTCATCGAGGCCGGCAGCCGAACCCTCCGCACCCAGGGCACCGGCGCGCCGCAGGCCGACGTCCCCGGGCGCCCCGAAGACCCCGAGCTGGACGCCGCCCTCCGCGAGGTGGAGGCGGAGCTCGCCACACGCTGGGGCGAGACGAAGCTGGAGCCGTCGGTCAGCCGTATCGCCGCGCTGATGGACGTCCTGGGGGACCCGCAGCGCTCGTACCCCTCGATCCACATCACGGGGACGAACGGCAAGACGTCCACGGCCCGCATGATCGAGGCCCTCCTCGGCGCCTTCGAACTCCGCACCGGCCGCTACACCTCCCCGCATGTCCAGTCGATCACCGAGCGCATCAGCCTCGACGGCGCCCCGATCTCCGCCGAGCGGTTCATCGAGACGTACAACGACATCAAGCCGTACATCGAGATGGTCGACGCCCAGCAGGAGTTCCGGCTGTCGTTCTTCGAGGTGCTGACGGGGATGGCGTACGCCGCCTTCGCGGACGCGCCCGTCGATGTGGCCGTCGTGGAGGTCGGGATGGGCGGCACCTGGGACGCCACCAACGTCATCGACGCGGACGTGGCCGTGGTCACCCCGATCGATCTCGACCACACCGACCGCCTCGGCGAGACGACCGGTGAGATCGCCACGGAGAAGGCCGGCATCGTCAAGCAGGACGCGACCGTGATCCTGGCGCAGCAGCCGGTGGACGCGGCGCAGGTGCTGCTGAAGAAGGCCGTCGAGGTGGACGCGACCGTGGCCCGGGAGGGTCTCGAATTCGGGGTCGTGTCCCGGAACGTCGCGGTCGGCGGACAGCTCATCAACCTGCGCGGCCTCGGCGGCGAGTACGAGGAGATCTACCTCCCCCTCCACGGGCCGTACCAGGCGCACAACGCAGCCGTCGCCCTCGCCGCCGTAGAGGCGTTCTTCGGTGTCGGGGCCCAGCGGCCAGATCCGCTCGCGATCGACACGGTCCGGAAGGCCTTCGCGTCCGTCACCTCGCCGGGACGGCTGGAGGTGGTGCGACGGTCGCCGACCGTTGTGCTGGACGCGGCGCACAACCCCGCGGGCGCCCGTGCGACCGCCGAAGCCGTCGCGGAGGCGTTCGACTTCAGCAGGCTGATCGGAGTGGTGGGGGCCAGCGGGGACAAGAACGTGCGCGGGCTGCTCGAAGCCTTCGAGCCGATGTTCGCCGAGGTCGTCGTCACGCAGAACTCCAGTCATCGCGCGATGGACGCGGACGAGCTGGCCGCGATCGCCGTCGAGGTGTTCGGCGACGAGCGGGTGCAGGTCGAGCCGCGGTTGCCGGACGCACTGGAGGCGGCGATCACGCTGGCCGAGGAGGACGGCGAGTTCGCGGGCGGCGGTGTGCTCGTCACCGGTTCCGTCATCACCGTCGGTGAGGCCCGACTGCTCCTCGGGAGGGGCTGACTTTCGTGCGTACGCTCTGTTCCTCGACGCTGCTCGGCGAGTTCTTCGTGATCGGTTTCGCCGGTCTGGTCGCCATGAAGGACCCGGATCTGACCACGTCCACGGTGTGGACGGTGTGCGGGATCGCGATGTTCCTGTCGGTCGCGCTGTGCGGCGTGGTGACCCGGCCGGCCGGCATCGTGCTCGGCTGGGCGCTGCAGATCGCGCTGATCGCGGCGGGCTTCGTGGTGCCGTCGATGTTCTTCCTGGGGGCGATCTTCGCGGCCCTGTGGTGGGCGTCGGTGCACTACGGCCGGAAGATCGACGAGGCGAAGGCGCGGTTCGCGGCGCAGGCCGCGCAGGCCGAATCCGCTCCCGGGGCGGCGTGACTCCACTACACCTGACGCTGCGTAATGGACGCATGGACACGCCCTGTAGCCTCGGCCTTGTCGTGAGACGACCGTGACACGACCATGAGCCGACCCGCACCATCATGATCAGAAGGAGTCCCGTCGTGACCCAGCGCACCCTCGTCCTGCTCAAGCCCGACGCCGTTCGTCGTGGCCTGACCGGCGAGATCATCAGCCGTATCGAGCGCAAGGCCGGCTGGCAGATCACCGCGCTGGAGCTGCGCACCCTGGACCGGGACACGCTGGAGCAGCACTACGGCGAGCACAAGGGCAAGCCCTTCTACGAGCCGCTGGTGGAGTTCATGGCCTCCGGTCCGGTCGTGGCCCTGATCGTCGAGGGCGAGCGGGTCGTCGAGGGGGTGCGCGCGCTGGCCGGTCCGACCGACCCGATCGCCGCCGCGCCGGGCTCGATCCGCGGGGACTTCGGTGTCATCGTGCGGGAGAACCTGATCCACGCCTCGGACTCGGCGGAGTCCGCCGAACGCGAGGTGAAGATCTTCTTCCCGGGGCGTTCCTGAACCTCCATCAGTAACCCACATGCCTGACCAGGGGCGGCCGCGTTTTTCCGGCCGTCTCTTGGCATATGCGTGCCGATCGGGGGAACGAGTGCCCCCGTTGGGCCGTCTCCACAAGCGAGGCGGCGCCTCACATGCTGACAATGGCGAAGACCCTCGCGCAGTGTTCGTGCAGGCGCGTCTACGATGGAAGCCTTCACGTCACAGCACCCACTTCGCCGACCTGAAAAGCCCTCAAAGCTCCCAGGAAGGCCAGACGAATCCTGATGGGGAACTCAATGTCGTTCATCGGCCGTGACATGGCTGTCGACCTCGGGACCGCCAACACGCTGGTGTACGTCAGGGGTCGCGGGATCGTACTCAACGAGCCGTCCGTCGTCGCGATCAACACCAACACCGGTGGCATTCTCGCGGTCGGCTCCGAAGCCAAGAAGATGATCGGGCGCACGCCCGGCAACATCGTTGCCGTACGTCCGCTGAAGGACGGTGTCATCGCCGACTTCGAGATCACCGAGCGCATGCTCCGCTACTTCATCCTGAAGATCCACAAGCGGCGCTATCTGGCCCGCCCCCGTGTCGTCGTCTGTGTGCCCTCGGGCATCACGGGCGTCGAGCGCCGTGCCGTCATCGAGGCGTCGTCCCAGGCCGGCGCCCGCCAGGTGCACATCATCGAGGAGCCCATGGCCGCGGCCATCGGTTCCGGCCTGCCGGTCCACGAGGCCACGGGCAACATGGTGGTGGACATCGGCGGCGGCACCACGGAGGTCGCGGTCATCTCGCTCGGTGGCATCGTCACCGCCCAGTCCATCCGCGTCGCGGGCGACGAGTTGGACAACGCGATCATCCAGCACATCAAGAAGGAGTACTCGCTCCTTCTGGGTGAGCGGACGGCTGAGCAGATCAAGATCACGATCGGTTCCGCGTACGACCTCGACGACGACCAGCACACCGAAATCCGCGGCCGGGACCTGGTCTCCGGCCTGCCCAAGACCGTCGTCATCTCCGCCGGCGAAGTCCGCAAGGCGATCGAAGAGCCCGTCAACGCGATCGTCGACGCGGTGAAGACGACCCTCGACAAGTGCCCGCCGGAGCTGTCCGGGGACATCATGGACCGCGGAATCGTTCTGACCGGCGGTGGAGCCCTGCTGAAGGGTCTCGACGAGCGGCTGCGCCGGGAGACCGGTATGCCGATCCACATCGCGGAGGACCCGCTGGACAGCGTGGCGCTCGGCTCCGGCAAGTGCGTCGAGGAGTTCGAGGCGCTCCAGCAGGTTCTGGACGCCCAGCCGCGCAGATGACGTAACACTTCGATTCCGCCGTACGGGATGATCTCTTCTCGTGCGGCGGATCGTTGATACGGAGGCATAGGCTCCGTCATAGGCCTTCGTTCACATCTGACGGGCCCTCGTACACACCTGCATACCCGAACCTCTGCACATTTCTATGAGGAAGGCACGGCCGCCGCACGTGAGGGACACACGAGAGAGCCGGCTGCTCCTGGTGCTGCTGATCGCCGTCGCGTTCGCGTTGATCACGGTGGACATCCGGGGAGGGCAGGACTCCCCGGTCGAGGGTGCCCGCCGGGCCGCGGCCACCGTGTTCGGCCCGATCGAGAACGGCGTGTCGTCCGCCGTGAACCCGGTCGGCGACGCGATCTCGGCAGTCCGCGACTCCGGTGAGCGGCACGACCGGCTCGCACTCCTGGAGAAGGAGAACGCGGCCCTCAAGGCGAAGCTCGGCAGCGACGACCGCAACCGCAGCCGCCTGACCCAGCTGGACAAGATGCTGAAGGTGGCCGGCGAGGGCCAGTACGGCATCAAGGGCGCCCAGGTCATCGCGATAGGAGCCGCGCAGAGCTTCTCCTGGACGATCACCATCGACGTCGGCGCCAACGACGGCATCAAGCGCGACATGACCGTCCTCAACGGCGACGGACTGGTCGGCCGCGTCACGACCGTCGGCCCGGACGCCTCCACCGTCCTCCTCGCCAACGACCCCGACTTCACCGTCGGCACCCGCATGGAGGGCAGCGACGAACTCGGCTTCGCCTCCGGCGAGGGCGACGGCCCGCTGCGCGTCGAACTCCTCAACGGCAAGGCGGAGGTGCAGAAGGGCGACCGGCTGGTCACCTTCGGCTCGCAGTCCGACAAGCCGTTCGTGCCCGGTGTCCCGGTCGGTGTGGTCTCCCGCGTCGACCCCTCCGGCGGCGGCCTGACCCGCACGCTGTACGTCACGCCCTACGTCAACTTCACCAAGCTCGACATCGTCGGTGTGGTCGTGGAGGCCCCGAAGAAGGACCCGCGCGACACGGTCCTGCCCGCGAAGCCCAAGCCGACCCCGATCCCGACGGTGACCGTCACGGTCACCCCGTCCGCAAGCGCGCCGGCCGCCGGCCAGTAGTAGGAGCGAATCCCCATGCGTGTCAACCGGATCCTGCTCTCCGTGCCGCTGGTCGTCGTCGCCATGGTGATCCAGGTGAGCGTCCTCGCCCGCCTCCACCTCCCGGGCGCCGTCCCCGACCTGCTCCTTCTCACGGTCCTGGGCCTGGCCATGGTCTACGGCCATGTCACCGGCGCCCTCATCGGCTTCGGCGCCGGACTCCTCGCCGACCTCGCCCCGCCCGCCGACCACGCGGCCGGCCGCTACGCGCTCGTGCTCTGCGTCATCGGCTACCTCGCGGGCCTGGCGAAACCGGAGAACGGCCGCCTCAAGTCGGCCACCGGCCCGATGGCCGTCGTGGTCGCCGCCGCGATCGGCTCCACCCTCCTCTACGCCGGTGTCGGCGCCCTCGTCGGCGACACCGCCGCCCGCCATGTCGGCCTGCCCAGCCTGCTGTTCACGGCCGCCCTGTACGACCTGCTGCTCGCCCCGTTCGTCGTCCCCGGCGTCATGGCGCTGGCCCGCCGCGCCGACAACGACCCGCTCGCGGAGACCAACGCCGCCAAGTCGGCCGACATCTCATCGGGTTGGCTCGCCTCGGGCACCGGTCTCAGGATCGGCGGCCAGCGCGGTGGCCTGAAGCTGAAGACGGCTCGCGCGCGGGTGGCCCGGGCGGGACGTATCAAGGGGGTCAAGAGGCTTTGACCACCGGGGAGTTGGCGTACGGGCACACAGGTCCGTCGTATATGACTCATACACACATCGAGAGGGGGAGGCAGCACCAGTGACCAACATCCCGGAGACCGGACGGACTCCACGGGTCCAGATCAGGCTCGTCGTCATCCAGATCCTCGTCCTCTCCCTCCTCGGCACCCTCGGCGGGCGCCTCTGGTACCTGCAGATCCGTGAGGGCTCCGCCTACCAGAAGGAAGCGTCCGGCAACCATGTGCAGCAGGTCGTCGATCCCGCGGTGCGCGGCTCGATACTGGACGCGCGCGGTGTGCCCCTCGCGGACAACGAGACCCGGCTGGTGGTCTCCGCCTCCCGCACCGACCTGCTGAAGCAGGCCGACGACGGCAAGGCCGTCCTCACCAAGCTGGCCGGCGTGCTGGGTCTGAAGCCCGAGGACGTCATCCAGAAGGTCCGGCTGTGCGACGCGAAGACCCCGCAGCCGTGCTGGAACGGCTCGCCGTACCAGCCGATCCCGATCACCGACGAGGCCACCGCCAAGCAGGCCCTGCAGATCCGGGAGCGCTCCGAGGACTTCCCCGGCATCACCGCCGAGCCCGAGGCCGTCCGCCGTTACGCGGCCCCCGGTGACGCCAACGCGGCCCAGGTCCTCGGCTACCTCTCGCCGGTCACCGACGACGAGATCACCCAGGCCAAGGACTCCGACTCGCCGTATCTGCGCTCCGACCAGGTCGGCCGCTCCGGCCTGGAGCGCCAGTACGACAAGGAGCTGCGCGGCAAGGCGGGCGTCACCCGCTACGAGGTCGACAACCTCGGCCGCGTGATCGGCAAGGCCAAGTCCGATGCCCCGCAGCCCGGTTCGAACCTCGTCACCAGTATCGACGCCAGGGTGCAACGGGTCGCCGAGTACCAGCTCGACAAGGCGATGAAGACTGCCCGCCAGCAGTTCGACAAGATCACCGGCGAGAACTACAAGGCCGACTCCGGCGCCGTGGTCGTGATGGAGGCCAAGACCGGCCGGATCGTCGCGATGGCGTCCGCGCCGACGTACGACCCGAACGTCTGGGTCGGCGGCATCTCCGCCAAGGACTACAAGCAGCTCACCGGCAAGAACTCCGACTACCCGCTGCTCAACAGGGCCATACAGGGTCAGTCGGCGCCCGGTTCGACGTTCAAGGTGGTCTCCACGGCCGCCGCGGTCGAGGCCGGCTACGAGTGGGACGGCGGCTACCCCTGCACGAGTTCGTACTCGGTGGGCGGCCAGGTCTTCAAGAACTTCGAGGGCGAGAACTTCGGCCCGATCTCCCTGGGCCGCGCGCTCGAAGTCTCCTGCGACACCGTCTTCTACGGTCTCGCCGACGCCCAGTGGAAGAAGGACGGCGGCATCAACCCGAAGAAGGGCCAGCCGAAGGACTACTTCTACAAGGCGGCCCACCAGTTCGGCCTCGGCAAGACGACCGGCGTCGACCTCCCGAACGAGGTCACCGGCCGTGTCCCGGACCGCAAGTGGAAGCAGGAGACCTACGAGGCCAACAAGGCCTACTGGTGCAAGACCGGCAAGAAGGACGGCACCTACGTCCAGAAGATCGCCTACGAGAACTGCCTCGAAGGCAACAAGATGCGTGAGGGCGACTCGATCAACTACTCCATCGGCCAGGGCGACACCCTCGTCACCCCGATCCAGGAGGCCATGATCTACGGCGCCCTCGCCAACGGCGGCACCGAGTACGTCCCGACCATCGGCAAGGCGATCGTCAGCGCCGACGGCAAGACGGTCACGGAGATCAAGCCCAAGGTGAAGGCCAAGCTGCCGATCAGCGCGGCCACGCACAAGGGCATCGACAAGGCCCTCGCGGGCGTGGTCACCAGCGGTACCGCCGCCTGGAAGTTCCAGGGCTGGCCGCAGGACAAGATCGAGCTGCACGCCAAGACGGGTACGGCCGAGGTCTACGGCAAGCAGACCACCTCGTGGTTCGCGACCTACACCAAGGACTACACGGTCGTCATGACGATCGCCCAGGCCGGTACCGGTTCGGGCGCCTCCGGTGAGGCCGTGCGCAACATCTACAACGCGATGTACGGCGTCCAGGCCGACGGCTCCATCGACAAGAAGAAGGCGCTGCTGCCCAGCCCGCAGACGAGCCTCCCGAAGGTCCGCGCCGACGGCACGATCGCCTCCCCGAAGATCACCGCCGACCCGGCCAAGGAGCTGGAGAAGCAGCAGGAGAAGGCGACCCAGGGAGGGGTCACGGCCGCGGACGACACCCAGCCGCCCGCCACCTCGCCCACACCGAACCCCACCAACAGCAACACCCGCAGGCGCCCGCGCAGAAGGGGAAGCCGGAGGATGCTCACATGACCGGCAACAGCTTCTCCGTTTCCGGATACGGCCCCGAACGGGCCGGCTGGACGCGGGTCTTCGCCCGTGACTCGCTGGCCCGCCGCCTGGACTGGCCGATACTGCTGTCCGCGATCGGCCTCTCCCTGATCGGCTCGGTACTGGTCTTCTCGGCGACCCGCAACCGCACCGAGATCAACCAGGGCGACGAGTACTACTTCCTGATCCGGCACCTGATGAACACAGGCATCGGCATCGCCCTGATGATCGCCGTCGTCTGGGTCGGCCACCGCACCCTGCGCGTCATCGTCCCCTTCCTGTACGGCGCCTCGGTGTTCGGCATCCTGCTGGTGCTCACCCCGCTCGGCTCCACGGTCAACGGCGCGCACTCCTGGATCGTCCTCGGCGGCGGCTTCTCGCTCCAGCCCTCCGAGTTCGTGAAGATCACGATCATCCTGGGCATGGCGATGATCCTCGCCGCCCGGGTCGACGCGGGCGACAAGCCCTACCCCGACCACCGCACGGTCCTCCAGGCCCTGGGCCTGGCCTCAGTCCCGATGATGATCGTCATGCTGATGCCCGACCTCGGATCGGTCATGGTCATGGTCATCATCGTGCTCGGCGTGCTGCTGGCCTCCGGCGCCTCCAACCGCTGGATCTTCGGCCTGCTGGGCGCCGGCGCGATCGGCGCGGTCGCGGTGTGGCAGCTGCACATCCTGGACGAGTACCAGATCGCCCGCTTCGCCGCCTTCGCCAACCCGAGCCTCGACCCGGCAGGCGTCGGCTACAACACCAACCAGGCCCGCATCGCGATCGGCTCCGGCGGCCTCACCGGCGCGGGCCTCTTCCACGGTTCGCAGACCACGGGCCAGTTCGTCCCGGAGCAACAAACAGACTTCGTCTTCACGGTCGCGGGCGAGGAACTGGGCTTCGTCGGCGCGGGCCTGATCCTCGTCCTCCTGGGCGTGGTGCTGTGGCGCGCCTGCCGCATCGCCCGCGACTCGACCGAGCTCTACGGCACGATCGTCGCCGCCGGAGTCGTCGCCTGGTTCGCCTTCCAGTCCTTCGAGAACGTCGGCATGACCCTCGGCATCATGCCCGTCACCGGCCTGCCACTGCCCTTCGTGTCGTACGGCGGAACGTCGATGTTCGCGGTGTGGATCGCGGTGGGGCTGCTGCAGTCGATCCGGGTCCAGCGCCCCATGTCCGCATAGCCGTAACCTGCGGATTCGCGTGGGTTTCCCCTGGGTTCATTTGGGGCGCCCCCTGCCATCCCGGCTCTTCAGCAACTAGATTCGGTTCATGGCGGACACAAAGCGCGAGATCGAGCGTAAGTACGAGTCCGACGACAGCGGTCTGCCCGACCTGACCGGCGTCGCCGGTGTCCGGGCCGTCATCGACAAGGGCGTCGCGAACCTGGACGCCGTCTACTACGACACGGCCGACGAGCGCCTGGCCAATGCCTCGATGACCCTGCGCCGCCGCACCGGCGGTTCGGACGCGGGCTGGCACCTGAAGGTGCCGGTCGCGCCCGGAGTCCGCGACGAGATCCGTGAGCCGCTCTCCGACACCCTGCCGCGCACCCTCGCCGGCCTGGTCCGCTCCCGGGTCCGCGAGGCCGAGCTGCTGCCCCTGGTCCGGCTCCGCTCCGACCGGGACGTACGCCACCTCGTGGACGCGGACGGCGCGCTGCTCGCCGAGGTCAGCGTGGACGCCGTACACGCCGAACGCCTCACCGACGGCGGCGGCACCGCGCAGTGGACCGAGATCGAGGTCGAACTCGCCGACGACGGCGACCCGGTCTTCCTCGACAAGGTGGAGAAACGGTTGCGCAAGGCGGGCGTACGACCGTCGTCGTCCGTGTCGAAGCTGGCGCGGGCGCTGGCGGAGACCGCCCCGAAGAAGTCCGGGAAGCGCAAGGCGCCCCCGGCCCCCGAGGAACCCCGGACCGCCGGTGACCACGTCCTCGCCTACGTCCGCGCCCAGCGCGACGCGATCCTCGAACTCGACCCCGCCGTACGGCAGGACGCCTACGACTCGGTGCACCGCATGCGGGTCGCCACCCGCCGGCTGCGCAGCACCCTCCGCTCGTACGCCAAGGTCCTCGACCGCACGGTCACCGACCCGGTCGGCGAGGAACTGAAGTGGCTGGCGGGCGAGTTGGGCGTGGACCGGGACCGCGAGGTGATGACCGAACGCCTGACGACGGTCCTCGGCGAACTGCCCCGCACGCTCGTCTCCGGCCCGATCCGCACCCGCATGCGCACCTGGGCCAACGCCCGTCGGGGCGGCTCGCGCCGACGGCTCATCGGCGTCCTGGACTCCAAGCGGTATCTCGAGCTGCTCGACACCCTGGACGCGCTGGTGGCCGAGCCGCCCCTGCTGCCGGACGCCGCCGGCAGGCCGGAGAAGGTGATCGGCAAGGCCGTACGCAAGAACTTCGGGAAGGTCTCGGCGCTCGTCGAGGAGGCGATCGAGGCCCCGCCCGGCGCGGACCGCGACCTCGCGCTGCACGAGGCCCGCAAGAAGGCCAAGCGCACCCGGTACGCGGCGGAGGCGGCGAGCCCCGCGCTCGGCGCTCCGGCCCGTGAGCTGGCCAAGTCCATGAAGTCCCTGACCAGCCTGCTCGGCGAGCACCAGGACAGCGTCATGGTCCGGCTGACCCTGCGCGAGCTGTCCGCGGTGGCGCACGCGGCGGGGGAGAGCTCGTTCACTTACGGCGTGCTGTACGGGCGGGAGGAGCAGCGGGCGGCGGCCGTGGAAGCGGCGCTGCCGGGGGTGTGGGAGGAGATCGGGACCGGGGCGCCCCTCTGAGCCGTACGGGGGACCTCCGGGATCGCGTTAGTCTGGATGGTCACCCGTCCGTTCAGTACCGCTCACGAAGGTTCGCGAGATGCCTGCCGAAGTCGCTGCGGCCGCAGAGTCCGTGTTTCCGCAGCTCGAAGCCCTGCTCCCGCATGTGCAGAAGCCGATCCAGTACGTCGGAGGCGAGCTCAACTCCACGGTCAAGCCGTGGGAGTCGTGCGACGTCCGCTGGGCGCTGATGTACCCGGACGCCTACGAGGTCGGCCTGCCCAACCAGGGCGTCATGATCCTCTACGAGGTCCTGAACGAGCAGGAGGGCGTCCTCGCCGAGCGCACGTACAGCGTGTGGCCCGACCTGGAGGCGCTGATGCGGGAGCACAGCGTCCCGCAGTTCACGGTCGACAGCCACCGCCCGGTCGGCGCCTTCGACGTGTTCGGGCTCAGCTTCTCCACCGAACTCGGCTACACGAACATGCTGACGGCCCTGGACCTGGCGGGCATCCCGCTGGAGTCGAAGGACCGCACGCTGGACGACCCGATCGTGCTGGCGGGCGGCCACGCGGCCTTCAACCCCGAGCCGATCGCGGACTTCATCGACGCGGTGATCATCGGCGACGGCGAGCAGGCCGTCCTCGACATGACGAAGATCATCCGCAACTGGAAGACGGAGGGCCGCCCGGGCGGGCGCGAGGAGGTCCTCTTCCGGCTGGCCAAGACGGGTTCGGTCTACATCCCGGCGTTCTACGACGTCGAGTACCTGCCGGACGCCCGTATCGCGCGCGTGGTCCCCAACAAGTCGGGTGTCCCATGGCGCGTGTCGAAGCACACGGTCATGGACCTCGACGAATGGCCGTACCCCAAGCAGCCGCTGGTCCCGCTCGCCGAGACGGTCCATGAGCGCATGTCGGTGGAGATCTTCCGCGGCTGCACGCGCGGCTGCCGCTTCTGCCAGGCGGGCATGATCACCCGCCCGGTGCGGGAGCGGTCGATCACGGGCATCGGCGAGATGGTCGAGAAGGGCCTGAAGGCAACGGGCTTCGAGGAGGTCGGCCTGCTGTCGCTCTCCTCGGCCGACCACTCGGAGATCGGCGACATCGCGAAGGGCCTGGCGGACCGGTACACGGAGGACAAGATCGGCCTGTCCCTCCCGTCGACCCGCGTGGACGCCTTCAACGTCGACCTGGCGAACGAGCTGACGCGCAACGGCCGCCGCTCCGGCCTCACCTTCGCCCCCGAGGGCGGCTCGGAGCGCCTGCGCAAGGTCATCAACAAGATGGTGTCGGAGGACGACCTCATCCGCACCGTCTCGACGGCGTACGGCAACGGCTGGCGCCAGGTGAAGCTGTACTTCATGTGCGGCCTGCCGACCGAGACCGACGAGGACGTCCTCCAGATCGCCGACATGGCGATGAAGGTGATCGCCGAGGGCCGCAAGGTCTCCGGCCAGAACGACATCCGCTGCACGGTCTCGATCGGCGGCTTCGTCCCCAAGCCCCACACCCCGTTCCAGTGGGCCCCGCAGCTCTCGGCGGAGGAGACGGACGCCCGCCTCGCGAAGCTCCGGGACAAGATCCGCGGCGACAAGAAGTACGGCCGCTCGATCGGCTTCCGCTATCACGACGGCAAGCCGGGCATCGTCGAGGGCCTGCTGTCGAGGGGCGACCGGCGAGTGGGCGCGGTGATCCGCGCGGTCTACGAGGACGGCGGCCGCTTCGACGGCTGGCGCGAGCACTTCTCCTACGAGCGCTGGATGCGCTGCGCGGAGAAGACACTGCCCGCGTTCGGTGTCGACGTCGACTGGTACACCACCCGCGAGAAGACCTACGAGGAGGTCCTCCCCTGGGACCACCTGGACTCTGGCCTCGACAAGGACTGGCTCTGGGAGGACTGGCAGGACGCCCTCGACGAGACAGAGGTCGAGGACTGCCGGTGGACGCCGTGCTTCGACTGCGGGGTGTGTCCGCAGATGGACACGTCCATCCAGATCGGCCCCACGGGGAAGAAGCTGCTTCCTCTGTCCGTGGTCAACAAGTAGCGGAGTGGGCGGACCCCGCCGCCGACCGGTGAACGTCGGTGCCCTCGATGGTCAGGGTGTCGCGGGCGATGTCCGGCCCGGTCCGCACGGTCACCTGGACGGCGTGTTTCTCGCCCGCGCGCCCAAGACGCCCGGTGACCGTCACCTTGTGGCCTTTCACCTCGACCTGCAGGTCCGATCCGGCGGGTGCGGAGGCGTTCACGATGTGCTGTGGCCCTGCGGGCCACACGGTCACTGACGAAGTGAACTCTTCTCCGACCGTGACTTCGATGTGCGACGGAGTGAGGATCATGAAGCCTTTCGGGTGCCATGACCCGTTGCCTGGGGGTATCTGATTACCGGTCATGCTGCCAGCGTGCGCCGATCCCGCGGGTCGCAGGAGGTGACGGTCGGCCTGTGCAGTGGGCCGACTGCGGCAGTTTCGGGGGCCATTCGGTCCATATCAACCGCACATGTGCGGTTGATATGGCTCCGTTGGTTTGTGTTGGCAGATGGACATGTCCGTCCGGATCGGTCCCACGAGGAAGAAGCTGCTGCCGTTGACGGTGAAGCAGCCCGCGGGGCCGGGGGGCGGGGACGCGCACCGAGGTTCGCGCTGGGCCGGTGAGCGAAGGGGGTCCGATGGAGCGGAAGCCGGTCCGGCGGACCCCCGTTCGTAGGTCAGGGGACGATCGTCCCGCCGTTCACGGCGTCGGTGGCCGGTCGCCGGTTCATCTCCGCCCAGACGTTGCCGGTGTTCGTGCCGCAGTTCAGGATCGCCGGGTCGGGCCCGTTGGCGTCGAACGCGCAGGTGATCTCGTAGACCCGTCCTGTGGTGGTGAGGACGTCGAACTGTACGCCCGTGGACGTCGGGTGCTCGCTCACTGCGGTGCCGCACGGTTGACCCGCGGCGCCGCCCGCGGGGTATCCGGTGTGGTTGGTGAGGTCGGTCCACAGCATGGGGTTGGCCTCGCTGCCGGTGAGGTCGCGAATGCCTGCGTAGTAGCGCCCGTTGGTCAGTACGCTGCGGTACTCGACGTTGCCCTGGGGGTGGTAGGCGTCGATGTCCGAGCACGGTGCTGCCGCACCTGTGGCTCCGGTGGCTCCCGGGGTGCCGGGCAGACCCTGTGGTCCGGTCGCTCCCTGGGGGCCGGTCGGTCCCGTCGGTCCGGTGGCGCCCTTGTCGCCCTTCGGGCCGGTGGGGCCCGTCGGTCCCTTGCAGTCGCCCTTGCCGCCGGCTTCGCTCACCCGGGACTTGTGATGGTGGCCCGGCTTGCACCTGTCGCCGCCGTGGCCGGCTGTCGCAGTGGTCCGATCGGTCACGTTCCGCGCCGCGGCGGCGGCCGGACTGGCTACGCCGGCTGCCAGGACCAGCGCGAGCGAGACAACCGTGCCCGCCTTCCTGAATCCGTCCCGGGCCAGCGGCCCGAATGGCGATGTGCGAAATTCAGCACCCGTCCTCATTCCCACGCTCCTTGCTCGACTTGTTCGGGTGGTGTCCCGAATCCGAGTGCGAGTGTGGTGTGAGGGAGCTGGGGTGACCGGCGTGGCGGTGTGGAACGCGCCCATTTGTCATCGTATCGGACTAGTCGATGTGTTCTGGTGGGGCATTCTTTACCTGTGATCACCCGTCCGGGCTAAGCCGCCGCTGTTCGGGGGCTCTCGGGTGCGGTCCTCCGCGTGGATGGGTGGTCGGGGAGTGGGTGCGTGTCACTGTGGCGCGCGTGTTTCCGACGGGACGCCGGGGTCCGGGACGGGTGAGGCCGTGAAGCAGCAGACTCTCTGCCTGTGCATGATCGTCAAGAACGAGTCGCTCGTGATCGAGCGCTGCCTGGAGGCCGTCCGCCCTCTCATCGACTACTGGGTGATCTCCGACACCGGTTCCACGGACGGCACGCAGGAGCTGATCCGCAAGGTGCTGGACGGTGTTCCGGGCGAACTGCACGAGGAACCCTGGGTCGACTTCGGGCACAACCGCACCCGGAACATCCAGCTCGCCCGCGGCAGAGCCGACTACCTGCTCACACTCGACGCCGACCACGTCCTGCGGCAGGACGCCCCGCTGCCGCGGCTGACGGCGGGTTCCTACATGCTGCGCTACGACGGCCCCGGCACCCAGCACCGGTTCAAGCACCTGATGCGGGGCGACTGGCTGTGGCGCTACGAGGGTGTCACGCACGAGTACCCGTGCACCGACGAACCCGACACCCAGGAGAACCTGGGCGCCCTCGCCATCGAGGACCAGGCCGACGGCGGGTGCCGCGGCGACAAGTTCGAGCGGGACGCGCGTCTGCTCCGGCGCGAGCTGGAGCGCGACCCCGACAACCCGCGCACCGTCTTCTATCTGGCCAACACCGAACGTGACCTCGGGCACGCGGAGGAGGCGATCGCTCTCTACGAGCGTCGCGCCCGGATGGGCGGCTGGGGCGAGGAGGTCTACTGCTCGCTCCTGGAGGCCGGAGTCCTGCGCGCGGAGCGGACCGACGACTGGCCGGGCGCGTTGGACGCGTTCTCCCGGGCGTGGGACGGACGCCCTCAACGGCTGGAGGCCTGCTACGAGTTGGCGTCCCGCCTGCGCCTCGCCGGCCGCTACCGCACGGCGTTCGCCCTGCTCGGTGACGCGGTCGGCAGACCGGAACCCGACGACCTGCTGTTCACCAGACCCTGGGTGTACCGGTGGGGGCTCCTCTTCGAGTTCTCGATCACCGCCTACTGGGTGGGCGAGTTCGCGGCCTCCGTCGAGGCGTGCGACAGACTGCTGGCCCTGCCGGACCTGCCCGCCTCCGTACGCCAACAGACCCTGGCCAACCGGGAGTTCTCCGCCCCGCACCTCACCGCGGTGCCCCTGCGCAGGCCGAAGGTCTCCCGGGCGGGCAAGGCGGCCAGGGGGAGGAAGAAGTAGGCGCCCGTCACTTGTCCGCCCGGTAGAGCTTGATGTCCCTGTTCACGAACAGGTGGACGTAGCCGCACCGCCAGCAGATCAGGCCGGTGGCGTTCTCGTCGGCCCAGCCCAGCTTCATGAACTCCATGCCGGTGCTGTTGAGCAGAACGCCCCGCTCACGGAACAGATCCCCTTGGCAGACCTGGCAGCTGAGCCAGAGGCCGTCGCCCAGCGCCGCGCGTACCGGTTTCGCCATCGTGTGAACTCCCCCGTTCTTGGCGTGTGTTGACGAGATTACGGAGTGGGTGTGTGCGGGGTCGCGGAAGCCGACTGCGGCGGGTAGCTCGGGTGCAGGGAGGCGGAGAGCGGGGCCAGTGTCGCGCACAGGGCCGTGGGGAACGCGGGTTCCACGTGTTGTACCACCTTGCAGCCTCCGGTCGAGCTCGCTGTGATCGTCTTCCAGCCTGCGGGCTCGGCGCGGAAGAACCAGCGGTCGCCCAGCCGGGACGAGCAGCCGGACGGGGTCGCGGTCGTGTCGCCGCAGACCGGGCCCGTACGCCAGGAGAAGTCGATGACCAGCCACTTGCCGTCGCAGTGTTCCGCGTCGCGGTAGCTGTGCTCGGGGGCGTCGGCCGCGATCATCGCCTGCTCGTAGGAGGGGACGGTGCAGCCGGTGGCCGGGGGGTGACAGCCGAGTTCCCCGCACAGGCGCAGTGCGGGCAACTCGGGGCCGTCGGCGGTGAATTGGGTGTCCTGGTCCACGATCAGTTTCTGGCTGCCCAGAGGCTTGGGCAGCAGGAGTCGCGTCGAGGCCGTACGTTCCCCGGTGCAGCCGGAGCGCTTGTCCGCCGACGGGGAGGAGTAGGTGATCTGCACCCACAGGATGTTCCGTTCGGCGGCGGTGAGTGCGGCCTTGAGCGCACGCACGCACGGGTGCTTGCCGTCGGGTACCCGTGCGGTCAGGGTCAACGTGCGCTGATCTCCGGCGAGTTGGGCCGCGGTGACCCCGGAGGGCTCCATCGTGGTCCACGGGATCGGCCCGGTCGGCGTCGCTCCGTTCGCGTCACCGGCCACCTGCGTCCCGCAGGCGCCGAGAAGGAGTACGGCTACGGCGCAGAGCGCAGCGGCCACAGCCACCCCGAGTGTTCTGTCCGGTCGCACGAGCGCTCAATCCCCCCGGATCGCACCGACGTCGACTCCGGCGCATTGAACACCGGCATCAAGTACGGGGATCAATATAGGGAGTTCAGTGCGCCGCGACCCACTCCGCCACCGTCGTGACGTCCGCCTGCATCGGGAACACCTTCTCCGTGAGGACCCGGTGCACCTCCGGGTCGTTGTCGAGGCAGCCGTCGGACAGGACGGTGAGAGTGAAGTCCAGATCGGACGCCTGGCGGAGCGTCGACAGGACGACTCCGCTGGTGGCGATGCCCGTCAGGACCAGGTGGTCGATGTCGTTCGCCCGCAGCACCATCTCGAGGTCGCTTCCGGCGAACGCGCTGACGCGGCGCTTGGTGACGAGGATGTCGCCGGGTTCGGGGGCCACGTCCGGGTGGATCTCGTTGGCCTGGGCGGCGGCGGCCGGCACCTGGACGCCCGCGAGCCTGCCGAACATCTTGTTGCGGGCGCTGACCTCCGGGGCGCCGGGGCGGAAGCCGACGGTCACGTAGATCACGGGGACGCCGTCCGCGCGGGCCGTGTCGATCGCCTTGCGCAGGCGCGGCAGATGGGCCGGGTCGGGGTAGCGGTCGACGATGACGCGCTGGACGTCCATGACGAGGAGGGCTTGCTTGGACACCGTTGCCCTTTCGGACGGGAGGGCGGGACGTGAGGGGCACACGTGAGCGGGGCGGGCTAAGTCATCACGTGATTACTTGCTTAACGTAACCATGCCCTGTAGTCATGTCAACGAGTGATTACTTGACCTGTCCGAGGAGGCTGCGGTGGAGACGAGTGAGGCCGACGGACCCCGGCGGCGGGACGCGGCGGCGACCCGGCAGGCGCTCCTGGAAGCCGCGAGCAGCCGGTTCACCCGGCTCGGGTACGACCGCACGACACTGCGGGACGTGGCCGCCGACGTCGGGGTCAACCTGGCGCTCATCAAGCGGTACTTCGACTCGAAGGAAGGGCTGTTCAAGGCGGCCCTGGCGTCGACTCCCCGGTTTCTGGGCCGGGGCGATCATTTCCCGCAGGACCGGGAAGGTCTCGCCGAGGCGCTCAGCCACCAACTGTCCGCCGGTGCCTGGCCGGAGTTCGGCGAACACCCCGTGCTGATGCTGCTGCGCGGCTCCGGCGACGAACGCGTGGACGCGCTGCGCCGCAAGGCCCTGGACGAGTTCGGCCGCCAGATCCTCGAAGCATCCGGCGGGGGACCGGCGGGGGAGGACGACGACGAACGGCTGCTGCGGGCACAGCTCCTGGTCGCGCTGGGCGTCGGCGTCGCTGTCGTACGGTCCGCCGTAGGCCTGCGGCCCCTGCGTGACGCGACCGCCGGTCAACTGGCCGCGCCCCTGCGGGAGATCGTCGACGCGCTGTTGACGCCCCCTGCCGACGACCGCTGAACCGCCGCAGAATGCACGGGTGAACGACTTCGTGATCCGCCCCGCCGAACCCGCCGAACTGGGCGCCGTCGCAGAGCTGCGGTGGCAGTGGATTCTGGAGGGCGGAGACCAACCCGTCACCACCCGCGAGGAGTTCGTACGGCACTTCGTCGACTGGGCGGCGGAGCAGACCGGTTCGCACCGCTGCATGGTCGTCGTGCGGGACGGCGCGGTCATCGGGATGGCCTGGCTGGCCGTTGTCCAACGGGTACCGAGTCCGCGTGCCCTGCACCGGGCCTCCGGCGATCTGCAGTGCGTGTACGTGGTCCCCGGTGAACGGGACAGCGGGGTCGGCGGGCGGCTGATGGAGGCGGTGTTGAGCCGCGCCCGGGAACTCGGCCTCGAACGCGTCACCGTCCACTCCTCGCCCCGGGCGATCCCGGCGTACGCCCGACGCGGCTTCGCCTCCTCGCCCCGGCTGCTGCACACCCACGTCTCCCGCGCGGACTCGTACCCGTGACCCATGAGGAGGCCGCCGTACCGCATCCGTACGGGGTGTTGAGGCGTCCTGACTGATATGGACGCCCCTGTGAAGTTCGAGAAACCTTCCGCGCAGCCCGCGCCGCAGTCGCCCGAGGGATGTCTGGCCGTCGCGATCCGTGTTCCCGTGCGGATCGTCGTGCTCGTGCTGGTCGTGCCGGTGCGGGTGGTGTGGGACGCGCTGGCGGTCGGTGGGCGGTTCCTGTGGCGGACCGTGCTGCGACCGGTGGGGCGGGCGTTGTTCGTGTGGCCGGTGGTGGCGCTGTGGCGGTATGTCGTCGTGCCCGGCGCCAAGGCGGTCGGATGGCTCGTGAGCGTACTCGTCCTCGTGCCCCTCGGGTGGCTCTACCAGTATGCGCTGACCCCGCTCGGGCACGCCCTCGCCTGGACGGCGCGCGGGATCGGGAGTGGGCTGGCGTGGGTGTACGCGCGCGTGCTCACTCCCGTCGGGCACGCGTGCGTGTGGGTCGTCGACAGGGTGACCTCAGCCGTCGAGTGGCTCGGGCGGTATCTGCTCGTCGTGCCGTCCGGGTGGCTGTACGCCTGGGTGATCGCGCCGGTCGGGCGCGCGATCGCCTGGTGCGGGCGAGGGCTGCTGTGGCTCGCGAAGGCTGTCGGTACCGGTGTCGGTGTCGTCCTGTACTGGATGGCCCGGATCCTCCTCGTACTGCCCGCGATCGCGCTCTGGCGCTGGGTCCTGACACCGGTCGGGCGGGTCCTCGCCGTCGTGGGACGGGAGGTGTGGGACGCCCTCGGGCACGCCTGGCGGATCGCCGGGCACCTCTCGCTCGCCGTGGGACGGGCGCTGGCGACCCTCTTCCGGTGGATCTTCGTGGCGCCGGTGAGCTGGGTGTACCGGACCGTCCTCACCCCCGTCGGACACGTTGTACGGGACCTGGTGCTGCGGCCCGCCGCCGAGGCCGCGCGCAGTGTGGGCCGGGTCACCCGGCAGGTGCTGACGGCCGCGCGCGAGTCCGCCCGGCAGGCCCGTGCCGACTTCCGGCGGACAGTCTTCGGCGAGCCGCGGCAGCCGCAGCCGGTGGAGCGCCGGGAACCGATGGGCGACGAGACACGTACTCTTGGTAGAAGTACGACCGTTCTCACGAAGGACTAGGACACTGGGCAAGCGACAGCCCGAAGGCCCGCCGCCCGCACCCGCGGTGCAGCGCATCCGACTGCGCTACACCAAGCGCGGCCGCCTCCGGTTCACCAGCCACCGTGACTTCCAGCGCGCCTTCGAGCGTGCGCTGCGCCGCGCCGAGGTGCCGATGGCGTACTCGGCCGGGTTCACACCGCACCCGAAGGTGTCGTACGCCAATGCCGCACCCACCGGCACGGGCAGTGAGGCGGAATACCTGGAGATCGCGCTCACCGCCGAGCGCGACCCCGACAAGCTGCGCGAGCTGCTCGACGAGTCGATGCCCGTCGGACTCGACATCGTCGACGCGGTCGAGGCCCGGACCTCCGGGCTCGCCGACCGGCTCACGGCTTCCGTGTGGGAGCTGCGGCTCGACGGGGTGGCTCCCGAGGACGCGGAGCGCGCGGTGGCCGCGTTCAACGCGGCCGAGAGTGTCGAGGTCCAGCGTATGGCCAAGAACGGCCTGCGCACCTTCGACGCCCGCTCCGCGGTGGCGAGCCTTGAAGCCGTTCCCGGGACGCTCAGCCCACAGGCTGATAGGCCTACCGACCAGGCCTGTGCGATACTGCGGCTGGTTGTTCGGCACGTGACGCCTGCCGTTCGACCCGACGACGTCCTGTCCGGTCTTCGCGCCGTGGCCGACCTGGCGCCGCCGGTCGCCGTAGCGGTGACCAGGCTGGCGCAGGGGCTGTTCGATGAAGAGACCGGCACGGTGACCGACCCGCTCGCGCCCGACCGCGAGGCAGCAGTGACCGGGAATCCCACGGTCGCCGAAGCTGCCGCCGCGAAGGCGCCGGCGTAGGGAAGGTTCCGCGTAGGGACGGACGTCGTAGCGCCGCCCTCGGACTCGGGAGCCACCTGGGTCGGGCAGCGCACCGACCACAAGACTTTCGCCAGGCCGTCCGCAACTGGGCGTACGGAACCGGCGAGACAGGACACAGAGAGCTCCCGTGCGGCGCCCGCGCCCCGGACGGCGGCACCGCGCAACGCGCGAGCCGCGGACGTCACCGGCATCCAAGCCGGACCAGGCGCGGCGCCCGGGAGCCTGACGGGAGAAACGCCCGCATGCTCGAACCGACCGAACCCGCAGAGTCCTCAACGGGCTCCGAACCGAACACCCCCAGCGACACGCTGCCGCCGCGCCGCAGGCGCCGCGCCGCGTCTCGCCCGGCGGGACCGCCGACCGCCCCCGAGGGCGCGGTCGAAAGCAACGCTCCGGCCATACCGGCCGAGGAGAGCGACGAGAAGCAGGACGAGAGCGTCGAGACCACAGAGGTCGGCGCGGTCACCGAGCCCATTGAGGCCGAGGTGACCGAGGTGGCCCCCGAGGCGCCCGTCGTCGCAGCAGCCGTAGAGGCTGTGGAAGAGGCCGCGCCTGCCGGGCGTACGCGCCGTCGTGCGACCCGGAGGGTGTCTGCGCCCGCCGGTGCGCCCGAGGCGAGTGCGGTGCCCGAGGCGGCCGAGATCGTGGTGCCGGCAGTTGCCGCTGCCGCGCCTGAGGTCGTTGAGGACAACGTGGCGGAAGAGGCCGTGTCCGGCGAGGACGCCGCTCCGCGCCGCACCCGCCGGCGGGCCACCCGCAAGGTGACCGCGCCCGAGGCCGCTGCCCCTGAGACCGCGGCTGAGCAGGCGGAGGAGCCTGCCGCGTCGGCCGTTGTCGAGGAACCCGTAGCTGTCGAAGCTCCGGTGGAAGAGGCCGCGCCCGCCGGGCGTACGCGCCGTCGTGCGACCCGGCGCGCCTCCGCGCCCGCCGGTGCGCCGCAGGCGGCCGAGGCTGTCGAGAACACCGAAGCGACTGAAGCGACCGCGGCGCCTGCTGCTGCCGTGACCGAAGTGACCGAAGTGACCGAAGGTGCTGCGCCCGCTGCCTCCGATGAGGATGCCGCGCCGCGCAGGAGCCGTCGTCGCGCCACGCGCCGTGTGTCCGCGCCTGCCGGGACGCCCGTGGGCGAGGAGGCCCCTGTGAACGACGAGACCACCGCGGACGCCGCGGAGCAGAACACCACCGCCGACGCTCCCGCCGAGGACTCCGGGCCGCGTCGTCGGCGCCGGGTCGCGCGGACCGCGGCCGGCGGGTTCTCCGCGCCCGCGCCCAAGAACGGCAACACCGCTGAAGGGGACGAGGGGCCGCGCCGGCCCGCGCGGCCCGCCGTGGCCGTGTTCCGGGCGCCCGTCTTCACCGAGCCGATGTTCCAGACGCCGGAGCGGGCCGCCGCCGCTGCCGCCGAGGCGGTGGAGGACGACGAGGAAGAGGTCGTCGTCGCCGAGCCCGTGGCCGTCGAAGTTGTCGAGGAAGAGACCGGCGGACGTCGTCGGCGTCGCCGCCGGGGTGCCGCCTTCGAGGCCGAGCCCGTGGCTCCGGCCCCCGTCGAGACCGCCGTTGCCGAGGAGGAGCCGGAGGAGGCCGACGAGGCCGCCGAGGACTCCGCCGACGGTGACGAGACCGAGGAGACCGGTTCGCGCCGCCGCCGTCGCCGTGGCGGCCGGCGTCGTCGCCGTGGCGAGTCCGCCACCGGTGAGGACGAGGCCGAGGACGGCGAGGAGTACGCCGCCGAGCAGGCCGCCGAAGACGCCGAGGACACCGCCGAGCAGGTCGAGGAGGACGCCGAGGAGGCGGACGAGGACCAGGGCGGTTCCGGATCGAGCAGCAGCCGTCGCCGGCGCCGTCGGCGTCGTCGCGCCGGTGACTCGGGCGGCGAGACCGAGTCGGTCTCGTCGTCGGACGACCCCGAGCGCACCGTCGTCAAGGTCCGCGAGCCGCGCGCCAAGAAGGACGACCACCCCAGCGACGAGGTGCAGTCCATCAAGGGCTCGACGCGTCTCGAAGCCAAGAAGCAGCGCCGCCGCGAAGGCCGCGAGCAGGGGCGCCGGCGCGTCCCGATCATCACCGAGGCCGAGTTCCTGGCCCGCCGCGAGGCCGTCGAGCGCGTGATGGTCGTCCGGCAGACCGGTGAGCGCACGCAGATCGGCGTCCTGGAGGACGGCGTGCTCGTCGAGCACTACGTCAACAAGGAGCAGTCGACCTCGTACGTCGGCAACGTCTACCTGGGCAAGGTCCAGAACGTGCTGCCCTCCATGGAGGCCGCGTTCATCGACATCGGCAAGGGGCGCAACGCCGTCCTGTACGCCGGTGAGGTCAACTTCGAGGCGCTCGGCATGGCCAACGGGCCGCGCCGCATCGAGTCCGCCCTGAAGTCGGGCCAGTCGGTCCTCGTGCAGGTCACCAAGGACCCGATCGGGCACAAGGGCGCCCGTCTGACCAGCCAGGTCTCCCTCCCCGGGCGCTACCTCGTGTACGTCCCGGAGGGCTCGATGACCGGCATCAGCCGCAAGCTGCCCGACACCGAGCGGGCCCGGCTGAAGACCATCCTCAAGAAGATCGTCCCCGAGGACGCGGGCGTCATCGTGCGCACCGCCGCCGAGGGCGCGAGCGAGGACGAGCTGCGCCGTGACGTCGAGCGGCTGCAGGGGCAGTGGGAGGACATCCAGAAGAAGTCGAAGAGCGGCGGCGGTTCGAACGCCCCGTCGCTGCTGTACGGCGAGCCGGACATGACCGTCCGCGTCGTGCGCGACATCTTCAACGAGGACTTCACCAAGGTCATCGTCAGCGGTGACGAGGCGTGGGACACCATCCACGGCTACGTCTCGCACGTCGCCCCCGACCTCGCCGACCGGCTGTCCAAGTGGACGTCCGAGGTCGACGTCTTCGCGACGTACCGCATCGACGAGCAGCTGATGAAGGCCCTGGACCGCAAGGTCTGGCTGCCGAGCGGTGGTTCGCTGGTCATCGACAAGACCGAAGCGATGATCGTGATCGACGTCAACACCGGCAAGTTCACCGGTCAGGGCGGCAACCTCGAAGAGACCGTGACCAGGAACAACCTGGAGGCGGCCGAGGAGATCGTGCGTCAGCTGCGGCTGCGCGACCTGGGCGGCATCGTCGTCATCGACTTCATCGACATGGTCCTGGAGTCCAACCGGGACCTGGTGCTGCGGCGTCTGCTGGAGTGCCTGGGCCGCGACCGTACGAAGCACCAGGTGGCCGAGGTCACCTCGCTGGGCCTGGTGCAGATGACCCGCAAGCGCGTCGGACAGGGCCTCCTCGAGTCCTTCTCCGAGACCTGCGTCCACTGCAACGGCCGCGGTGTCATCGTGCACATGGAGCAGCCGACCTCGGTCGGTGGCGGCGGCAAGCGCAAACGGCGCGGGCGTGGTGGCGACGGGCAGGACGCCCACGACACGCACGACGGCCACGAGACGCACGAGCACGATCACGACTCCGACGAGGTCGAGACCGAGGCGGAGGTGGCCGCCGAGGTCGCCATGCCGGTGCCGTTCGCCGAATCCGAGTTCCGTCCCGACGAGGACCTGTACAGCAGCGCCGCCGAGGCGGAGGCCGCGGCCACCCGTGGTGGGCGTTCGCGGCGCCGGACGAGCCGGCGGGCGTCGGCTCCGGCCGGTGCGCCGAGGGCGGAGTCGCGTGAGTCGCGGCAGCCGCGTGAGGTCCACGAAGCGCGTGCGGAGGCCGAGCCGGTCGCCGTCGCGCAGGCCGAGCCCGTCGCCGTGGAGGACCCGGTCGTCGAGACTCCGGTCGCTGCCGAAGCCCCTGTCGCCGAGGTCGTCGACGACGCCGCGCCCAAGGGGCGTACGCGCCGTCGTGCGACCCGCAAGGCCACCGCGCCCGCCGGGTCTCCGGCGGGGTCCGAGGAGGCCGCCGTCGTGACGGTCACCGAGGCCGCCGCACCGGTCGTCGTCGAGGCACCCGCCCGGGCCGAGCAGCCCGAGGCGCCCGCCGAGAGCGCGGCTCCGGCCCGCCCGCGGCGTCGTGCCGTGCGCAAGGCGACCGCGCCCACCGCGTCCGAGGAGGCGGCCGTCGTGGTCGTACCGTCGACGGTGGTGGAGGCAGCCCCGGCCGCCGCGGAAGCCGAGGCCGACGTCGAGGCTCCGGCCAAGAAGACGGCCGCCCGCAAGGCCGCCAAGAAGGCCCCGGCGAAGAAGGCGGTCGCCAAGAAGGCGGCGGCCACCAAGACCGCGGCCAAGAAGACGGCCGCGAAGAAGACGACGGCCAAGAAGGCCGCCAAGACCACGTCGAAGAAGACCGCGGCGGCGGAGCAGACGAGCCCGTCCTCCGTCACCGCCTCCACCGACGAGGACTGAACCCCCGGCGGGTGCGGCCGGTCCATGTGACCGGTCGCACTCCCCACGGGCCCGGTTTGACCCGTTCGGCTGCGGCCCCGTAACCTTGACTGTCGGCGTGTCCACTGGTGACACGCCACATCCCCGTAAACCTCTTCCTCCCGGGTGTGCTCCACCGGGAGAGGCCGTCTGCTCTGCAGGGCGGCTGGACTGCGGGGGTGCCGTTCCCGAGCGAGAGAGTGAGATCCGCGTGTACGCCATCGTGCGCAGCGGTGGTCGCCAGCACAAGGTTGCTGTCGGCGACATCGTTGAGGTTGACAAGATTTCCACTGCCAAGGTTGGCGACACGGTCGAGCTCTCGACCCTGCTCGTTGTCGACGGCGACGCTGTGACCAGCGACCCGTGGGTGCTGGCCGGCATCAAGGTCCAGGCCGAGGTCGTGGACCACCACAAGGGCGTCAAGATCGACATCCTTCGCTACAAGAACAAGACCGGTTACCGCCGTCGTCAGGGCCACCGCCAGCAGTACACGGCGATCAAGGTCACTGAGATCCCCGCGGCTGCGAAGTAAGGGACTGAGGAGAGATGGCACACAAGAAGGGCGCATCGTCCACCCGGAACGGTCGCGACTCCAATGCCCAGCGGCTCGGCGTGAAGCGCTTCGGCGGTCAGGTCGTCAACGCGGGTGAGATCCTGGTCCGCCAGCGCGGCACCCACTTCCACCCCGGTTCGGGCGTCGGCCGTGGCGGCGACGACACGCTGTTCGCGCTGAACGCCGGTGCGGTGGAGTTCGGTACCCACCGTGGCCGCAAGGTCGTGAACATCGTTCCGGTCGCCTGATCGGAAGCTTTCGCGAGGCGGACCTCACTTCCCCTGGTGGGAAGCGGGTCCGCCTTTCGCGTGTTAGTACAAAGACACCCCGTAAGTAACTGGAGGCACATCCCATGACCACCTTCGTGGACCGCGTCGAGCTGCATGTCGCCGCGGGTAACGGAGGCCACGGCTGTGCCTCCGTCCACCGTGAGAAGTTCAAGCCGCTCGGCGGCCCGGACGGCGGCAACGGCGGGAGGGGCGGTGACGTCATCCTCATCGTCGACCAGTCCGTGACCACACTGCTGGACTACCACCACTCCCCGCACCGCAAGGCCACCAACGGCAAGCCCGGCGAGGGCGGCAACCGCTCCGGCAAGGACGGCACGGACCTGGTCCTGCCGGTGCCGGACGGCACGGTCGTGCTCGACGGCGCGGGCAACGTGCTCGCCGACCTGGTCGGCCACGGCACCTCGTACATCGCCGCACAGGGCGGCCGGGGCGGCCTCGGCAACGCGGCTCTCGCGAGCGCCCGCCGCAAGGCCCCCGGTTTCGCGCTGCTCGGCGTCCCCGGCGACCTCCAGGACATCGTCCTGGAGCTGAAGACGGTCGCCGACGTCGCACTCGTGGGCTACCCGAGCGCCGGCAAGTCCTCGCTGATCTCCGTGCTGAGCGCGGCCAAGCCGAAGATCGCCGACTACCCCTTCACGACCCTGGTCCCGAACCTGGGCGTCGTCACGGCCGGCGAGACGGTCTACACGATCGCCGACGTCCCCGGACTCATCCCCGGCGCCAGCCAGGGCAAGGGCCTCGGCCTGGAGTTCCTGCGCCACGTCGAGCGGTGCAGCGTCCTCGTGCACGTCCTGGACACCGCGACGCTGGAGTCCGAGCGCGACCCGATCTCCGACCTCGACATGATCGAGGAGGAGCTGAAGCAGTACGGCGGGCTCGGCAACCGGCCGCGCATGGTCGTCCTGAACAAGATCGACGTACCGGACGGCAAGGACCTCGCCGAGATGGTGCGGCCCGACCTGGAGGCGCGCGGCTACCGTGTCTTCGAGGTGTCGGCCGTCGCCCACACGGGACTGCGTGAACTCTCCTTCGCCATCGCGGAGTTCGTCGCCGCGTCGCGCGCCGCGAAGCCGAAGGAGGAGGCGACCCGGATCGTCATCCGCCCGAAGGCGGTCGACGACAGCGGCTTCACCGTCGTACTGGAGGAGGACGGTCTCTTCCGCGTGCGTGGCGAGAAGCCCGAACGCTGGGTGCGTCAGACCGACTTCAACAACGACGAGGCCGTCGGCTATCTCGCCGACCGGCTCAACCGCCTCGGTGTGGAAGCGGAGTTGATGAAGGCGGGCGCCCGCTCCGGTGACGGCGTCGCGATCGGCCCCGAGGACAACGCGGTCGTCTTCGACTGGGAGCCGACCGTCATGGCCGGCGCGGAGATGCTGGGCCGGCGTGGTGAGGACCACCGGCTCGACGAGCCGCGGCCCGCGACACAGCGGCGTCGGGACCGGCAGGCCGAGCGGGACGAGGCGGCGCAGGAGTTCGAGGAGTTCAAGCCCTTCTGAACCGAGGAGTTCAAACCCTTCTGAACCATCGGCGTGGCACTCTGACGGACTGTCAGGCGTAACCCAAACTGGCTGAGGCCCGTTGCTCTCGGAGCAACGGGTCTCTTGCTGTGTGCTCATTTGTCATGGACGCGATACTTACTGTTCAACAGGCGGGACTCCGCGCACTGTGAGCTTCCAAGTGACCCAAGAGGCCAACGTCGCAAGGGAGTTCACGATGACCGGAGCCGTATCACCCGATCGACGACGTTTTCTCGCGGCCGGCGCGGCGGTGCTCGGAGCCGCCGCCTCCGCCCAGTTGTGGCTGCCGACCTCCGCCCGGGCAGCCGAAACCCCGCTGCCCGACGGTGTGTTCAGCCTCGGTATCTCCTCCGGCGACCCGCTGCCCGACGGCATCGTGCTGTGGACGCGCCTCGCCCCGGACCCGCTGAACGGCGGCGGTATGCCCGACCAGGTGGTCCCCGTGGAGTGGGAGATCGCGGAGGACGCCCGTTTCAGAAAGAGCGTGCGCCGCGGAGTCGCGCCCGCGCGGCCCGAGTACGGGCACAGCGTTCACGTGGATGTACGGGGACTGCGCCCCGGCCGTGACTACTGGTACCGCTTCCGCACCAGTGGTCAGCTCTCCGCCACCGGCCGCACCCGCACCGCGCCGCACCCGGACAGCTCCGGCGGCCGGCTGCGCGTCGCGCTCGCCTCCTGCCAGAACTGGCAGAACGGCTACTTCACGCCGTACGCCGACATGCTGTCCCAGGACCCCGACTTCGTGCTCTTCGTCGGCGACTACATCTACGAGTCGGCGCCCTCGAACGCGGGGCCGCGCCGGCACGAGGGGACCGGGGAGCCGTACAGCCTGGTCCAGTACCGCAACCGGTACGCGCAGTACCGCACCGACCCGGACCTGCTGGCGATGCACGCCAACACCCCCTGGGTGGTGACCTTCGACGACCACGAGGTGGACAACGACTGGGCGGGGGAGGTCCCGCAGGACCCCGACAGGCAGTCGCACGACGCCTTCGTGGCGCGGCTCACGGCGGCCTTCCAGGCGTACTACGAGCACATGCCGGTGCGCGCGAGCGCCGTGCCGGACGGGCCGCACATCCAGATGTACCGGCGCCTGGAGTTCGGCCGCCTGATGCGCCTGAACGTCCTGGACACCCGGCAGTTCCGCAGCGACCAGGCCACCACTCAGGCCGGCGCCGAGGACCCGTCGACGACGATGATGGGCGCCGAGCAGAAGGCATGGCTGCTGAAGGGGCTGCGCCACTCGCCCGCCCGCTGGAACGTCATCGCCTCGCAGATCATGATGGCCGAGACCGACATCCTGCTCGGCGCGGGCAAGCAGTGGTTCTACGACGCCTGGGACGGCTACCAGGTCGAACGCAACGCCCTGCTGCGGGACTTCAAGAGCGTCCGCAATCCCGTGGTGCTCAGCGGCGACCGCCATCTCACGATGATCAGCGATCTGAAGGAGGACTTCGCCGACCCGGACTCCGACGTCGTCGGCGCCGAGTTCGTCGGTACGTCCATCTCCAGCAACGGCGACCAGGACCAGGCCGCCTTCCACGCCCAGTGGGACCCGCTGATGGCGGACAACCCGCACTGGAAGGTGATCGACGCCCACCGCGGCTACCACCTGTTCGACATCCGGCGGGACGGCATCGACGCGAAGGTGCGGGTCGTGGACACCGTGCTGAAGCCGACGGCCACACCGAGCACGTACGCCGCACTCAGGGTGGAATCGGGAGATCCCGGAGTCCAGGTCGTCTAGAGGTTCGTGAACCCCGCGTGACCGGAGCCTGGGACTCATCCGTGTCCCAGGCTCCTCTCAGGTCAAACTCAGGAACAACTCTTACCTTCCATTAACCATGGAGACGGACTGTATTAAGGAAGCGCTGCCCTCCGGGACCCGGCTGCTGCACATCGGCCCGCACAAGACCGGGACCACCGCCATCCAGGGCGCGCTGTTCGCCGCGAAGGACACGATGCCCGAGCACGGCGTCGACTTCCCCGCGCACAGCAGGCATCCGATGGAAGCGGCCCTCGCGGCCTGCGCCCGGCCCGCGATGATGGGCGACACCGTGCCCACCGACAAGCACTGGACGCGTCTCCTCGACGCCGTGCGCGCCACCGGTGAGCGCACCTCGGTGATCAGCAGCGAGTTCTTCGCCGACGCCGAGGACGACGAGACGATCGCCCGGATCGTGGAGCAGCTCGGCGGCGAGCGCGTGCACATCCTGATCACCCTGCGCCCGCTGGCGAGGATCATGCCCTCGCAGTGGCAGCAGTACGTACAGAACGGCCTGCGCATGGGCTACGACAACTGGCTGGAGCACATGCTCCGCAAGGCGCCCTACGAGCAGCCCAACCCCAGCTTCTGGCGCCGGCACCGGCACGACCGGCTGGTGGAGCGGTGGACCCGGGCCGTGGGCCCCGAGCGGGTCACGGTCGTCGTGGTCGACGACAGCGACCGTGACGGACTGCTGCGCACCTTCGAGGCGCTGCTCGGACTGCCCGCGAATCTGCTGCGGCCGGTTCCGGACGCCGCCAACCGCTCTCTTACCCTCGCCGAGACCGAAATGCTGCGAAAACTCAATGTGGAATTCCGCGGCAATGGACTCCCCGACGAGCTGTATTCCAAGCTCGTGCGCAACGGCGCGGTCATGCATATGAAGAATTCGTGCAGCCCGACCCCGCAGGACGTGAAGATCACGACACCGCGGTGGGCCGTCGAGGCGGCGGGCGCGATCGGCGCCGAGATGGCCGGCACCATCGCCGCCACGGGCGTACGGATCGTCGGCGACACCGCGCTCCTGTCGGCCGTACCGAAGGCTTCGGAGCAGGTGCCCGCGGCGCCGCGGATCGCGCCCGAGGTGGCCGCGCAGGCGCTCTACGGGGCGCTCGCGGCAGCGGCCGCCGCGCCCGTCCGGCACACCGCGCCGGCGAAGGCACGGACGGTTCACCAGACATCGTCGAAGGAACTCGTACGAGTTCTCGGTCACCGTTGCCTGAAGAAGCTGCGGCGCCGCTGAGAGGTGTCGTCGCGCGGTCACCAGCAGTGCAAGATGAATGACAGGTGTCGCTCACATATGCGGCGGAGGTCACTCGCCTTGCACTGCGGTAACCGTGAGTGGGACCATTTGCCAGTTCCCCCGTTGTCCCGAGGTAGGTCAAGGTCGCCTGTGTCGCACATAGCCAAGCCCCGCACCACCGCAGTGATCCTGGCCGGCGGTACCGGCCAGCGCGTGGGTCTCTCGATCCCCAAGCAGCTGCTGAAGATCGCCGGCAAGGCAGTCATCGAGCACACCCTGACCACTTTCGAGAACGCCGAGTCGATCGACGACATCATCGTTCTGATGGCGCCGGGCTATGTTCCCGACGTCGAGAAGATCGTCGCGAAGGCCGGCTTCGAGAAGGTCACCCGGATCATCGAGGGCGGCTCCACGCGGAACGAGACCACCGAGCGCGCCATCGCCGCCCTCGGCGAGGGCCTGGCCGAGGGCGAGGACGCCAACGTCCTCTTCCACGACGCCGTGCGCCCCCTGCTCTCGCAGCGCGTGATCGACGACTGCGTGATCGCCCTGCAGCGCTTCCAGGCCGTCGACGTGGCCATCCCCTCCGCGGACACCATCATCGTGACCCGCACGCACGGCGACGACGGCGAGTTCATCACCGAGATCCCGGACCGCTCCCGGCTGCGCCGCGGCCAGACGCCCCAGGCGTTCAAGCTGTCCACGATCCGCCGCGCCTACGAGGTCGCCGCCGGAGACCCGAACTTCCAGGCCACCGACGACTGCAGCGTCGTACTGAAGTACCTGCCGGACGTGCCGATCCACGTCGTCGCGGGCGACGAGTACAACATGAAGGTCACCCAGCCCGTCGACGTCTTCATCGCCGACAAGCTCTTCCAGCTCGCCTCCACGGCCGCCCCCGAGCAGGTCGACGAGGCCGCCTACCGCGAGCTGCTCACCGGCAAGACACTGGTCGTCTTCGGCGGCTCGTACGGCATCGGCAAGGACATCGCCGAGCTCGCCGAGGGCTACGGCGCCAAGGTCTACGCGCTGGGCCGCTCCACCACCGGCACGCACGTCGAGAACCCGGAGGAGGTCGACGACGCGCTGTCCAAGGCCTACGCCGAGACCGGGCGCATCGACCACGTCATCAACACCGCGGGCGTGCTGCGCATCGGCAAGCTGGCCGAGACGGACAACGCGACCATCGAGGAAGCGCTGAAGGTCAACTACCTGGCGCCGGTGCAGATCGCCCGTTCCGCGTACAAGTACCTCGCCGAGACCAAGGGCCAGCTGCTGCTCTACACCTCCAGCAGCTACACCCGGGGCCGCGCCGAGTACAGCCTGTACTCCTCGACCAAGGCCGCGATGGTCAACCTCACGCAGGCCCTGTCCGACGAGTGGGCCGGCGACGGCATCCGCGTCAACTGCATCAACCCGGAGCGCACCGCCACCCCGATGCGCACCAAGGCCTTCGGCCAGGAGCCCTCGGGCACCCTGCTCTCCTCCGAGGCCGTCGCCCGCACCTCGCTCGACGTGCTGCTGTCCGAGCTGACCGGCCATGTCATCGACGTCCGCCAGCAGGACCCGACGGCCGGCGCGGCCAAGGCCTCCGGCTTCGAGGCCGCCCTCGCCTCGGTGCTGGACGTCCAGGACGGCGTTTAATTAAGCCTGACTCTGAGATCCCGGTAAATTACTCAAAACCCCTAAGAGCAGGTTTATCAGTGATTTCCACCGCCATCCGCGTTGCCCGCGTGGGCAGCGCGGCCGAGCTCGCCGCGGCCGTCCTCATGATGCTGGGCTTCCCCGCCCTCATGCTGGCCGCGCTCGTCCCGAGCGTCCCCGCCTTCGCCGCGGCGGCCGTCGTGACGTACGTCGCCGACCACTATCTGCACCGCCAGGGCAGCTATCTGGTCAACCGCCTCAGCAAGGTCAGGGCGGGCCTGTCCATCCGCTTCCTGATCCGCCAGCTCCTGCTGATCCTCCTGCTGGCCCGCATGGACCTCTCGGACCACCTGATCTTCTACGGCGCGATCGCCTGCTTCATCGCCTTCTACGGCCTCCAGGCCCCGCACGGCGCCGTCGTCACGCTGATCCGCAACCGTCGCCGGATGCCGGTCGCCACCCGCAACGTCGACCTCGGCTCGCGCATCAACATCCCGGACGCCCCGCCGTTCGGCCTGCTGGAGCGCTCCGCCGAGAAGATGCTCCACCTCGACCTGTTCGCCGTCGTGGGCCTGCTGATCTCCGCGCAGCTGGACTCGGCCGTCGCCGCCTTCATCGGCATCGGCGTCACCCTGTTCCTCGGCACCCTCTACGTCCTCGCACTCGTCCCGTACATACGGGGTACGAAGATCCCGCCGACCGCCGAGGTCATCCTCGAAGCCGTCGACGACTGGCTGCACGAGTACCAGCCGCAGACCGTGCTCTGCTTCTCCGGCTCCAAGGACTCGGCGTACCAGGTCAACATGTGGCTGGAGACCATGGAGCAGCTGGACACCCGGCCCCTGGTCCTGCTCCGTGAGCGCGTCATCCTGCAGAACCTCGCCCCCACCAAGGTCCCCGTCATCTGCGTCCCCGGCGGCGTGCACCTGATGAACATGGACCTCTCCAGCGTGCGCGTCGCGCTGTACGCGGCCAACGTCGGCAAGAACATCCACCTGCTGCGCGTCCCCACCATGAAGCACGTCTTCATCGGCCACGGCGACAGCGACAAGCTGGCCAGCGTCAACCCGTTCAGCAAGGTCTACGACGAGGTGTGGACCGCCGGCCGCGCCGGCCGCGACCGCTACGCCATCGCCGACGTCGGTGTCCGCGACGACGACATCGTCGAGGTCGGCCGCCCGCAGCTCGCCCCCATCCTGGGCTGGCAGGGCGTGCCCGAGGGCCGTATCCCCACCGTCCTCTACGCGCCGACCTGGGAGGGCTGGGACAACGACCCCGGCAACACCTCCCTGCTGCTGGCCGGCGAGAACATCGTGAAGAAGCTGCTCAAGGCCGACCCGCCGGTCCGGGTCCTGTACAAGCCGCACCCCTTCACCGGCACCGTCAGCTCCGCGGCCGGCTCCGCGCACCGCAAGGTCACCGCCCTGGTGGAGAAGGCCGCCGCCCAGCGCGCGACCGACCCGCGCTTCCAGGCCGACGCCGCCGCGCAGACCAAGGCCAAGGCCGACATGGCCCGCATCGAGGCCCGGATCACCGAACTCTCCGGCGGCCCCGCCGACAAGGGCGACGAGGCCGAGCTCACCCGCGACGGCGTGGTCGACCTGGCCAAGTACGAGGAGATCGCCCGGCTGCGCGCCGAGTGGAACGACGCGTACTGGAAGTCCTTCGGCACCTTCGAGCACCGGGTCATCTCCGGCGCCGAACCGCGCCTGTACGACTGCTTCAACGTGTCCGACGCGATGGTCTCCGACATCTCCAGCGTGGTCTCCGACTTCATCGCGAGCGGCAAGCCGTACGCGGTCACCGACTCCGCGAAGCTGGGCGTGGAGGAGTTCAAGCGGCAGAACACCGCGGTGCGCGCCGCCGTGATCCTCTCCAACAAGGCCGCCGAACTGGGCGAGCTGCTGGCGGCGGTCCGCGCCCCGGACGCCGACCCGCTGGCCGAGGACCGCAAGGAACTCAAGGAGTACCTGCTCGGCCCGGACGAGCCCACCTCCATCGAGCAGTTCAACACCGCGGTACGGGACCTGGCGCTCAAGTCAGAGGCCCGCAACGTCGGCCAGGAGCGGTCGGCGGCCACCGGCGACGCGGCGAGTCCGACGGAGGCCCACCTGTCGGCCGACCCCACGGTCGGCTGACCTGCGCGGGTCAGAATTTGGTCAAGAAGAGCCCGGTTCTTGGGGAGTGATCCTCGAAAACCGGGCTCTTTTGCGTATCCCCTGCCGACGGAGGACAACCGATCCACCCGGTCGGCCGTCTTGTAGATGGCGATCCGGCCGATACAGGGGAAACACTCCATGGACAAAGGGGAGCGCGTGACCGTGACGCAGCCTGATGTGACCGTGGTCATCGGGGCGTACGAGGCGATGCCGTACCTCGTGGAGTGCCTGCGTTCGGTCGAGGCACAGACCCTGGACCCGGCCCGGATCGAGGTCGTCGCCGTCGACGACGGCTCGACCGACGGCACGGGGGAGTACCTGGAGCAGTTCGCGGCCCGCGCCGCGACCCACGTCACGGTGATCCGCCAGGAGAACTCCGGCGGCCCCAGCTCCCCGCGCAACGTCGGCCTCGGCAAGGCGGCCGGCCGCTACGTCTTCTTCCTCGACGCCGACGACCGCCTCGCCCCCGAGGCCCTGGAACGCATGGTCGCGATGGCCGACCGCAACGGCACCGACGTGGTGCTCGGCAAGGTCGAGGGCATCAACCGGGTCCCGCCCAAGGCAGCATGGGTCGAGACGCTGGAGCGCACCGACGTCTTCCACTCCAACATCAAGTTCACGCTGAGCGCCCAGAAGCTGTTCCGGCGGGCGCTGCTGGAGCGGCACAGCATGCGGTTCGACGAGTCGCTGTTCACCGGCGAGGACGCGCTGTTCACGATGGAGGCCTATCTGCGGGCCGACGGCGTCTCCGTGATCGCCGACCACACCTGCTACTACCTGGTGGGCCGCGACGACGGCAAACACGTGACGAAGAGCGGGAGTTACACCCTGCGCTTCGACTCCGCGCGCGCGTTGATGAACCTCATCGCGGAGATGGTGCCCGCGGGCGTCGAGCGCGACAAGCTGATGCTCCGCCCGTTCCTGGTCACCCTCCTTCCGCAGTTCGGCCCGAAGTACCTGGGGGACAGCGAGCAGGTCAGACGCCACAAGTTCGAACTCGCGAAGCCGCTGATGGCCGCGCACTGGACCGACGAGGTCGCCGTCCGCCTCAAGGTCGACGAACGGCTGCGACTGCATCTGGTGGCCCAGGAAAGCCCCGAACTCCTCCTGGAAGTCGTCGAGTTCATCAAGTCGAAGAAGCGCCCCGAGGCGGTGGTGGAGGGGCGGGGGCGGCGGGTGTACCTGGCGTATCCGCACTTCCGATCGGGTGATGCGGGGCTGCCGGACTCGGTCTACCTTGCGGAGCCGCGGGAGGCTCGTGGGGTGCAGGGGTATCGGGAGGGGGGAGCGGGTGTGTTCCTGCGCAAGGTGGCGCGAAAGGTACGGCGGGCACTGAAGTAGTGGGAGCAGTGCAGGTGTTTTCAGGGGCGCGGGGCTGTGTCGATTTGCGGCTCCGCCGCGGGGCGCGACCAGCCCCCACTCACTCGCACCTGGAACTCAACCCATCTGTCCGCGACCTGGACCAACGTGCACACCCCCACCCGGTTCGCGTAAATTGCCGCGGGTCACCCGAACTACCCGAGGGGATTCCGCCCGTGGCAGCCGCAAGGCAGGCCGTGACCGAGGCCCGCAGGATTGTCGTCAAGGTGGGTTCCTCCTCACTGACCACCGCGGCCGGCGGCCTGGACGCCGACCGCGTCGACGCACTCGTCGACGTCCTCGCCAAGAGCCGCAGCGGAGGCGAGAGAGAGGTCGTCCTCGTCTCCTCCGGCGCCATCGCCGCAGGACTCGCCCCGCTCGGACTGCGCCGCCGTCCCAAGGACCTGGCCCGCCAGCAGGCCGCCGCCAGCGTCGGCCAGGGACTGCTCGTGGCCCGCTACACCGCCTCCTTCGCCCGCTACGGCATCCGCGTCGGACAGGTCCTGCTCACCTCCGACGACATGAGCCGCCGCTCCCACCACCGCAACGCCTCCCGCACCCTCGACAAACTCCTCGCCATGGGTGCCCTCCCGATCGTCAACGAGAACGACACCGTTGCCACGGACGAGATCCGCTTCGGCGACAACGACCGGCTCGCCGCCCTCGTCGCCCACCTCGTCCACGCCGACCTGCTGGTCCTTCTCTCCGACATCGACGGCGTCTACGACGGGGACCCCAGCAAACCGGGCACCTCGCGGATAGCGGAAGTACGGGGCCCGCAGGACCTCGCCCATGTCGAGATCGGCAGCGCGGGCAAGGCCGGCGTCGGCACCGGCGGCATGGTCACCAAGGTCGAGGCGGCCCGGATCGCCGCCGCCGCCGGCATCCCCGTCGTGCTCACCAGCGCGGTCCACGCGACCGACGCACTGAGTGGCGGTGACACGGGCACGTACTTCCACGCCACCGGCAAGCGCTCCGCGGACCGGCTGCTCTGGCTGCAGCACGCGTCCACGCCCCAGGGCTCGCTGACGCTCGACGACGGTGCCGTGCGCGCGGTCGTACAGCGCCGGATGTCGCTGTTGCCGGCCGGGATCGCCGCCGTCGAGGGCGAGTTCAGCGCGGGCGACCCCGTCGAACTCCGGGACGGCGCGGGACACCCGGTCGCGCGGGGGCTCGTCAACTTCGACGCCAAGGAGATCCCCCAGCTGATCGGCCGCTCCACCAGGGAACTGGCGCGGGAGCTGGGGCCGTCGTACGAGAGGGAAGTCGTACACAGGGACGACCTGGTGGTCCTCCACCCGTAAAACAACCGAAACGTCCGCCTCCCTCGGTGGACGTTCCGCAAAAGTGCCACACGGACGCCCTGCGCCTGCTCAACTTTGCTCAGGGACCCATCCGCGCGAGCACAGCAGCTCGACCATTGCGTAAGGAGGCCGTCGTGAGACGAGTGCGCCCTGGGGCGGCGGCGTCCCGCGGTGGTGCCACCTCCCGCGCGCCCGGCGAGGAGCGCACGCTGACGAGCGTCGCGGCCGGCGCCCGGTACGAGGGCGAGGAACCCAAGGACCTTCCCCGGCTGTGGCATGTCACCCTCAGCGTCTCCGGCGGCGAGGCCCCGCTGAAGGAGGTGCGGCGCGGTCTGGAACAGCTCGCCCACGACCACCCCTTTCTGCTGACCAGCCGCTACGCCAACGACCACGCGGAGATCCGCTACTGGGAGGAGGCCCGCGACCTCCACGACGCCGCCGCTGTCGCGCTGCGCCTGTGGGGCGAGCACCGCCGGACCGCCAAGCTGCCGCCGTGGGAGATCGTCGGCCTGGAGGTCATCGACCGCGAGACCTACCACCAGCGCATCTCCGAGGGCTACGGCCCGCTGCCCGCGACCCCGGTCGGCGTACATCCGTTTTGAGCCGTCTTCGGGCCCTTCCGCGCCTGTCTCGCGGTTTGGGATAGCCGGTGGACGCCTCCGCCAGGCGCACTACCCTTCCCTCATGACCACGCTCTCGCCGTACGACTCCATGTCCCCGGTCACCCGGGCCGCCTACCGCGCCAAGTCCGCCGCCGCCGACCTCGCGCCGCTGCCCCGGGCCGAGAAGGACGACGCGCTGCTCGCCATCGCGGACGCGCTGGAGGTCCGTACGAGCGAAATCGTCGAGGCCAACGCCAAGGACATCGCCAAGGCCCGCGAGGCCGGCACCAGCGAGACGGTCATCGACCGGCTGACCCTCACCCCCGAGCGCGTCCGGGCCATCGCCTCCGACGTACGGGACGTCGTCGCGCTGCCCGACCCGGTCGGCGAGGTCGTGCGCGGCTCGACCCTCCCGAACGGCATCGACCTGCGCCAGGTCCGTGTCCCCCTCGGTGTCGTCGGCATCATCTACGAGGCCCGCCCGAACGTGACGGTCGACGCCGCCGCCCTCTGCCTCAAGTCCGGCAACGCGGTCCTGCTGCGCGGCTCGGCCTCCGCCTACGAGTCCAACACCGCCCTCGTACGCGTCATCCGCGACGCCGTGGGCGGCGCCGGACTGCCCGCCGACGCCGTGCAGCTGGTGCCCGGCGAGAGCCGCGAGAGCGTCCGCGAACTGATGCGCGCCCGGGGCCTGGTCGACGTGCTGATTCCGCGCGGCGGCGCCTCGCTGATCCAGACCGTCGTCACCGAGTCCACGGTCCCCGTCATCGAGACCGGCGTCGGCAACTGCCACGTCTACGTCGACGCCCACGCCGACCTCGACATGGCCATCGACATCCTGATCAACTCCAAGGCCCAGCGGCCCAGCGTCTGCAACGCCGCCGAGACCCTCCTCGTCCACCAGGACATCGCCCCCGAGTTCCTGCCCCGCGCCCTGGACGCCCTCGCCGAGGCCGGCGTCACCGTGCACGCCGACGAACGCGTGCTCGCGTACGCCAAGGACTCCAAGGCCACGGTCGTGGAGGCCACGCCGGAGGACTGGGACACCGAGTACCTCTCCTACGACATCGCCGCCGCCGTCGTCGACTCGCTCGACAAGGCCGTCCAGCACATCCGGCTGTGGAGCTCCGGCCACACCGAGGCGATCGTCACCTCCTCCCAGCAGGCCGCCCGCCGCTTCACCCAGCTGGTCGACTCCACCACGGTCGCCGTGAACGCCTCCACGCGCTTCACGGACGGCGGCCAGTTCGGCTTCGGCGCGGAGATCGGAATCTCCACCCAGAAGCTGCACGCACGGGGCCCGATGGGCCTGCCGGAACTGACGAGCACCAAGTACATCGTCACCGGCGACGGGCACATCCGCCGCTGAACCAGAGGCTTTTGGCATATGCGTCGGGCATAGGTCCTCGTGGGTGGAGAGGTATCTCACCCTGCGGATGAATTTCCCTACCGCCTGCCCAAATTGACCCCCCAGGTCTACTCTGGAGAGGTGCCGGAGGACGTGGGGGGCACGCCGTTCCCTGACGGCTGGGAGCCCGACGACGACCACGACCGCGGAATGTCGGACGAAGAATTCGACTCCGTGGTCTTCGACGAGGCCTTCGTACGGGCGGCCGTAGTACACGAGCCGACCGCCGTCGAGCGTCTCCTTGCCGCCGCGCAGGCGGGAGCCGAGGCTTCCGAGGCCGAAGCGCGCCGGACCCAGCGCGGCAGAGGCCCGCGAGGCGACGACGACCTCTTCGAGGAGACCTACGGACGTGGTTTCGGCCATGATCCGGAACTCGACGACCTGGACGACACCGACCTCGTCGAGGGCCGCTACGGCGCCCCGGGAACCTACGGCAAACAGGTGCGCTGGCACCGCCCCGTCGCCTGGCTGCTCGCCCTGGTGATGGGCATCGGCATGGTCGCCCTGGCCTTCTCGGCGGTCTACCGCGGCGCGTCCTCGGGCAGCAGGGACCGCGTTCCGCCCCCGGCCTCCACGGGCGTTGAACAGGGCACGGCGGCGGCACCCTCCGTTTCCGCGGACAACTCCCAGCCACCGCTGTCGGCCGTACCGCGCACGCCCTGAGCGATCGGTGACCGGCTCGGTGAGAACCTGTCAGAACTTGTCGTGTACCAGCGCGTTTACCAGAGGCTCCGGAGACCTACTCTGAAAGTATGGGCGGTCCAGGAGACCCACCCGAGGGGACGCCCGAGGGCGCTCCCGGGGGTGGTGAGGACGAGTACCGATCCGTCGTGTTCGACGAGTCGTTCGTCCGTGCTGCCCGTCTCCAGGAGTTCTCCGCCCGGGAGCGCATGGCCGACCACACCCCCGCCGTCCGCCGCCGCCCGGCCCTGCGCCGCGGTCTCTCCCGCCAGGCCCTGATCCTGGTCATGCTGATCGCCATCGCCTTCGGCACCGCGATCTACATGGGCGTACGGCACCCCTATACGACCCCCACGGCCCAGCAGCCCGCCGAGCCGCTGCGGATGACCGTCATCCCGCTGTCCCCCCAGGGCAAGGTGCCGGGGGCGGCCGACGCCGAGTACCTCTTCGCGCACAGCCCCGCCGCGCAGTTCGACGTCGGCGGTGACGGCATACCGCTGCCGGCCGCGCGGCGCACCGAGCACTTCTCGGACAGCCAGGTCGTGGCCGCCCTGAGCACCGCCAAGGACTACATCGTGGAGTCGTCGCTCTACCCGGCCGTGCTCACCGGCGGGCAGATCCGCCCCGCGCGCGTCCTCGTCGACCCCGACCAGCTCGACCAGTTCGACCAGAGCTTCGAGCACCCGGCCGCCGACGGCCGGCACGAGCCCACCGGATGGCTGGTTCGCTTCGATCCGGCACGCGCCGAGCTGGCCGACCGCAAGATCCGCGTCCAGGGCACCCTCCAGGCCACCGAGATCGACTCGTCCACCCTTGAGGTCACCGCCGACGGAACCTTCGTCTACGCGCTCCGGCCGACCGGCTCCGGCGACAAGGCAGAGGCGTCCCTGTTCACCGTCCGCCGCGAGCTCCAGTTCCGCTTCGACCGCGACGACCTGCGCATGGACCAGGCCCAGATCATCGCCTCCTACCTCCAGGCCGGGCCCCTGTCCTGCGCCGAGGACTCCGTCACCTACCTGCGGCCCCTGCTGGCCGGCCAGACCGCCAAGGCGGGCGGCCCGGCCGGCACCGACCCGTTCGCCACGGGCGATGCCGCGGCCCTGTGCGGCTCACTGGCGGCCGGCGCACAGCCGAAGGTGTGAAACCGCTCAGCCACGGCTGTGCGAGGCCGTCACAGGTGTGAGCCCGGTGTGTATCGGCCGGGTCAGTCCCCGTCGCGCGGCGGGGTGTCCGTGGGCGGCTGCTCCGTGCCGTTGGCCGACTCGGTCGGCGGTCCGTCCTGCGGGGTCGAGCTCGCGAAGCCGCCGAAGCCGCGCCGCACCCGGCCGCCCAGGTCGCCCGCGCCGCCGGCGATGTCGCTGACCAGCTTCATCAGCGGGTCCTTGGAGCTCTTGACGTTGCTGGCGTAGCTCGCCGCCGACTCGCGGAACGAGTCCGTGACCGAGGTGTCCTTGTCCTCGCTGCGCCGCGGGTAGTGGCCGTCCATGATCCGCTGGTAGTCGCGGGACTCGGCCCACTTCTTCAGCTCGGCCGCGCGCACCGTGGTGAACGGGTGGGAGCGGGGCAGCACGTTCAGGATCTTCAGCACCGAGTCGCGCAGGTCGCCGCCCGACTCGAACTCCTCGGCCTGCTGGAGGAACGCGTCCACGTTCATCTCGTGCAGGTGGTTCCCGCCCGCGATCTTCATCAGGCCGCGCATCGAGGCCCGCAGGTCCTGGCCGACCAGCAGACCCGCGCGGTCGGCGGACAGCTCCGACTTGCGGAACCACTCGCGCAGCGCCGTCACGATCGCCAGGATCGCGAGGTTGCCCAGCGGGATCCAGGCGACCTTCAGCGCCAGGCTGGTCAGGAACAGCAGGATCGTGCGGTACACCGAGTGGCCGGACAGCGCGTGGCCCACCTCGTGGCCGACGACCGCCCGCATCTCCTCCTCGTCGAGCAGCTCGACCAGGCCGGTGGTGACGACGATGATCGGCTCGTCCAGGCCGATGCACATCGCGTTGGGCTGCGGGTCCTGGGTGACGTACATCGGCGGGACCTTCTCCAGGTCCAGGATGTAACAGGCGTCCCGCAGCATGTCGTTGAGGTGCGAGAACTGCTGGTCCGACACCCGCACCGAGTCGGACAGGAACAGCAGGCGCAGACTGCGCTCGGGCAGCAGCCCGCTGAGCGCCTTGAACACCGTGTCGAACCCGCTCAGTTTGCGCAGCGCCACCAGGGCGGAGCGGTCGGCCGGGTGCTCGTACGCGCGCGAGGAGATCCCCGGGAAGCGCCTGCGCTGCCTGCTCGGCACGTTCTCGTGCGCGTTCTGCTCGTGGCCGTCTTCGGACATGTGGTCCCCCATGTGCGTCTGTGTGCGCTGAGTGCCCCCGAAGCAGAGCCCAGCCTAGGCGGAGATACCGTGGACGGGCAGTACAGCGAAGGAGTCAACGCATGGAGCCCCATTCCGCAGCCGCCTGGCTCGCAGAGGCCGCGAACGCCGCCCCCCAGCACGGATCGGGGGATCTGCTCAGGGTCGTACTGGTCGTGATGTTCCTCGGCTGCATCCTGACCGCGTGGTTCCTGCTGCGCGGATACAAACAGAAGGACGACTGAGACGCCCGTCGAGTTCCCTGCCGACGCGCATGTCGAGTTCCGTGTCCGGTTCCCAATGGCGGAGTCGGCGTGATCGCCACCGGGGTGCCCGCTTACCATGGGCCGACATCTTTATCCCGCCCACACCGGATAGGTTCTGCTGAAGATGAGCATCCACGGCACTGCTGCCCAGTTGGTCACTCTTGCCGCCGAGGGGGAGGGCGGGGGCAACCACGAGAGCCTCCAGCCGATCATCACCGGTGGCGGCGCGTTCATCGTCCTGATGCTCCTGCTGTGGATCACCACCCGCTTCAACCGCGATCGCTAGGGTCCGCCCCCGGACGGTAACGGGGCCTCCACACCGGGCCGGTAGGGTCTGCACGCATGGGAGAGCAGGACATGCCTACCGGTCCGGCGAACGACACGACGCGCGGCACGGAGAACCGAATGGTGAACGGCCCGCGCAACAACGGCCCGTCGAACCCCGGCAAGCGCCGTCTCGGCGTCATGGGCGGAACGTTCGACCCGATCCACCACGGACACCTGGTGGCGGCCAGTGAGGTCGCCGCGCAGTTCCACCTGGACGAGGTGATCTTCGTCCCGACCGGTCAGCCGTGGCAGAAGACCGACCGCAAGGTGGCGCCGGCCGAGGACCGCTACCTGATGACGGTCATCGCGACCGCCGAGAACCCCCAGTTCTCGGTGAGCCGTATCGACATCGACCGCGGCGGCCCCACCTACACCACGGACACCCTCCGCGACCTGCGCGCGCTCAACCCCGACGCGGACCTCTTCTTCATCACCGGCGCCGACGCCCTCGGTGCGATCCTGACCTGGCGGGACGCGGAGGAACTGTTCTCCCTCGCGCACTTCATCGGGGTGACCCGGCCCGGCCACACACTGACCGACCCGGGCCTCCCGGAGGGCGGTGTCTCGCTGGTCGAGGTTCCCGCGCTGGCCATCTCCTCCACAGACTGCCGTGCGAGAGTCGCCAAGGGTGATCCGGTCTGGTACCTGGTGCCCGACGGAGTCGTGCGCTATATCGACAAGCGCGAGCTGTACCGCGGCGAGTGAGCCGAGAGGGGCACCGGTGAACGACCGATACGACGCCGGGTACGGCGGCGACCAGTACGAGCTCGTCGGCTACGACGAGTACAACCAGCCTGTCTACCGGCAGGTCCCGGCCCAGCAGACCCAACAGCCCCCGCAGCAACAGCCGTACGACCCGTACGGGCAGCAGCAACAGCAGGGCTACGCCTACGACCCGTACGCCACCGGCACCCAGCAGCAGACGCCCGACTACGACACGGGCGCCCAGCAGGCCTACGACAGCCGGCAGACGCCCCAGGCCGGCTACGACCCGTACGCCACCGGGACCACGACGGCCTACGACCCCTACGGGCAGACCGCGACGGGCGGACAGCAGCCCCGGGTCGCCGAGCAGACCGCCTACATCCCGCAGCAGGCCGGCCCGGCCGAGGAGACGGAAGCCCCGAAGACCCCGGAGGCAGGTGAACGGGACTACCGCACCGAGCAGTTCGCCTTCGTGGAGGAGCCGACCGACGACTCCGAGGACGTCATCGACTGGCTGAACTTCACCGAGAACCGCACCGAGCGCCGCGAGGAGGCCAAGCGCCGCGCCCGTGGCCGCATGGTCGCCCTCGTCGTGGCCCTCGCGCTGGTCGTGTCCGGCGGGGTCGGCTACCTCTGGTATGCCGGGAAGATCCCCGGAGTCTCCTCGTCCGACTCGAAGACCGGCACCACGACGGCCGCGGGTGCCCAGAACCGCGACGTGATCGTCGTCCATCTGCACAACACCGCGAAGGGCGGCACCTCCTCGGTGCTGCTCGTCGACAACACCACCCTCAAGCAGGGCACCACCGTGCTGCTGCCCAACTCGCTCGCCCTCACGGACGACGACGGCAACACGACGACGCTGGCCAAGTCGGTCGACGACGACGGCACCTCCGGGACCGTCGACCAGCTCAACACGGTCCTCGGCACCGACATCGAGGGCACCTGGCGCCTCGACACCCCCTACCTGCAGAACCTGGTCGACCTCGTCGGCAACATCGACATCGACACCAACGCCGACGTGCCCGACCCGGCCGCCACGAAGAAGGGCGCCGCGCCCCTCGTCCACAAGGGCAAGGACCAGACCCTCAGCGGCAAGATGGCCGTCGCCTACGCCACCTACCGTGCCTCCGGCGAATCCCAGAACGCCCAGCTGGAGCGGTTCGGGCAAGTCATGCAGGGCGTGCTGCGCCAGCTGACCTCGGACCCCACGGCGGCCACCACCACCGTGCAGACACTGGCCCAGATCCTCGACCCGCCCCTCACCGACAAGGACCTCGGCACCTTCCTCGCCAAGCTCGCCGACCTCGCCAAGAGCGGCGCCTACAAGACGGCCCTGCTTCCTGTCCAGAACGACGGCACCCTGACCGCGCAGGCCTCCGCCGGCGTCGTGAAGGACGTCCTCGGCGGCACCGCGAAGAGCCCCGACGCGGGTTCGGCGGTCCGGGTCGCCGTCCAGAACGCCACCGGCGTCAAGGACGACACCGAGAAGGCCCGCGTCGTCCTCCTCAACGGCGGCTTCACCTTCCTGGAGGCCGGCACGGCGTCCGCGGCCTCGGCCAAATCCAAGATCACGTACTCCGACGCGGCCGACAAGGAGAACGCCACCGAGGTCGCCAAGACCCTGGGCCTGCCCACCAGCACCGTGACCAAGGGCACGGTCTCCGCGAACGCGGACGTCTCGGTCGTACTGGGAGAGGACTACAAACCGTCGTCGGCATCATGACGACGGTGCGGTGACTGTGTGACGGAGCGCACGCCCCGGAGGCCGGAGCCGGTGTCCGGGCCGACGTCCGGGGCGTGATCCGTCATTCACGTGGGGTGCCGTCCGCGGTCCGTGAGACCCTTGAGGTCTGTTGACCGCCGACCGAAAGCCGCGTAGTGACCGCCACTGACCGCTCCATCGAGCTCATCTCCGCCGCCGCCCAGGCGGCCGCCGACAAGCTCGCGCACGACATCATCGCCTACGACGTCAGCGATGTGCTGTCGATCACGGACGCCTTCCTGCTGGCCTCCGCTCCCAACGACCGTCAGGTCAAGTCGATCGTCGACGAGATCGAGGAGCGGCTCAGCAAGGAACTCGGCGCCAAGCCCGTCCGCCGAGAGGGCGACCGTGACGCCCGCTGGATCCTGCTCGACTACGTCGACATCGTCGTCCACGTCCAGCACAGCGAGGAGCGCGTCTTCTACGCCCTGGAGCGGCTGTGGAAGGACTGCCCCGAGCTGGACCTCCCCGCCGACGCCAAGCAGACCCGCGGCAAGGCCGCCGAGCACGCGAAGCTGCAGGCCGAGGAGGACGCCTCCGAGTTCGGGGAGGTGCGGTGAGCGCCGGAGCGGACGGCCGAAAGGCGGGCCGGGGCCGCCGCGTCATCCTCTGGCGGCACGGCCAGACCGCCTGGAACGTGGAGCGCCGCTTCCAGGGCACCACGGACGTCGAGCTCACCGAGACCGGCATCGGCCAGGCCCGCCGGGCCGCCCGGCTGCTGGCCTCGCTCAAGCCCGACGCGATCGTCGCCTCCGACCTGAAGAGGGCGGCGAACACGGCCGCCGAGCTCGCCGCCCTCACCGACCTCGACGTCACCCACGACGAGGGCCTGCGGGAGACCTACGCGGGCGTCTGGCAGGGGCTGACGCACGAGGAGATCATCGCCCGCCACGGCGATGAGTACGCCGCGTGGAAGCGCGGGGAGCCGGTGCGCCGCGGCGGCGGCGAACTGGAGACCGAGGTCGCCGACCGGGCCGCCCCCGTCGTGCTGCGGCACGCGGAGAAGCTGCCCGAGGACGGCACCCTCGTGGTGGTCAGCCACGGCGGCACGATCCGCACCACCATCGGACGGCTCCTCGGTCTGGAGTCCCCGCATTGGGAGAGTCTCGGCGGCCTCTCCAACTGCTGCTGGTCCGTGCTCGGCGAGGGCGCCCGCGGCTGGCGCCTGCTGGAACACAACGCCGGCACGCTCCCGGAACCGGTGCTCGGCGACGACGACTGAGCGGCCCTCCAGGGCCCCGACCCCGGATTTCACTTTCCGGCAGGTCGCAGGCTAAAGTTCTTCTTGTTCGCCCGCCGAGCGGGAAGAACACAAGGGGCTATAGCTCAGTTGGTAGAGCGCCTGCATGGCATGCAGGAGGTCAGGAGTTCAATTCTCCTTAGCTCCACAGTCCGACACTCTTGAGTTGTCAAGGATCGAGAGTCGTCACAGATCGAATCGATGAGATCCCACCCCTTCTGGGGTGGGATTTTTTCGTGGTTGCCAGCGCCTCCGTACGCCGCCGGGTCTCCTCGTCGGCAGGAGTGTCGCCCCGGCTCCGCCACGTCCCCGCTCTCCCGGAGCCCTCTGAAGAGCGGGCCGGCCGCCGACGGCGCGGGCTCGCCGGAGCGCACTCCGTAGGATCGCACTGCGTGTGCTGCGTCACCCGGGCATGGGTCTCGCCGTCTTCGGAGTGGTCGGTCCCACCTGGCGCAGGTGGCCGGCGGCCTGGCAGCGTGCGCTGACCCTGCTCGGGTTCGTGATCACGATGCCGTCCGTCCTGGGAGTCGGCCTGGCGTTCGAAGGCGGCGATCGCGGCGGGGCCGTACTGTACGTGGCGTACGTCGGCGTGGGGGCCGGGCTCGCGCTCGCCTTCGGTCCGACGCTGCCCCGGGCCCTGGCCACCGTGCGGCCCGAGGACGCGGCGGACGCCAGCGGTCTGCTCTCCTCGGTCGCGCAGCTGGGCCAGCTGCTCGGGTCGCGGTTTTCGGCACACTGTTCTTGAACCGGCTTGAGTCACTTGGGGCCCCGGGGGCGTATACCTCTGCGAAGGCGCTTCTGGTGTGCATGTTCGCGCTGGCGGGGACGGCCGCGGTGGGTGCCGTGTCCGGACTGGTACTAAGGCGTCGCTGACCGTATTGGTCCGGCCGTGGCAGAATCAAACGGCCGGAAGGGGGCGCGGCCCGACGGGAGGGAGTAGCGATGCCTGCGAGCATCATCGAGGAGGTCGACCACCTCTTCGATGCGGCGTTGATACGAGATACGATCACCCGCCTGAGCTGCCCTTCCTGCGGTTCCGCCCACGTGGCCCAAGTCCTCGGTGACAACGGCGGAGTTTCCTACGTGTGCACGGCCTGCGGCCACAGCTGGAGCTGATCGATGGGTGCACACAGGCGAAAGTGCGACTGGTGCGGCAGTGGGACACCGATCGTCCGTGACATGGAACCGGTGAATCCCGACTACCAGTACTGGTGCGAGGAGTGCGCGCGGGCGCTGATCATAAAAGGCGATCCGATCGAGACGTACCGCGAACTCGAGGGCGAGCCGATCTACGGCCGACTCCTCGAAGAGCACTGCACTTTGAAACGGTTCTATTCCTTCGTCACCGCTTGACTTGGGCCGGGACCCCGTGAGGAGGTCCCGGCGATCACGGTCACCGGCGGGGCGACGGAAACGATTTGGTGGTGCACCGGGTCGACCGGTAATGTTGGCGTCGCCGCCGGGGAGACCCGGTAGCACACCGCAAGGGGCTATAGCTCAGTTGGTAGAGCGCCTGCATGGCATGCAGGAGGTCAGGAGTTCAATTCTCCTTAGCTCCACAGAAGTCGAAGGCGGGTCATCCCACAGGATGACCCGCCTTCGGTGTGTCCAGGGGGAGTTGGCGCAGGTCATGGAGCGGCGGGCCGCCCCTTCTTGAGAAGAGAGCGACCCGCCGTCCGTGTGCTCAGCGTCCCAGTGCCCGCCGGCCGCGGCCCTGGGAGAGGACCGGCAGGTTGCGGGACGGGCCCTTGTCCCGGGCCGTCTCCTCCTCCAGGCGCAGGGCCAGCGCCGGGCAGCGGCGCACCGCGCGGAGCGCCTTCGCCTCCGCGTAACGCGGCACCTGGGCCTGGGCGACGGTGGGGAAGCCGTCGGCGCCGAGTTCGAAGACCTCCGGGAGGATGTCCGCGCACAGACCGTGGCCCCGGCACAGTGTCCAGTCGACGTAGATCTTCTGACGGCTGGGACCGTTGTCCTCGGGCTCCGCGCCGCTCGTGATGCCCGCGGGGAGCTGGCCGCCCTCGAAGAGCGGCAGAACGCCCTCCACGGGCCTTCCGCAGCCGTTTCCGAGGACATGGGCGGCGAGGTCGTCGGTGAACGCCTTGATGGTCGATTCCAGGAACATCGCGGAGCCGTCCGGGTGCGAGCACGCGCCGCGCCGCTTCACGGCCTTGGCGACCTGCTTCAGCGCCTCCAGGGCGGCCGGGCCGCCGCCGTTGAGGATGTCCTCCATGCCGCGCGCGGCGGCGGGCAGACCGAGGTAGCAGGGACCGCACTGTCCCGCGCTCTCGTCGGCCAGCCACTGGGCCACGCGAAGCGACTCGCCCAGGGGGCAGGTCTCCTGGGTGATCGGCATGATGGCGCCGGCGCCGAGCGCACCGCCCACCGCGTCCAGGGAGTTGCGGGAGACGATCGCCTCGTTGACCGTCGCCGCGTCTATCCACTTGCCGTGGTAACCGCCCGTCAGCACACCCTGGGGGACCGGCGGGGCGCCGGCGAGCTGCAGGACGTAGCGCAGCGGCACACCCGTGGGGACCTCCAGGACCATGGGGCGTGCGACCGCGCCGGAGACCGTGAGCATGACGGTGCCGGGCTCGTCGTAGAGACCGGTGTTGCCGTAGCGCTCGGGGCCGATGCGGGCGGCGATGGCGAGTTGGGCGAAGGTCTCGGCGTTGGAGAGCAGGGTGGGGGCGCCGCCGACGCCGTTCTGGGAGGCGCTGACCTTGCGGCCGGGCGGGATCGCCGGGCCGCCGTCGATCGAGCGGATCAGCGACGCGGCGGCACCGGTGACCATGCGGACCGGGTTGCGCTGGACGAACGCCTTCAGTGCCGAGCGGCGGGTGTTGCTCAGGCCGCGTTCGGAGAGCGCGGCCTCCATGGAGCGCTGTGTCGACTCACGGGTGACCCCCACCACGAGCGTGCGGGCACCCAGGGCCTCGGCGACCAGCAGCGCGCCGTCCAGGATGAGATGCGGGGCACGGTTGATGAGCACCGTGTCCTTGCGGCAGGCGGGTTCGTCCTCACTGCCGTTGACGACGACGACCGGCCGTACACCGCGTTTGATCGCCGCTTCGGCGACCGACCGCAGCTTTTTGTGGAAGGGGAAGCCCGCGCCGCCGCGGCCCTTCAGGTTGATCGCCTCGGAGAGCTTCGCGAGCTGCTCCCCGCCCATCGGTTCGAGCGGCCCGTGCACCTTGAGGTGCATGGGCAGGTCGAGTCTCTCGACAAGGTCGAAGCCCGACGTGAGCTGTGGAAGCCCGACGACGCGGACTTCTGGGACGTCGGGCAGGGCCTCGTTCACCTATAGCCTCCGGAAGGCATGTTCCAAGGTTCGCCCGAGCCGCCCTGCGCGTCGAAGTCGTACGAAGCGTTGGGCGTTTGATCGGTGGCGGGACCGCTGTTGTACGTGTCGCCAGAGTTGTACGTACCGGAGGCCCCGTTCGTCTCACCGGTGGGGTACACATATCCGTCGCCGTACCCGCCCGTGCCCGAATTGTTGTTGTACGTCGGGATGTTGTACCCGGTGTCCTGGAGCGGGTCGTAGGCCGACGGGGGCGCCTCGCCGACCGGCGGCGGCGACGGGACCGGCCAGGTGCCCGAGGTGCTGCCGCCGTTGTCCACGCGCGGGGCAGCCTGCGTGTTCTGCATGTCCATCGGCACGTTCATGCGCGAGGTCTGGTCGGTGACGTACGGCATCTGGCCGGTGGACTCCGGCGTGGCGGTGCGGTAGGCGGCCGCGAAACCGTTCGTGTCGGCCACCGGGGTCATGGACCTCGTCTCGTACTGGGCGGCGGGATCCACGCGCGGGATCGACCCGGTCTCGGTGAACGAGGGCTGAGCCGGCCGCCGGCTCTCACGCTTCTCGAAGCCCGGCAGCGCGGACTCGGCCACGCGGCCCCGGCTCGCGTCGAGATCGTCGAGGCCCGGCCGCTCCTCGTTGCCCAGGAGCATGGCGACCCGGTCGGCGAACTTCCGCTTGAACGAGCGGGGCGCCGAGCGCAGGGCGAGGGCCGCGGCGACCCCGACCAGGCACAGCTCGTACGAGATCATGAAGAACGGCTTCGCCGCGCGGCCCGCGAACAGGCCGTGGATCAGCGCCGCGCACCAGGCCGGGTAGGCCAGCATGTGCATCGCGCGCCAGCGGGCGGCCACCGGCGCCGGGGACGCGAACTGGTTGCGCAGGGCGCCGGTGATGCCTACGAAGATCATGAGCAGGCCGGCCAGGGAGCCGAGGCCGATGAGTCCGGCACTGCCCTTCACGCCGAGGCTGAACGGGATCAGCGCGGCGATCAGGACGGTGTGGTCGAGCGCCAGTTTGACCGTGATGTGAATCACGAGGAACGCGATCGAGCCGACGGCGGTCACCCGGTGGATGCCCTGGGCCACGATCCGCTGGCGGATGTTGAGGACGACCCGGTCCTGGGCGACGAGGCCCCAGATGACCGAGCAGGTGAGGGAGACGAGTGAGAGAACGCCCGCACCGAAGTTGAGGAAGCTCTGTACCTGGCTGCCTCCGAGCAGCACGAACACGGGTATGAAGAGCAGGACGACGAGGCTCACCACGCCATAGGCCGAACGGCCCGGCTTGGGGAGCGAACTGGTACTACGACGAGTGTTCATGGGGGCAACTCCGAGCAGTATCGGGAAAGCGGTCCCGCTGCCGAACTCTAAGTGGCTCCATACCGGTGGGTACGAGGTTTGAGTTATTGCGTTGTTATCAAACGACAATGCGCTTGCTGCGATGTCCCGTAGTGGGTGGTACGCGAAGGTAGTCCTTGAACTTGGTTCAGTGCATGCCGGTGTGGTCAGGGGTGCCAAGGGTGATACGGAAGCGCGTCGCGTTGTGCTCAAGCGCTGCGGTACCCTCATGCCATGCGTGCCGTACGCCTTCTGCTTAGCGAGCCGCGCTGATCAGTCCCGACCACCGGTGAACGGTGAGGTCGGAATCGGCGCGGCGTCCCCTCCTGTGCGAGGGGATTTTTCGTTTCTTGAATGTCGCAGCCGCTGGCAGAGACGATCGATGGAGCTTTGAGGATCATGAGCGAGACGAACCCCGCTGCCGCCGCCGAGGTGGTCGCGCCGCACCGCTACACGGCCGCCATGGCCGCGGACATCGAGGCACGCTGGCAGGACTTCTGGGACGCCGAGGGCACCTACGAGGCCCCGAACCCGAGCGGTGACCTGGCCGGCGACCCCGAACTGGCCGCCCGCCCCAAGAAGTTCATCATGGACATGTTCCCGTACCCCTCCGGTGCGGGCCTGCACGTCGGCCACCCCCTGGGCTACATCGCCACCGATGTGTTCGCCCGGTTCCAGCGGATGACCGGCCACAACGTGCTGCACACCCTGGGCTTCGACGCCTTCGGCCTGCCCGCCGAGCAGTACGCCGTGCAGACCGGCACACACCCGCGCGTGTCCACCGAGGCCAACATCGAGAACATGAAGGTCCAGCTGCGCGCGCTGGGCCTGGGCCACGACAAGCGCCGGTCGTTCGCCACGATCGACCCGGAGTATTACAAGTGGACCCAGTGGATCTTCCTGCAGATCTTCAACTCCTGGTACGACGACGAGGCCGACAAGGCCCGCCCGATCGCCGAGCTGATCGCCCAGTTCGAGTCCGGTGAGCGTGCCGTACCGGGCCACACGCGCGCGTGGCCGGACCTGACAGCCACCGAACGCGCCGACGTCCTGAGCGAGTTCCGCCTGGCCTACGCCTCCGACGCGCCCGTCAACTGGTGCCCCGGCCTGGGCACCGTGCTGGCCAACGAGGAGGTCACTGCCGACGGCCGCTCCGAGCGCGGCAACTTCCCCGTCTTCAAGGCCAAGCTGCGCCAGTGGAACATGCGCATCACCGCCTACGCCGACCGGCTGCTGTCCGACCTGGAGGAGCTGGACTGGCCCGAGGCCATCAAGCTCCAGCAGCGCAACTGGATCGGCCGCTCCGAGGGCGCCCGCGTCGACTTCGCCGTCGACGGCGAGCACATCACCGTCTTCACCACCCGCCCCGACACCCTGTTCGGCGCGAGCTACATGGTGCTGGCGCCCGAACATCCGCTGGTCGACAAGTTCACCCCGGCCACCTGGCCCGAGGGCACCCACGACGTGTGGACCGGCGGTCACGCCACCCCGGTGGAGGCCGTCGCCGCCTACCGCGCGCAGGCCGGCACCAAGTCCGACGTGGAGCGGCAGGCCGAGGCCAAGGACAAGACCGGTGTCTTCACCGGCGCGTTCGCGACCAACCCGGTCAACGGCGAGCGGATCCCGGTCTTCATCGCCGACTACGTACTGATGGGCTACGGCACCGGCGCGATCATGGCCGTCCCGGCGGGCGACCAGCGCGACTTCGACTTCGCGCGCGCCTTCGAGCTGCCGATCACCTGCATCGTCGAGCCCACCGACGGCCGCGGCACCGACACGTCGACCTGGGAGAACGCCTTCGGGTCCTACGACGCGAAGATCATCAACTCCTCGAACGACGACATCTCCCTGGACGGCCTGCCCGTCGCCGAGGCCAAGGCCCGCATCACCGAGTGGCTGGCCCGCAGGGGCATCGGCGAGGGCACCGTCAACTTCCGCCTGCGTGACTGGCTGTTCAGCCGCCAGCGCTACTGGGGCGAGCCCTTCCCGATCGTCTACGACGAGGACGGCGTCGCCCACTCGCTGCCCGAGTCGATGCTGCCCCTGGAGCTGCCGGAGGTCGAGGACTACTCGCCGCGCACCTTCGACCCGGACGACGCGAACACGTCCCCGGAGACGCCCCTGTCCCGCAACGAGGACTGGGTGAACGTCACCCTGGACCTGGGTGACGGCCGCGGCCCCCGGAAGTACCGCCGCGAGACCAACACCATGCCCAACTGGGCCGGTTCCTGCTGGTACGAACTGCGCTACCTGGACCCGCACAACGACCAGAAGCTGGTCGATCCGGCCATCGAGCAGTACTGGATGGGCCCCCGCGCGGGCATGCCGCACGGCGGCGTCGACCTGTACGTCGGCGGTGCCGAGCACGCCGTACTGCACCTGCTGTACGCGCGGTTCTGGTCCAAGGTGCTGTTCGACCTGGGGCACATCTCGTCCCCGGAGCCGTTCCACAAGCTGTTCAACCAGGGCATGATCCAGGCCTACGTCTACCGGGACGGCCGCGGCTTCCCGGTGCCGGCCGCCGAGGTCGAGGAACTGGGCGGCGAGTACTTCTACCAGGGCGAGAAGGTCTCCCGGCTGCTGGGCAAGATGGGCAAGTCCCTGAAGAACGCGGTCACTCCGGACGAGATCTGCGACGAGTACGGCGCCGACACCCTGCGCCTGTACGAGATGGCCATGGGCCCCCTGGACGTGTCCCGGCCGTGGGACACGCGCGCGGTGGTGGGCCAGTACCGGCTGCTGCAGCGGCTGTGGCGCAACGTCGTCGACGAGACGACCGGTGAGGTCACGGTCGTCGACACCGAGCCCGACGAGGAGACGCTGCGGGCCCTGCACAAGGCGATCGACGGCGTCCGTCAGGACCTGCAGGGGCTGCGCTTCAACACGGCCATCGCCAAGATCACCGAGCTGAACAACCAGCTGACCAAGGCGGGCGGCGCCGTGCCGCGCTCCGTCGCCGAGTCCCTGGTCCTGCTGATCGCGCCGCTGGCCCCGCACGTCGCCGAGGAACTGTGGCGCAAGTTGGGCCACACCGACACGGTGGTCCACCAGGACTTCCCCGTGGCCGACCCGGCGTACGTCGTGGACGAGAGCGTGACCTGCGTCGTGCAGATCAAGGGCAAGGTCAAGGCGCGCCTGGAGGTTCCTCCGACGATCTCCGACGCCGAGCTGGAGAAGGTCGCGCTGGCCGACGAGAAGGTCGTCGCCGCGCTGGACGGCGCGGGCATCCGCAAGGTCATCGTGCGGGCGCCGAAGCTGGTCAACATCGTTCCGGCGTAGTTTCGACGCGACGGGGCGGGTGCCTCGGGGTAGTCCCCTACGGGCAGGTTCGGGGTTCTTTTGGAACTCCGGATCTGCCCGTTGCGTTTACCGTTGAAGAGCGGCGCGGTGTGTGCCGCCCCGAGCCGGTGGAGGAGCGTTGGAAGCCGTGATCGTAGTCTTCGCCCTTCTCTTCCTGCTGTTCGTGGTCGCAGGAGGCTATGCGGCGGTCAAGGCGATCGGCGCGGCCAAGCGTGGCGTCGACCGCACGGTCGCGCAGGCCCGGCGCACGGTCGAGGACCACACCCTGCGCGCCAAGTCCCTTGCCCAGCCCGGTCCGCAGGGGCAGGTGGCCCAACTGCGGCTAGCGCTGCGCACATCGATGCGTGCGACCCAGGACGCGCTGCGCGCGGGGGTGCCCGAGGACGAGTCGCTCAAGGAGTCCCTCGGTCTCTTCGAGCGGCTCAGCGCCCACGGCCGTGAACTCGACGGCGAACTCAAACGCCTGGAGTCCGAGCCGGACCGCAGAATGCTCGCCGAGCGGCTGCCCAGCCTGCGCGAGCGCACCGAGCGCATCACGAAATCGGCCGACTCGCTGCGCTGGGCCGCCCGCGACCGCGCCGGCCGCTTCGCGGAGGACGACCTCGACGCGCTGAGCGCCCAGATAGACGTGGAGGCGGGAGCCCTGCGGCACTGGACGAAGTCGGAGCACGCGCCACCCCCGTGGCCCGACGCCCCGGCCGCCGACGCCGCGACGGCCCACCAGACATGGCCGGAGACCCCGCGTTCCCGCCCCGCCCCCGAGGAGCCCGCCCCCTCGGCCATCACCCCGCCGGCACGCCGTCCCAGCTACCCCTGGCAGAAGAAACCCCGCCCCGAGAGCACCACTTGACCCGGCGGCACGGCCCGAGCGCGCGACACGGTGTGATCCGGCCGGTTCCGGCCCAGGTGAAAGGGGTCGGGCTGCCGTCCGGCCGCTACGGCAGGTAACCTCCAGCTCATGTCCCGCCATGTCGCGATCGTCACCGATTCAACGGCCTACCTGCCGCCGCTGACGATGGAGCGCCACGGCATCACAGCGGTGCCGCTCACCGTGGTCCTCGGCGACCGGGCATTCGAGGAGGGCACCGAGATCTCCACCCGCTCGCTGGCCCTGGCCCTGCAGAAGCGGCGCCCGGTCACCACCTCGCGGCCCAGTCCCCAGCTCTTCGCGGAGACCTACCGCAGGGTCGCCGAGTCCGGTGCCACCGGCATTGTCTCCCTCCACCTCTCCGCCGAACTCTCGGGCACCTACGACGCGGCGGTCCTCGCGGCCCGCGAGGCGCCGGTGCCGGTGCGGGTCGTGGACACCGGCATGATCGCGATGGCGCTCGGCTTCTGCGCGCTCTCCGCGGCCGAGACTGCGGAGGCGGGCGGCACGGTCGACGAGGCGGTGACGGCCGCGGAGAAGCGGGCCGCGGGCACGTCCGCCTACTTCTACGTCGACACCCTCGACTATCTGCGCCGGGGCGGCCGTATCGGCGCGGCGCAGGCCCTGCTGGGCTCCGCGCTCGCCGTGAAGCCGCTGCTCCAGCTGGAGGGCGGGCGCATCGAACCCCTGGAGAAGGTCCGGACGGCGTCGAAGGCGATCGCCCGCCTGGAGGAGATCGTGGCCGACCGGGCGGGCAGTGCGCAGGTCGACATCGCCGTCCACCATCTCTCCGCGCCCGAGCGCGCGGAGGCCCTCGCGGAGCGCCTCCGGGTGCGGGTGCCCGGACTGGCCGACCTCCATGTGAGCGAGGTCGGGGCGGTGATCGGGGCGCACACCGGGCCCGGGTTGTTGGGGGCCGTGGTGTCCCCGCGATGACGGTGGCCGCTTGTGGCGTTCGGGGTGTTCGTCGGGGCCGGTAATCCGCAGGGCTGGTAACTCGTGTGGGTGACAGAGTTATCCACAACTGGGCGGGTTTCCTCGGGAATTGACCAAGATCATCGCGAAGTGGCGAGATGCCCGATCCTCGGCGCATGGCACTTCGATCACGCTCACACACAGCGACCGCGACCAGCGGCCCGGGCCGCGCCCCGTCCTCGGACGGCCGCACCCGCCATCGCCGCGCGCCCGTCCGAGGCCGGGCCCACCGCCAGGCTTCGGCGGACGAACTCCGGCGACGCGCGGAACTCCTTTTCGCCGAACGAGCGGGGGAACGGCGGGAGTTGGGGCACGGGCCGCCGGGTGGGGAACGGGGAGTGGAGGTGGAGGCCCGGGCGGCCGGGGCGACGGCCCGGATGGCAGCGCCGGTGGGTGCCGGGCCGGCGTCCGACGTCCCGTACGGCGGAGGGTCCGAAGGGGCCGCGGTGTCTGTGGGGCGCGCGATGCCTGCGGGGCGTGCAAGGGCCGGGGACGTCGGAGACCTCGGCGGTGTTGGGGATGCCGGAGCTGCAGGGGTTGCCGGAGATTTCGGCGATGTCGGGGACGGCCGCGCCGTAGGGGACTGGCGCGATCGGGCCGGATCGGCTCTGCGGGAGCGGATGCCGGTCTGGGTGCAGACGCGGTGCGGGCTGGAGTGGCGGAGCGTGGTCGCGCTCGGTGTGCTGTTTGTGCTGGCCGCGGTCCTCGCCGTGCAGTACTTCTGGGTCGGCCGGACCCAGCCCGTGCGGGCCCCGGAGGTGGTGAGGGCGGTGGCTCCATACGGGACAGGGGGCCAAGGCGGGGGCGGCAGCACGGGCAAAGGGGCCGAATCACGTAGCTCGGCCGGAGCACGGGGCGCACCGAGTGCCGCCGGCGCCGAGATCGTCGTGGACGTCAGCGGCAAGGTCCGGAAACCCGGGGTCCATCGGCTCCCGGCCGGTTCGCGGGTGACGGACGCGCTCCGGGCGGCGGGTGGGGCGCGTTCCGGCACGAACACCGAGGGGCTCAACCTCGCCAGGTTCCTTGTGGATGGCGAGCAGATCGTCGTCGGGGGGCCGGCGCCCGCCGCGGTGCCTGGTGCGGCGGGTTCGACGGGCACCGGCGCGGTGGCCGCTCCAGGGACTCCGGTCTCCCTCAACACGGCCACTGCCGACCAGCTCAACACCCTGCCGGGGGTCGGCCCCGTGCTGGCCCAGCACATCATCGACTACCGCACCCAGCACGGCGGTTTCCGCTCGGTGGACGAACTGCGCCAGGTCAACGGCATCGGCGACCGCCGCTTCGCCGATCTGCGGGATCTGGTACGGCCATGACCCACGTCCACGACGACACGTCCCGTTCTGCCGTGCATGCCTCCTCCGGGAACCGGCGAGGTGCCGCACACCCCCACCAGGAAGGTCCGACAGACCTACGGCTCGTACCGCCCGCGCTCGCCGCCTGGGCGACAGCCGCGCTGGCGCTGGACGTGTCACCGGCCTGGGTCACCGGTGTCACGGTCGCTGCCCTGGTGGCGGGGCTCGCGCTCCTGCTGGCGCGACGGCGAGGCGGGGTGGGCGGCAGCCGTGCTTCCTCCACCTGGCCCCGTGTCTCGATCGCCGCCCTGCTCCTCTCCATCGCGGCAGCCGCCGCCTCCGCCGGGTTGCACGGGGCGGATCTGCGCCGTGGCCCGGTGCCGAAGCTGGCGCGGGAGTACGCGGCCGTGACCGCGGAGGTGGAGGTCGGTTCCGATCCACGGTTGACCAGGCCCCGGATCAGCGGGGATCACGCGGCTCCGGTCTCCGTGCTGATCGAGGCCGAGGTACGACGGGTGGAGCAGACGGACGGGACGGTCGTGGAGACACGGGCGCCGGTGCTGTTGATCGTCGATCCGGACTCCTCCGCCGGGGGCGCCAGGGGTGTCGAGGGCGCTGCCGGCCCGGAGCGTTCGCCCTGGCTGGGGCTGCTGCCGTCCACACGGGTGCGGGTGACCGCGCGGCTGGCGCCCTCTCTGACCAGCGGGGACCGGGTCGCTGCCGTGCTGCGGGTGCGGAACCAGCCGGTGCCGGAGGTGGTGGGGAAGCCGTCCGGAGCCCAGCAATTCGCGGGGCGGTTGCGGGCCGGGCTGCGTGAGGCCACCGACGGCCTGCCTGTGGATGCGCGGGCGCTGCTGCCGGGGCTGGTCGTCGGCGACACCGCGCGCATCACACCCGAGTTGGACGAGGCCTTCAAGGAGACGGACCTCGCACACACCCTCGCCGTCTCCGGAAGCAACCTGACCATCCTGCTCGCCCTCCTCATCGGACCGCCCGGCCTCGCCCAACGCGTCGAACGCCGAGGCCTGGCACCCCGCCTGGGGATCTCGCTCCGGGCGACCGCGTTGCTCGGCGGGGTACTCACACTCGGGTTCGTCGTCGTGTGCCGGCCCGACCCGAGCGTGTTGCGTGCCGCGGCCTGCGGTGCGGTCGCGCTGCTCGCCCTCGCGACCGGGCGCCGCAGATCACTGATCCCGGCGCTGGCGACAGCCGTGCTGCTCCTGGTGCTGTACGACCCGTGGCTGGCCCGCAGTTACGGCTTCCTGCTCTCCGTGCTGGCCACCGGAGCCCTGCTCACCCTCGCGCCACGCTGGTGCGAGACGCTGCGGCGGCACCGGGTTCCTCCGCGACTGGCCGAGGCGGTGGCCGCCGCTGCCGCCGCGCAGGCTCTGTGCGCGCCGGTCGTGGCCGTGCTGTCGGCGCGGGTCAGCCTGGTGGCGGTGCCGTGCAACCTGCTCGCGGAGGTCGCCGTCGCACCGGCCACGGTGCTGGGCTTCGCGGCGCTGGCGGCGGCACCGGTGGCGATGCCGGTGGCCAAGGTCCTTGCGTGGGGCGCGAGTTGGCCCGCCGGGTGGATCGCGGACGTGGCCCGGACGGGCGCGGCGCTGCCCGGTGGGGGAGTGGACTGGCCGGGCAGTTGGACGGGGGCGCTGCTGCTCGCCTTAGCCGTCGCGGTCCTAGCGCTGGTCGGCCGACGGCTGCTGAGGCATCCCTGGCTGTGCGGTGTCTGCGGACTGCTGCTCCTGCTGGTCGTGGTCGAGCCGGCGCCGCTCACCCGGGTGATCACGGGATGGCCGCCGCCGGGCTGGCGGTTCGCGATGTGCGACGTCGGACAGGGGGACGCGACGGTGCTCGCGGCGGGCCAGGGCGCCGGCGTGGTCGTGGACGCCGGACCCGATCCGAAGCTGGTCGACCAGTGTCTGCGCACACTCGGCATCACCAGGATTCCACTGGTCGTCCTGACCCACTTCCACGCCGACCACGTCGCCGGACTGCCCGGGGTGCTGCGCGGCCGCTCGGTGGGCGCGATCGAGACGACGTCCTTCGAAGAGCCCGCGGACCAGGCCGAGTTCGTACGGAGATCGGCAGCGGAACGGCACATCCCGATCACCCGGGCCGTCGCCGGGGAACAGCGACGCTCCGGTCCGCTCTCCTGGCAGGTGCTGTGGCCGCCACCGGAACCGGAACCGGACCAGGACGGCCCGAACGACGCGAGTGTCACACTGCTCGTCCGGACGGCCGGGCTGCGACTGCTGCTGCTGGGGGACCTCGAACCCCCGGCCCAGCAGGAGCTGTTGAGGTCACCGGCGGCGGCACTGCTGGGAGGTGTGGACGTCCTCAAGGTCGCCCATCACGGTTCCGCCTACCAGGATCCGGACCTGATACGCAGGATTGCTCCACGGCTGGCGCTGATCTCTTGCGGGGAGGACAACCCCTACGGACACCCGTCCCCCAGCACGGTCGCGGCGCTGCGCGCGATGGGCGCGGTAGTCCTGCGGACGGACCTGGACGGGGCCCTGGCGGTGGGAGGCGAGGGGGCCGGACTGCGGGTCACACGGGACTGAGGGCGGCGGGCGGCGGGGCCGGGGAGGGAGGGGGAGGGGGAGGGGGGAGGGGGCCTCCCCGGCGTCGAGCCGCGGTCGGCGTGAGACTGGTGGCATGAATCCCGCACAGGTTGATGCCTACCTCCGCCGATTGGGAGTTCCGCGCCCGGCGCTGCCCACCGTCGATGTTCTGCGCGAGCTGCACCTGCGCCATCTGCAGACCGTGCCCTTCGAGAATCTGTCGATTCATCTGGGAGAGGAGATCGTGCTGGAGGAGAAGCGGCTCCTGGACAAGGTCGTGGGCGCGGGCAGAGGCGGCTTCTGCTACGAACTGAACGGACTGTTCGGCGCGTTGCTCGCAGCGCTGGGATTCGAGGTCGCGCTGCTGTCGGCGCGGGTGTACGGGGACGGCGGGCGGCTGGGAATCCCGTACGACCATCTCGCGCTGCGGGTGCGGACGGTGGACGGGAGTGTGTGGCTGGCCGACGTGGGGTTCGGGACGCACAGCCACTATCCCCTGGCCTTCGAGGAACGGGGTGAACAGGCGGACCCCGGCGGCATGTTCAGGATCGCCGAGTCCGCGAACTCCGGGGACCTGCCGGACCTGCAAGGCCTCGCGGACCTGCCGGACCTGCAAGGCCTCGCGGACCTGCCGGACCCGCAAGGCCTCGCGGACCTGCCGGACCCGCAAGGCCTCGCGGCCCTGACGGACCTGGACGTCGTCCGGAACGGCAAACCCGAGTACCGGTTGGAGACGCGGTCCCGGGTGCTCGGTGACTTCGTGGCCGCGGCGTGGTGGCAGACCACTTCACCGGCGTCGCATTTCACCCGGTCCCTGGTCTGCTCGCGGCTCACGGACGACGGAGGGAGGATCACGCTCAGCGGTCGTGGCCTGACGGTGACGGCGGCGGACGGGACCCGGGACGTGCGTGAACTGGCAACGGACGAGGAGGTGTTGGCGGTGTACCGGGAGCGGTTCGGGATCGAGCTGGAGGAGGTGCCGACGGTGCGCACGCCCGCGTAGCCGTGGGTGGGTGCGCGCGAGCCCGCGGCCGTACCGGAAAATGTCCCCGTGAGCGATGTGAGACATGTGCTGGTGCTGCCCGACCGCGACGCGGCCGAGGAGGCGGCGGAGGCGCTCGGGGAGCGGTTCGCCCTCGACGAGGAACCGCAGTTGGTGCGGGACGCGCTGGCCGGCGAGGACGACGCCGAGGACGCGCAGTGGCTGCTCGTACTGCGGGACGAGCGCGGACGGCTCGACGCCTGTGAGCTGGACGCGTTCGCGGGGGAGTGGGACGGCTGGCGCGAGGAGCCGTGACACCCGCGAACCCACCCCGCTTCACTCACCCCGACCGGCACCCGCCCCGCGTTGTCAGTGCCGCGTGCGATGCTTTGCGAGATGGCCAAGAACACTGCGAATGACGACCCTCTCGCCCCGGTGACCCTTGCCGTGGGCCAGGAGGACCTCCTGCTCGACCGTGCCGTGCAGGAGGTGGTGGCCGCCGCCAGGGCCGCCGACGCCGACACGGACGTACGTGACCTGACCTCGGACCAGCTGCAGCCCGGCACACTCGCCGAGTTGACCAGCCCGTCGCTCTTCGCCGAGCGCAAGGTCGTGGTCGTACGCAACGCGCAGGATCTGTCCGCCGACACGATCAAGGACGTGAAGGGGTATCTCGGGGCGCCCGCCGAGGAGATCACCCTGGTGCTGCTGCACGCGGGCGGGGTCAAGGGCAAAGGGCTGCTCGATGCCGCGCGCAAGGCGGGTGCGCGGGAGGTGGCCTGTCCCAAGATGACGAAGCCGGCGGACCGGCTGGCCTTTGTGCGGAGCGAGTTCCGGGCGACCGGGAGATCGGCCACGCCGGAGGCCTGCCAGGCGCTCGTCGACTCCATCGGCAGCGATCTGCGGGAGCTTGCGTCAGCTGTCTCCCAGTTGGTCGCCGACGTCGAGGGGACCATCGACGAGGCGATCGTCGGGCGGTACTACACGGGGCGGGCCGAGGCGTCGAGCTTCACGGTCGCGGACCGGGCCGTGGAGGGGCGCGCGGCGGAGGCGCTGGAGGCGCTGCGGTGGTCGCTGTCCACCGGAGTGGCGCCGGTGCTGATCACCAGCGCGCTGGCGCAGGGGGTGCGGGCGATCGGGAAGCTGTCGTCCGCGCGGGGCGGGCGGCCGGCGGATCTGGCGCGTGAGCTGGGGATGCCGCCGTGGAAGATCGACCGGGTGCGGCAGCAGATGCGGGGCTGGACACCGGACGCGGTCTCCGTCGCGCTGCGGGCGGTGGCCGAGGCGGACGCGGGGGTGAAGGGCGGTGGGGACGATCCGGAGTACGCGTTGGAGAAGGCGGTCGTCACGATCGCCCGGGCCGCTCGGTCCCGGGGACAGTCCTGACCTCCTGCCCGGCAAACGGGCAGGTGCCGGGGACAGGCCCGAGACCCTGCCGTCAGTCAGAGGCAGGCGAGAGGCAGGCCAGGGGCGGGCTCCAAAGCGCCCGGCCGGGGATACAGCAATGCCCCCGAAGTGGGTCCGGGGGCACTGTACGTGGCGTGGCGACCACGATGTCTGTCCGTGAATCGAGGTAGAGGGCTCGACGTTGTCCTCACGGCGGATTGCTACTGGTCCGGTCCGCGCGAGCGCGGGCCGAGGCAAGTGCGGAAGGATCAGCCCTTGAGCGCGGTGACCTTGGAAGCAAGCGCCGACTTCTTGTTGGCGGCCTGGTTCTTGTGGATGACGCCCTTCGAGACGGCCTTGTCGAGCTGACGCGCGGCAGCGCGCTGGTACTCGGTGGCCTTCTCGACGTCACCCGCGGCAGCGGCCTCGCGGGCCTTGCGGATCGCGGTCTTCAGGGAGGACTTGACGGCCTTGTTGCGCAGCCGAGCCTTCTCGTTGGTCTTGATCCGCTTGATCTGGGACTTGATGTTCGCCACGAATGAGCCTTTGCAGGTTCTGGCACGGGGCCGCACGGGTCCCGGGCCGATGATTTTTCTTGGGGTGTGTCTCGTGCCGAGAGGGCAGGAGACACAGCCACCCAGGCTACCAGCAGCCCACCGGCCCACCCAAACCGGCTACCACGGCGCGATCCGTTACCGTCTCGCACCGGCCCACACCGGACCGCGCCTCCCACGCGTGGGACCATGGAGCCTACGTATCGATCCGACCCGAGACCGCAGACACTGCGGACGCCTCAAGAATCAGGACCCTGCGTGCCCGCGATCCCCAGCCATGTGCCCGAGCCGAGCCGTACCGACCCGGCGCTGATCCGCAATTTCTGCATCATCGCGCACATCGACCACGGCAAGTCCACGCTCGCCGACCGGATGCTCCAGCTGACCGGAGTGGTCGACCAGCGGCAGATGCGTGCTCAGTACCTCGACCGCATGGACATCGAGCGCGAGCGCGGCATCACGATCAAGTCCCAGGCGGTGCGTCTGCCGTGGGCCCCCACCGACGGGGGCGACGAGGGCACCACCCACATCCTCAACATGATCGACACTCCGGGACACGTCGACTTCACGTACGAGGTCTCGCGGTCGCTCGCCGCCTGCGAGGGCACCGTGCTGCTGGTGGACGCCGCCCAGGGCATCGAGGCCCAGACCCTCGCCAACCTCTACCTGGCGATGGAGAACGACCTCACGATCATCCCCGTACTGAACAAGATCGACCTGCCGGCCGCGCAGCCCGAGAAGTTCGCGGAGGAGCTGGCCAACCTCGTCGGGTGCGAGCCCGACGACGTGCTGCGGGTGTCCGCCAAGACCGGTATCGGTGTCGACGCGCTGCTGAACAAGGTCGTCCAGGAGATCCCGGCGCCGGTCGGGAACGCGGACGCGCCCGCCCGCGCCATGATCTTCGACTCGGTCTACGACTCCTACCGCGGTGTCGTGACGTACATCCGTGTCATCGACGGGCAGCTCAACAAGCGCGAGCGGATCCGGATGATGTCGACCAACGCCACGCACGAGCTGCTGGAGATCGGCACCAACTCGCCGGAGATGCTCGGTGCCGACGGGCTCGGGGTCGGCGAGGTCGGCTATCTGATCACGGGTGTGAAGGACGTCCGCCAGTCCAAGGTCGGTGACACCATCACCACCCTGAACAAGGGGGCGACCGAGGCGCTCGGCGGTTACAAGGACCCCAAGCCCATGGTCTTCTCCGGGCTGTATCCGCTGGACGGGTCTGACTACCCGGAGCTGCGCGACGCCCTCGACAAGCTCCAGCTCAACGACGCCGCGCTGGTGTACGAGCCGGAGACCTCGGCGGCGCTGGGCTTCGGGTTCCGCGTCGGCTTCCTCGGGCTGCTGCACCTGGACGTGATCCGGGAGCGGCTGGAGCGCGAGTTCGGCCTCGACCTCATCGCGACCGCGCCGAACGTGGTGTACCGCGTCGAGATGGAGGACGGCAGTGAGCACATCGTCACCAACCCGAGCGAGTTCCCCGAGGGGAAGATCGACAAGGTCTATGAGCCCGTCGTGCGCGCCACGATCCTCGCGCCGTCGGAGTTCATCGGTTCGATCATGGAGCTGTGCCAGACCCGGCGCGGCACCCTGCTCGGCATGGACTACCTCTCCGAGGACCGGGTGGAGATCCGCTACACCCTTCCCCTCGCGGAGATCGTCTTCGACTTCTTCGACCAGCTGAAGTCCAAGACCCGCGGCTACGCCTCGCTGGACTACGAGCCCACCGGTGAGGTGGCCTCCAGTCTGGTCAAGGTCGACATCCTGCTGCACGGCGACAAGGTGGACGCCTTCTCGGCGATCACGCACAAGGACGCGGCGTACTCGTACGGCGTGCGGCTGGTCGCCAAGCTGCGGGAACTGATCCCGCGGCAGGCCTTCGAAGTGCCCATCCAGGCCGCCGTCGGCTCCCGGGTCATCGCCCGCGAGACGATCCGCGCCATCCGCAAGGACGTCCTCGCCAAGTGCTACGGCGGTGACATCTCGCGCAAGCGGAAGCTGCTGGAGAAGCAGAAAGAGGGCAAGAAGCGGATGAAGATGGTGGGTTCCGTGGAGGTTCCCCAGGAGGCGTTCATCGCGGTGCTGTCCAGTGACGACAGCGGTGGCGGCGCCAAGAGCAAGAAGTAGCGGTCCCATACATCGGAATTCCGGAGCAAACCGAGGCGATCCCCGGGGCCCGTCGTGCTGTGGCGCGGCGGGCCCCGCGTCCTGGCTCTGTAGGAAGCGACAGTCCGCCGCCCCTTACGCACCGGCCGGTCGCGCCTTACTCTGATCACTGCTCGATGGTTACTCGCGAGTTAAACAACAGCCGTAGCACTGAGCCAGCCGCACCGTCGCGGGCCCCCGGAGGATGTCGTGAGCGACACACAGACCCTGATCGAGAACCGTCCGCCGTCCGTCGCGGGCCTCTTCCTGGAGCGAGTGGCGGCCACGCCGGATACCGAGGCCTACCGTCACCCGGTGCCCGCGGCCTCCGGCGAGGGCCCCGACGACTGGAAGTCGCTGACCTGGGCGCAGGCCGCCGAGCGGGTCTTCGCGATCGCGGCCGGTCTGATCGAACTGGGCGTACAGCCCGAGCAGCGCGTCGCGCTCGCCTCCGCCACCCGGATCGAGTGGATCCTCGCCGACCTGGGCATCATGTGCGCCGGCGCCGCCACGACCACGGTGTATCCGCAGACCAACGCCGACGAGTCGACCTTCATCCTCGCCGACTCCGGTAGCAAGGTCCTGATCGCGGAGGACGCGACGCAGCTCGCCAAGGCCGTGGAGAAGCGCGCCGAGCTGCCCGAACTGACGCATGTCGTGGTCATCGACCCGACCGGCGTCGACACCGCGGAGACCGGCGACTGGGTGCTGAGTCTGGCCGAGCTGGAGCAGCGCGGTGCCGCGTACCTGGAGAAGAACCCGGATCTGGTCAAGGAGCGGATCGCGGGCATCACCAAGGACCAGCTCGCGACGATCATCTACACCTCCGGCACCACCGGCCGCCCCAAGGGCGTCCGGCTCCCGCACGACAACTGGTCCTATCTCGCGAAGGCCATCGCCGCGACCGGGCTGCTCGGTCCCGAGGACGTGCAGTACCTGTGGCTGCCGCTGGCGCACGTCTTCGGCAAGGTGCTCACGTCCGGCCACATCGAGATCGGGCACGTCACCGCGGTGGACGGCAGGCCCGAGAAGATCATCGAGCAGCTGCCGATCGTGCAGCCGACGTACATGGCGGCCGTTCCGCGCATCTTCGAGAAGGTCTACAACGGGGTCGCGGCCAAGGCGCGGGCCGGCGGCGCGGCCAAGTACAAGATCTTCCAGTGGGCGGCGGAGGTCGCCCGCGAGTACGCCAAGGTCACCCAGGACAACTTCCGCCGCACCGGCACGGCCACCGCGCCCTTCGGTCTCGCCGCCAAGCACAAGGTGGCCGACGCGCTGGTCTACGCGAAGATCCGCGAGGCCTTCGGCGGCAAGCTGCGCGCCTGTGTCTCCGGAAGCGCCGCGCTCTCGCCCGACATCGGCTACTTCTTCGCCGGCGCCGGCATCCACATCCTGGAGGGCTACGGTCTGACCGAGTCCTCCGCGGCCTCCTTCGTGAACCCCGGCGAGGCCTACCGCACCGGCACGGTCGGCAAGCCGCTGCCCGGCACGGAGGTGCGCATCGCGGACGACGGCGAGATCCTGCTGCGCGGCCCCGGCATCATGGAGGGCTACCACGGGCTGCCCGAGAAGACCGCCGAAGTCCTGGAGCCGGACGGCTGGTTCCACACCGGCGACATCGGCGAGTTGTCCCCGGACGGCTATCTGCGCATCACCGACCGCAAGAAGGACCTCATCAAGACGTCCGGCGGCAAGTACATCGCGCCCAGCGAGGTCGAGGGCCAGTTCAAGGCCGTCTGCCCCTACGTCTCCAACATCCTGGTGCACGGCGCCGACCGTAACTTCTGCACCGCGCTCATCGCCCTCGACGAACCGTCCATCCTGGACTGGGCGAAGGACAACGGCCTCGAGGGCAAGTCCTACGCCGAGGTCGTCGCCGCGCCCGCGACGGTCGCCCTGGTCGAGGGCTACGTCAAGGAGCTCAACGAGGGCCTCCAGCGCTGGCAGACCATCAAGAAGTTCCGCCTCCTCCCGCGCGACCTCGACGTGGAACACGGCGAGATCACCCCGAGCCTCAAGCTGAAGCGCCCGGTGGTGGAACGCGAGTACAAGCACCTGATCGACGAGATGTACGCGGGTTCTCGGGAGGCGTGACCCTGTGGTGCCGGGGGCCCGGTCTCAATGTCCTTGCCCCCGCCGCAAGTCCCGCACCAGTTGGCCCAACTCCCGCACCTGGTGCCGAAGTTCCTGCACCTCGGTCACCGTGCTGGCAACCATGTGCGCCTCGATCTCCTTGAGGCGCGACGCCAGTTCCTCGAACTGCCCCTGCTCACGGGCCAGCATCCGCTCCAACAACTGGTTCTTGCGGTGCAGTTCGAGGAAGACGGTGACCTTCGCCCGCAGCACCCACGGATCGAACGGCTTGGTCAAGTAGTCGGCCGCCCCGGTGGCGTAGCCACGGAACGCATACCCCGCGTCCGAGTCGCTGCCGGTCAGGAAGATGATCGGGACGTCCTTGGTCTGGTCGAGCCGTTTGATGTTGGCGGCGGTCTCGAACCCGTCCATGCCCGGCATACGGATGTCCAGCAGGACGACGGCGAAGCGCTGCCGCAGCAGCGCCTTCATCGCCTCCTCGCCCGAACGAGCGCGTACCAGTGGCTCGTTGAGGGACCTCAGGACGGCCTCCAGTGCGAGCAGGTTGTCCTCCATGTCGTCGACCAGGAGGATGCTCGCGCGCTCGTCGGTCGTTGCCTCAGCGCTCATGATGACGGGCCTCACTCAGTCGTGGGCGGTATCGCCGTCTCCCCTGTACCCGCATCGGTCCCCGCGATGTCGGTCTCGGTCTCGGGGTCCAGGAGGGCGCAGACGACGGTCAGCAGCTGGTCCACGTCCACCGGCTTGGGTACGTAGTCGTTGGCGCCCCGGGCGATGGACTTCTCCCGGTCGCCCGGCATCGCCTTGGCGGTGAGCGCGACGATGGGCAGGCCGGTCCAGCGCGGGGCGCGGCGGATGGCGGCTATGGTCTCGTACCCGTCCATCTCCGGCATCATGATGTCCATCAGCACGAGTTCGACGTCGGGGTTGCGCTCCAGGGTCTCGATGCCCTCGCGGCCGTTCTCCGCGTAGAGCACCGGCATGCCGACGCGGCCCAGTACATGGGTGAGCGCGAAGACGTTGCGGATGTCGTCGTCCACGATCAACACCCGCCGCCCAGGAAGTACTTGACCTGCCCGGCCGGCCTTCCACGCCTCCAGTTTGGTGGGCGTCGGCCACGAGTCGTCCACCTCGTGCCCGGTGAACGGCTCGGCCGACAACTCCTCGGTCGTCGTGGGCAGTTCCTGGTCCTCGGTGGTCCGCCCGGTCGCCGCGTGGCCGGGGCTGACGACGGGGACGTACAGCGTGAAGGTCGAGCCGCTGCCCGGCTCGCTCTCCGCGACGATACGGCCGCCGAGCAGCCCGGCGATCTCCCGGCTGATCGACAGTCCCAGCCCCGTACCGCCGTACTTCCGGTTGGTCGTGCCGTCGGCCTGCTGGAAGGCCTCGAAGATCACCGGGAGTTTCTCGGCGGCGATCCCGATGCCGGTGTCGGAGACGGCGAACGCGATGACCTCGTCGCTGTCGTGGGAGTAGCGGTGGTCGGGGTCCTTGACCCGGCTGACGCGGAGTTCGACCCGGCCGGTGGCGGTGAACTTGATGGCGTTGGACAGCAGGTTGCGCAGGATCTGCTGGAGCCGCTGCTCGTCCGACCACATCTCGCGCGGTACGTCCTCGCCGACCGACACCTCGAAGGCGAGCCCCCGGTCCAGGGTGAGCGGGCGGAACGTGGCGTGGACGTAGTCGAGGAGCTTGATGAGGGGGAGGCGCTTGGGGCGTACGTCCATCCGGCCCGCCTCGATCTTCGAGAGGTCGAGGATGTCGTTGATGAGCTGGAGGAGGTCCGAGCCGGAGCGGTGGATCGTGGTCGCGAACTGCACTTCCTGGTCGGAGAGATGGCCGTCCGGGTTGTCCGACAGCAGGCGGGCCAGGATCAGCAGCGAGTTGAGCGGGGTGCGCAGCTCGTGGCTCATGTTCGCCAGGAACTCCGACTTGTACTGGGAGCTGGTCGCCAACAGGGCTGCCTTCTCCTCCAGTTCGGCGTTGGAGCGCTGCAACTCGGCCTGCTGCTTCTGGAGTTCGTCCGAACGTTCCTGCAACTGCATCGCGAGGCGCTGGGACTCGCCGAGCAGGGACTCCGTGCGGGAGTTGGCGATGATGGTGTTGATCGCGACGCCGATGGTGTTGACGAACTGGTCGAAGAACGCGAGGTGCACGTCGGAGAAGCGGGAGAAGGAGGCCAGTTCGATGACGCCGAGGAGCTTGTCCTCGAAGATGATCGGGATGATGACCACGCTCGCCGGGGCCGCTTCCCCGAGCCCGCTGTTGATCTTGATGTAGTCCGGCGGGGCCTCGTCCACCAGGATCCGCTTCTTCTCCCGTGCCGCCTGCCGGACCAGCCCGTGCACCGGCATGCCGCCCGTGTCGACGGTCGCGCCCTGCGCAGATCCGTACCCGGCGATGAAGGCAAGTCCCTTGGCCGGGATGGTCGTTCGCAGGCTGTCCTCGTCGGGGTCGGCCAGGAAGAACGCACCGTACTGGGCGTTCACCAGCGGGGTCAGCTCGCGCAGGATCAGGTCGGCGACCTCCATCAGGTCCCGGTGTCCCTGCATCAGGGCCGCCAGGCGGGCCAGGTTGGACTCCAGCCAGTCCTTCGCGCGGGTCGTCTCGCGGAGGTTGGCCACCATCAGGTTGATGTTGTCCTTCAGCTCGGTGACCTCGCCCTGGGTCTCGACCGTGATCGAGCGTGACATGTCGCCCTGCGCCACCGCGGAGGCCACCTCGGCGATCGCGCGGACCTGCGTGGTGAGGTTGAGCGCGAGTTCGTTCACGTTGGTCGTCAGGCGCTTCCAGGTGCCGTAGACGCCCTCTACCCTTGCCTGGCCGCCGAGTTGGCCCTCCGAACCGACCTCGCGCGCGACACGCGTGACCTCGGAGGAGAAGGAGGAGAGGGTGTCGACCATCGTGTTGATGGTGGTCTTCAGCTCCAGGATCTCGCCGCGCGCGTCCACGTCGATCTTCTTCGACAGGTCGCCCTGCGCCACCGCCGTCGCGACCTGCGCGATGTTGCGGACCTGTGAAGTCAGGTTGTCGGCCATGTAATTGACGTTGTCGGTCAGGTCGCGCCAGACGCCGGAGACGCCCAGCACCTGGGCCCGGCCGCCGAGTCGGCCGTCGGTGCCGACCTCGCGGGCCACCCGGGTCACCTCGTCGGCGAAGGCGCGCAGCTGCTCCACCATCGTGTTGACGGTGTCCTTCAGTTCGAGGATCTCGCCGCGCGCGTCGACCGTGATCTTCTTCGACAGGTCGCCGTTGGCCACGGCGGTCGTCACCTGGGCGATGTTCCGCACCTGCGAAGTCAGGTTCAGGGCCATGAAGTTGACGTTGTCCGTCAGGTCCTTCCACACCCCGCTGACGCCCCGCACCTGCGCCTGCCCGCCGAGGTTGCCCTCCGTGCCGACCTCGCGGGCCACGCGTGTCACCTCGTCGGCGAAGGCGGAGAGCTGGTCCACCATCGTGTTGATGGTCGACTTCAGCTCCAGGATCTCGCCCTTGGCCTCCACCGTGATCTTCTTGCCGAGGTCGCCCTGTGCCACGGCCGTCGACACCAGCGCGATGTTGCGGACCTGTGAAGTCAGGTTGTCCGCCATGAAGTTGACGTTGTCGGTGAGGTCCTTCCAGACGCCGGAGACGCCCCGCACCTGGGCGCGTCCGCCGAGGTTGCCCTCGGTGCCGACCTCGCGGGCGACGCGCGTGACCTCGTCGGCGAAGGCGGAGAGCTGGTCGACCATCGTGTTGATGGTCGACTTCAGCTCCAGGATCTCGCCCTGAGCGTCCACGGTGATCTTCTGGGACAGGTCGCCGTTGGCGACGGCGGTCGTCACCTGGGCGATGTTCCGCACCTGCGAAGTCAGGTTCGACGCCATGAAGTTGACGTTGTCGGTGAGGTCCTTCCAGACCCCGGACACACCCCGCACCTGAGCGCGCCCGCCCAACTGCCCCTCGGTGCCCACCTCGCGGGCGACGCGCGTGACCTCGTCGGCGAACGCGGAGAGCTGGTCGACCATCGTGTTCACGGTGAGCTTCAGTTCGAGCAGCTCGCCGGTCGCCTCGACGGTGACCGTCCGCGTCAGGTCGCCGCGCGCCACCGCCGTCGTCACGAGGGCGATGTCCCGCACCTGCGCGGTCAGCCGGGACGCCATCGTGTTGACCGCCTCGGTCACGTCCCGCCAGCTGCCCGACAGGCCCTGCACCTTGGCCCGCCCGCCGAGCCTGCCCTCGGTGCCGACCTCGCGGGCGACCCGGGTCACCTCACCGGTGAACAGGGAGAGTTGGTCCACCATCTTGTTCACCGTGCGGCCGAGGCGCCGTAGATCACCGCGCAACTGCCTGCTGCCGTCGTGCAGGTCCACCCGCTGGGTCAGATCGCCGCCCGCCACCGCGTCCAGTACCCGGGTCGCGTTGGCGGCCGGGGCGACCAGGGCGTCGAGGAGCTGGTTGACGTCGTTGACGCGGGAGGCCCAGCCGCCCTGGCCGGGGCTGGCCGAGAGGCGTTCGTCGAGGCGGCCGTGGCGGATCAGCTCCCGTTTGACGCGCTGCGTCTCGGAGTTGAAATGGGTGCTGCGGTCCATGATCTGGTTGAAGGCGGCGGTCAGTTCGGCCACCATGCCGTGACCCGTCTCCGGCGCCTTCGTGAAGTCGCCGTCCCGGGCCGCCGTCATCACGGCGAGCAGAGGGCGGAGTTCCGATGCTCGAATCCAGTCCTCTTTGTGTCCGTCTTCGAGCACACGCGTAGCACTGTTCTCACCCATGGCGGCCCACTTCGGTAACTCGGCGCTTATGGCCGCGGCCAGTCTGTCACTCTGTCCGCATCGACCGAGGCGTATTCGTCCGATCTGCTCGGGGAGCTGTGCATGGGGGCAATTCCGACGCAACGGGAGACCACTTCGCGTGCTCCCGACGCGCCCGCGCACCACGGCGCGGACCCGCGCACGACCATGCGCGCCACGCTCTCCGGAAGCCCCCTCGCGCCCGGCTCCGCCCGCGGCCTGGTGCGCACCGCGCTCCGCGAATGGACCGAACTCGCCCTGCCCGGCACCGAACACCTCACCGACCGGCTCGCCGACGACGCGATGGTCGTCGTCAGCGAACTCGTCACCAACGCCGTCGTCCACGCGGGAACGGACGTCGAATTGCTCTGCCGACTTGAGGACGCCCGGTCCGTCGTCGTGGAGGTCGCCGACCACCACCCCTCCCGCGCCCCGCGCGACAACAGCAGTGAACCGGCGTACGAGACACCGGAGTTCGGGCGCGGGCTGCGGCTCGTCTCCACGCTCGCCGAGGCCTGGGGCGTCACCTACCGCACCGGCATCAAGACCGTGTGGGCCCGCCTGCCCGCCGAAGGCAGCTCGGCCGAGGAGGAGTTGGAGACGTACGGCGGTGAACGCGGCCTGCGCGTCGCCGAGAGCCTCGCCCCCGAACCCCAACGTGCCGAACGCGACCGGGACTGGCTCGGCCGAGGCGCCCTCTCCTTCCTCGCCGAGGCCTCCGACCTCCTCGCCGGACAGCTCGACGAGGACCTGGTCGCCGCGCTCGCCGGGCAGCTCATCGTGCCGAGACTGGCCGACTGGTGCGCCGTATGGCTGGAGGACGAGTCGATGGGCCGCGGCGGCTGGGGCGAGGACGCCGGCGCCGGGCCGCGCCTCGCCCGCGTCTGGCACGGCAGCGAGAACCGCATCGAGGAACTGCGCGGCGCCCTGGAGAAGCACCCACCGCGCCCGCAGGACTCGCTGAGGCCCGTGTCCTACCCCTGGCCGGCCGACGCCCTCGGCCCGCACGGCACCCACGGCGCGGCACTCGCGTACCGGCTGATCGCGGGCGGCCGTCCGCTCGGCACGCTCGTCATCGGCCGGTCCGGGCTGCCGTGCTTCCCCGACGAGGTCACCGGCCTGGTCGAGGACCTCAGCCGCCGGGTCGCGCTCGCGATCGGCGCGGCCCGCCAGTACGCCCGCCAGGCCACCATCAGCCGTGTCCTCCAGCGCGGCCTGTTGCCCGGCGCCGTCGCCGCGATCCCCGGTGTGCACAGCGCCCTCGTCTACGAACCCTGCGACAAGGGCGGCCCCAGCGGCGACTTCTACGACCTCTTCCCGGCCGGCGACGGCCGCTGGTGCTTCGCCCTCGGCGACGTCCAGGGCAAGGGCCCCGAGGCCGCCGTGGTCATCGGCCTGGCCCGCCCCTGGCTCCGCCTCCTCGCCCGCGAGGGCTACCGCGTCGCCGACGTCCTCGACCGCCTCAACCAGCTCCTCCTGGACGACGCCACGGAAGCGGCCGACGCGGCGGCCCACGCCCTGGTCGCCGCGGGCGGCATGCCCGGCCCGGTCGGCGACGGCCCCCGCTTCCTCTCCCTCCTCTACGGCGAGCTCGTCCCCTTCGACGGCGGCGTCCGCTGCACCCTGGCCTCCGCCGGACACCCGCTGCCGCTGCTCCTCGGACCGGACGGCTCCGTAGCCACGGCCGCCCGCCCACAGACCCTCCTGGGTGTCGTCGAGGACGTCACCTACACCAGCGAGACCTTCGAACTACGCCCCGGCGACAGCCTGTTGTGCGTAACGGACGGGGTGACCGAGCGCCGCTCCGGCTCCGTCCAGTTCGACGACGGCGACGGCCTCGCGACGGTGCTCGCCGGGTGTGCGGGGTTGGGCGCCGAGCTGATCGCGGAGCGGATCAAGCGGTTGGTGCACGAGTTCGGGGGGCGTCCGCCGGAGGACGACATGGCGCTGCTGGTGCTCCAGGCCGAGTAGGCGGAGGAGTCCGCCCGGTGCTGGACAATGGAGGACATGCCTTCCGCACTCCCCGACGGCGACCCCGTCCCCGACGACGGCGCCCTGCCCGCGCAGGCGCTCGCCGGGGCCGCCGACCGCCCCCTCGGGTTCTATCTGCACGTCCCGTACTGCGCGACCCGCTGCGGCTACTGCGACTTCAACACCTACACGGCGACCGAGCTGCGCGGCACCGGCGGAGTGCTGGCCTCCCGCGACAACTACGCGGACACCCTGACCGACGAGATCCGCCTGGCCCGCAAGGTCCTCGGCGACGACCCGCGCCCGGTCCGCACGGTCTTCGTCGGCGGCGGCACGCCCACGCTGCTGGCGGCGGGCGATCTCGTACGGATGCTGGGCGCGATCAGGGACGAGTTCGGCCTGGCCCCGGACGCGGAGATCACGACCGAGGCCAACCCGGAGTCGGTCGATCCCGCCTATCTCGCGGCCCTCCGCGACGGCGGCTTCAACCGCGTCTCCTTCGGCATGCAGAGCGCGAAGCAACATGTGCTGCGCGTGCTGGACCGCACCCACACCCCGGGCCGCCCCGAGGCGTGCGTGGCGGAGGCCCGCGCGGCCGGCTTCGACCACGTCAACCTCGACCTGATCTACGGCACCCCGGGCGAGACGGACGACGACTGGCGCGCGTCCCTCGACGCCGCGCTCGGCGCGGGACCCGACCACATCAGCGCCTACGCCCTGATCGTCGAGGAGGGCACCCAGCTCGCCCGCCGGATCCGCCGGGGCGAGGTCCCGATGACGGACGACGACGTGCACGCCGACCGGTACCTCATCGCGGACGAGGTGATGTCGGCGGCGGGCTTCGACTGGTACGAGGTCTCGAACTGGGCGACGTCGAAATCCGGCCGTTGTCTGCACAACGAGCTGTACTGGCGCGGCGCCGACTGGTGGGGCGCCGGCCCCGGAGCGCACTCGCACGTGGGCGGCGTGCGGTGGTGGAACGTGAAGCATCCGGGGGCGTATGCCGGGGCGCTGGCGGCGGGGCGCTCACCTGGCGCGGGCCGCGAGATCCTCTCGGCGGAGGACCGCCGCGTGGAGCGCGTCCTGCTGGAGCTACGGCTGCGGGAGGGGGTCCCGCTGGACCTGCTCCGACCGGAGGGGCTCGCGGCTTCGCGCCGGGCGCTGGGGGAGGGGCTGCTGGAGGCGGGGCCGTACGAGGAGGGGAGCGCGGTGCTCACGCTGCGGGGGCGGTTGCTGGCGGACGCGGTGGTGCGGGATCTGGTGGACTGATCACTCGGGCGAGTGAATCGCTCCGGAACTCAGGTTCGGTGCCTAACCTGGTTCGCAGGCTGCCGCCGACAGCACGCGGCGGATGTGGAGGCCATGGAGATGACCGCTGTGGACGAGCGTGGGGTGACCAGGTTCTTCGAGGGGTTCGAGCCGCCCGAGGGACTCAAGGTGGAGCTTCTTCGGGGGGTGGTCGTGATGATGGCCAGCCCTGACATCGTGCACAACATGATCGTTGCCGATGTGCAGGACCAGATCCCTCGGCAGCGCTGGGATCGCCTCCAGACCCAGGATGTGGAGATCGTCGGGGAGGCCAGCGAACCCATTCCGGACCTGATCGTGTCGGAGCGTGGGGTGGTCCCGGCCTCAGGCAATCTGGTGCCGTCCCGGTTGATCACTCTGGCGGTCGAGGTCGTGTCGAAGTCCAGTGTCCACCACGACTATCCGGTCAAGCGGTCGATCTACGCGGCGGGAAAGGTTCCCGCCTACCTTCTCGTCGATCCGATCATGGCGCAGTGTGTCCTGCTGACGAAGCCCGCAGGCCAGGGTGAGGATGCCGACTACCTCAGCCAGGAGATCATCAAGTTCGGCAATCCGGTCCCGCTGGAGGTTCTGGGACTCGAACTCGACACCAGCGAGTTCGGAACGTTCCCCAACGTCAAGCCTCACCGCTATCCGTGACGAAGTCGATCAACTCCTCCACCCGCCCCAGCAGTTCCGGCTCCAGGTCCTTGTAGGACCGGACCTTGGCCAGAATCGCCTGCCACACCGCACCGGTGTTTTCCGGCCAACCCAGGGCCCGGCACACCCCCGTCTTCCAGTCCTGCCCGTGCGGGACGCGGGGCCAGGCGGCGATGCCGACGGAGGACGGTTTCACGGCCTCCCAGATGTCGATGTAGGGGTGGCCCACGACGAGCGCGTGCTCGCTGGTGACCGACTGGGCGATGCGCCACTCCTTGGTGCCCGGCACCAAGTGGTCCACCAGGATGCCCAACCGCGCGTCCGGGCCCGGACCGAACTCGTCCACAATGGCCGGCAGGTCGTCGACGCCCTCCAGGTACTCGACCACCACACCCTCGATGCGCAGGTCGTCGCCCCACACCCGCTCGACGAGCTCGGCGTCGTGCCGGCCCTCCACGTAGATCCGCCCGGCGCGGGCCACACGCGCGCGTGCACCGGGAACGGCGACCGAACCGGATGCCGTGCGGGTGGGCCGTAGCGGACTGGACACAGGCCTGACCAGGGTGACCACCCGGCCCTCCAGGAGGAAGCCGCGAGGCTCCAGCGGGAACACCCGGTGCTTGCCGAAGCGGTCCTCCAGGGTGACCGTGCCGGCCTCGCAGCGGATCACCGCGCCGCAGAAACCGGTGCCCGGCTCCTCGACCACCAGGCCCGCCTCCGCGGCGACCTCGGGGACGGGCCTGGGCTTCTTCCACGGAGGGGTCAGGTCGGCGGAGTACTGGCGCATTCGGATGACGATAGGAGAAGGCCGGGAGACGTCACCGCGACACGCCGAAACGGGTTGCCAACGCGTCCCGTTGGGCCCGCACGAACCCCGCGTCCACCACCGCTCCGTGACCGGGCACGTACACCGCGTCCTCACCGCCCAGGCCGAGGAGGCGGTCCAGGGCGGCCGGCCAGTGGGACGGTACGGCGTCGGGCCCCGCCTGGGGTTCGCCGGACTCCTCGACCAGATCGCCGCAGAAGACGACCGCCGGGGAGCCGGGGACGAGCACCGCCAGGTCATGGGCGGTGTGCCCGGGCCCGACGTTCGCCAGCAGGACCTCTCGGTCGTCGCCGAGGGAGAGGGGCCAATCGTCCGACACCAGGTGACGCGGATACGTCAGGGCGGCTACGGCCTCGTCGGCCACGCGCGCGTGGAGGCCGTTTTCGACCGCGTCCCTACGGAGTGCCTCCCGCTCGTCCGCCAACACGCGCTCCACGCCCACCGCCCCGAACACCTCCGCGTCCGCGAACTCCGCCGCCCCGAAGACATGGTCGAAATGGCCGTGGGTGAGCGCGAGATGGGTCACACGGCGCCCGGCGAGCGACTGCGCCTCCGTACGCAACCGCGCGCCCTCCGCCACACTCGACCCCGCGTCGATCATGAGCGCCGAGCCGCCCCCGACGACCAGACCGACCGTGCAGTCCCAGCCAGGCAGCCGGCACCGCCCCACCCCGGCGGCCAGCCGCTCCCACCCCGCCTCTTCCCAAGTCACCGTCATACGGCGACGCTAACTGTGACGGCACCCCACGGCGTGACATCGCAGGACCGGCCTTGCCCGGGGTGTACCTCACGGCCGTACACTGGCCGGGGAACGCTGGCACTCACGCGCACAGAGTGCCAGGAAAGGGCGGGCTCGCGACAAGCGGCGACAAAGGCGACCAGAACTGGAGGTGTGCGCGATGCTCAGCGAACGCAGGCTTCAGGTGCTGCGCGCCATCGTCCAGGACTATGTCGGCACCGAGGAGCCGGTGGGCTCCAAGGCGCTCACCGAGCGGCACAGCCTCGGCGTCTCCCCGGCGACCGTGCGCAACGACATGGCGGCCCTGGAGGACGAGGGGTACATCGCCCAGCCGCACACCAGCGCCGGGCGCATCCCCACGGACAAGGGCTACCGCCTGTTCGTCGACAAGCTCGCCGGCGTCAAGCCGATGACCGGCCCCGAGCGCAAGGCCATCCAGAACTTCCTCGACGGCGCGGTCGACCTCGACGACGTCGTGGGCCGTACGGTACGGCTGCTAGCGCAGCTCACCCGGCAGGTCGCCGTCGTGCAGTACCCCTCGCTGACCCGCTCGACCGTGCGCCACGTGGAGCTGCTGTCACTGGCTCCCGCGCGCGTGATGCTCGTACTGATCACGGACACCGGGCGGGTCGAGCAGCGCATGGTGGACTGCCCGGCGCCCTTCGGGGAGTCCTCGCTCGCGGATCTACGCGCGCGGCTCAACAGCCGGATCGCCGGCCGCCGCTTCGCGGACGTGCCGCAGCTCGTGCAGGACCTGCCGGAGGCCTTCGAGAACGAGGACCGCGGCACGGTCGCGACGGTGCTCTCCACCCTCCTGGAGACCCTCGTCGAGGAGACCGAGGAGCGGCTGATGATCGGCGGCACCGCCAATCTCACCCGCTTCGGACATGACTTTCCCCTCACCATCCGCCCCATCCTGGAAGCCCTGGAGGAGCAGGTCGTCCTCCTCAAGTTGCTTGGTGAGGCGGGGGATTCGGGCATGACCGTACGGATCGGTCACGAGAACGCCTACGAGGGACTCAACTCCACGTCGGTGGTGTCGGTCGGCTACGGTTCGGGCGGCGAGGCAGTCGCCAAGCTCGGCGTGGTCGGACCGACCCGCATGGATTACCCGGGAACGATGGGAGCGGTACGCGCAGTGGCACGGTACGTCGGACAGATCCTGGCGGAGTCCTAAGTGGCCACGGACTACTACGCCGTTCTCGGCGTGCGTCGCGACGCGTCGCAGGATGAGATCAAGAAGGCCTTCCGCCGGCTCGCGCGCGAGCTGCACCCGGACGTGAATCCGGATCCGAAGACCCAGGAGCGGTTCAAGGAGATCAACGCCGCTTACGAGGTGCTCTCGGACCCGCAGAAGAAGCAGGTCTACGACCTCGGCGGCGACCCCCTCTCGCAGGCGGGCGGTGGTGGAGCCGGCGGCTTCGGCGCGGGCGGCTTCGGGAACTTCTCGGACATCATGGACGCGTTCTTCGGTACGGCGTCGCAGCGCGGACCGCGCTCGCGCACCCGCCGCGGCCAGGACGCGATGATCCGGCTGGAGATCGAGCTCGACGAGGCGGCCTTCGGCACCACGAAGGACATCCAGGTCGACACGGCCGTCGTCTGCAACACCTGCAACGGCGAGGGCGCGGCCCCCGGCACCTCCGCCCAGACCTGCGACATGTGCCGCGGTCGCGGTGAGGTGTCCCAGGTGACCCGGTCCTTCCTGGGCCAGGTCATGACGTCCCGCCCCTGCCCGCAGTGCCAGGGCTTCGGCACCGTCGTGCCGACGCCGTGCCCGGAGTGCGCCGGTGACGGCCGCGTCCGCTCGCGGCGCACGCTGACGGTGAAGATCCCGGCCGGTGTGGACAACGGCACGCGGATCCAGCTCGCGGGCGAGGGCGAGGTCGGCCCCGGTGGTGGCCCCGCCGGTGACCTGTACGTCGAGATCCACGAGCTGCCGCACGCGATGTTCCAGCGCCGCGGCGACGACCTGCACTGCACGGTCACCCTCCCGATGACGGCGGCGGCCCTCGGCACGAAGGTGCCGCTGGAGACGCTGGACGGCATGGAGGAGGTCGACATCCGGCCCGGCACCCAGTCCGGCCAGTCGATCCCGCTGCACACCAGAGGCATCACGCATCTGCGCGGCGGCGGCCGGGGCGACCTCATCGTGCACGTCGAGGTCACCACCCCGACCAAGCTCGACGTGGAGCAGGAACGCCTCCTCAGGGAGCTGGCGAAACTCCGCGGCGAGGAGCGCCCCATGGGGACGTTCCAGCCGGGGCAGCAGGGGCTGTTCTCCCGTCTGAAGGACGCTTTCAACGGCCGCTGAACCGGTCGTCGAACCGGTCTCCGCCCGGGCATGCATCCGTCCTGTGCCCGGCGGAAGGCCGGATTCGGACTTGTTCGGAGGACGTGACAACATGCCGTCATGTCCTCCGCACTGACCGATCTTTTCCCGCATCCGATCGTGCAGGCCCCCATGGCGGGCGGTGTCTCCGTACCGCGCCTCGCGGCTGCCGTGTCCGAGGCCGGCGGGCTGGGGTTCCTCGCCGCCGGGTACAAGACCGCCGACGGCATGTACCAGGAGATCAAGCAGTTGCGGAGCCTGACGGCCCGCCCCTTCGGCGTGAACCTCTTCGTGCCGCAGCCGGAGTACGCGGACAAGGCCGCGGTCGACGTCTACGCCCACCAGCTGGCCGGCGAGGCCGCCTGGTACGACACGGAACTCGGCGACCCGGACAGCGGCCGCGAGGACGGCTACGACGCGAAGCTGTCCGTGCTGCTCGACAACCCGGTGTCCTTCGCCTCCTTCCACTTCGGCGTCCCGACCCGTGAGGTGCTGGACTCGCTGCGCCGGGCCGGCACCTTCACCCTCGTCACCGCGACCACCGCCGAGGAGGCCCTCGCCGTGGAGCGGGCCGGCGCCGACGCGGTGATCGCGCAGGGCGTCGAGGCCGGCGGCCACCAGGGCACTCACCGCGACCTCCCGGAGAACGACGGTTCCGGCATAGGGCTGCTCTCCCTGGTCGCCCAGATCCGCGAGACGGTGAGTCTCCCGATCGTCGCCGCCGGTGGTCTGATGCGCGGCAGCCAGATCGCCGCCGCCCTCGCGGCGGGCGCGCGCGCGGCCCAGCTCGGCACGGCGTTCCTCGCCACCCCCGAGTCCGCGGCGAACGTCCTGCACAAGCAGGCACTCACCAACCCCCTTTTCACGCGTACCGAGTTGACCCGCGCGTTCTCCGGCCGCCCGGCCCGCGGCCTGGTCAACCGCTTCATGCGCGAGCACGGCCCGTACGCCCCCGCCGCCTACCCCGAGGTCCACCACCTCACCACCCCGCTCCGCAAGCAGGCCGCCGCGGCCGGCGACGCGCAGGGCATGGCGCTGTGGGCCGGACAGGGCCACCGCATGGCACGCGAGCTGCCGGCCGGCCAGCTGGTCGAGGTACTGGTCGCCGAACTGGCCGCCGCCCGGACAGCGTTGTCCGCCGGGGGTGAGCTCCGATGACGGCGCCGGTGTTCGTGGTCGAGTCCCTGGCGGGCGTCGGCCCCGGCTCCGTCGCCGAGGTGGACGGCCCCGAGGGACGGCACGCCGTTTCCGTACGACGGCTGCAGCCCGGCGAGGACGTCGTACTCACGGACGGACAGGGCCGGGGCGCCGCCGGGGTGGTCCTCAGGGCCGAGGGCAAGGACCGGCTGATCGTCGAACTCCACGCGTTCCCCGTCGAGTCGGAGCCCACCCCTCGCATCACCGTCGTCCAGGCCCTACCCAAGGGCGACCGCGGCGAACTGGCCGTGGAGACGATGACCGAGACCGGCGTCGACGCCATCGTCCCCTGGGCGGCCTCCCGTTGCATCACGCAATGGAAGGGCGAGCGGGGTCTGAAGGCCCTCGCGAAGTGGCGGGCCACCGCCCGCGAGGCCGGCAAGCAGTCCCGCCGGCTGCGCTTCCCGGAGGTGGCGGACGCGGCAACGAGCAAACAGGTTGCCGCACTTCTCGCCAAAGCCGACTTCGCCGCCGTACTCCACGAGGACCGCGACTACGGCAGCGAGCCGCTGGCCACCGCCGAACTCCCCGCCGAGGGCGAGATCGTGCTGGTCGTGGGCCCCGAAGGAGGCGTCTCCCCCGAGGAGTTGGCCCTCTTCGAGGAGGCCGGGGCGAAGGCCTACCGGCTCGGGCGTAGCGTGCTGCGCACATCGACCGCCGGGACAGCGGCCACCGCCCTGCTCCTGGGCCGTACCGGACGCTGGTCCTGAACGAGGGGAGACCGTCGTGGAACTGGCCCAAGTGAGGCTGCTCGTCACCGACTTCGCCGCCTGCTACCGCTTCTACGCCGAAGTCCTCGGCCTGAAGCCGCAGTCGGGGGCGACCGAGGGACCGTACGAGAAGTTCAGGCCCACCGCCGGGTCGGCCGGGATCGCGCTGCAGGACCGCGCGATGATGGCCCAAGTCCTCGGTGAGATGGGGGAGTTGGTGGCCGGGCACCGCTCGCTGGTGGTGCTGCGGGTCGACGACCTGGACGCGTACTGCGAACAGATCACCGACCGGGGAGCGGCCCTCCTCCATGGCCCCGCGCCGATGACGGACCGGATGCGGGTCGCCCATCTCAAGGACCCCGAGGGCAATGTGGTGGAGCTTCAGGAGTGGCTGCTGCTGCGGGGCTGACCGGTCGTGCGCCGGGTGACTGCGCCCTGGGCGCACGGGTGGCCGTATGCGCTCTTCCGTGTGCGCCCCGACGGTGGCAGGCTGCCGTCCATGGGGGCGTTGAGGCAGAACTGGCGTCGGCCCCGCGGACGGCGGGTGGCCGCTGTGGCGGGGCTCGCGATGGTGTCCGTGGGCGGGGTCGTCGCGTGCCAGCCCGGTGATCTCAGCGCGGCGACCGTCGCGTACACCACCGACAAGACGGCGACCGCGGAGCTCAAGCGGGACCATGTGAGCGTCCGCTATCTGACCTGCACGGGCAACTACGGCAGCGGCAACAAGGCCTACACGCCCGGGAAGACACCCTCGCCGACCGAGTCCACCGTCGTCTCCGTCGACTGCCAGGGGCAGACCAACGACAACCGGGACATCACCATCACCGGCAAGGTCACCCGGGCCGTCGACGGCGCCTGTGTGCGCGGAGACCTGGTCGCCAAGGTGGGCGGCAAGCAGGTGTTCCACGTGACCGGCCTGGGCGACTGCAACGCGGCGACACCCTCGTCCGTGGTCAACCCGAACCCGAGCCTCACCTACGGCCCGGGACCGACCGTCACCGTCACGGTCACCAAGACCATCTGGTGCAAGGGCGACCCGACCTGCTGGCCCGTGGAGGGCAAGTGAGGACCCTTCCACAGCGGGCAAGTGATCCAAACCGCTGTCGGCGCGGGCCACCGCTGCATACGCTGATCAGGTGACTCAGCCCTCAGCGTCCGCAGCCCAGGCCGGTCTCCAGGCCTATCTCCGCTTCCCGCACCTGCACGGCGAGTTGATCGCCTTCACCGCCGAGGACGACGTGTGGCTGGCCCCTCTCGACGGCGGCCGGGCCTGGCGGGTCAGCGCGGAGAACGTGCCGGTGACGCACCCGCGCATCTCGCCCGACGGCACCACCGTCGCCTGGACCTCCACCCGGGACGGCGCCCCCGAGGTCCACATCGCCCCGGTCGACGGCGGACCGGCCAAACGCCTCACCCACTGGGGGAGTTCACGCACCCAGGTGCGCGGCTGGACGGTGGACGGCCAGGTTCTCGCGATCAGCACCCACGGCCAGGCGAACCTCCGCCTCAGCTGGGCCCGCGCGATCCCGCTGGACGGCGGACCGGCAACGACCCTGCCCTACGGGCCCGTCGGCGATGTCGCCATCGGCCCCGCCGCCACCGTCCTGCTCTCCGCACCCATGGGCCGCGAGGCCGCCTGGTGGAAGCGCTACCGGGGCGGCACGGCGGGCAAGCTGTGGATCGACCGTGACGGTGACGGCGAATTCACCCGCCTGCACGAGGAGTTGGACGGCAACCTCGAGTACCCGGTGTGGGCGGGGGAGAGGATCGCGTTCCTCTCCGACCACGAGGGCACCGGCGCCCTCTACTCCTCCCTCGCCGACGGCTCCGACCTGCGCCGCCACACCCCGCTCGACGGCTTCTACGCCCGGCACGCGTCCGGTGACGGCACCCGGATCATCTACTCCTCCGCGGGTGAACTCTGGCTCCTGGACGACCTGGACGGCGCCGAACCCCGCCGGCTCGACATCAGGCTCGGCGGACAGCGCACCGACCAGCAGCCCTTCCCGGTGTCCGCCGCCCGCTGGTTCGCCTCCGCGTCGCCCGACCACACCGCGCGCGGCAGCGCCGTCGCCGTCCGCGGCACCGTCCACTGGATCACCCACCGCTCCGGCCCCGCCCGCGCTCTCGCCGCCACCCCCGGCGTCCGCGCCCGGCTGCCCCACACCTTCCGCGTCGACGGCGAGGAATGGGTGGTGTGGGTGACGGACGCCGAGGGCGACGACGCCCTGGAGTTCGCCCCCGCCACCGGCCTCGCCCCCGGCGCCACCCCGCGCCGCATCGCCGCCGGACAGCTCGGCCGCGTCCTCGCGCTCACCGTCGCCCCCGACGGCAGCCGCGTCGCCGTCGCCTCGCACGACGGCCGCGTCCTCCTCATCGAACGGGAGACCGGCGAGGTCCGCGAGGTCGACCGCAGCGCGGACGGCGACGCCTCCGGCCTCTCCTTCTCGCCCGACTCCGCCTGGCTCGCCTGGTCGCACCCCGGCCCGCGCCCGCTGCGCCAGCTCAAACTCGCCAACACCACCGACCTGTCGGTCACCGAGGCCACCCCCCTCCGCTTCCAGGACTACGCCCCCGCCTTCACCCTCGACGGCAAGCACCTGGTCTTCCTCTCCACCCGCTCCTTCGACCCGGTCTACGACGAGCACGTCTTCGACCTCGCCTTCGTGGTCGGCGACCGCCCGCACCTGATCACTCTCGCCGCGACCACCCCGTCCCCCTTCGGACCGCAGCGGCACGGCCGCCCCTTCGAGGCCCCCGACAAGGACGAGACCCCCGACAGCGAGGGCCGCCCCACCACCCGCGTCGACCTCGAAGGCCTCGCCGACCGCATCGTCCCGTTCCCCGTCGAGGCCGGCCGCTACTCCAACCTGCGCGCCGCCAAGGACGGCGTCCTGTGGCTGCGCCACCCCGTACAGGGCGTCCTCGGCGCCACCCGCGCGACCCCCGAAGACCCGGACCCCAAAACCGAGTTGGAGCGCTACGACCTCGCCCAGCAGCGCATCGAGCACCTCGCCGGGGACGCCGAGCACTTCGAGGTCAGCGGCGACGGCAAACGCGTCCTGCTGCGCACCGACCACAAACTGCGGGTCGTCCCGAGCGACCGCCGCGCCTCCTCCGAGGACGACGACAGCGACTCGAACATCAACGTCGACCTCTCCCGCATCCGCCAGACCGTCGACCCGGCCGCCGAATGGCGCCAGATGTTCGACGAGACCGGCCGCGTCATGCGCGACAACTTCTGGCGGGCCGACATGAGCGGCGTCGACTGGGACGGCGTCCTCGACCGCTACCGCCCGGTCCTCGACCGCGTAGCCACCCACGACGACCTCGTCGACCTCCTCTGGGAGGTGCACGGCGAACTCGGCACCTCGCACGCCTACGTCACCCCGCGCGGCGGCTACGGCCACGGCGAACGGCAGGGCCTGCTCGGCGCCGACATCTCCCGTCACGAGGACGGCAGTTGGCGGATCGACCGGGTCCTGCCCTCCGAGACCTCCGACCCGGCCGCCCGTGCCCCGCTCGCCGCACCCGGCGTCGCCGTCCGCGCGGGCGACGCGATCCTCGCGGTCGCCGGCCGGCCCGTGGACCCGGTCACCGGACCCGCCCCCCTCCTGGTCGGTACGGCGGGCAAGCCCATCGAACTGACCATCTCCCCGGCCGGCGGCGGCGACCCCCGCCACGCGGTCGTCGTCCCCCTCGCCGACGAGGAACCGCTCTACTACCACGCCTGGGTCGCCGACCGCCGCGCCTACGTCCACGAGAAGTCCGGCGGTCGCCTCGGCTACCTCCACGTCCCCGACATGCAGGCCCCCGGCTGGGCCCAGATCCACCGCGACCTGCGCGTGGAGGTGGCCCGAGAAGGCCTGGTGGTCGACGTCCGCTACAACCGCGGTGGCCACACTTCGCAGTTGGTCGTGGAGAAGCTGGCGCGACGAATCGTCGGCTGGGACCTGCCGCGAGGCATGCGCCCGTACAGCTACCCCGAGGACGCCCCCCGCGGCCCCGTGGTGGCCGTCGCCAACGAGTTCTCCGGCTCCGACGGAGACATCGTCAACGCGGCGATCAAGGCACTGGGCATCGGCCCGGTGGTCGGCACGCGTACGTGGGGTGGTGTCATCGGCATCGACAGCCGCTACCGTCTGGTCGACGGCACGCTGGTCACCCAGCCCAAGTACGCGTTCTGGCTTGAGGGTTACGGGTGGGGGGTGGAGAACCACGGGGTGGATCCCGACGTGGAGGTGGTGCAGCGGCCACAGGATTACGCGGCGGGGCGGGACGCCCAGCTGGACGAAGCAATCCGCCTGGCGTTGGAAGCACTGGAGACCAGTCCGGCGAAAACTCCGCCCACTCTGCCCACCTAAAGGGGCGCGGGGCTGTATCGGTTTGCGGCTCCGCCGCGTGGGCGCGCCCAGCCCCCACGTACCCGCAGCTGACGACGATACGATGCCTCGCGTAAAGCGCCGCTCACCTCCCGGAGGGGATCCCACATGTCAGGGGAACCGCAGGACGACTGCCTGTTCTGCAAGATCGTAGAGGGCCACATCCCGGCGACGATCGTCCGCGAAACAGACACCACCGTCGCGTTCCGGGACATCAGCCCCCAGGCTCCGACCCACGTCCTGGTGATCCCCCGGGTCCACTACTCCGACGCCGCCTCCCTCGCCGCCGCCGAACCGGCCATCGCCGCCGACGTACTGCGCGAGTCCGGCGAGGTCGCGGCGGACGAGAAGCTCGACAGCTACCGGGTGGTGTTCAACACGGGCACCGGCGTGGGCCAGACCGTGTTCCACGCCCACGCCCATGTCATGGGCGGCCGCGGCATGCAGTGGCCCCCCGGGTAACTCACCGTGTCCGTACGTGAATTGGTGATCCTCGGCACCGCCAGCCAGGTCCCCACCCGCCACCGCAACCACAACGGCTACTTCCTCCGCTGGGACGGCGAGGGCATCCTCTTCGACCCCGGCGAGGGCACCCAGCGCCAGATGCTCCGCGCCGGAGTCGCCGCGCACGACCTCAACCGGATCTGTGTCACCCACTTCCACGGCGACCACTCTCTCGGCCTCGCGGGCGTCATCCAGCGCATCAACCTGGACCGCGTCCCGCACGACATCACCGCGCACTACCCGCGCTCGGGCCAGCACTTCTTCGACCGCCTGCGCTACGCCACCGCGTACCGCGAGACGGTGGGCATCACCGAGGCCCCGGTGTCCGAGGACGGCGTACTCGCCACCACCCCCTCCTACACCCTGGAGACCCGCAAGCTCTCCCACCCCGTCGAGTCCTACGGCTACCGCCTCACCGAACCCGACGGCCGCCGCATGCTCCCCGACCGCCTCGCCGCGCACGGCATCAAGGGCCCGGACGTGGGCCGTATCCAGCGCGAGGGAGTCGTGAACGGCGTTTCCCTGGACGAGGTCGCCGAGGTGCGGCGCGGGCAGCGGTTCGCGTTCGTCATGGACACCCGCCTCTGCGACGGAGTGCACGCCCTCGCGGAGGGCTGCGACCTGCTGGCGATCGAGTCGACGTTCCTGGACGAGGACGAGCAACTGGCCGTGGATCATGGCCACTTGACCGCAGGACGGGCGGCCCGGGTGGCACAGGAGGCCGGCGTCCGCCATCTGGTCCTCACCCACTTCAGCCAGCGCTACTCCGAGCCGGAGGAGTTCGAGCGGCAGGCGCGGGCGGCCGGGTTCGAGGGGGAGCTGACCGTGGCGCACGATCTACTCAGGGTGCCGGTTCCGAAACGGTTGTAAAACACCCGTACGATACTTCGATGCCCATTCCCAAAGCCGAACTGCACCTCCACATCGAAGGCACCCTCGAACCCGAGCTGGCCTTCGCCCTCGCCGCGCGCAACGGCGTCGAGCTGCCGTACGCGGACACCGAGGCGCTCCGCAAGGCGTACCTCTTCGAGGACCTGCAGTCCTTCCTGAACCTCTACTACGAGCTGATGGCCGTCCTGCGCACCGAACGGGACTTCGAGGACCTCGCAGGCGCCTATCTGGCCCGCGCCGCCGCGCAGGGCGTACGGCACGCGGAGATCTTCTTCGACCCGCAGGCGCACCTCGCGCGGGGCGTGGACATGGGCACGGTGGTGGAGGGCCTGTGGCGGGCGCTCGGCGACAGCGGGACCAACCACGGCATCTCGACCCGGCTGATCATGTGCTTCCTGCGCGACGAGTCCGCCGAGTCGGCCATGGAGACCCTGGAGGCGGCGAAGCCGTACCTCCACCGGATCACCGGCATCGGCCTCGACTCGGCCGAGGTCGGCCACCCGCCGGTGAAGTTCCGCGAGGTCTACGAGGCTGCCGCCGCGCTGGGGCTGCGACGGGTCGCGCACGCCGGTGAGGAGGGCCCGCCGGCCTACATCACCGAGGCGCTGGACGTCCTCGGCGTCGAGCGCGTCGACCACGGCCTGCGCTGCATGGAGGACGCGGACCTGGTGGCCCGGCTGGTCCGGGACCGCATCCCGCTCACCCTCTGCCCGCTCTCCAACGTCCGGCTGCGCGCGGTGGACGTCCTGGCCGAGCATCCGCTCCCCGCCATGCTGGACGCGGGCCTGCTGTGCACGGTCAACTCCGACGACCCGGCCTACTTCGGCGGATACGTCGGCGACAACTTCGACGCGGTTCGCTCGGCGCTGGGCCTGAGCGAGGACCGGTTGCGGGAGTTGGCCCGGAACTCCTTCGTGGCGTCGTTCCTGGAGGACGACGAGGAGCTGCGGGCTCGTTGTCTGGCCGAGGTGGAGGCGTACGAGTTCTCGTAGGCGGGTGGTGTTGCGGCTGCGGGCCGGTGGGGGCTGGTCGCGCCCCGCGGCGGAGCCGCATGTCGATACGGCCCCGCGCCCCCGACTGGGCGCGATGCCGGAGCCTCGATGACGAGCTCGACCGGTTGCAGTAGCCGTCGTCGGCCCGAGCGGACAGCGACCGCCGTCATCGGAACCGCGATCACCACCAGCCCCGCCGCGAGGATCGCCCCCATCGCCGGGAACCCGGCCCCCGCCGACAGCACGCTGCCCGCCAGCGGACCGGCCGCCGTTCCCAGGGACGAGGCCGAGCCGACCAGGACGGCCCAACGCCCGCGCGGATCAAGGGAGGCGGCGAGACCCAGGACGTAGGACAGGACGATCGGGTAGAGGGTGTTCCACGCGATCTCGCCGGTCGCGAACGTCCTCAGGTCGTGCGCGGAGGCGCTGAGCACGATGCAGCCCGCGATGAGCGCCGTGCCGGCGCCGATCGGCACCGCGCGCCCCAGTCGGGAGCCGAGCGCGCCGGCGCCGATGACACCGACCAGGCCGGTGCCCAGCGCGATCGCGAAGACCGCGCCGACGGTGACCTCGGACAGATGCGCCTGGGTGAGGCCGATGCGTCCGCTGACGCCCCAGAGGGAGTTCTGCGCGAGGGACCAGCACAGCAGGGTGCCGGCGAGGACCAGTCCGGCGCGGCGGTGGGGGAGCCCGGCGGTCTCCACGCGCGCGTGCCCCGTCGCCGTACGGACCGGGAGGCGGCCGGTCAGCGGCCATACGGCAAGTGCGGTCAGCGCGATCGCGGCGAGCGGCTGGCCGTGGCCCGCGCCGAGGTGCGGGACCGTGAGATAGACGGCGCCCGCGAGCGCGGACACGCACAACAGGCCCAGCGTGGAGGCGCGGTGGGGGTCGCGTTCGGCGGCGATTCCGGACGCGGCGACCGTGGTGGCCGTACCCGATCCGAAGCCGCCGACGACCGCGCCCGCGACGACTGCGGGGACGGCGTGCGTGAGGGCGGCCGAGCCGTAGCCGAGGACGGCGAGGGTCAGGCCGATCCGGGCGAGGGTGCGCGGGCCGACCCGGTCGACTCGCGAGACGAGCAGGAAGCCCGCCGCGGCCGAACTCAGCAGCAGCGCGCTGCCGACGGCACCGGCCTGCGTGGCGGACAGCGGGAGTCCGGCGTCGAGGCGGCCGACGGTGGTGGGCAGGAGGTAGGGGGCGAGGTACCCGGCCGTGAAAAGGGCGACGAGGGGCCAGGGCGTGGTGGTGCTGCGGGCGGACACGGGCGTTCCCAGGGCATGCGAAAGAAGCGGCTCAAACAGGGGATTGGGCGACGACCGTCGACGGACAGGAACGCGCGGGCAATTTGTATCAAGCACGCGGTTCGGGAAGAAGGGCGGGGGGTGTGATGTGGGGCACGTTCTGTTTGGGGTGGGGAGCGCCGGGTAGAAGAGCGCCCGCATCGCGGAGTTGCCCGGCGGATTTCGGGCGCTAACGCCAGTGAACCGCGCCGCCGGCCGCCCGCGCCGTCGCCTCGATCTTCGCCCTGACCTCGCACATCACCGTCACGATCCGCCCCTCGTGCTCCGGCGTCAGCCGGGCCACCGGGACCGAGCAACTGATCGCGTCCAGCGGCGGGTTGTCGTAGCGCAGCGCGAAGCCGAAGCCGACGATCCCGAGGACGCCCTCCTCGCGGTCGACCGAGTAGCCGCGGGCGCGGACCGCCGCGAGGTCGGCGGCCAGGGACTCCCGGGTGGTGCGGGTGTTGGGGGTCGCCGCCTCGTACGGCCCGGGCGGCAGCTCGGCATCGTCCCGTTCGGCGAGCAGCGCCTTGCCGAGGGCGCCGACATGCGCGGGCAGCCGCCGCCCCACCCGGCTGATGGTCCGCAGGTATTCGTGGGACTCCCGTGTCGCGAGATAGGCGACGTCCCGCCCGTCCAGCCGCCCCAGATGGATCGTCTCGCCGAGCGCCTGGGACGCCTCGTCGAGATACGGCCGTACGGTCCGCACCCGCGGGTCGGAGTCCAGATAGCTGGTGCCGGTGAGCAGGGCGTGGATGCCGATGCCGTAGAGCGAGCCGGTGCTGTCGGTGCGGACCCAGCCGTGCGCGATCAGCGTTTGGAGGAGGGCGTACATCGAGCTGCGCGGCACGCCCAGCTCGTCGGCGAGTTCCTGGAGGCGCGCGGGGCGGTCGCCGCGCGCGGCGAGCAGTTCGAGGAGCTCGACCGTGCGGGCTGCGGACTTCACCTCGCGGACGCCACCGGGCTCTGACATGGGGTGATGGTAGCGAGCAGGTGCGCCCCATTGACGGCTGTGGTTCGCGTACCTAACCTTTGTCTTCATACGTGGATGACGTCTACATAGGGAGATGGCCAGGAGATGGCCCAGGTGAACGGCGAAACGGAGACCGTGGTACGCAGGCTGCGGGACGGGATGGCGGGCGGAGTGCTCTCCTTCCCGCTCACCTCCTTCCACGACGACGGCTCCCTCGACCCCGACGGCTTCCGCACCCATGTCGCCGCCCAGACCGCCACCAACCCCGGCGCGCTCTTCCCGGCCTGCGGCACCGGCGAGTTCTTCTCGCTCGACGAGGACGAGTACCGGCAGGTCGTCACCATCGCCGTCGAGGAGGCGGCCGGCCGCGTACCCGTCGTCGCCGGCGTCGGCTACGGCTGGGCGCAGGCCGCCCGCTTCGCCCGCATCGCCGAGGAGGCCGGCGCCGACGCACTCCTGGTCCTCCCGCACTACCTCGTCGCCGCCCCGCAGGACGGCCTGGTGGCCCAGCTGGAGCAGCTCGCCGCCCGCACCCGGCTCCCGCTCATCGCCTACCAGCGCGGCCAAGTCGCCTATACGGCAAGCTCGTTGAAGCGGATCGCGCAGATCCCCGGCGTCGTCGGACTCAAGGACGGCCACAGCGACCTCGACCGGCTGCAACGCCTCACCCTCGCCGCCCCCGAGGGCTTCCTCTTCTTCAACGGCGCCTCCACCGCCGAGATCCAGGCCCGCGCCTACGCCACCGTCGGCGTCCCCGCCTACTCCTCCGCCGTGCACGCCTTCGCCCCCGAGATCGCGAACGCCTTCTTCGCCGCACTGCGGGACGGGGACGAGAAGACCGTCGAGAGGCTGCTGCGCGAGTTCTACGTCCCCTTCGTCGAACTCCGCGACCGGGTACCGGGATACGCCGTCTCCCTCGTCAAGGCGGCGGCCCGGCTGCGCGGTCGCCCGGTGGGCCCCGTGCGCGCCCCGCTCACCGACCCCACGGCCGCCGACCTGGCCGACCTCACCGCCCTGCTCACCACCGGACTCGACCTCGTAGGAGCCGTGCTGTGAACCTCACCATCGCCGACGTCCGGCTCACCCCGATCCTGGTCGCCGACCCGCCGCTGCTGAACACCCAGGGCGTCCACCAGCCGTACACCCCACGCCTGATCGTCGAGATCGAGACCGCCGACGGGATCACCGGACTCGGCGAGACCTACGGCGACACCAAGTACCTGGAACTCGCCCGGCCGTACGCCCGGAAACTGATCGGCCGTCAAGTCAGCGACCTCAACGGCCTGTTCACCATCGCCGACGAGGTCACGGTCGACAGTTCCCGGACCTCCGCACAGGTCGACGTCGGTGGACTGCGCGGCGTCCAGACCGCCGACAAACTGCGGCTGTCCGTCGTCTCCGCCTTCGAGGTCGCCTGCCTCGACGCCCTCGGCAAGGCACTCGGACTGCCCGTGCACGCGCTGCTCGGCGGCAAGGTGCGGGACGCCGTGGAGTACAGCGCCTACCTGTTCTACAAGTGGGCCGACCACCCCGAGGGCGTGGCGAGCGAGAAGGACGACTGGGGCGCCGCGATCGACCCGGCCGGAGTCGTCGAGCAGGCACGGAGGTTCAAGGAGCGCTACGGCTTCACCTCCTTCAAGCTCAAGGGCGGGGTCTTCCCGCCCGGCGAGGAGATCGCCGCCGTGCGGGCGCTGGCCGAGGCATTCCCCGACCACCCTCTGCGCCTCGACCCCAACGGCGCCTGGTCCGTGGAGACTTCACTGAAGGTCGCGAAGGAACTCGGGGACGTCCTCGAATACCTGGAGGACCCCGCCCTCGGCACCGCTGCCATGGCCGAGGTGTCCGCCGGGACCGACGTGCCGCTCGCCACCAACATGTGCGTGACGACCTTCGCCGAGATCAAGGAGGCGTTCACGCGCGACGCCGTACAGGTGGTGCTCTCCGACCACCACTACTGGGGCGGACTGCGCAACACCCAGCAACTGGCCGCCATCTGCCGCACGTTCGGCGTCGGCATCTCCATGCACTCCAACACTCACCTCGGCATCAGCCTCGCCGCGATGACCCACGTAGCCTCGACCGTCCCGGGCCTCCACCACGCCTGCGACTCCCACTACCCCTGGCAGTCCGAGGACGTCCTCACCGAACGCCTCACCTTCACCGACGCCAAGGTCACCGTCTCCGACGCGCCCGGCCTCGGCGTCGAACTCGACCGCGCCAAGCTGGAGTTGCTGCACCAGCGGTGGCTCGACGACGACGGCGCGCTGCGCGAGCGCGACGACGCGGCGGCGATGCGGATCACCGACCCGGAGTGGGTGACGCCCTCCATGCCGCGCTGGTAGGACTGTCCGGAACCCGGTGACCGGATCAGGACGCGCCCGTCACGGGCAGCCGAGGGGCACCCGCGTGCACCGTACGGCCAGGACCTGCGGTTGCCCGAAACCGGCGCGACGGGTGGTCCCGGAGCGGGAGTCGCACTCACACGTGCGTGGTGGTGCACACTGGCCTGACCCGCATCACGTCAGGGAGCGCACCGTGACCGCGTCCACCGCGTCCACCGGAAAGGGATCGTCGGCCGACCGGGAGAGGAGATCCTGTCCGGCCCAGGTCGACCCCCTGGCCGGGCTGCGCACGCCGGACGACCCGCCCTGGGACGTGTACCTCACCGGCACCGTCTTCCTCGACATCATCTTCACCGGGCTCGAATCCGCCCCCGTGCGCGGCACCGAGTCCTGGGCACGCGGGATGGGCTCCAGCCCCGGCGGCGTCGCCAACATGGCGACCGCGCTGGCCCGCCTCGGCCTGCGCACCTCCCTCGCCGCGGCCTTCGGCGACGACCACTACGGCGAGTACTGCTGGGACGCGCTGGAACAGGGCGAGGGCATCGACCTCTCCGCCTCCCGCTCGGTACCCGGCTGGCACTCCCCGGTCACCGTGTCGATGGCCTACGAGGGCGAACGCACGATGGTCTCCCACGGCCACGAGCCGCCCCCGGAGACCGAGTTCAGCGAAGGCGGCGCCCCCGACCGCCCGCCACGCGCGCGTGCCGCCATCGCCTCCCTCACCCCCGGCAAACAGGCCCCCTGGGTCGCCCAGGCCGCGAGCGAGGGCACCCGGATCTTCGCCGACGTCGGCTGGGACGAGACCGGAGCCTGGGACCTCGCCGGACTCGCCGACCTCGCGCACTGCGAGGCCTTCCTGCCGAACGCCGAGGAAGCCATGCGCTACACCGGCACCGACTGCCCCCGCACCGCCGCCCACGCCCTCACCGAACACGTACCCCTTGCGGTCGTCACCCTCGGCGCGGACGGCGCCTACGCCGTGGACCGCCGTACCGGAGAATCCGCCGAGGTCCCCGCCATCGCGGTCGAGGCCCTCGACCCCACCGGCGCGGGCGACGTCTTCGTGGCCGGCTTCGTCGCCGGCACCCTGGCCGGCTGGCCGCTCGCCGACCGCCTCGCCTTCGCCGGCCTCACCGCCGCCCTCTCCGTCCAGGAGTTCGGCGGCTCCCTCTCCGCACCGGGCTGGTCCGAGATCGGCGCCTGGTGGCGCAAGGTCCAGTCGGTCGAGGGCCAGGACCCGACGGCTCTGAACCGCTACGCGTTCCTGGCCGGACTCGTCCCCGAGGAGCGGAGCCCCTGGCCGCTGCGGCGGGCGGTGCCGACGATCGGGTTCGGCAGGTCGTCGTAGGGGAGGCGGGGGGCGGGTGGCCGTGCGCCCGTCCCGGGCCGGGCGAACCGTTCCTGCTCTGTGCGGATCAGCAGGCCGCCGCCCGCTCCACCACCCCGACGACCTCTTCCCGTACGGCCTCGAAGACCGCCTCCGGCAGCATGCCGAGCGGTGTGAGGGCCAGGGCACCGAGAATCCGGCGGACATCGCTGTCGTAGGGAACGGCCTCGCTGAGCACGTCGTAGCCGTCACGGACCGCGACCCGCAGAGTGGGCCGCTCCGCCCCCGTCACGGCGACCGCGACCACAAACGGAACCTCCCCCCGCAGCACACCGGTCAGCTTGCGATAACCCGTGGCCACCGGCTCCCGCCAGCGCAGACTCAGCAGCAGCGGGCGCTTCGCCAGCAGCTCGGCGAGGTCGGTCTCGACGGGACCGTCCGGCTCCAGCACCACCGCGCGGGCGTCCAGCACCAGCGCGGGCGGCAGCAGACAGCGCAGGGTGCTGCCCACTATGTTCCCGCCGACCGTCGCGGCCCGGCGCACCGCACCGGTCCCCACCCCGGCCGCCGCCCGCCGCAGCACCTCCGGCACCCGCGCGTCGATCTCGTGCAGCAGTACGGCCGCGCCCAGCGCCCCGTCCCCGATCACCTTGGCCTCGGGCACCTCCCGCAGCGACACCGCCTGCTCCGGGAACCCGTCCCGTTGCCAGGACGCCCACACAAGGGTCGCCCCGCCGACGGGCACCGCCCCCTCGGCCAGACACTCCTGCGCTTCGGACACGGACGTGGGCAGACGCACGAACACAGCGGCCGACCTGCTTTCCCTGCATGGCTTACCTGACGGACATGGCGCATTGTCCGTACATGCGAGGGGGCGCGAACAGGGCTCACGGCGTCACCCTGTGTACTCTCCCTGCGCCGGGCACGCCCCCGGGAACAGGCCCGTCCACCCGGTATTTCGTGGCCCGACGGTCACCGAAAAGCCCTACGGCGTTGTCAGTGGCCCGGCGTACCCTGGGAATCACCAGGCCGCCCTTGTGGCGGGCGAGTCGTTTCGAGGAGGACGAGCAAGGCCTATAGAGCCGGCCCATGACTCAGACACCCACAGCTCACACCCCCGCGCAGGGACAGGCGAGAGCAGAGTTCACCGTCCCCGCCCAGCACGCCATGGTGACCCTCCTGGGATCCGGCGACGCTCTCCTGCGGGTGATCGAGAAGGCCTTCCCGGCGGCCGACATCCACGTCCGGGGCAATGAGATCAGCGCGGTCGGCGATGCCCGTGAAGTCGCCCTCATCCAGCGCCTGTTCGACGAGATGATGCTGGTGCTCCGCACCGGGCAGCCGATGACGGAGGACGCAGTGGAACGCTCGATCGCCATGCTCAGGGCGAGCGAGAACGGGGATGGTCCTGAGGAGACGCCGGCCGAGGTGCTCACCCAGAACATCCTGTCCTCGCGAGGCCGCACGATCCGCCCCAAGACCCTCAACCAGAAGCGCTACGTCGACGCGATCGACAAGAACACGATCGTCTTCGGCATCGGCCCCGCCGGCACCGGCAAGACCTACCTCGCCATGGCCAAGGCCGTCCAGGCCCTCCAGGCCAAGCAGGTCAGCCGCATCATCCTGACCCGCCCGGCGGTGGAGGCGGGCGAACGGCTGGGATTCCTCCCCGGCACCCTGTACGAGAAGATCGACCCGTACCTGCGCCCGCTCTACGACGCCCTCCACGACATGCTCGACCCGGAGTCGATCCCGAAGCTGATGGCGGCGGGGACGATCGAGGTGGCGCCGCTGGCTTACATGCGCGGTCGTGCCCAACCTGTCTTCACGAACGTCCTCACGCCGGACGGCTGGCGTCCTATCGGCGACCTTGAGGTCGGTGACCTGGTCATTGGCTCGAACGGTGAGCCGACCCCGGTCCTCGGCGTCTATCCCCAGGGCGAGAAGGACATCTACCGCATCAGCGCCCAGGACGGTTCCTGGACCCTGTGCTGCGGTGAACACCTGTGGACGGTCCGCACGGCTTCGGACAAGGGCCGTGACAAGCCGTGGCGGGTCCTGGAGACGCAGGAGATGATCGGCAACCTGCGCGCCGCACACGCTCGCCGGTACGAGCTGCCGATGCTCACGGCGCCCGTGGAGTTCCCTGGACGTGAGGTCCCCATGGACCCGTACGCGCTGGGACTGCTGCTCGGAGACGGATGCCTCACGGGCTCCACGACTCCGTCTTTCGCAACGGAGGATCCGGAACTGGCCGAGGCACTGGAAGGCGCGCTGCCGGGTGTCGTCCTGCGGCACAGGGGCGGCCCCGACTACGTCCTCAACCGGTTCAAGTCCCCCGGTGATGTGGTCACGTCGGAGAATCCCGTCACCCGGGTTCTGCGCGAGCTGGACCTGCTGCGTACTCGTTCGAACACGAAGTTCGTCCCGGACGACTACCTGTACAACACTGCCGATGTGAGGCTGGCCGTTCTCCAAGGCCTGCTCGACTCCGACGGCGGTCCGGTCACGCAGTCCGACCGCACCTGCCGGATCCAGTTCTCGACCACATCGATCCTTCTGCGCGACGACATCATCGCCTTGGTGCAGTCGCTGGGCGGCGTCGCCTACACACGCCGTCGTCCTGCCGAAGGCCGGAGGCAGGGCACCGCTCTGGCGGCGCACCGCCATGACAGCCACGTCGTGGACATCCGCCTGCCTGAAGGCATCGAGCCCTTCCGCCTCGCCCGCAAGCGCGACAAGTATCGTGCGGCCGGTGGCGGCGGACGCCCGATGCGGTTCATCGACAGCATCGAGCCCGCGGGCACGGAGGAGACGGTCTGCATCCAGGTGGCGGCCGAGGACTCGCTTTACGTGACGCAGGACTACCTGCTGACGCACAACACCCTGAACGACGCCTTCATCATCCTGGACGAGGCCCAGAACACGAGCCCCGAGCAGATGAAGATGTTCCTCACCCGGCTCGGGTTCGAGTCGAAGATCGTGATCACCGGTGACGTGACGCAGGTCGACCTGCCGAGCGGCACGAAGTCGGGGCTGCGGCAGGTGCAGGACATCCTGGAGGGGGTCGACGACGTGCACTTCTCCCGCCTGTCGTCGGCGGACGTCGTACGGCACAAGCTGGTCGGCCGTATCGTCGACGCGTACGAGAAGTACGACACCGAGCACGGTACGGAGAACGGCACCCACAAGGGTGCCCGTGACAAGCGGAAGTAGACCAGCACGACCATGTCGATCGACGTCAACAACGAGTCCGGAACCGAGGTCGACGAGCAGGCGATCCTCGACATCGCCCGCTACGCGCTCGCGCGGATGCGCATCCACCCGCTCTCCGAGCTCTCGGTGATCGTCGTGGACGAGGACGCCATGGAGCAGCTCCACATCCAGTGGATGGACCTGCCCGGGCCGACCGATGTCATGTCCTTCCCGATGGACGAGCTGCGTCCGCCGAGCAAGGACGACGAGGAGCCTCCGCAGGGGCTCCTCGGTGACATCGTGCTGTGCCCGGAGGTCGCCGCGAAGCAGGGGGCCGAGGCCGAGACGCAGCACACCATGGACGAGGAGCTCCAACTCCTCACCGTCCACGGTGTGTTGCACCTGCTTGGGTACGACCACGAGGAGCCCGACGAGAAGGCCGAGATGTTCGGTCTGCAGGCGGCGATCGTGGACGGCTGGCGGGCGGAGAAGGGCCACGACGGCCCCTCCCCGGCGCCGACGGTCTCCTAGGGCACCGGGGCACCACGTCTCATGAGTCCTCAGATCGTCGTCGGCGCCATCGCCCTTGTCGTGGTCGCCTGGCTCGCCGCCTGCGCGGAGGCGGGCCTCGCGCGCGTCTCCAGCTTCCGCGCCGAGGAGGCCGTACGGTCCGGCCGGCGCGGCAGTGCCAAGCTCGCGCAGGTCGCCGCCGACCCGACCCGCTATCTCAATGTCGCGCTGCTGGTCAGGGTGGCCTGCGAGATGGCCGCCGCCGCGCTGGTCACCTACGAGTGCCTCCAGGTGATCCACGGGACCGCGCCCGCGCTGCTCGCCGCGATCGGCGTCATGGTCCTGGTGTCGTACGTCGCGGTGGGGGTCTCCCCGCGCACCATCGGGCGGCAGCATCCGCTGAACACGGCCACGGCGGCGGCCTATGTGCTGCTCCCGCTCGCGCGGATCATGGGACCGATCCCGTACCTCCTGATCCTCATCGGCAACGCGCTCACGCCCGGCAAGGGTTTCCGGCGCGGTCCGTTCGCGTCCGAGGCCGAGTTGCGGGCGCTGGTGGATCTCGCCGAGAAGGAGTCGCTGATCGAGGACGAGGAGCGCCGGATGGTGCACTCGGTCTTCGAACTCGGTGACACCCTCGTCCGCGAGGTGATGGTGCCGAGGACCGATCTCGTCGTCATCGAGCGGTACAAGACGATCCGTCAGGCCCTCACCCTCGCGCTCCGGTCGGGCTTCTCGCGTATTCCGGTGACCGGGGAGAGCGAGGACGACATCGTCGGGATCGTGTATCTGAAGGACCTGGTCCGCAAGACGCACATCAGCCGGGATGCCGAGTCCGAGCTGGTCTCCACGGCCATGCGGCCCGCGAGCTTCGTGCCGGACACCAAGAACGCCGGTGATCTGCTGCGCGAGATGCAGCAGGAGCGCAATCATGTCGCGGTCGTCATCGACGAGTACGGCGGCACGGCCGGCATCGTCACCATCGAGGACATCCTGGAGGAGATCGTCGGCGAGATCACCGACGAGTACGATCGGGAGCTTCCGCCGGTGGAGGAGCTGGGTGACGACCGCTACCGGGTCACCGCCCGCCTGGACATCGGCGACCTGGGCGAGCTGTACGGCTTCGAGGCCTACGACGACGAGGACGTGGAGACGGTCGGCGGGCTGCTCGCGAAGGCGCTGGGCCGGGTCCCGATCGCCGGTGCCTCCTCCGTGGTCGAGCTGCCCGACGGCCGCGAGCTGCGGCTGACGGCGGAGGCCTCGGCCGGCCGCCGGAACAAGATCGTGACGGTTCTGGTCGAGCCGGTGGGCCCGGCCGAGGAGGAGGCGAAGCCGGAGTGAGCCCCGAGCAACTGCGCGCGTTCTGCCTGTCGTTCAACGCGACGGTGGAGGAATTCCCCTTCAACCCGGACACCTCCGTCTTCAAGGTCCTGGGCAAGCTCTTCGCCCTGACCCGGCTGGACGCCCGCCCCCTCACCGTCAACCTCAAGTGCGACCCGGAGGACGCGATCCGGCTCCGGGAGGAGTACGAGGGGCTGATCATCCCCGGGTACCACATGAACAAGCGGCACTGGAACACGGTGACGGTGGACGGGGACCTTCCGGACCGGCTCCTCAAGGAGCTGATCGAGGACTCGTACGACCTGGTCGTGGCGGGGTTGCCGCGGGCGGAGCGGCTGCGGCTCGACCGGCCCTGAGGGACGTGCGGGACCGGTCCTTCGTATGCTCTGTTCATGACCGACAGCAACGCGCTCGACCCCGAGGACCGCAAGATCGTCACCCTGGCCCGTTCGGCCCGGGCCCGCAACGGCGTGCCCGAGGGGGCGGCCGTGCGGGACGAGACGGGGCGGACGTATGTCGCCGGGACGGTCGCCCTTGAGTCGCTGAGGCTGAGTGCGCTGCAGACGGCGGTGGCGATGGCGGTGGCGTCCGGGGCGAAGTCCTTGGAGGCGGCGGCGGTGGTGACGGAGGCGGAATCCGCGTCCGCGGAGGACCGTGCGGCGGTACGGGATCTGGGTGGGCCGGAGACTCCTGTGCACGTGGCTTCGCCGGACGGGAATGTCCGGCTGACGGTCGCCGCGGGCTGAGGTGGTGCTGGGGGTTCTGCCCCCAGACCCCCGATCGGCCCTGAGGGGGCCTCGTCCTCAAACGCCGGACGGGCTGAAATATGCGGGCTTGTGTTGAGAGGCCCCCGTGTCCGGAAGTAACCCGTCCGGATTTCGCCCTTGCTCTCTCCCCGCCTCCCGCGCATCAATGGAACCGTAAGTTCCGACGGACCGTCAGATTCTCGCTCGCGTGGCGCACCGCACCGCGTCCGTGAGGGGGACTGAGGTGTTTCTCCCGTCCATCCCCACATGGCATTCCCAGACTCGGGAAGGGAACCAGACCCATGAAAGGCAAGTTGAGAAGCAAGCGAATCGGAACGGGTGCGGCACTGGTGACGGGGGTCCTCGCGGCCACCTCGCTGGCGTTCGCGCCCAGCGCGCTCGCCGTCACTCCCCAGACGGCGACGATCACCGCGAGCTGCGGCATCTTCGGCGGCGGCGAGGCCACCATCACGGCCACGCAGGACGGTACGGCGGCCACGGTCACCGTCAACTCGTCCATCACCGCTCCGCTGGCCCTGGCGCAGGACTCGATCGCCTCCACCTTCACGTTCGTGAACGCGAGCGGCGGCACGACCGTCTTCAGCGGGACGGTGAACCCGGCCATGGCGACCGGCGACGCCGTCACCGTCGGTCCGCTCAGTGGCACCGTCGCCTCCGGTGACAGCCTGGAGGCGTACGGCGGCTCGCTGAAGATGACCATCTTCGGCATCGCGGTGACCTGTACGGCCACCGCACCGCAGTCGCCGGGTCCGTTCGTGTTCGACTGAGAAGTCGCCCGACAATTCCCCCCACGGGCTCAACTGGGCCGTCAACTCCCGCTGTTGGGCGGGAGCTGACGGCCCATCAGTTTATTTGTCCGTCTCCATTGACTTCTCACGCGATCCCCACATCAATGCCCCCTGTGGGCGCGGACGAGCCGCTGTGCCCACCGTCCTCAGGAGGGGGCACAGCCATGGCTACGACATCCCGAAGACGCCGTTGGGCGTCGTTGCTCGGGGTGACCGCGCTCGCGGTCGCCACGGGCGGTGCGCTGGCCTGTCCGGCCGGCGCGTCGACGAACGTGGACTTCGCCACGCACTGCATCCCGCCGGCGGTCGCGGGCATCCCGCCGATCGACGGCACCACGACCGCCGCGATCACGGTGGACAACACCGCGCCCAAGGTCGGCGACACGGTCACCGTGACGTACACGGTGGTCAAGCCGGCCGCCAGCAACCCGACCGCGATCGCCCTGCCGGCCGACATCATGACGCCCACCGGGAAGGTCACCCTCGGCGGTGCCCAGACCGGCAGCTTCACGGTCGCCGGGCCCAAGAAGAACGACCCGGTGCCGGGCAACGGCGCCTTCCCGTCGTTCTCCATGACCGGCACCTTCACGGTCACCACCCCGGGCGCGATCACTCTCGCGCCCGGCGACTACAACATCCACACCAGCTACATCCTGGAGCTGGACACCCCCTGCACGGTGACGAACCCGCCGGCACCGGTCTCGGAGACGGTCACCGCGACCGCCACCACTCCGGTCAACACTCGTGCAATCAGCCTGAGTTCGGCCTCCGGCAACGCCGGTGACAGCGTCACCGTCACCGGCAGCAACTTCACACCGGGTGCCACCGTGACCCTGGCCGGACGGTCCGGCAGCGCCCAGACCGCGGACAAGGCGACCGTCACGGCCACCAGCGCCGGCACCATCAGCGGCTCGCTCACCGTCAACGACAAGACGACGACCGGGATCGTGGCGTACGAGGGCAGTGCGTGGAGTGCCGATCTGGGGGCCGGTCCGGCCGCCTATGTCGTCAACGACACCACACCCGTTCCGCCGGGGAGTCAGAAACTGACGACCACCGTCAAGGCGGGCAGTCTGTCGATGTCGCAGGCCGGGGACGCCGTGGGCCTCTCCGCCGTCGACTTCGGCAAGGGCGGTGCCTCCACGGGCGCCCTCAACACGGTGACGGTCCAGGACTTCCGCGGCGGACCCGCGGGCTGGTCCCTGACCGGCAAGGTCACCGACTTCACCGGTCCCGGCGCCAAGATCGATGCCGGGGCGCTGAGTTGGACACCCGCCTGCGCCACCAAGGCGGGCAGCCCGAGCACCTGTGTCGCCGGTTCGGCGGGCACGGTGGGCAGTTCGGGAGCGACGCTCGCGTCCACGCCCGACGGTACGGTCACCGGCGGCCAGTTCACCGTCGACGCCGGACTCTCCCTGAACGTACCGGCGTTCACGCCTCCGGGCTCGTACTCCGGCGTTCTGACGCTCACGCTCACCTGACCGTCCGAACTCACCTCCGGTGGCCGGGCGCCCGCACCCGCCCGACCGCCGCACACCACGTCCGTGGGGGTCCGCACCCATGCGCAAGCTGTACGTCCTCCTCCTGAGCCTCTGTTTCGGCGTGCTCGCCGCGCCGTCTTCCCACGCCGCCGACAACGGCAGTTGGTCCGTGTACCCGGCCGCCTCGCAGATCGCCGCGCGGCCGTACTTCTATCTCTCCGCCGACCCCGGCCAGACCATCCGGGACAAGGTGGTCGTCGCCAACAAGACGGCGAAGCCGCTCACCTTCCGGCTGTACGCGGCCGACGCCTACAACACCGCGCGCGACGGCGGGTTCGCCGTGCGGACGGTGAAGGAGAAGATGCGCGGGGTCGGCGCGTGGGCGAAGCCCGCGAAGTCCCGAGTCACCGTCCCCGCCCACAAGTCGGTCACCGTGCCGTTCACCCTGCATGTGCCCGAAGGGGCCGAACCGGGCGACCACCCGGGCGCGTTGGTCGCCCTCGACGAACGCGTCGACAAGGGCGACGGATCACTCGCCCTCGGAGTCCAGCGGGCCGTCGGCGCCCGGGTCTACCTCCGGGTCAGCGGCCCCACGCTGCCCGCGCTCGCCGTCGAGCACGTCCACATCTCCCATCACCAGCCGCTGGTACCGGGGTTGGGGAGCAGCGACGCGACGATCTCCTACACGCTGCACAACACCGGCAACATCACCCTCGACCCGAAGGTGACCCTGAAGGCACAGGGACTGTTCGGCCGGACGCTGCTCTCGCGCGGACTGACCCGAATCCCGGCCGAGTTGCTGCCCGGGCAGAGCGTGAAGCTGACCGAGTCGTGGAAGAGCGCGCCCCAACTCGACTGGGGCGACATCACGTTGACCGCGAGCGCGCCGGGCACCAAGCAGTCGGCGAGCGCGTCGTACTTCGCGCTGCCCTGGCTGGCGGCGGCGCTGCTGCTCGCGGTCGGGTTCGTCGGGGGAGTGCTGGCGGTCAGAGCGCGTCGGGGCCGCGCTCGCCCGTCCGTACCCGTACGACCGTCTCGACCGGAATCGACCACACCTTCCCGTCCCCGATCTTCCCCGTCTGTGCGGCCTTGACGATCGCGTCGATCACTGCGTCCGAGTCCGTGTCGTCGACGACGACCTCGATCCGCACCTTCGGCACGAGGTCGACACGGTACTCGGCGCCCCGGTACACCTCGGTGTGGCCGCGCTGCCGGCCGTAGCCGCTGGCCTCGGTGACGGTCAGGCCGTGCACGCCGAGCTCCTGGAGCGCCGTCTTGACCTCGTCGAGGCGGTACGGCTTGACGATCGCGGTGATGAGCTTCATGCCTGGGACTTGACCTTCTGGAGGGAGGGGACGGACGGACTGACCGGGGCTCCGTGCCCCAGGACGCCGTGATCGTATGCGGTCTCGGCGTGCACCGTAAGGTCCAGACCCGTCCGCTCCTCCTCTTCACTCGCCCGCAGCCCCATCACCCGGTCGAGCAGCTTCCCGATCCCGTACGTCACGAGGAACGCGTACGCCCCTACGGCGACCACGGCCACCAGCTGCTTGCCGAGCTGGGCGAGCCCACCGCCGTAGAGGAGACCCTCGGGGCCGCCGGTCATCGAGGTGACCGCGAAGACGCCGATCAGGAGGGTGCCGATGACTCCGCCGACCAGGTGGACGCCGACGACGTCGAGCGAGTCGTCGTAGCTGAGCCTGAACTTCCAGCCGACCGCGTACGAGCAGACGGCACCGGCGGCGAGGCCGACGACCAGCGCGCCGAGCAGCGAGACCGAGCCGCAGGACGGGGTGATGGCGACCAGGCCCGCGACCGCGCCGGAGGCCGCGCCCAGGGTTGTCGGATGTCCGTCGCGCTTCTGCTCGACGAAGAGCCAGCCGAGCAGGCCGGTGCAGCCGGCGGCGAGAGTGTTGAGGAAGGCCGCGGCGGCGAGGCCGTTGGCGCCGAGCGCGGAGCCCGCGTTGAAGCCGAACCAGCCGAACCAGAGCAGGCCTGCGCCCAGCATGACCATGGGGAGGTTGTGCGGCCGCATGGCGTCCTTCTTGAAGCCGAGCCGCGGGCCGACCACCAGGCACAGCGCCAGCCCCGAGGCGCCCGAGGTGATCTCGACGGGGAGGCCGCCCGCGAAGTCGAGGGCGCCGAGGTGCGCCGCGATCCAACCGCCCGGGCCCCACACCCAGTGCGCGACGGGAACGTATACGAGCAGCGCCCAGACGGGTACGAAGACCAGCCACGCGCCGAAGCGCACCCGGTCGGCCACCGCGCCGCTGATCAGCGCGGCAGTGATGATCGCGAAGGTGAGCTGGAAGGTGGCGAAGAGGAGGGTGGGGACGGTGCCGTGGACGGCGTTGGGGCCGAGGCCCGCCATGCCGAGGTGCTTCACGCCGCCGACGAGCCCGCCGCCGATGTCGTCGCCGAAGGCGAGCGAGTAACCGGCGGCCAGCCACACCACCGTGACCAGGGCGATCGACACGAAACTCATCATCAGCATGTTGAGGACGCTCTTCGCGCGGACCATGCCGCCGTAGAAGAGGGCCAGGCCCGGGGTCATCAGCAGGACCAGAGCGGTGGCGGCGAGCAGCCAGGCGGTGTCGCCGGTGTCGATACGTCCGTCGGCAAGTGCGGCGGCGAGGGTCACGGTCGTCTCCAACGGTGTGGGGGCTCGTCAGAGGGTCACCGGCCCGGGTTTCCGGTTGTGTACGGCTGTGTTTCCGTTACGTTTCATTGCGTCGGGGTTACCGAAAGCTCACCGTGTGAGGCTCCGGTGGACTGTTGTGCGGCGGGGGCCTGTGGATCAGGGACAATGGGCGCCATGAGCGTTCGTACCCCGTCATCCAAGCCGTCTGACTCGTCGGAGGCTCCCCACCGCGCCGGCTTCGCCTGCTTCGTGGGCCGCCCCAACGCGGGCAAGTCCACCCTTACGAATGCTCTGGTCGGCCAGAAGGTGGCGATCACCGCCAACCAGCCGCAGACCACGCGGCACACGGTCCGCGGCATCGTCCACCGGCCGGACGCCCAGCTGATCCTGGTCGACACCCCTGGCCTGCACAAGCCGCGCACGCTGCTCGGCCAGCGGCTCAACGACATCGTGCGTACGACGTGGGCCGAGGTCGACGTCATCGGCTTCTGTCTGCCGGCGAACGAGAAGCTGGGCCCGGGTGACCGTTTCATCGCGAAGGAACTGGCGTCGATCAAGAAGACGCCGAAGATCGCGATCGTCACGAAGACCGACCTGGTCGACTCCAAGACCCTCGCCGAGCAGCTCATCGCCATCGACCAGCTCGGCAAGGAGCTGGGCTTCGAGTGGGCGGAGATCGTGCCGGTGTCGGCGGTCGCGGACCAGCAGGTGGACCTGCTCGCCGACCTCCTCATTCCTTTGTTGCCGGAGGGCCCCGCCCTCTACCCCGAGGGCGACCTCACCGACGAGCCCGAGCAGGTCATGATCGCGGAGCTGATCCGCGAGGCGGCCCTGGAAGGCGTCCGTGACGAGCTGCCGCACTCCATCGCCGTCGTCGTCGAGGAGATGCTCCCGCGCGAGGACCGCCCCGCCGACAAGCCCCTTCTCGACATCCACGCCTTCGTCTACATCGAGCGCCCCAGCCAGAAGGGCATCATCATCGGCCCGAAGGGCGCCCGTCTGAAGCAGGTCGGGATCAAGTCGCGCAAGCAGATCGAGGCGTTGCTCGGCACGCCGGTCTTCCTGGACCTGCATGTGAAGGTCGCCAAGGACTGGCAGCGGGATCCTCGGCAGTTGCGGAAGCTGGGGTTCTAGGAGCCTGCTCCCTGCGGGGTCATGTCCTGGAGGCCCACCACGCGCAGGAGTTGGAGCCGCTCGTACGACTCCGTGCCCGGGCGCGCCGTGTGGATGATCAGCAGGTGGTGGGCGTCCTGGTTCAGGAGGACCTCGCAGTCCAGTTCCAGGAGGCCGACCAGCGGGTGGCGGAAGCGCTTCGTGGACTGCCGTCGTACGGCGACCTCGTGGTCCTCCCACAGTCGCGCGAACTCCTCGCTCCCCGCCCGTAGTTCGGCCACCAGCGCGGCCGGTTCCGGGTCGTCGGGGCGGGCCGCCGCCACCGCCCGGAGGTTCGCCACATGGGCGCGCGCGTGCTCCGGGACGTCCTCCGGCGGGAACAGCTCCCGCGAGGCGGGGTCCAGGAAGAAGCGGCGGAGCATGTTGCGTTCCCGGGGCGGGCGGGCGAACGCGTCGCCCGACAGCGCCCGCGCCATCGCGTTCTGCGCGATCACCTCACCGCAGTCGCTGGACACGTGCGCCGGGGTGTCGTGCAGCCGGTCCAGCACGAGGAGGAGGGCCGGCCGCAGGTGCGCGCTCCCGCCTCCCCTGTGCGGTGGTTCCTCTCCCGTCAGGTGGAAGAGGTGGTCGCGTTCGTCGTCCGTGAGCCGCAGCGCGCGGGCCAGTGCCGTGAGCATCTGGCGGGACGGGCGCGGGCCCCGGGACTGTTCGAGGCGTGTGTAGTAGTCCACGGACATCCCGGCGAGCTGCGCCACCTCCTCGCGGCGCAGTCCTGGTGTACGGCGGCGGGCGCCGGCCGTGAGGCCCACGTCGGAGGGGTCCAGGCGGGCCCGGCCCCGGCGCAGGAAGTCGGCGAGTTCGGCTCGGTTCACGCTTCCAGCGTGCGGCAGTCCGCCCGGCTTATCCAGGGACTGCCGATCCCCTGATCGGAAGGTCTCTCCCGGTACCGGCCCGCCTGCCCAAGGCTGGTCGGAGACGAGAGGAGCACGACATGCTGACACTGGTGACAGGCTCGACGGGACAGGTCGGACGGCGCTTTGTACCGAGGCTGCTGGCACGGACAAGGCCCGGGGGGCGGGTGCGCGTGCTGGTGCGGGACGCCGCCCGCGCCGAGCGATTCGCCGACCTGGGCGCGGAGGTCGTACTCGGCGATCTGCGGGACGAGGACGCCCTCGGCAAGGCGGTCGCCGGCGTGGACGCGGTCGTGAACGTCGCCGCGTCCTTCCGCGGCGTACCGGACGAGGAGGCCTGGGCCGTCAACCACGCGGCGGCGGTCGCCCTCGGCCGAGCGGCACTGACCTCCGGTGTGCGGCGCTTCGTCCAGGTGAGCAGCGGGATGATCTACGGCGTGGGGCGCGGCCGGCCGCTGACCGAGGAGGACGAGAGCCGCCCCGGCGGCAAGATATGGGGCGCGTACAACGAGTCGAAGGTGGCGGCGGAGCGTGAACTCCTCGCCCTCACCGACATGGACGTCCGCGTCGCCAGGCTCCCGTTCGTCTACGGCGAGGGCGACCCCCACCTCGTCAACTCCCTCCAGTGGGCGGCACATTGGGCCTCGAACCAGCGCCTTCACATGGGCCACCACGCGGACGTCGCCCAGGGCCTCCTGCGCATCCTGCACGCCCCGGGAATCGCCGGCCGCGTCTACAACATCGCCGACGACGCGCCGGTCACCGCGGTCGACCTGCACCTGCTCAACGGCGTGGAGATCCCCGCCGAACTCGCCCAGAACACCGACCCCGACCCCTGGTTCGGCATCATGTCCACGGAACGCATCCGCCGCGAGCTGGGCTACCGCCCGATGTTCCCGACGGCATGGTCCGCACGGGACGCGGGCGTGCTCTGACCCGCCTCACTCCACCCCCCGAATCCGCCGCACCAGCAACGCCCCCGCCATCCCGATCACCGCCGACACCAGATACAGCACCCGGTACCCGCCCAGATAGGTGACGATCGGCGCGGCGAGGGCGGGGGCCGCGACCTGGGGGAGGGCGTTGGCGACGTTGATGACGCCGAGGTCCTTGCCGCGGTCCAGGGCCTTCGGGAGGACGTCCGTCATCAGGGCGAAGTCGACCGAGGTGAAGACGCCGAAGCCGATGCCGAGGAGCGCCGCCGCGGTGACAGCGCCCGGCCAGGTCTGCCAGCCCGCCAGTGCCGCCGTCGCCAGCGCCATCAGGACGCCGGACCAGATCACGAACGGCTTGCGGCGGCCGACCCGGTCGGACCACACCCCGCCGACCACGACCGTGGCCAGGAGCGTCAGGCCGTTCACCGCCGTGAGGATCAGGACGCCCTGGTCGGGGTCGTGGTAGTGCAGGCGGTCCCGCAGGTAGTAGAGGAGGTACAGCAGCACCAGCGCGTTGCTCAGGTTGATCAGGAAGCGGGTCAGCCATGCCCAGCCGAGGTCGGGGTAGCGGCGCGGGCTCAGCCAGAAACCCTTGAAGAAGCCCTGCCAGGACCACAACGGCCTGTCCGCGGGCCGGAGTTGCAGGTCCTTGTAGCGCAGGACGTACGGGAGCACGCCCACCGCCGTGAACACCGCGCACGCCACGTAGCCCGCCCCGACGCCCCCGGCCGCCGTCGCGAGGCCCGTGCCGCCGACCACGCCCAGGATCTGTGCGGCGCCCAACCAACCTCCCACAGAGCCCCGTTGGAGGCGCGGGACGCGGTCGGGGACGGCCGCGGTGATCGCCGCGAAGGCCGCGTTCAGGGTGAGCTGGACCAGGCACCAGCCGGCCGCCATCGTCCACACCCCGCCCGCACCCGCGAGCAGCAGCAACGACAGGGCCCCGCCCGCCGACCCGGCCACGATCCACGGCGTACGGCGGCCCCACCGGGACGTCGTACGGTCGGACAGCGCGCCGAAGAGCGGATTGGCGACCAGGGACACCAGCGCGCCCGCGCCGGTCACCCACGCGAGCATCGTCTCCTTGGACATGCCGGTGCCCGGCGCGAAGTCCTTCGCCTGGGAGGCCAGCAGGATCTGCAGCGGGCCGTACCAGCCCACCCAGATCGCCCCGTTGGCGAGCGACAGCGCGGAGGTCCAGCCCCGGCCGACGCGGTCGACCGGCTCGGCGAGGGCGCCGGGCGCGGAGACCGCGTCCGCCGCGTCGGCCGTCGTCATCCCTGTACCCGCTCTCTCTGCGCCCGCAGCAGGCCCTGGAACCAGCCGTACGACGCCTTCGGGGTGCGCGCCTGCGTCTCGTAGTCGACGTGGACGAGGCCGAAGCGCCGCTCGTAGCCCTCCGCCCACTCGAAGTTGTCGAGGAGCGACCACACGAAGTAGCCGCGGACGTCCACGCCCGCCTCCAACGCCCTGTGCAGCGCCCGGACATGGCCGTCGAGGTAGGCGATCCGGTCCTGGTCGTCGAGGCCGTCGTAGGAGCAGCCGTTCTCGGTGATGACGACGGGCGGGAGGCGGTCGCCGTAGCGGTCGCGGAAGGTGGTGAGGAGCTCGGTGAGGCCCTCGGGGACCACCGGCCAGCCGAAGTCCGTGACCGGCACGCCCTCGATGTCCCTTACCGAGAAGGGGAGTTCGGCCGGGAGTGTCAGTCCGCCGAACTCGATCTCCGCGCCCTGCGGTGCCCCGACCCGGCTCGGCGCGTAGTAGTTGATGCCGTACCAGTCGATCGGTTCGGCGATCACCTTCAGGTCGGACTCCACGTCGCCCGGCATCAACTCGCCGAGACCGGACGGGTATTCGCCGAGGATCAGCGGCTCCGCGAACAGGCGGTTCAGCAGCAGGTCGTAGAAGTTCGCCGCCTCGATGTCCTCCGGCTCCTGCGAGGCCGGCCAGGTCGGGCCGTGGGAGTTGGCGATCCCGATGTCGCCGGCGCCGGCCGCGCGCAGCGCCCGTACCGCCAGGCCGTGGGCCAGGAGTTGGTGGTGGGCGACGGGGAGCGCGTCGAACAGCAACTCCTTGCCCGGTGCGTGGGCGCCCAGCGCGTGTCCCAACAGCGTGTGTTCCGCGGGCTCGTTGAGGGTGATCCACTTCTTCACCCGGTCGCCCAGGCGGTCGGCGACCACCGACACGTACTCGGCGAAACGCGACGCCGTGTCCCGCTCCAGCCAGTCCAGTCCGGCCGGGAGGTCCCAGTGGAACAGGGTCGGGACCGGACGTACGCCCGCCGCGATCAGGTCGTCGACGAGTCGGTCGTAGAAGTCGAGGCCGCCGGGGGAGTTCACCCGCGGCCAGGAGATGGAGAAGCGGTACGCGTCCACGCCGAGGTCGGCCAGGAGGGCCACGTCCTCGCGGTGGCGGTGGAAGTGGTCGCAGGCCACCGCCGCCGTCGAACCGTCCTTGATCCGGCCCGGCTCGGCCTCGAACACGTCCCAGACGGAGGGCTCGCGCTCGTCCGCCGCACCCTCGATCTGGTGGGCCGAGGTCGAGACGCCCCAGAGGAAATCGGCCGGGAATCGAGGTATCGGGTTGCCTGCATCAGTCGCCATGCGCCGGATCATCCGTACCGGCGGTAACGGGTGTCAACGGGCGGGCGTGAACAAGCAGTTACGCACCTTCCTTCAACACTCTCTGGATCAGCGTCCGTTGCTCCTCCGTAAGCCTGGGGTCGGCCGTGTACACGGTCTTCCCGTCCACCGTGATCTCGTAGTGGAAGCCGTCCGGGACACCGGACTTCGGCGTGCGCTGGCCGTCGGCGACCACCCGCTCGGCCAGCGCGTGCCACTCATGGGCGTCGGGCCGCGCCGAGGTGTCGACCTCGCCGCGGCGCTCGATGCCACCGAACCCGCCCGTGCGCCGTACCTGAATACGCATGGGTCCTGTCTAGTACGGATGCGGGCCCGGCGCGACTACGACGTGGGCACCCCGACCTGTTCCCACGCCTTCTGCACGGCCTGCAGCTCCTCGCCGCCGTCCCCGAACCGGGTCTTCGCCGCGGCCACGGTGAGGGTGGCGAAGTCGGCGAACAGGGCGTCCTTCTTGAGTTCGCCGCCGGTCAGCACGTCGTACCAGATCTGTCCGGCCTTCTCCCAGGCGTGCCCGCCGAGCGCGTCGGCGACCAGGTAGAAGGCGTGGTTGGGGATGCCGGAGTTGAGGTGCACACCGCCGTTGTCGCGCCCGGTCTTGACGAAGCCGTCCATCGTCGCGGGCTGCGGGTCCTTGCCGAGCGCGTCGTCGTCGTAGGCCGTGCCCGGGGCCTTCATGGAGCGCAGGGCGACGCCGGAGACGCGCGGGGCGAGCAGGCCGGCGCCGATCAGCCAGTCGGCCTCGGCGGCGGTCTGGCCGAGCGAGTACTGCTTGATGAGCGAGCCGAAGACGTCGGAGATCGACTCGTTCAGGGCGCCGGACTGACCGAAGTAGGTCAGGTTCGCGGTGTACTGCGTGACGCCGTGGGTGAGTTCGTGGCCGATGACGTCGACCGGGATGGTGAAGTCGAGGAACAGCTCGCCGTCGCCGTCGCCGAACACCATCTGTTCGCCGTTCCAGAACGCGTTGTCGTACTTCACGTCGTAGTGGACGGAGGCGTTGAGCGGCAGGCCCTCGCCGTCGATGGAGTGCCGGTTGAAGGCGTTGAGGTAGAGCTCGAAGGTGGCGCCGAGTCCGGCGTAGGCGCGGTTGACGGTCGCGTCCTTGCCGGGGTCGGAGCCCTCGGCGCGGACCTTCTTGCCGGGCAGGTCCTGCTTGTGCTTGGCGTCGTAGATCGTGCGCCGCGGCTTGTCGGTCTCGGTGGGCGCGGCGACGGTCGGTGCGCCGAGCACGGTGGTGAGCCGGCGGTGTGTGCGCTCGTAGGCGTCGCGCTGCAGGGTCTCGCGGGCGGGACCGGCGAGCGCGGGGTCCTCGTGCTGGGCGAGCTTGTCGAGGACATGCGGTGGGACGATCGTGCAGAAGACGGGCTCGAAGCCCCCGTGTGTCGTCATGCCCGGCACCTTGGCACTGAGTTATGCCGCTGTCACTACCGGCAACCATGATTGGTGAAATACGGGGACAATCATCACAGTCTCGTAGCAGAGAGTGGTATACGGTCGTGGATGTCCCGCATAGTGATACGGCCCCCCGCGCGGCGTACGACTCGGCTAGTCTGCTGGACATCATGCGTTACGGGCTGCTTCTCCTTAGCTGCCGCGGCGAGGGCCTGTAGTCCAGGTCGACTCCCTCCCCGCGGAGCTTCGCGTTGCGTCGTCGGCCGTCCTTCAGGACACCACGAGGAGCCCACGCATCATGGCCCAGAGCGCCAATCGCCAGCAGCCCAGTTCCATGCCGATCCACAAGTACGGCCAGTACGAGCAGGTCGACATCCCCGACCGCACCTGGCCCGACCGGCGGATCACCGTCGCCCCCCGCTGGCTCTCCACCGACCTGCGGGACGGCAACCAGGCCCTGATCGACCCCATGTCGCCGGCGCGCAAGCGCGCGATGTTCGACCTGCTGGTCAAGTTGGGCTACAAGGAGATCGAGGTCGGTTTCCCGGCCTCCGGCCAGACCGACTTCGACTTCGTGCGCTCGATCGTCGAGGAAGAGGGCGCGATCCCGGACGACGTCACGATCTCCGTACTGACCCAGGCCCGCGAGGACCTGATCGAGCGGACCGTGGAGTCCCTGAAGGGCGCCAAGCGGGCCACCCTGCACCTCTACAACGCGACCGCGCCCGTCTTCCGCCGCGTCGTCTTCCGCGGCTCCAAGGACGACATCAAGCAGATCGCCGTCGACGGCACCCGCCTGGTGATGGAGTACGCCGAGAAGCTGCTGGGCCCCGAGACCGAGTTCGGCTACCAGTACAGCCCCGAGATCTTCACGGACACCGAGCTGGACTTCGCGCTGGAGGTCTGCGAGGCGGTCATGGACGTCTGGCAGCCCGGCCCGGGCCGCGAGATCATCCTCAACCTGCCCGCCACGGTGGAGCGTTCGACCCCGTCCACGCACGCGGACCGCTTCGAGTGGATGCACCGCAACCTGTCCCGCCGCGAGCACGTCGTCCTCTCCATCCACCCGCACAACGACCGCGGTACGGCCGTCGCCGCCGCCGAGCTGGCGCTGATGGCCGGCGCCGACCGCGTCGAGGGCTGCCTGTTCGGCCAGGGCGAGCGCACCGGCAACGTCGACCTGGTCACCCTGGGCATGAACCTGTTCTCGCAGGGCGTCGACCCGCAGATCGACTTCTCCGACATCGACGAGATCCGTCGTACGTGGGAGTACTGCAACCAGATGGAGGTCCACCCGCGCCACCCGTACGTGGGCGACCTGGTCTACACGTCCTTCTCAGGCTCCCACCAGGACGCCATCAAGAAGGGCTTCGACGCCATGGAGGCCGACGCGAAGGCCAAGGGCGTCACGGTCGACGACATCGAGTGGGCGGTCCCGTATCTGCCCATCGACCCGAAGGACGTCGGCCGCTCCTACGAGGCCGTCATCCGCGTCAACTCGCAGTCCGGCAAGGGCGGAATCGCGTACGTCCTGAAGAACGACCACAAGCTGGACCTGCCGCGCCGGATGCAGATCGAGTTCTCCAGGCTGATCCAGGCCAAGACGGACGCCGAGGGCGGCGAGGTCACCCCCAAGCAGATCTGGGCGACCTTCGAGGACGAGTACCTGCCGAACCCGGACAACCCCTGGGGCCGTATCCAGGTCAGGACCGGCCAGTCGACCACCGACACCGACGGCGTGGACACGCTCAAGGTGGAGGCCACCGTCGACGGCGTCGACACCGTCCTGACCGGCTCCGGCAACGGCCCGATCTCCGCGTTCTTCGACGCCCTGCAGTCCGTCGGCATCGACGTACGGCTCCTGGACTACCAGGAGCACACGATGAGCGAGGGCGCCTCCGCGCAGGCCGCCTCGTACATCGAATGCGCGATCGACGACAAGGTTCTGTGGGGAATCGGGATCGACGCGAATACGACACGTGCCTCGCTGAAGGCGGTCGTCTCGGCCGTCAACCGCGCTACCCGCTGAACCATCCTGACCGGCGGTTTACCCGTCGCTCAAGCGCCCCGCACGCCGCTCTCCGGCGGGCGGGGCCCCGTCGTTTCCCGGCCATTCGATGTGCAGGTCACGGGCAGGTCTCGTCCTGGGTACTGACTCCAGCTCAACAATGTGGCTAACATCACGCCAGCGCGGCGATGTTGCCGCGGCGTTACGGAGGTGCGACGTGCTGCCAGAACGGGGACGGAACGGCCGAGTTGTCCATGAGGGCCGTGCAGCGCGCGTGCTGGGCATCCGTACCGCGTGGACCAGCGTCGGGGACGGCGAGTTCTTCTGCCCCGGCTGCGGGGGCGACCGCAACTACCAGCGGCTCACCGGACGCCGCCGCTTCACCCTGCTCGGCATGCCGGTACTGCCGCGCGGCGACACCGGGCCGGTCGTCGAGTGCGCCGCCTGCCAGGGCCACTACGGCACCGACGTCCTCGACCACCCCACCACGAGCCGCTTCTCCGCGATGCTCCGCGACGCCGTCCACACGGTCGCCCTCGCGGTCCTCGCGGCGGGCGGCACCTGCGCCCGTACGTCCCTGGAGGCCGCCGCGGGCACCGTGCGCGCCGCCGGCTTCCAGGACTGCACGGAGGACCAGCTCGGCGCGCTCGTCGAGGCCCTGGCCGCCGACACCGGCCGCGTCTATGGCGAACCCAGCGGCGCCGGCCTCGCCATAGAGCTGCACGAGGCCCTCGACCCGCTCGCCCCCCACCTCGCCCCCGCGGGCCGCGAATCGATCCTGCTCCAGGGCGCCCGCATCGCCCTCGCCGACGGCCCCTACACCCCCGCCGAACGCGACGCCCTCGCCACTGTGGGCGCGGCCCTCACCATCTGCGCGGACGACGTGACACGGCTGCTGGCGGCGGCGCGGACGCCGTCGTAATCCCGACCCTCCACTACTCCCCGGGGAGTAATACGGCCGCCCCGGCCACCCCCGGCGGTACGCCCGAACTCGCCCTCCCGCGCGACGACCCGTGCCTCCCGCGCCGGAAGTCTGGAGATTGCAACCAGACATCCGCGCCGCGCCGGGAGGGGACCCGATCCATGGTGGCCGAACAGAGGAACAGCACAAGGCGACGAGCCATCCCCTGGGTGGTGCTCGCGCTCTGGATCGGAGTACTCGCGCTGGCCTCGCCGTTCGCGTCGAAGCTCGGCGACGTGCAGCACGACCGGGTGACCGACTATCTGCCCGCGAGCGCCGACTCCACCCAAGTGGCCAAGACCCAGGAGCAGTTGCCCGGCGGCCAGTCCACCGAACTGGTCCTCGTCTATCACCGGGACGGGGGACTCACCGCCGCCGACAGGACCACGGCGGCCCAACAGCTCGCGAAGATCGGCACGTTGCACCCGCTCGCCGCGACCCCGCACGGCGTCCCGTCCGCCGACGGCACCACCCTCATGTACCCGGTCACCAGCAACTGGCCCGGCACCGACGAGAAGAAACGCACCACCCTCGTCGACGACATCCGCCAAGTCGCCCAGGAAAAGGGCGGATTGGAGGTCCAGGTCGGCGGCCCCGGCGCGCTGGCCACCGACGCGGGCAAGGTCTTCGACTCGCTCGGCGGACCCCTGCTCTACACGACCGTCGCGGTGGTCGCCCTACTCCTGATCCTGATCTACCGCAGCCCGGTCCTGTGGCTGGTCCCGCTGGTGGTCGCCGGAGCCGGCGACTTCCTGTCCACGGGCATCGCCTACGGTCTCAACCAGGCCTTCGGGACGACCATTTCGGGCCAGAGCACAGGCATCATGACGATCCTCGCCTTCGGCGCGGGCACCGACTACGCCCTGCTGCTCGTCTCCCGCTACCGCGAGGAACTACGGCGCGTGGAGCGCCCCTACGACGCGATGCGCGCCGCCCTGCGCGGCTGCGGGCCCGCCGTGCTCGCCTCCTCCGGCACGGTCGCCGCCGGACTGCTCTGCCTGCTCGCCGCCGACCTCAACTCCAGCCGCGGAATGGGCCCGTTGGGGACCGTAGGGGTGCTGTCCGCACTCGTCGCGATGCTGACCCTGCTGCCCGCGCTCCTCGTCCTCCTGGGCCGCCGCGTGTTCTGGCCGCTCGTCCCCGCCCACGGCTCCACGCCCAAGGCTCGCCGCTCGCTGTTCACGGCGATGGGCAGCTCCGCCGGACGCCGGCCCCTCCTCGTCCTCACGGGCGGCGCCGTCCTGCTCGGCGCACTGGCCCTGGGCGTCCTGAACCTGCCCGGCTCCCTCAAGCAGGACGAGACCTTCGTCGACCGCCCCGACTCCGTCACCGCGATGCGCACCCTCGCCGAGGCCTACCCCGAACGCTCCGCGCAGCCCATCGACGTCGTCACCCCGGCCGCGCGCGCCGACGCCACCCTCACCACGATCCGGGGCACCCGGGGCGTCGCCGACGCCCGAGCGGGCCGTAGCGGACACGGCTGGACGGAGATCTCCGTCACGGCTGTCGGCGCGCCCCAGTCGGCGGCTGAGACCCGCACCATCGAGGACCTCCGGCACACGCTCAAGGGCTCCTACGTCGGAGGGCCCAGCGCCCAGCAGATCGACCTGCGGGACACCAACGCGCGGGACCGGCTGGTCGTCGTGCCGATCGTCCTCGCGTCCGTGCTGCTGATCCTGGTCGTCCTGCTGCGGTCGCTGGTCGCGCCGCTGATGCTGGTGGCCGCCGTGATCGCGGTGTGGGGCGCGGCGCTGGGTATCGGCGGGCTGGTGTTCGGGCCGCTGTTCGGCTTCCAGGGGACCGACCCGGGGCTGGGGCTGCTGTCCTTCGTCTTCCTGGTCGCCCTCGGCGTCGACTACGGCATCTTCCTCATGCACCGGATGCGCGAGGAGTCGATCGGGGGCGCCGAACCGGTCGCCGCCGCGCTGACCGCACTGCGGACGACGGGCGGGGTCATCGCCTCCGCCGGACTGGTCCTGGCGGCGACCTTCGCGGTGCTGACCAACATGGGGCTCGTGCAACTCGTGGAGCTGGGCTTCGTGATCTCGGTGGGTGTGCTGCTGGACACCTTCCTCGTGCGGACGTACCTGGTGACCAGCGCGAGTGTGCTGCTGGGGCGGAAGGTGTGGTGGCCGGGGCGGCTGTCCCGGGCGCCCGAGGCCGTACGGCCGCAGCGCCAGCCGGAGCCGGTGTGAGGCCCTCGCATGCGGCCGGCGGAGGATGACCCTCGTGAAGCGGGCAATCATGACAAGCGTCCGGCGGCAGGACGTGCTCCTCGCCGCCGGACTCGCCGTTCTCGCGTCGGTCGTCGCCGTCAGCTTCGGCACCGGACGGCGACCGGACGCGCTCGGCTGGACGCTGCTGCTGGCCCTGCACGTCCCGCTGGCCTGGCGGCGCCGCGCCCCGCTGGTGGTGCTGTGCGTGATGATCCCGCTGATCGCGACCTTCCACGAACACGACTACAACCACTCCGCGCCGACCGGCGCCTCCATGGTGCTCCTCTACACGGTGGCGGTCACCGGCAGCGTCCGGCGCACGGTGGTCGTCGGCTGTTCGGTCATCGGCCTGATGCTGGCGCTGAAGATCGGCGACGGCATGTCCGGGGTCGCCGAGAGCTTCCAGATCGCCGGCTGGGTCGTCTCCATGCTGGTCCTCGGCGGCTACCTCCGCGTCCACCGCCAGCTCACCGCGACCGCCCTCGAACGCGCCGAGCGCGCCGAACGCACCCGCGAGGAGGAGGCCCGCCGCCGCGTCGCGGAGGAACGCCTGCGCATCGCCCGCGACCTGCACGACCTGCTCGCGCACAGCATCACCCTCATCGGCGTGCGGACGTCGGTGGCCGCGCATGTGCTCGCCGAGGACCCCGACCGCCTCGACCGGGCCGCCGTCGCCAAGGCCCTCGACGACATCGCGGAGACCTGCCGGTCGGCACGCGGCGAACTGCGCACCACCCTGGAGGTCCTCCGGGACGACGGCCCGCCCGACGAGCGCGGCCCGCTGCCCGGCCTCGGCGGACTGCCCGACCTCGCCGCCACGGCCCGGGACGCGGGCGCGAACGTCGAACTCGCGGTGCCGGCCGACGCCGTCCCGGCCGCCGTGGGCGCCGCCGCCTACCGGATAGTCCAGGAGGCGCTCACCAACGCGGTACGACACGGCGGGCGGGACGGCCTCACCGTCCGGGTCGGCGTCCACGAGCGCGACGGCGCCCTGCACGTCGACGTCACCGACGACGGACTCGGCAGCGGCGCGGCCCCGCCCGGCTTCGGTCTGGTCGGCATGCGCGAACGCGTCCGCAGCGTCGGCGGCACGCTGACCGCCGGACCACTCGGCACAAGGGGTTTCCAAGTGAGTGCGGTACTTCCGCTGCCCGCGCCCGGCGAGGGAGCACGGTGACCGCCATCCGCGTACTCCTCGCCGACGACCAGACCCTCGTACGGGCCGCGTTCGCCATGCTCGTCGAGTCGGCCAAGGACATGGAGGTCGTCGGACAGGCCGCCACCGGCCGCGAAGCCGTCGCGCTGGCCCGCACCGAACGCGCCGACCTCGTCCTGATGGACATCCGCATGCCCGACCTCGACGGCATCGAGGCCACCCGCCTCATCGCCGCCGACGAGGACCTCGCCGGGGTCAAGGTCCTCGTCCTCACCACCTACGACACCGACGAGAACGTGGTCGAGGCGCTGCGCGCCGGCGCCTCCGGATTCCTGGTCAAGGACACCCGTCCGGCCGAACTCCTCGACGCGATCCGAACGGTGGCGGCCGGAGAGGCGCTTCTGTCGCCGGGTCCGACGGCCCGGCTCATCGCCCGCTTCCTGCGCAGCCCCGTCGCGCCCGCGACCGGCGGCCCCGAATGCCTCTCCGCACGGGAACGCGGAGTGCTCGCCCTGGTCGCGCGCGGCCTCAACAACACCGAGGTGGCCGAAGCGTTGGGCCTGAGTCCGCTCACCGCGAAGACGCACGTCAGCCGCATCATGGGCAAGCTCGGGGCGCGGGACCGGGCCCAGCTGGTGATCGTGGCGTACGAGTCCGGGATGGTGACACCGGGGAAGCTGTGACGGACAGACAGGTCGGCGTCGTTCCGCGAGGGGCGACCTCCGTGAGGGAGAGCGATGACCATCCTGAGCCGCACGCTTCTCGTCGCAGCAGTACTGGCCGCCCCCATCACCCTCGCCGGCCACGCGTCCGCGCGCTCCGGCTGCACGTCCTCCGTGCCCTACGTCTCCGGAGACGGCGGCTACGACACCTACCGCATCCCCGCGACCGTCACCACCGGCCGGGGCACCGTCCTGGCCTTCGCCGAAGGGCGGCACAACGACGCGGGCGACACCGGCAACATCGACGTCGTCCTACGGCGCTCCACGGACGGCGGCTGCACCTGGGGCCCGCTGTCCGTGGTGGCCGCCGGCGACGGGGACACCCGGGGCAACCCGGCCCCCGTGATCGACCCCCGCACCGGCGCGATCGTGCTGGTCACCTCCTGCAACAGCGGGACCGTGACCGAGGGCCAGATCATGCGCGGCGAGGTCACGGCCGAGCAGAGCCGCCGGGTGTTCGTGCAGCGGAGCTGGGACGACGGGCGCACCTTTACGCTTCCGCGGGACATCACGGGGGAGGTGAAGCCGCCGGGCTGGCGCTGGTACGCGACGGGGCCCGGGCACGCGGTCGCGCTGACGCGGGGTGCGCATGCGGGGCGCCTGGTGATCCCCGCGAACCACTCCGCCGCACCGCCCGCCGGGTCGAGTGACACCGGGCAGGAGGCGAAGTACTACGGCGGTCATGATCTGTACAGCGACGACGGGGGCGAGACGTGGCGGCTGGGATTCGTCGACTCCACCTACAACGGCGTCGACAACGCGAACGAGTCGTCCGCGGCCGAACTCCCAGACGGGCGGCTGTACTTCAGCTCACGGGACCAGCTGGGCACGAGCACGGGCAATCGGCTCGACACCTACTCCGGTGACGGGGGCGAGACGCTCGACCGGCCGTACGCCGTACAGCACACGCTGGACGATGTGTCGGTGGTGGAGGGGAGCGTGCTCCAACTGCCCGGCGCCGGTGGGGCGTTGCTGTTCTCGGCGCCTTCCGTGCCCAACGTCCGCCAGGGTATGGCGATTTGGCGGAGCGGGGACGGTGGACGGAGCTTCACGAAGGCGGTCGTGCTGTCGGGGCGGCGGGCGGGGTACTCCGATCTGGTGCGGGTGGGGGCGGACGTGGTGGGGGTGCTGTACGAGACCGGGGTGACGGGGACGTACGACACGATCGAGTTCCGGCGGGTGGGGGTGGGGGAGCTGCCGGCTGAAAGGTGAACCCTTCAGCCGACCGAGACGGGTGGGTGGGAAATGTGGTTACAGCAACCCCGCCGCCGCCAGGAACTTCCCGACCTGCCCCACCTCGTCCGCCGACAGTGCCACTTGCGGCTCCGCGGTCGCCGCGCACTCGACCACACCCCGCAGCTGCAGGGCCGCCTTGAACGCCCCGAGGGCCGACGAGCTGCCTCCCATCCGCGCCGGGTCACCCACACCCACCAGCCCGAACAACCCGCACAGCCGCTCCTGTTCGGCCCGCGCCCGCTCCCAGTCCCCGGCCCGGCACAGCGCGTCGAGACGGACATACCCGTGCGGGTCGACGTTCGCGAGCCCCGGCACCGCCCCGTCCGCCCCCAACGCCAGCGCCGAGTCGACGAAGAGCTCGGAACCGGTCAGCACGCTGAACCCCGAGATGTCGGGATGGACACGCGCGCCGGTCACGACCGTACGGAAGCCGCCGAGGTCACCGCTGGAGTCCTTGAGGCCGGCCAGAACACCTTCGGCGGCGAGTTCGAGGACGAGGTCGGCGGGCAGCTTGGTGTGGACGGAGGCCGGAAGGTCGTAGGCCACCACGGGGACCGGCGACGCGGCGGCGATCAGGCGGTAGTGGCGGGCGATCTCCGCCGGGTGGGTGCGCGTATAGAACGGCGCGGTCACCACCACCGCCTCCGCGCCGGCGTCCACCACCGCGGCCACATGGTCGAGAACCCGCGGCGTGGTCATGTCGATCGCCCCGGCCAGCACCGGGAGTTGGCCTCCCACATGAGCCACGACCGCCTCGACGACGTCCCTGCGCTGCCGGTCCGTCAGATACGCCGCCTCCGAGGTCGAGCCGAGCAGGAACAGCCCGTGCACCCCGGCCCCGACCAGATGGTCGACGAGCCTGAGCAGTGAACGGACGTCCACCTCGCGGTCCGGTGTCATGGGCGTGCAGACGGGCGGTACGACACCGGTGAGCGGGGCGGGGAAGGTCATGAAGGCTCCATGGGGCGGCTTTGGCGAACGAGGTCGCGGGTGGTCAGGTCCTCCTCCACAGGATGGTGGCAGCGGTAGCGATGTCCCGGCGTCGACGCGGCTGAAAAGTCCGGCATCGCGGACGCGCACACCTCGTCCGCCTTCCAGCAGCGGGTACGGAACGGGCACCCGCTCGGCGGTCGCGTCGCCGACGGCACCGGACCGATCAGCGGGATGGGGTCGATGGGGTGCAACAGGCCCGGCGTCGCAGAGAAGAGCGCCCGGGTGTACGGGTGCCTCGCCCGGTCGGTGACCTGGTCGGCCGGGGTCTCCTCGACGATCCGGCCCAGGTACATGGTGATCACGCGGTCGCTCATCCGCCGTACCGTCTGGATGTCGTGGGACACGAACACCAGGGCCAGGCCCAGCCGTTCCTTCAGGTCCAACAAGAGATTCAGGATCTGCGCGCGGACCGAGACGTCCAGTGCGCTCGTCGGCTCGTCCGCCACCACCAGGTCGGGGTCCAGCGCCAACGCCCGTGCGATCGCCACTCGTTGGCGCTGGCCGCCGGAGAGCTGTCCGGGGAGGCCGTCCGCGAGCGCGCGCGGGAGGCCGACCAGCGACATCAACTCCCTTACCCGTTCCTCCCGTTGGCTCCGGTCGCCGCGGCCGTGCACATCCAGCGGGTCCCGCAGTGTCCGGCGGATCGTCAGACGGCGGTTCAGCGCTGTCGACGGGTCCTGAAAGATCATGCCGATGCCGGTGCCCACGGCGGCCCGGCGTTCGCCGTCCGGCATCGACCACAGGTCGCGGCCCCGGAACGACACCGTGCCGGACGTCGGCCGCTGTACGCCCACCAGCACCTTCGCCAGCGTGGACTTGCCGCAGCCGGACTCGCCGACCACGCCGACCGTCTCGCCGGGCGCGATGGTGAGACCGGCGCCGGTCAGGGCGTAGACCCGGTCGCGGGTGAACACGCCGCCGCTGCGCGCCTTGTGGACGACATGGGCGTCCGACAGTTCGACCAGGGCGCCGCTCATGACACCGTCTCGCTCTCCGTCGTCACCAGGTCGATCGCCGGGTGGTGGCAGGCCGCCGTGTGCGTGCGTGGGCCGACCAGGTCCGGCGCGGTCGTACGGCAGATGTCGCTCGCCAGCGGGCAGCGGTCGGCGAAGCGGCAGCCGGCCGGGAAGCCGGCGGGTGAGGGGACGACCCCTTTGATCTGGGTCATCCGCTCGGCCGCCGACTCCAACGACAGCACGCTGCCGAGCAGGCCGCGCGTGTAGTGGTGGGCCGGTGACTCCACCAGGTCGGCGGTCACGCCCGTCTCCACGATCTGTCCGCCGTACATCACCACCACCCGGTCGGTGACGTCGGCGATCAGCGCGAGGTCGTGCGAGACGAGGACGAGGGCGAAGCCCAACTCCTCGCGCAGGCGCAGCAGTAGCTCTATGACCTGCGCCTGCACGGTGACGTCGAGGGCGGTGGTGGGTTCGTCGGCGACGATCAGCTTGGGGTCGCGGGACAACGCCACGGCGATCAGGACGCGTTGGCGCTGGCCGCCGGAGAGTTCGTGCGGATAGCTGCGCAGGGTGCGGTCCGGGTCGAGGCCGACCATCGTCAGCAACTCACCCGCACCGCGGTGACCTCCGCGCCTTATCACTTGCTTGAGTTGGGCGCGGATCGTCATCGCGGGATTCAACGACGACAGCGCGTCCTGGTACACCATCGCCATCTCGTGGCCGAGCAGTTTGCGGCGCACCCGCATCGGCTCGCCCACCAACTGCCGCTGGTTGAACCGGACATGGCCGCGCACCCTCGCGCCCTTCGGTTCCAGGCCCATCACCGCGAGCGCCGTCAGCGACTTGCCGCAGCCCGACTCGCCCACCAGGCCCAGGACTTCACCCGCCCGTACCTCGAAGCTGATGCCGTCGACGATGTCCACACCGTGATGGCGGCCATCGAAGCCGATGGCCAGGTTCTCCACCGCCAGGACCGGTTGACCGTCGGGGTCGGGCAACGGCCGTGCACGGGACCGGAGTCGTAGCGCCGCCTCCGTCAGGCCGGGAAGCGGGAGTACCTCGCCGGTACCCGGCTGCGGGGCGTCGAGCGGGTCCTCGTCGGGTCGCACGTCCACCTCCCGCGCGGCCGGGGCCGCCCACGCGTCGGAGACGCCCTCGGACAGTATGTTCAGCGACAGAACCGTGATCAGCATCAACAGGCCGGGGAAGACCGTCGCCCACCAACCCCCGGTCAGCACCATGTTCTTGCCGTCCGCGATGACACTGCCCCACGACGGGTCCGGGGGCCGTACGCCCGCGCCGATGAAGGACAGCGACGCCTCGAAGACGATCGCCTCGGCGACCTGCACGGTGCAGAACACCAGGATCGGGGCGGCGCAGTTGACGGCCACGTGCTTGACGACGATGTGCGGGGTGCGGGCGCCGATCACCCGTTCGGCGGTGACGTAGTCCTCGCCGTACTGGTCAAGTACGTTGGCCCGTACGACCCTTGCCACCGGCGGGGTGAACAGGAACGCGATCGCGCAGATCAGTACGGTGATCCCGCCGCCGAACACCGCGACCAGGACGGCCGCGAGCGCGATGCCGGGGAACGCCATCACCACGTCCAGACAGCGCATCAGCGTCTCGTCGACGCCCTTGCGGGCGGTCGCGGCGATCGCGCCGATCAGCGCGCCGACGACAAGGGCCAGCGCGGTCGCCCCGAGCCCGATCGCGAGGGACCATCGGGCGCCGTACATCAGCCTGCTGAGGATGTCCCGGCCCAGGCTGTCCTGGCCCATCCAGTGCGCGGCGGAGGGGTGCCCGGTGCCGTCGACGGGAAGCTGCTGGTCGAGCGGGTCGTCCGGCGCGAGGAGCGGCGCGAACAGGGCCACCAGCACCACGACTGCCAGGAAGCACACCGCGACCTTCGACGGCAGGGGGAGTCGGCGCCGGCCGCGCAGCCTGATGCCGGGCCGGGACAGGGTCTCGGCGAGGCCCTCGCGGGAGAACCGGGGGAACTGAGTGAACATCAGGAGGCATCCCTCAGGCGCGGGTTGACCAGCAGATAGAGGATGTCGATGACCAGATTCACGACGACGAACCCGGTCGCCGTCGTGAGCACCACGCCCTGGACGACGGCCGGGTCGCCGTTCTGCACGGCGTCGATCATCAGCTTGCCCATCCCGGGGAGGGAGAAGATCGTCTCGATGACGACCGCACCGCCGAGCAGGTATCCGACGCGCAGGCCCAGCACGGTCAGTGGGTTCATGAGCGCGTTGCGGAGCACGTTCCGGCCGACCACGACCCTCGGTGGCAGTCCGCTGCCGATCGCGGTCCTGACGTAGTCCTTGTCCAGCTCCTCGACCACCGACGTCCGCACGATGCGCGTGAGCTGGGCCGCCACCGGCAGGGAGAGGGCGAGGGCCGGGAGGGCCATCGTCTTCAGCCAGCCGGTGAGGGAGTCCGCCGGGTTGATGTAGCCGCCGGTCGGGAACCAGCCCCGGTCCACGGCCAGGTACTGGATCATCAGCAGCGCCAGCCAGAAGCCGGGCGCGGCGACCCCGGTGAGCGACACGATCCGGATGATCTGGTCGGGCAGCCGGTCCCGGTAGATGGCCGCCGTCACCCCGCCGAGCAGCGCCAGCACCACCGCGATCGCCAGCCCCAGGAAGGTGAGTTGGAGGGTGAGCGGCAGCGCGGTGGTGACCTGCTGGACGACCGGCGCCCGGGTCAGCGCGCTGGTGCCCAGGTCGCCGTGGAGGAGGGCGCCCACGAAATGGACGTAGCGGAGCGGGAGGGGGTCCAGGAGTCCGTTCCGCTCGCGGAAGTCGTGCAGTTGCCGCGGGGTCGGGTTGGCGCCCTGGAAGAACGCGGACGCCGGGTCGACGTCCGAGAAGCGCATCACCACGAACACGAACAGCACGATGCCGAGCATCAGCGGCACGAGCAGGACGATACGGCGGGACAGAATCCTGACGACGGTGACCATGGTCCAACTCCTGGACTGCTAGACCCACTTGGCCTGGAGGACGTTTATGCCGGGGTAGGGCTGTGCCCTTATCCCCGCCAGCTTCTTGGGGTCCCAGGCGGTCATCAGTTCGTTGTGGACGACCGGGTAGAGCACGGCCTGTTCGGCAACGATGTCGATGTAGTCCTGGATCATCGTCTTCTTCTTCGCCGCGTCCGGCTCCCGCGTCGCCCGGTCCATGTCCTTGAAGAGCTGTTTGGCGACGGAGTTCCCGGCCCAACGGGCGTAGCCCATCCAGAGGTTCTGCGGGCCGTAGTTGTAGTGCATGATCAGGTCGGCGTCGAGGCCGAACTGGTTGGGGTTCGAGGCGGCGGCCACGATCTGGTAGTCCTGCTTCTGGTCCATCTTGGTGAAGACGGCCGTGGTCTCCTGCGGGGAGAGGGTGGTCTGCACGCCGATCGCGTCCCAGGACGCCTTGATGGTGGGCAGGCAGTCGACGATCCAACTCACGTTCACCGACATGAGGTTGACGCTCAGTCCACTGACCCCGGCATCCTTCAGCAGTGCTTTCGCCTTGTCGGGGTCGTAGTCGTAGACCGTCTTCGCCCGCCGGTAGGCCGGGTTGCCCTCGTTGAGGAAGGACGAGGACGGCTTTCCGTGTCCGCGCAGGGCGAGTTGGACCATCTTGCCGGTGTCGATGGCGTAGTGGAGCGCCTGGCGCACCCGTACGTCGTCGAAGGGCCTGTGCCGGGTGTTGAACATCAGGAACAGGTTGTTCATCCCGGCCCCGCCCGCGACCGTCAGCCCGCCGCTCCGCAGCCGCTGGATGTTGGCGTAGGGGATGTTGTCGGCGATCTGCGCGCCCGCGCTGGACCCGGAGATCTTGGCGACGCGGGGTGCCGCGTCGACGATCGTCAGCCAGTTCATCGTCTTGAAGGCGGGCGGGCGCGGGCCGTTGTAGCCGGTGAACGCGGCGAAGGTGGTGTTGGACTTCGGGTGGTGCGCGGTCTGCCGGTACGGTCCCGAGCCGACCGCCTTGCCCTTGATCGCGTCGTCAAAGGCGCCCGGCTTCGAGAAGATGTGCTTCGGCATGATCTTCGCGAGGGTGAGGCGTGAAATCCCTTCGGGGAAGGGGAACTTGAGGACCAGCTCGACGTTCCGCGCGTCGATCTTCCGTACCTCTTTCAGCCAACTGACGAAGAAGCCCTGGGCGAGGGTCGTCGTCTTCGGGTCGAGGATGCGGTCGTAGACGAACACGACGTCGTCGGCGGTGACCGGCTGCCCGTCGTGGAACGTGGCACCCGCGCGCAGCGTGAACGTCCACGAGGTGCCGCTCGTGTCCTTCGGCACGGCGGTCGCCAGCGCCGGGTAGGGCGCGCGGGTGATCGGGTCGGTGTCGATCAGCCCTTCGTAGATGTGGTTGTTGCCGGCCATCGCGAACGCGGACGCGGTCTGCGTCGGGTCCCAGCTGCCGTCGTTGCCGTAGCCGATCACCGCGGTCAGGGTCCGGTTCCTGCCGGTGCCCCCGCCGCCGGTGTCGTTCGTCGACTGCGGCCCCGACGAACAGGCCGTCAGGGACGAGGAGATCGCCGCCGCCGCGCCCAGCGCGCCGGAGTACTTCAGGAACGCCCGGCGGTGCAGCGCGGGCACGTTCTGGGTCACGTCTTCGCGCACGGTTCCTCCAGGAGGTACGACGTCCTACGTCCTGCGGTCAGCGCGACCATAGGAGCGCCCGTGGGGGCGGTCAAGGCATCACACACGAATGGCGTAGCCGCCAGAGGTCGGACCAATGGCAGTTTGAAATGGCGTGAGTTGACGACTTTTCAGGTCCGGCCGAGCGGGGACATGGGACGTGGGACCTCCGATGCGCGTACCATGCGGCGCATGTCCGGGGAGCCGAGGAACACTCGGATACAGCGCGAGGTCGTCCAGCTGATCCTGGACCGCAAGCTTCAGCCCGGTGCTCCGCTGCCCACCGAGGCCGAGCTGATGGAGGACCTCGGGATCAGCAGAAACTCCGTCCGCGAGGCCCTCAAGGCGCTCCAGGCCCTCGACATCGTGGAGATCCGGCACGGCTACGGCACCTACGTCGGCCGGGCCTCGCTGACCCCGCTCGCCGACGGCCTCACCTTCCGCACCCTCACCCGGCACGAGGACGACGCGGACGCGCTGGCCGAGATCCTCCAGGTGCGCGAGGTGCTGGAGGAAGGTCTGATTCATCGGGTCTCCGCCATCCTCACCGAACCGGAGCTGGACCGCCTGGAAGCGGTGGTGAACCGGATGGAGGAGGCGGGCCGTGCCGGTCGGCCCTTCCCCGAACTCGACCGCGAGTTCCACGAATTGCTCTACGCCTCGCTCGGCAACGAACTCGTCCCGCAGCTCCTCGGCGCCTTCTGGACGGTGTTCCACCGGGTCGCCGGAGCCCGCGGCTGGACCGACGATCCGACCCCCGGCGTCACGGTCCGCCGCCATAGCGACATCGTGACCGCGCTGCGCGCCCGCGATGTCGAGGGCGCGCAGCGCGCGATGGCGGACCACTTCCGCGGCATCGAGGCGCGCGCGGCGCAGGAGTCGCGGGGAGTGGGCTGACGGTCAGTCGGTCCCTGAACTGTGCAGATGATCAGGTCCTCGACGGTCGCCGCGTTCTGCGAGTAGCAGGTGTGGGCGCGCTCGGACTCTCGGTGCGGGTGTCCTTCACCAACTGCTCGCAGCGCTCCTGCGCGGCGGAGATGCCGACCGCCGGGCCCCCGGGCGGCCGACCTGCCCGAACGCTGGTTCACCCGGCACGAGCACGAGCACGAACGCGGCGAGCCGACACCCTCCCGCCCGGACTCCGTGCACGGCGTGGAGGCGCTGATCGCGACCCGCGACGCCTGCGGACTCGACCCCGAGGAGGCGCGGGACGTGATGCGATGGGCGGCGAGCGCACTGCTGGAGAAGGCGGTACGCCAGGCACCGGACGCGTGAGGGACGAGACGAGTGGCAGGCGGGCGAAGGGTGAGTGGGATGACAGAGGCGTGGGGCGAGCGGGACCCGGGAGTCCTACGGCTGCCGTCCGGCCGCCTGGTCCGGGGCCGCGGCCTGCGCCGGCCGCTCCCGGCCGACGGCCCGGTCCCGACGTACGGCGTCTATCTGCTCGGCAAGCCGCCGCCCGAAGTCCCTTGGCAGGCGCGGTGGTTGCGCTGGCCGGACTTCCGGCTGCCCGCCGACCGCGCCGAGGCGCACACGGTCCTCACCGAGGTCTGGCACCGGTCGCTCACCGAGCGCGTCGAACTCGCCTGCCACGGCGGCCGGGGCCGCACCGGCACCGCACTCGCCTGCCTGGCGGTCCTCGACGGGGTACCGCCCGGGGAGGCGGTCTCCTACGTCCGCGCCCACTACGACCGGCACGCGGTGGAGACCCCGTGGCAGCGGCGGTACGTACTGCGGTTCGGGGCGCCGGCGGGCCCGGAAGCGTAGACCGCCGCGAAACGGAAGCTCGGTCGACCGTCGCTGCCCGCGAAGGTGCCGCCCGGGCGCGACACATGGAACACCTCGGCGAAGATCCGGTCCTGGTGTGCGGCGGTGGGCACGTGGTGCAACATCGTGAAGCGGACGACGGAGTCGAACGCCCCGTCGGCCAACGGCAGTTCGGCGCCGTCCGCGTGCAGCTCGGTGGCCCGGTCGCCCCTTCCCGCGTCAGCCGACGGCCGCTGCAACCAACTCGGCCGTCTCGGCGACCAGTTGGTTGTCGTACGGTGCGTCGGGCAGCGTCGGCTTCGTCGTCAGGACCGCGAGGACGACCGGGTCACCGGCCTCCGTCCAGGCGATGCCGACGTCGTTGGCGGTGCCGTAGTCGCCGCTGCCCGTCTTGTCGGCGATCGTCCAGGTCGCGGGGAGCCCGGCGCGGAAACGGGCGGCGCTCGTCGTGTTGTTGAGCAGCCAGGCGGTGAGCCGGTCGCGGTCGGGACGGCGCAGGGCGTCGCCGAGGACGAGCCTGCCGTACAGGCCGGCGATCGCGCGTGGGCTGGTGGTGTCGGTGACCCGGTCCGGCTCGGCCGAGTTGAGTTCGGTCTCCCAGCGGTCGAGGCGGGTGACCTGGTCGCCGAGGGAGCGGGCGAAGCGGGTGATCGCGGTGGGGCCGCCGAGTTCGCGCAGGAGGAGATTGCCGGCGCCGTTGTCGCTGTAGCGGATCGCCACGTCGGCGAGCTGCTCGACCGTCATGCCGTCGGCGAGGTGCGCCCGCGTCCGGTCCGAACCGTCGACGAGATCGGCCTCCGTGTAGTGCACGACCCGGTAGAGGACCTCGCCGTGCCGGTCCAGATCGCGCAGGACGGCCGCGGCGGCGAGGGTCTTGAACACCGAGCACATCGGGAAGAGTTCGTCGGCACGGTGCACGACGGTCTTCCGCGTACCGAGGTGGTGAGCGAACACGCCTACGCGGGCGGTGTGTTGCTCTTCGAGGGCGGTCAGACGCGCGGAGACGCCGGTGTCGGTGGACGCCTGCGTGGGGGTGGCGCCGGTGAGGAGGGCCGCGGTGGTGACGGCGCCGGCGGTGAGGAGAGTACGGCGGTTGGTCGTAGCGGGCCTGGAGGACTGTTCGGAGCCTGAGATCACGCTCTCCTTTGTTCGGTCGGCGTCGACGGTCGGTCGGTTTCCGTCGACGATCTCTCCATTGACCGACGCGAGGGCTCATACCTTGGTTGCCTCGCCGTAGACCATCGGTCGATGCCGGGCCGGAGCCGGGCTCGGCACAGTGGGTGCATGGCGAACACCACGGGGATCAACAGGAAGCAGTTCCTGGCAGGGGCGCTGGCCCTCGGGACGGCGGGCGCGTTGCTGCCGTCCGGGCAGGCGACGGCGAAGGAGCAGACGGCGGCGAGCGGCCGACGCGGGCTGCGTCGCCACGGCGTCGTCTACACCGTCGGCGAGGGCGGTACCCCCGCCACCGCCTGGAGCCCGCGCCGGATGCGGGCCGACCTCCGCGCCGTCCGCGACGAGTTGCACGCCGACACGGTCGAGGTCACCGGTGACGGCGTCGAGCGCCTCACCGCCACCGCCGCCCGGGCCGCCGAACTCGGCCTGCACATCTGGCTCCAGCCCACCCTCGCCGACGTCCCGGAGCGGGACATCCTCGAACACCTCGCGGAGACCGGCCGGTTCGCGGAACACCTGCGCCGGCAGGGCGCGAGCGTCGACTTCAGCGTCGGCTGCGAGTTCTGGCTGTTCGTACCCGGGATAGTGCCGGGCGCGACGGTCCTGGACCGCGTCGAGAACCTCCTGAACGGCGCCTTCGACCCGGTCAGGATGCAGCGCAAGCTCGACGCCTTTACCAAGAAGGCGGCGGTGCTGGGCCGTTCGGTCTTCCACGGCAACCTCAGCTACGCCGCCGCCCAGGACGACGAGGTCGACTGGAACCTGTTCGACGTCGTGGGCATCGATTACTACTCGTACTTCCGCCAACCCTCCTCCTACATAAGGGAGTTGCGCCGCTACCAGCGCTGGGGGAAGCCCGTCGCCATCACCGAGTTCGGCACCTGCGCGTACAAGGGCGCCGAGAAGACGGCAGGCATGGGCTGGAACGTCGTGGACCACACCAAGAACCCGGAGGAGATCAAGGGCCACCTGGTCCGCAGCGAACACACCCAAGCTGCCTATGCGGCCGCCCTGTTGGAGGTCTTCGAGTCGATGGACCTCTACGGCGCGATGGCCTTCGAGTTCGTCACCCCGGACGCCCCGCACCGCGCCCACGATCCCCGCCACGACCTCGACATGGCGAGCTACGCCCTCACCAGGACCATTGAGGACCGCCCGTTCGACCCGACGTCACCGTGGCACTGGGAACCGAAGGAGGCGTTTCGGGCGGTGGGGCGGCACTACGGTCGCAGGGTGAGGGTCATGAGGAAGCGATGCTCGTCCGGCCCGAAGTAGTCCCGCTGCACGCCTTCCTCGGAGGAGAACCCGAGCGAGCGGTACAGCATGACCGCCGCGGCGTTCGTCGGATCCACCGTGAGACGCACCTGGTGGACACGCTCCGCGCGCAGTCGGCGCAGGGCCTCGACCAGCAGGCGCCGACCCAGCCCGTGGCCCTGCTGATGGGGCGTGACGGCGAGGCTCATGATCCAACTCACGTACCCGTCCGAGGTGTTCACGAACAGGATGTAGCCGAGCAGCTCCTCGCCGTCGTCCAGGACGAGGATGCGGTCGCCGTGGATGTCGTAGAGCTGGCGGAGCACGAAGACGGGGTACGGCTCCTTCGGGAACGCCTCCGCGTCGAGGCTGACGAGTGCGGGAAGGTCGTTCTCGACGGCGGACCGGATACACAGCGGCTTCCGGTCGGGATTGAGCGGCATCCGACCAGGATTTCCCGTCGCGCCAGGGCTGTTCAAGGGTCTGGGGCAATGCCTGGGAGCGTGTTGCCACCATGCGCTCTTTATGCATCGGTGCCAGTCGCATGGCGGGAGAAAGGGGGTCCCGTGGATCGATGATGTTGATACGGTGGGGCATGCCTTCTGGATCACTGGAAGACCTTCCGCAGTTGAACGCGGACGTACCCTGGGACGAATTCAACCCAGCGGACTACATCAGTCACAACTACCGCAGCGTGTTCCCTGCCGATGCGAAGATCATCGCCATCGTCCGCGATCATTTCAGTGATCATTTCCGTCGGTTTCCGGGGCGCCGGGTCCGGGGCATCGATGTGGGTGCCGGAGCGAATCTCTATCCGGCCCTGGCGATGCTGCCCTGGTGCGAGGAGATCACCCTGCTCGACTGGTCGAAGCGGAATGTGGGCTACCTTCGCGAGCAGTTGGACTCCTATGACAAGAACTGGGATGCTTTCTGGCAGAGTTTGTGCCAGCACGACGGATATGCCGGTTATCCACATGATCCGCGAGAAATGTTCAAGCGGATCGTCCGGGTCGAGCAGGGAGATCTCTTCCATCTGGCCGGACAGGAGGGGCGCTGGAATCTCGGCACCATGTTCTTCGTCGCCGAATCCATCTCCACCTCCGAAACCGAGTTCGAGCAGGCGATCACGTGCTTCTTTCACCAGCTTGAGCCCGGGGCGCCGTTCGCCGCCGCTTTCATGGAGGCGTCCGAGGGGTATGAAGTGGGTGGCTTGCATTTCCCCGCGTACAACGTGCGGAGAAGGCAGATTCGCCGCGTCCTCAGGAGGCACGCCAGGGGGCTGCGGACGACCTCGGTGGGGAAGCAGGCCAAGGTGCGCGACGGCTACAAATCGATGATTGTGGCCCGCGGATACCGGCGTACATAGATTTCCTGAGGGGGCAAAGGATGGAGATCAAGCCACGCCAGCATCTGCTGGACATCTGGCAGGCGGTCGCCCGGCACTCCTTTGACAACGGGGAGTGGGTGTGGGGCACACCGGGCGGAGAAAGCAGTATCGCCGACGCGGAGCGCCTGCTCTGTCTGCTGTATCCGGCGACCGAGCTGTCCTTGTTCCGGCTGGACGACCCCGACACCACGCAGAGCGACGTCCAGCAGGTGTTGAAGCGGGCGGGTGGACGGCTGGAGATTCCGGCCGTCCTCGTCACGGCGGCCGCCGAGTTCATGCGCACGCATACCGACGGCAAGAGGCCCACGTTCGCGGGCGGTCACTCCTTCCGGCCCCGGGACAAAGAGAGGGACCTCACCGAGGAGCAGCGCCGACTTGACGTCCTGGACTCGTTCTCCCTGTCCATCACCCTCTGTCTGGCCCTGCTCGGCTTCCTCAAGGTCTACGAGTCCAAGACCCGTCGTGGCGAGGTGCAGGAGACGATCAGAGAACTGAGGACCGCGACCAGTAACCGGCTCACCGCCGCCATGGTGGGCCTGCTGCGTTCCTTCACGGTCACCGTCTACGACCCCGACTCCGCCCAGGGCCGGACCCTCTGTGAACTCCTCGGCCAGGGGCAGTTGTCGCAGCGTCAGACGCTGGCGAGGTTCCAGCGGCGGTTCCGGCCGCTGCGCGCCACCATCGTCGACAGCTTCGTCCTCGGCGTCGACGTTCAGGAGGCCCTCTATGACGAGAACCAACTCTTCGAGTGCGGCTGGGCCTGGAGCCTGGTACGGGACGCCCCCGAGGTGGATACCAACGAAGCCATCGGGCCGCAACCCGCCGGCGTCGCCAACCCGGTCCCGTACCTTTATTTCACCGTGGTCGCGCTCGACGGCATCGAGGACCTGTTCTCGGACCGCACCTTGACCCTCGGGCTGCTCAACGCCGAACAGCAGAGGCTGGCCGAGGCGTTGCGACTGCGCTGGGAGATCACCCAGCAGTACTGGTCGGGCATCGCCCGCTTCGACCGCGACCGGTGGCCGCTGGAGGACATCCCCTGGCGTACGACTGGACAGCGGCTGGAGTCCGAGTACTTCTCCCTCTCTGTCGCGGCCATCCTCGTGCACGACCTGCTGCGCCGCCGGGCCACCGACGACGACCTGACCCGCACGGTACGCGTCATGGAGCGCCTCGCCGAACGCGGCCGCATCACCAGTCGTATGACCCACGACGACCCCATGGTCCAGTTGCACAACCCCGGCGTCACCCTGCCACTGCAGGGCGGCGGCACCATCGGTCCGGCCATGGACTGGACGATGAACGACTTCTCGACACAACTCCTCAAGCGCACAGTCCAGTTGTGCACGCTCTCCCGCAACCTCTCCGCGCACGACCGACTGCTCAGGCTGGCCGAGGACATCTTCGGCCATGTGTGGCGGCGCCGCATCTCGGACGGTGAGGGCGTCGGTCTGTGGGACAACGTGCATGCCGTCTACCCGGAGACCGCCCTCACCGGTGGACAGGTTTCCTGGACCATCACCGAGCGGGTCACCGAAGCGGTGGTGAAAGCGCACAAGATGTACTGGCAGCCGCCGCTCCGCAGCGCCGAACTGACCGGACTGGCAAGGGCGTTGATCAGCGAGGCCACCCACCTCTTCGGCATCGAACTGATGACACCCGCACCCACCCCTGACGGACAGCGCGGAACACAACTCAGGCGCATCGAGGTCACGTTGCGCCGCGCCCGCGCCCTGGTGGACCAACAGCCGGGCACCGCCTACGCGTTGACGCTCGACCTGCTGGTCCGGCTCGACGAACTCACCCGGGCCCGCGAAGCCGCCACGATCCAGGGAGCGTGAACCGTGCTGATCTTCGCGGCCTCCGACAAGGGAGGTACGGGCCGTTCCGTGACCAGCGTCAACCTCACCTACCAACGGGCGCTCATGGGGGACGACGTCTGCTACCTGGACTTCGACTTCGGTTCGCCCACCGCCGCGACCGTTTTCGACGTGCCGCACGCCCGCCTGGCCGCCGACGACCGCGGACTGCACTCCTACCTGATGGGCGAGATCGCGGAACCGGTCAGGATTGACGTCTGGGCGGACACCGAACACCGGGTGCTGCGCAACCGGCCGCCCGGAGCGGGGCGGTTGATCCTGATGCCTGGTGACCTCAGCGGCGGCGAGTTCGCCACCTCCGGGGACAACCTGCGCCGCTGCGTGGACCTCCTGCTGCGCCTCAACAGCGAGTTCGACCTGATCGTCGTCGACCTCAGCGCCGGCCGCAGCTACGCCGTCGACATGGCACTGGCTGCCACCTCGCAGCGCTCGATGAGCGGCGTCCAGGCCCGCTGGCTGGTCTTCCACCGCTGGACCCGCCAGCACGTGGAGGCCGCGGCGAGCCTCGTCCACGGCAAGCGCGGCATCCTGGCCGGCGGTGTCGCCCGCGGCCATGACGAGGACGCGCTGCGCGGCGCCATCCGCTTCGTACGGGCCGCCGTACCCGACCCCGACTCGGCGCTGTGGTCGCAGGCCACGCCCACCCAGTCGGCGTGGATGCAGCAGTGCGACGCCGAACTGAAGCAGCTCGCCTCGCACCACGGCATCGGATACAGCCAGGTGCTCGGCTCGGTGCCCCTCGAACCGGTCCTCCAGTGGCGTGAGCAGCTCATCACCGACGAGGACGTGCTGGACAGCCAGATCGCCACCATGGAGACCTGGCAGGCGCTCAGCGACTTGGCCGCGCGGCTCACCGACGACAAGTACTGGGAGGAGGCATGACGGAGGCCGTCTTCCGGGAGACAACCGCGTACCCGCTCACCCAGTCCGTGCCGCTGGCCCATCTCTCGCTGGAGCTGGGCCACCTCTACATGGAGGACTTCCAAGCGGGCCCCGAGCGGCTGCGCGAACATTTCGCAGAGGTGCGGATCTGGGTCGACGCGGCCCGAGCGTCCGCCGCCCGTCGCACCGGCGGCAAACGTCCCCGTATCAGTACGTGCTTCCTGATCGACGACTACTTCACCCGCTTCTCCACCCCGGCCGAACTGATCCCGCTGATCCTGGAAGAGGCCGGGAAAGCCGGGCTCGTCATCGACTACCTGGCCCGCGAGTCGGGTTGCGCGGTCGCCGACCGGATCGAACTGGCCGAATCCGTCATGCACCGCCTGGTGGAATCCCCGCCGCCGGGCAGCTACGGCTCCCGCCCCCCGGTCGGCCAGACCGGCTGGCTCGCCAACGGGCAACGCACCACCCCCACCCGCAGCGCCCTCGCAGAGATCGTCACCTGGCAGCCGCCCCAGGAGACCGCCGCGCGCAACCACTCGGTCTTCATGGACGTCGAGTTGTGGTCCGAGACTGACAGAGGACGCCTGTGGTCCTGCCCGTTCCTGGCCGCCGTATGGCAGTTGGCCCGCCTCGGTCTGCTACGGCACTTGGGCGAGCCCGTGTTGGTCCCGCGCATCTGGTCCGACCCCGACTACCCGCGCGACTGGGACCGACTGCCGCCGCTGCTCAAACTCAGCGACACCCGGGTCTCGTTCAGCGCCTACCGCACCTGCACGCTGATGCCGAACCGGTTCCTCGCCGTCGAGGACGCCGTACGGCTGATCCTCGACCAGGTGGACGTCGACTCAGAAGCGCTAGACCAGGTCGCCAAGCGGTCCGCGGGCGAGGGCATCGCCGTACCGGAGGCGGTCGCGCGGCGCGCCACGTACGTCTTCTACGAGGAACCCGCCAACCCCTGTACCAAAAAAGGGGACTTGACATGACGGCACCTGGACTCCGTACCCGTCCGGTGCTCGCCTGCGGCGAGGTGCGCACCTGTCTGCTGCCGTCCCTCCAGACGCTGGACCGCCGGGCCGCCGAGCAACTGCTGAGGCTGCGGGCCGACGAACACGTACGGGTGTCCGAGCGGCCCAATCTGTACGCCCGATCGCCCGAGGTCCTGACTGGAGTGGACTGCCGACTGCCCGCCGCGAACGGTGCCAAGGTCCGGGCCGTCGGCACGGTGGCCGCCCACGCGGCACTCACCGAGGGGCGCGTACTGCAGTCCACCGCCTACTTCAGCGCCCCGGCCGACGGCCCTGACAACCGTCGTCCCTGGGGCCAGTATCTCGTTCGGCCCGGAGTGGTCGAGCCGTTCGGGAAACTTCCTGAACAGGCCGTCGCGCAGGGCGTGTTGCGCGGTGGCCGACGCGGCGAGCTGGACCTGGGGATGATCGCGGAGGGGCTGCTGGCGCAGTTGGTGCGGGATCCGATCCTCGACCAGAAGGCGCCGTTCAAGTCACGCCGTACCCACCTGCGATGGGCCGCGCGACGGACCCCTGCGGGCGAGGGGCCGTCGCTGGACCGCTTCACGCTGGCCGAGGACGGGCTGAGGACGGTCGAGTTGAGGGTGCCGGAGAGTGTTTCGACGGTCGCGGTGGCGGGGCTGTGCGAAGACCTGGCGTTGCACGACTGGCTGTTGACGACGCTGGTGCACATTCTGGAGAACAGCCGGCTTGCTGCGGCGGACGGGCCCGAGGCGGTCCTGGCGCTGCGCCCGGCCGTGGATCATCTGCTGCATCTGTGGATGCCGCGCGCACACGTGGATCGCGGACTGGGACATCTGTGGGACGTACTCGAACGGGAACCCGGCTTCACCCGGCAGTGGCAGACGTCGGTTCAGCGCATCCGTGACCAACTGGCCCTCCAGGCCATACCGTTGCTGCACAAGGCTCTGGCATCGCGCTGACCGGAACAGGTCCTGGGAACGATCCGTCGGGGGGACAGTCATGGATGGAGCGTCCGGGACACCGGATCCGGCGGCGTCGGGGGGCGTGCGCATACCTCCTGTCCTGCTGAAGACACTGGTCACTTTTGTCGTGGCCACCATCGCGTACGTGATCACCAACCTGATCAACCAGTCGCAGGACGAGATGTGGCAGCTCGCGGTCTCCATCGTCATCGGTGGTGCCGCGCTCATCGTCCAGTACATGATTGACTTCGAGCGGCGGCTGGCGTCGGTCGAGGGCGGCCAGCGTGTGCAGAGCGGGGACATCGGTGACGCGTTGGCCGCGCATCACCGTGAGATGAAGGACATGGTCCAGGAGAAGTTTCAACTGGTCGGTGATGTGACCAAGCTCTTCAGCGAGTTGGAGCGGTCCGGCATGGGTGCCGAGCAGGTGCGTCGGCTCGTCGAGAGTGCCACCAGGTTGGGGGACCAGGGTCCGGAGATCGCCAGAGCCTTCGCGCGGGGCGAGATGGACCGCCTCGCCGTGTTCGTGGAGGACCTGGCCACCAGGGTAGTGAGCTGGCGCGGCGACCCGAACGAACAACTCGTCCGCCTCACCGGTCATACGACGGTGAGTATCGACGCCACCAGCACATTCGTGGACGTGGCCTATTGGGACACCAAGGACGCGCAGGACTATCTGCAGGTGCAGCGGAGCGCGATCGAGCGACGCGGGGTGAGGGTGCGGCGCCTCTTCATCGTGCCCCGCCCCGATGACGTCAACGAAAAACTGCTGCAGATCTGCGAGTTTCAAAGAGGTCTGGGCATAGAGGCGCGCGTCGTGATTCTGTCTCAGGTGCCGCCCGGTGTGGGGCGCGGCGGGCGGCGGGACTTCATGATCTTCGACGGCGAGCTGTACTTCGAGATGAACTCGGACGTGGCCAGAGAGGAGTCCAGGAGTGAGCTGAACGCACGGAGATCCCGGGTAACCGAGCAGATCGCACAGTTCGATCAACTGTGGGGGGTCACCTCGCGCGACCTGCCGGACCTCCCCGAACCCGTGCGTCCGGCCGATCCGCGACCACCAGCGTGACCCTGTCCCGCCGACGACCCTGAAACCAGTTCGTCCACGCCCAACTCCTCCAACACGCCACAGGTTCTTTTCATGGCTAGGAGGCTCTTGTGGCGTGTCGTATCAGTGCGCTCGTGCTCGGTTGCCGGGACTCCCAGGCGCCGGCGCGGTTCTGGTGCGAGGTTTTCGGCTTCGTCCTGCTTGAGAGCGAGAAGGGGCAGTAGACGGAGATCGGGGCGCCCGAAGGATTCGGCGGTCCGCATCCGACGATCTTCTTCAGCCGCCGGGACGAGCCGGAACCGGGGAAGTCCCGCGGCACATCGACGTCAACCCCACGGACCGCGATCGGGCCGCCGAACTCGAACGCCTGCTGAAATCGGGCGCGCGCTTCGCCGACATTTCGCCAGATCGGGGACGCGCAGTGGCGTGTCCTCGCTGACCCCGGAGGCAATGAGTTCTTCGCTCGAAGCCCGTGTCAATTCGCTCTGATCGACCCGCTCCGGTCAACTCGTTTCTGCTCACTCCGAATGTTTTCCGAATGGCCTGTTCGAACTGGCCGACAAAGGTGCCGTCGCCGTCCGAGCTCGGCTCCGCCGAACTTCCGAGCCGTCTGCCGTGAACCGTTGGCCATGGCCAACCCCCTTGTCCCGCACGGCATTTGTGCTCGACAGACTCCTGCCGAGTGTAGGGGTGCGGGGGCTCCCTCGAGTTGAGAAGCGTGAAACTCGAAAAGAGAGGGGAGCCAGGTGTGGGCACACTGCTCGGAGGCGAAGGACACCTTGATGGCATTGCGGATTCGGGTGCGAGGAGAGTGATGGAGCCGCCGATGAAGCCGACTGTCGGATCGGTCGCGGTGGACACCCGGACCGGGAGAGTGGGCATCGTCATGGGACACGAGGGACCCTACGTCCAGCTGCGGCCGTACGGCGGCGGGCGGGAGTGGGACGTCGAACCGGCCGCCGTGCGTGACGCGACCCCGGCCGAGCGGCTGAGGGCGGCGACCGCGTATGCGAACGCCCGCAGCCGGGGCGAGGTGCCTTGACGCCCTGATGCCGCCAGGCGTCGTGGGGGCGCGGAGCCGTAGGGGACAATGGGCGCCATGAGTCTGTTCCGCGACGACGGCATCGTGCTGCGCACCCAGAAGCTGGGTGAGGCGGACCGGATCATCACGCTGCTCACGCGGGGTCACGGGCGGGTACGCGCGGTGGCGCGCGGGGTGCGGCGGACCAAGTCGAAGTTCGGGGCCAGGCTGGAGCCCTTCTCGCATGTGGACGTGCAGTTCTTCGCGCGGGGGAGTGAACTCGTCGGCCGCGGGCTGCCGTTGTGCACACAGAGTGAGACCATCGCTCCGTACGGTGGCGGGATTGTCGCCGATTACGCGCGGTACACCGCCGGTACGGCCATGCTGGAGACCGCCGAGCGGTTCACCGACCACGAGGGCGAGCCCGCCGTACAGCAGTATCTGCTGCTGGTGGGCGGGTTGCGGACGCTGGCCGGCGGGGAGCACGCGCCGCATCTGATTCTCGATGCGTTTCTGCTGAGGTCGCTCGCGGTCAACGGGTACGCCCCGAGCTTCGGGGACTGTGCGAAGTGCGGGATGGCGGGACCCAACCGGTTCTTCTCCGTGGCGTCCGGCGGGGTCGTCTGCGCCGACTGCCGGGTGGCCGGCAGCGTCGTACCCTCACCGCAGGCCCTCGAACTGCTCGGTGCGCTGCTCACGGGAGACTGGGAGACGGCGGACGCGTGCGAGGCGCGCCATGTGCGGGAGGGGAGCGGGCTGGTGTCCGCCTATCTGCACTGGCATCTGGAACGCGGACTGCGCTCGCTGCGGTACGTGGAGAAGTCGTAAGCACGGACGAGTACAGGTAAGTACAGAGGAGACGAGAAGCACATGGCCGTACGCGGGATCCTGGGGCGCCAGCGGCGCGAGTACAAGGCGCCGGAGCCGCACCCGTCCGGGGCCCGTGCGCCGAAGCTGCCGGGTGAGCTGATCCCGAAGCACGTGGCGATCGTCATGGACGGGAACGGGCGGTGGGCGAAGGAGCGCGGGCTGCCGCGCACCGAGGGCCACAAGGTCGGCGCCGAGCGGGTGTTGGACGTGCTGCAGGGCGGCGTCGAGATGGGTGTCGGCGCGATCTCGCTGTATGCCTTCTCCACCGAGAACTGGAAGCGCTCGCCCGACGAGGTGCGCTTCCTGATGAACTTCAACCGCGACTTCATCCGCAAGACCCGCGACACCCTCGACGAACTCGGCATCCGGGTGCGGTGGGTGGGCCGGATGCCCAAACTGTGGCGGTCGGTCGCCAAGGAGCTCCAGATCGCCCAGGAGCAGACCAAGAACAACGACGCGCTCACGCTGTACTTCTGCATGAACTACGGCGGCCAGGCCGAAATCGGCGACGCGGCACGGGCGTTGGCGGAGGACGTGAAGGCCGGCAAGCTCGACCCGGCCAAGGTCAACGAGAAGACCCTCGCGAAGTACCTGTACTACCCGGACATGCCGGACGTGGACCTGTTCCTGCGCCCCAGCGGCGAGCAGCGCACCTCCAACTTCCTTCTCTGGCAGAGCGCTTACGCCGAGCTGGTCTTCCAGGACGTGCTGTGGCCGGACTTCGACCGACGTGACCTGTGGCGCGCCTGCGTCGAATTCGCCCAGCGGGACCGGCGGTTCGGCGGCGCGGTACCGAACGAGAAGCTGCTCGCCATGGAGGCGGCGATGCGGGGGCGGCCCGAGGAGGGCTAGTCGCTACGGCTACCATCCCGCCTCATGGACATGGGGCGGGACGACGTGGCGGGGCGAGTGGTCGAGCTGGAGTACCGGCCGGTCGTCGAGGACTTCGCGGCGGCGCTGAGAGCGCGCAGGAGCCTTGTCCCGTCGACACGAAGACAACTCTGGCTGCTGGGGATCGCGGCCTTCTTCACCGTGCTGGCGATCGCGACCTCGCTGGCCAAGGGCGGGTCGTTGCCGATCCCGCTGATCGCCGGTGTGGGCGCCGTGGTGGTGTTCCTGGTGTTCGTGCCGCGGATCCAGGCCCGCCAGTTCCAGCGCCTCGCGGAGCGGCGGGGCGTGATCCGGGTGACCGTGACGGACGCCGGGGTCACCGTGGCCGGCGACGACTTGTTCACCTCGCTCAACTGGACCGTGCAGCCCCGCTACCGGGAGACGGCGGACGGCTTCTACATGTTCAGCCCCGAGAAGAACGCCGCCCACTTCACGCTGCTGCCCAAGCGCGCCCTGCGGGACCCCGCCGACGCGGACCGGCTGCGGGCGATCCTCGACGCCCACCTGAGCCGGGTCTAGGCCTGACCGGCCGCCGCCGCGCACTCCGCGCAGGTGCCGAAGATCTCCACCGTGTGTGCCACGTTCACATAGCCGTGTTCCGCCGCGATCGCCTCCGCCCACTTCTCGACGGCCGGGCCCTCGACCTCGACCGCCTTGCCGCAGACGCGGCAGACCAGGTGGTGGTGGTGATCGCCGCTGGAGCAGCGGCGGTAGACGGACTCGCCTTCGTCGGTGCGCAGGACGTCCACCTCGCCGGCGTCGGCGAGGGACTGGAGGGTGCGGTAGACCGTGGTCAGGCCGACCGAGTCGCCTTTGTGCTTGAGCATGTCGTGCAGTTCCTGGGCGCTGCGGAACTCGTCGACCTCGTTGAGCGCCGCCGACACGGCGGCACGCTGGCGGGTGGATCGTCCCTTCACGGGCGGGCCGGCCGTCGTCACCGTTGCCTCCTCACGTCTGCACTTTGCCGGGCCATTGTGCCAGCCCGGACTGTGCTCGGTCAGACGCCGACCTCGTCGGCGGCCCCCCGGGTGGCTGGAATCACGCATTCCACCGGGTCCCCGGCGGGTCGCGCGGCGGCTGCCGCCCGGGCCCGGCGGCGGCCGAGCGGGGTCGCGAGGGCGGTGAGCGCGATGAACGCTCCGATGGTCAGGAGCACGATCGTCGCGCCGGGCGGGACGTTCTGGTAGTACGAGGTGACCGTGCCGCCGATGGTCACGCTCACGCCGATCGCCACCGCGATCACGAAAGTCGCGGCGAAGCTCCGGCTCAGCTGCTGGGCGGCGGCCACCGGGACCACCATCAGCGCGCTGACCAGCAGTAGCCCGACCACGCGCATCGCGACCGTCACCGTGACGGCCGCCGTGACCGCGGTCAGCAGGTTCAGCGCGCGCACCGGCAGGCCGGTGACCCGGGCGAACTCCTCGTCCTGGCTCACCGCGAACAGCTGCCTGCGCAGCCCCAGCGTGACCACCACCACGAAGGCCGCGAGCAGGCAGATCGCGGTCACGTCGGACTGCGAGACCGTCGACAGGGATCCGAAGAGGTACGACGTGAGGTTCGCGTTGGAGCCCGTGGGCGCGAGGTTGATGAACATCACGCCGCCGGCCATACCGCCGTAGAAGAGCATCGCGAGGGCGATGTCGCCGCGGGTCTTGCCGTACCAGCGGATCAGTTCCATGAGGATCGCGCCGAGGACGGAGACCGCGGTGGCCATCCAGACCGGGGAGGTGTTCAGCAGGAAGCCGAGGCCCACGCCCGTCATGGCGACATGGCCTATGCCGTCGCCCATGAGGGCCTGGCGCCGCATGACGAGGTAGATGCCGACGGCGGGGGCGGTGATGCCGACCAGGACGGCGGCGAGCAGGGCCCGCTGCATGAAGGCGTAGTTCAGGAAGTCCATGAGATCGTCGGTCCCGTCAGCTCAGCAGTCCGGTGCGGATCGGTTCGGCGTCCGCCGCCGAGTGCGGGTGTACGTGGTCGTGGCCGGGCAGGGCGTGCTGGCCGAGGGCGCGCGGGGGCGGGCCGTCGTGCTGGACACAGCCGTCGCGCAGGACGACCGCCCGGTCGATCAGGGGCTCCAGCGGGCCGAGTTCGTGCAGGACGAGCAACACCGTTGTGCCCTCGGTGACTTGGCGGGACAGGGTGTCCGCAAGCACCTGCTGGCTGGCCAGGTCGACGCCCGCCATCGGCTCGTCCATGATCAGCAGTTCGGGTTCGGCGGCGAGCGCGCGGGCGATCAGCACCCGCTGGTGCTGGCCGCCGGACAGGGCGTTGACCGAGTCCTTGGCGCGGTCGGCCATGCCGACCAGCTCCAGGGCGTGCCGTACGGCCTCGTGGTCCGCCTTGCGCAGCAGGCCGAAGCGGGTGCGGGAGAGGCGGCCGGAGGTGACGATCTCGGTGACCGTGGCGGGCACTCCGCCCGCGGCCGTGGTGCGCTGCGGTACGTAACCCACGCGCCGCCAGTCCCGGAAGCGGGCCCGGTCCGTGCCGAAGAGTTCGATCTCGCCCTCGCTCAGCGGGACTTGGCCGATGACCGTGCGGATCGCGGTCGACTTGCCGGAGCCGTTGGCGCCGAGCAGCGCGACGACCTCACCGCGGTGCACGGTGAGGTCGATGCCGCGCAGGACGGGGCGCGAACCCAGCTCGGCGCGGACTCCGCGCAGCGATATGACGGGCTCGCTCATGACGTCGTCCTCCGCGCTGTTCATCGTGTCGATCACTTACTTCCCAGGGCGGTCTGCAGCGCCTTGAGGTTGGCTCGCTGGACCGCGAAGTAGTCCGTGCCGCGGGACTTCTTGGTGATGCCCTCGATGGGGTCGAGGACGTCGGTCTTCAGATGCGCGTCGGCGGCGATGGTCTTCGCGGTCTTGTCGCTGACGAGCGTCTCGTAGAACACGGTGGTGACGCCGTCGGCCTTGGCCATCTTCTCAAGGTCCTTCACCCGCTCGGCACTGGGCTCCGACTCGGGGTCGAGGCCGTTGATGGCCTCCTCGGTGAGGCCGTAGCGCTCGGCGAGGTAGCCGAAGGCGGCGTGGGTGGTGATGAACACCTTCGTCCTGGTGTTCGCGAGGCCGGTCCTGAACTCGGTGTTGAGCGCGTCCAGTTTCTTGACCAGGGCCGCGGTGCGCGTCCTGTAGTCGGCCGCGTTCTTCGGGTCGGCCTTCTCGAAGGACTTGCCGACGCCCTCGGCGACCTGGGCGTAGCGCACCGGGTCGAGCCAGATGTGCGGGTCGAGGCCGGCCAGCTCCTCGTTCTTCGAGGTGTCGTGGGAGGCCGCGTGGCCGCCGACCTCGTTGCCGTGCTTCTCCAGCGTGGTCAGGTCGGCGGCGTCGATCTTCGTCTTGATCTCGGACTGGTCGACCGCCTTGTCGACGGCGGGCTGGAGGTTCTTGAGGTAGAGCACCGCGTCGGACTCCTGGAGCGCGACGATCTGCTGCGCACTGATCTCCAGGTCGTGCGGCTCCTGGCCGGGCTTGGTGAGGCTGGTGACGTGGACGTGACTGCCGCCGATCTGCTCGGCCAGGTACTGCAGCGGGTAGAACGACGCGACGACGTCGAACTTGTCCGTGTTGGCGGCAGCCGCGCTGTCGGAGCAGGCGGAGAGGGTCCCGAGGCCGAGGGCGGTGGCCGCTGCTATCGCGATCCCGGATATGTGGCGTCGTCGTACGTTCATGACAGTCATTTTCAACTGAGATGGAAACCGTTGTCAACAAGCTGCGGTCGGGGAACCGATTTGATACGAGGGCAGGAGACGCCGGTAACCTAAGTCATTCGCCCGCCCGTCTCCCGATCGCCACCCCTCATCGAGGCGCTTCGCGCCGCCCCTCCTTACCGTCCATTCGTCATGAAGAGAGCATCGTGGCCGCCGACAAGATCGACACCATCGTCAGCCTGAGCAAGCGCCGTGGCTTCGTTTACCCGTGCAGTGAGATCTACGGCGGCCAGAAGGCCGCCTGGGACTACGGACCCCTGGGTGTCGAGCTCAAGGAGAACCTGAAGCGCCAGTGGTGGCGCTACATGGTGACGTCGCGCGAGGACGTGGTCGGTATCGACTCGTCCGTGATCCTGGCCCCCGAGGTGTGGGTCGCCTCCGGCCATGTCGCCACCTTCTCCGACCCGCTGACCGAGTGCACCGCGTGTCACAAGCGGTTCCGTGCGGACCACCTGGAAGAGGCGTACGAGGCCAAGCACGGCCGCGCCCCCGAGAACGGCCTCGCCGACGTCAACTGCCCCAACTGCGGCAACAAGGGCCAGTTCACCGAGCCCAAGCAGTTCTCCGGCCTGCTCTCCACCCACCTCGGCCCGACGCAGGACACCGGCTCCATCGCCTACCTGCGCCCCGAGACGGCCCAGGGCATCTTCACCAACTTCGGCCAGGTGCTGACCACTTCGCGCAAGAAGCCGCCGTTCGGCATCGCGCAGATGGGCAAGTCCTTCCGCAACGAGATCACGCCCGGCAACTTCATCTTCCGCACGCGCGAGTTCGAGCAGATGGAGATGGAGTTCTTCGTCAAGCCGGGCGAGGACGAGAAGTGGCAGGAGTACTGGATGCAGGAGCGCTGGAACTGGTACACCGGCCTGGGCCTGCGCGAGGAGAACATGCGGTGGTACGACCACCCCCAGGAGAAGCTCTCCCACTACTCCAAGCGCACCGCCGACATCGAGTACCGCTTCCAGTTCGGCGGCAACGAGTGGGGTGAGCTGGAGGGCGTCGCCAACCGCACCGACTACGACCTCACCGCGCACTCCAAGGCCTCCGGCCAGGACCTCCACTTCTTCGACCAGGAGGCCCAGGAGCGCTGGACGCCGTACGTCATCGAGCCGGCCGCCGGTGTCGGCCGCGCGATGCTCGCGTTCCTGCTCGACGCGTACGTCGAGGACGAAGCGCCCAACGCCAAGGGCAAGTTGGAGAAGCGCACGGTGCTGCGCCTCGACCACCGCCTGGCCCCGGTGAAGGTCGCGGTGCTCCCGCTGTCCCGCAACCCCGAGCTGTCCCCGAAGGCCAAGGGCCTCGCCCAGGCGCTGCGGCAGAACTGGAACATCGAGTTCGACGACGCCGGCGCCATCGGCCGCCGCTACCGCCGCCAGGACGAGATCGGCACGCCGTACTGCGTGACGGTCGACTTCGACACCCTTGAGGACAACGCGGTGACGGTCCGCGAGCGCGACTCGATGAAGCAGGAGCGGGTGTCGCTGGACCAGATCGAGGGCTACCTCGCCGGGCGTCTCGTCGGCGCGTAGGTCTGTCGGAGGCGCCGTCTCCGGGGGCTGCGCCTCGGGACCCCCGCTTCGGCCCTGAAGGGGCCTCGTCCGCAAACGCCGGACGGGCTGGAAATGCCCGTCCGGCGTTGGTGATTGGTCCCCGATACCGGCGGCCCATTGGCCCTGCCACGAGGTCCGCGGCTCCGCCAGGCTGGCCCCATGAGCCTCGCCTTTCTCCTCACCACCCTCGTCGTGGTCGTCACCCCCGGCACCGGCGTCGTCTACACCCTCGCCGCCGGTCTCTCCCGGGGGCGCCGCGCGAGCGTCCTCGCGGCCTTCGCCTGCACGCTCGGGATCGTGCCGCACGTGCTGGCCACCGTCGTCGGGCTGGCCGCGCTGCTCAACGCCAGTGCCGCCGCCTTCCAGGTCCTCAAGTACGCCGGTGTCGCCTATCTCCTCTACATGGCATGGGCGACCGTGAAGGACAAGGCGGCGATCGACGTCGACCAGGACAGCGCGCCGATTTCCGCCGGCCGTGTGATCGTCCGGGGAGTGCTGATCAACATCCTCAACCCGAAGCTGACGATCTTCTTCTTCGCCTTCCTGCCGCAGTTCGTGAGTCCCCACGAACCCCACTCCGCCGTAAGGATGTTGGCGCTCAGCGGAGTCTTCATGCTGGCGACGTTCGTCGTCTTCGCGGCGTACGGCGTCCTCGCCGCCTCGGTCCGCAGCCACGTCACCTCACGACCGGGGGTGATGACATGGCTGCGGCGGAGCTTCGCGGGGTCGTTCGTGGCGCTCGGGGCGAAGCTCGCCCTCACGGCCAGATGAACCTCAACGCCCTTGCAGCGCCTTCACGTTGTCGCCGAACGTCCAGTTCTTCGAGCCGTCCCAGTTGATCGACCAGGTCATCAGGCCCTTGAGGGACGTGCCGTAGTGCGTCCAGGCCTGGGAGACCAGTGACGGGGTCATGTAGCCGCCGCCCGCGCCCGATTGGGCGGGCAGGCCCGGGACCTGCTTGTCGTAGGGGACCTTGATCGTCGTTCCCTGGACGACCAGGCCCTTGTTGAGGCAGTCGGTCTGGGCCGTGAAGCCCGCGACGGTGCCGGCGGAGTAGGAGTCGCCGGAGCAGCCGTACATGCTGCCGTTGTAGTACTGCATGTTGAGCCACCACAGGCGGCCGTTGTCCGCGTACTTCTTGACGATCGGGAGGTATGCGCCCCAGATCGAGCCGTACGTGATGCTGCCGCCGGTGACGTAGGCGGTCTCCGGGGCCGTCGTCAGGCCGAAGTTGGACGGCATCTGGGCGAGGATGCCGTCGATGATGCGGATCAAGTTGGCCTGGGACGTGGAGAGTTGGCTGATGTTTCCGCTGCCGACCAGGCCCGTCTCGATGTCTATGTCGATGCCGTCGAAGTTGTACTTCTTCAGGATCGGGACGATCGTCGAGACGAACTTGTCGGCCACGGTGGACGAGCTGAGGTCGATGCCCGCCGCCGCGCCGCCGATCGACATCAGGATCGTCTGGCCCGACGCCTTCGCCGCGCACATCTCGGCGGGCGTTGCCACCTTCACGCCCGTGTCCATGCCGTCCTCCCACAGCGCGGTGCCGTCGGAGCGGATGACCGGGAAGGCCGCGTTGATCACGTTGTAACCGTGGGCGGCGATCGCGGAGTTGGTGATCGGGGTCCAGCCGAAGGGCGGGTGGACGCCGTTGGCGGAGCCGTCCCAGTTCTCCCAGTAGCCCTGGAGGACCTTCCCGGCCGGGCGCGACTTGACCGCGCAGGTGTCGGCGGCCGCGGCGGTGGGGGCGGTGGCGATTCCGAGGGGGATGACGAGGGTGGCCGCGGTGAGGGCGGCGGTGAGCAGGCGGCGGAGCATACGGGGCCTCCCGGTGGGGGTGCGGTGAGGTGTCGTATGCATGACACTGCTCGTGGTCCAGACCTTTCGTCAAGAGGTCTGTACCAGCCTCGTCGGCAAGTATGGAATGACAGATATTGAAATCTGTCATCTGTCATGCGAAGGTGGTCCGCATGACGATCCCCACGCGCTCACTCGGTACCACCGGTCCCCAGGTCTCCGCCCTCGGCCTCGGCTGCATGGGCATGTCCGCGCTGTACGGCGAAGCGGACCGGAGCGAATCCGTCGCGACCATCCACGCCGCCCTCGAAGCAGGCGTGACACTCCTCGACACCGGCGACTTCTACGCCATGGGCCACAACGAGATGCTGATCGGCGAGGCCCTGCGCGCCGCCCCCGCCGCCCTTCGCGAACAGGCCCTCACCAGCGTGAAGTTCGGGGCCCTGCGCGGTCCGGACAACGGCTGGTACGGCTACGACGGCCGGCCCGGCGCCGTCAGGAACTTCGCCGCCTACTCCCTCCAGCGCCTCGGCGTCGACCACATCGACGTGTACCGGATCGCCCGGGTCGACCCGGACGTACCGATCGAGGAGACGGTCGGCGCGATCGCCGAACTGGTCGAACAGGGCTACGTCCGGCACATCGGCCTCAGCGAGGTCGGTGCCGACACCATCCGCCGGGCCGCCGCCGTCGCGCCCATCGCGGACGTTCAGCTGGAGTACGCGCTGATCACCCGGGGCATCGAGGACCGCATCCTGCCGACCACCCGTGAACTGGGTATCTCCGTCACCGCGTACGGCGTGCTGTCCCGAGGCCTGATCTCCGGGCACTTCACGCCCGACCGGCAGCTCGGCGCGAGCGACTTCCGGGCGCACTCGCCGCGCTTCCAGGGCGAGAACCTGCAGCACAACCTCAGCCTGGTCGAGCAGTTGCGGAAGATCGCCGAGCAGAAGGGCGTCTCCGTCGCGCAGCTCGCCATCGCCTGGGTGCTGTCCCGGGGCGAGGACATCGTGCCGGTGATCGGCGCACGCACCCGGGAGCGGCTGACGGAGTCGCTGGACGCGCTGGACGTCGTACTGGACGCGGCGGACCTGGCCGCGATCGAGGCGGCCGTACCGGCGGACTCGGCGCTCGGTGAGCGCTACCCCGCCGAGGCGATGGCGCATCTCGACAGCGAGCACTGATCCCGCCTGCGGGTACGGTCTTCTCCATGGCAGCGAGCGAGACCCTGACCGCCGAGCGCATCCTCGAAGCGACCGAGGAGGTGCTGCGCCGCCACGGCCCGGCGAAGGCGACCGTGGTGGACGTGGCCCGCGCGCTCGGCGTCAGCCATGGCACCGTCTACCGGCACTTCCGCACGAAGGCGGCGCTGCGGGAGGCGGTCACCCAGCGCTGGCTGGACCGTACGTCGCAGGCGCTGTCCCGTTTCGTGACGGAGGACCGCGACCCGGAGGAGCGGGTGCGGGACTGGCTGGCAGGGCTGTTCGAGGCCAAGCGGCAGAAGGCGGGCGGCGATCCCGAACTCTTCGCCACGTACTCCGTCCTCGCCGAGGAGGCGGGCGAGACGGTCCGCGGGCACATCGACGAGCTGACCGGCCAGCTCACCGAGATAGTCCGGGCGGGCATCGGCACCGGCGTCTTCACGGTCCCCGACCCGGCCGTGGCCGCCCGCGCGGTCTTCCAGGCCACCGGCCGCTTCCACGACCCGTCGTACGCGCGGGAGTGGCGGAAGCCGGGCGTGGAGGCGGAGTTCGAGGCGATGGTGGAGCTGTTGCTGCGGGGGCTGCGGGGCTGAACCGGGCCCGAGTGGAGAGCGTCAGCGCCCCGCCGTGCACCGCCAGAAGTCCCTCATCACCTTCATCGGGCTCGGGCCCGTCATGGCGACCTGGGTCAGCAGGATCGTCACGGTGCCGGTCGGCGGGACGATGTGGGCCGTGGTGCCGGTGCCGCCGATCCAGCCGTAGCGGCCGGGGACGTTCCACGGGTCGATCGGGGTGACGTCGGCCTGGCCGCCGTAGCCCCAGCCCTGGCCTTCCAGGAAGAGGGTCGCGGCCTCGCGCTGGGCGGCCGTGAGGTGGTTCGTGGTCATGCGGCTCACCGAGGTGGGGGTGAGGAGTCCCTGCCCGCCGGCCAGCAGCATGCGGGCGAACGCCAGCCAGTCGTCGGCCGTGGAGACCAGGCCCCCGCCGCCCGAGGGGAAACGCGGCAGGCGGCTGAAGTCGCCGTCCGGGGTGTCCGTCAGGCGCAGGGTGCCGTCCTCGGCCGGGGCGTAGGACGAGGTGAAACGGTGCCGCTTCGACGCCGGCACCTCGAACCCGGTGTCCCGCATGCCCAGCGGTTCGAAGATCCGCTCCGCCAGGAAGTCGGGGAGAGCCCGGCCCGACACCCGGGCGACCAGGATGCCCTGAAGGGCGGACGAGGTGCCGTACAGCCAGGCCTCGCCCGGCTGGTGCAGCATCGGCACCTGGGCGAGCAGGCCCAGCCAGGTGTCCGGGTCCGGCCAGTCCTGGAAGGGGCGGCTGTGGTCCTGCACCGCGAACAGAGCCTGCGCGGCGGGCAGCGCGAAGTCGGCGGGCAGACCCCAGCCGGTGCGGGAACTGAGCAGGTCCTCCACGGTGACCGGGCGCTCGGCCGGCACGACCTCGTCGACGGGACTCGCGGGGGTGCGGACCACCATCGGCTTCGCCAGCTCCGGGAGCCACTCGGTCACCGGGTCGTCGAGCCCGATCCGGCCCTCGTCCACCAGCATCAGCAGCGCCGCCGCCGTGATCGGCTTGGTGATCGACGCGATCCGGAAGATCGAGTCCCGGGCCATCGGCGCGCCGCCCCCGGCATCCACCGAGCCGACCGCCACCACCTCCACATCACCACCCCGGGCCACCAGACCCACGGCGCCGGGGACGGCCCCGTCCTGGACGTGTCGGATCAGCGTCTCGCGCAGGTCGCTCATCGGTGGGCCTTCCGGTGCCGGTCGCGGTCGTGGACATAGACGTGGTGCCTACGAGGGATACGACCGGCGCGGCCACCGAAACTCATCGGCGGTCCGCGCCTACGCCGCCGACGGGTCCACCGTCGCCTGGTGCTCCTCGGCCAGATGCTCCTCCGCCTTCAGCCAGGGCAGGAACTGCGCGCTCTTCTTCCAGCCGCAGGTGTCGCACACGATCGTGCGCTGCGCGCCCTTGCGCTGCACGCGGACGACATGTTCCCGCCCGTGCTGGTCCCAGCGGCTCACCTTGCTGGTGTTGATCTGCAACATGCGCCTCGCCTCCGCTCAGGAGTCTCCGGCAAGGAGTGTGCAGCAAGACCAACATCAACGGGGCGCAATTCACGGCGAGTTGTCCAAGCTGTGAACATGCCATCCGGCGGTTCGTCCGGCTTTCAGCCGATCGTGCGCGGCAGCCGCAGGCTGAGCAGCCCGGTCAGCACCACCCCGGCCAGCTGCACCAACAGCGTTGTCACCAGGGCGTCCCGCATGCCCATGCCCGGAATCAGCGACAGGAACAGCGTGCCCAGCGTGGCCACGCCCAGCGCCAGCGCCGACTGCTGGGTGGTCACCATCACGCCCGCGCCCACGCCGGCCCGGGCCGGCGGCACCTCGGACAGGATGATGCGGAAGATGATGGGCAGTTGGAGCGCCTGACCGACGCCCGCGACCGCCATCCCCGGCAGCAGTTCGACGAAGCCCAGGTCCGGCCAGGAGCGCCACGCGGCCAGCGCGATCAGCCCCACGCCCACCCCCTGCACGACCGATCCCGCCGCCACGACCCGCGTGCCGTACCGGGTCACCAGGCGCGGCCCGGCGAGCGAGACCAGGAAGAACGCCACCGCCATCGGGGCGAGCGCCAGGCCCGCCGCGACCGGGCCCAGGTCGGCGCCGCGCTGCAGCGCCACCGCGATCACGAACATGAATCCGCTGAAGCCGATCGACAGCGGCAGGACGATCATCAACCCGCGCCGCAGCGAGGTCAGCGCCAGCAGACTCGGCGGCACCAGCGGCGTACGGCCCTGCCGGTCCGCCCTGCGCTCCACCGCGTAGAACGCGGACACGATCCCCGGGAACGCGGCCAGCGACAGCCACGTCCACAGCGGCCAGCCCGCCGCCCGGCCCTCGGTCAGCGGCACCAGCAGCGCCAGCAGCGACGCGGCCAGCAGGAAGGTGCCGGGCACGTCCACCGGCTCCGGGTGCTGCGAACGCGTCTCCGGTACGACCTTGGCGGCCAGCACCAGACCGACGATGACGACCGGCACGTTCACCAGGAACACCGCGCGCCAGCCGGTACCGGCTATGTCGGCGGCGACCAGGACCCCGCCGAGGATCTGGCCCGCCACCATGGCGAGGCCGGCCGTCGCGCCGTACAGCCCCATCGCCTTGGCGCGGCGCGGGCCCTGGGTCGCGGCCTGGATGGTGGCGAGGACCTGCGGGAGCATCGCGGCGGAGGCCGCGCCCTGCGTGATCCGCGCGGCGACCAGTGTCCACGCGGTGGGTGCGAGGCCGCAGGCCAGCGAGGTCACACCGAAGGCGGCCATCCCGCCCAGGAAGAGCCGGCGGCGCCCGAACAGGTCGCCGAGCCGGCCGCCGAGGACGAGCAGCACGGCGTACGAGACTCCGTAGCCGGCGACGACGAGTTCGAGGACGGCCTCGCTCGCCGAGAGGTCTTTGCCGATGGTCGGCAGGGCCACGTTGACGATGAAGAAGTCGATGAGGGGCAGCGCCGCGGCCAGCAGCACCGTGAACAGTCCGAGGCCGCCGAGCACGGGTGGCGCCGCCGGGGACCGGACGGTGCGGGAAGCGATGGTTTCGGTCACGCCGACGAGCCTGCGCCTCTCGTCAGACTGGTACCAGAGTGTCCTTGTCCTGGTAGCAGGACTACCTGGAAACAGGGTCCGTACGACGGCAGACTGGAGTCATGACGACCATGGCACAGGAGACGGCGGCAACGACAGGGGCGGCGCGAACGACGGCTCCGCAGACCGCGTCGACGATCCGGCGCCATGAACTCGCCGCGTTCCTGCGCCACCGCCGCGAGCACATCGCCCCCGAGCAGGTCGGCCTGCCGCGCGGCACCCGGCGCCGTACGCCGGGCCTGCGCCGCGAGGAGGTCGCGCAGCTCGCCGCGGTCGGTGTCACCTGGTACACGTGGCTCGAACAGGCCCGGGACATCCAGGTCTCCGTACAGGTCCTCGACGCGCTGGCCCGCACCCTGCTGCTCGACCGCAGCGAGCGCAGCCACCTGTTCCAGCTGGCCGACGCGACCGATCCGCAGCCGGCCACCGTCTGCCCGGTCGTCACGCCCGCGCTGCAGGCGATGCTGGACCAGCTGGACCCGATCCCGGCCTGTCTGCAGAACGCCCGGTACGACATCCTCGCCTACAACCGCACCTACGGGCTGCTGCTGTGCGACCTGGACGCGGTGCCGCCCGAGGACCGCAACTGCATGATCCTCTCCTACACGCACGAGGAGTGGCGGTCCTCGATCGTGCACCTGGAGAAGACCCAGCGGCTCATGGCCGCCCGCTTCCGGGGCTCGATGGCCAACCATCTCGCCGACCCCACCTGGAAGACCCTGCTCAAGCGGCTGCACACGTCCCCCGAGTTCCGCGAGGTCTGGGACCGCCACGAGGTGATGGGCGCCAGCCCGCGCCGCAAGGAGTTCCGCAACGCCCACGTCGGCCGCCTCACGGTCGACCACACCGACCTGTGGCTGGGCCCATCGAGGGGCCCGCGGATGGTGACGTACGCACCGGTGGACGAGGAGTCGAGGGAGCGGCTGGAGAGGCTGCACGCGCTCGCACTGGAGAAGTGAGGCCGGGCCGCCTCCGCCGCGTCACGGCCTCGGGTGTCCCGACCGGTTGTACCTCGGGTTGCTCAGGGTCATGCACTCCCGGCCCCGGCTCAGGTCCTGTACGACCTCTTCCCAGCCCGGGTCGTCCAGCGGCTCGTAGCCGTCACGGACGTGCTCGGCGAAGGTCCACCAGTTCTCGAAGTTCGGTGCCGCGTGGCGCAACGCGTCGGCGTGGTTGGTCTGGAGGTCGGAGGGCCGGGTCGGACCGGGCATCCGGCTGCCCCACTCCAGGCCGTCGTCCTTGCGCAGCGCGGCCAGCCGGTACGGTATGTCGCCCGAGCCGAAGCTGTGCGGATGGAGGCTCAGCGCCGGCCGGACGACGCGGAGGAGCTCCGCCCCGGGATGCGGACCGAGCCCGATGGTGTGCTCGAAGATCCGGCGCAGCCGCTCGCAGATCGCCTCGCAGAGGAACTTGGTGAACCAGAGGGCGTCGCTTTCGAAGTACTGCCGGCCGACGCCGAGCAGCACCGCGTCGGTGTCGTACACCAGCCAGAAGCCGTGGCCTTCGAGGCCGTGGCTCTCCGAATGGCGGAGGTGGCAGGCGCGGAGCCGGCCGAGCGGCAAACCGCTCGACCCGTTTGCGGCGCCGGGGCGTCCCCCGTCGGGTGATGGTCAACGACCGACCGGCGAATGAGAACGTCCACCCCGAGCGCCGCATGACCATCGCGTCGGACATCTGTTCAATTTGCTGAAATCACCGGCGGCTGACAACGGAAGGATCACGCGGCCGGGCAGCCCCTACGCGGTGATCCCGGCCGCCTCGCGCACCTCGACGGACGACAGCTTCTCCGCCGTCCGCTCGGCGGTCCGCCGCGCCCAGGCACCGCTGGTCACCGCCCCAAGCACCAGCACGGCCAGACCGCACACCACGAGAATCCACCACCCGGGCCGCGCCGCCGACACGAACGTGTCCTTGTACGACGACGATCCGACCCCGGAAGCCAGCACCGCGCCGACCACCGCGACCCCGAGGGTCTGCCCCAGCTGCCTGCTCGTGGAGGCGACGGCCGCCGCGACTCCCGCCTGTGCCCGCGGCATTCCGGACACCGCCGTGTTGGTGATCGGCGCGTTCACGAATCCGAAGCCGATGCCGAACAGCAAGTACCCGATGAAGCGCGAGACGTTCGACGTCTCCGCCTCGAACCCGGCGAACAGCAGCGCGCTCACGGTCATCGCGGAGCCCGCGATCAGGAGGGGTATCCGGGGGCCCCGACCGCCCACCAGCCGGCCGGAGATCGGCGCGCACAGGAACGTCGGCACCGCCATCGGCAGCATCCACAGGCCCGCGTGCAGCGCGTCCAGACCGACCACGTTCTGCAGATACAGCGTGGACAGGAACAGGAAGCCGCCCAGCGCCGAGAACGCGCTGATGGCGATCACCGTGGCCCCACTGAACGGCGCCGAACGGAAGAAGCGCAGGTCGATGAGGGGTTCGTCGCGCCGCGGCTCGTACCAGAGCAGACCCGCGAGGGCGACCAGCGCGAGGACCGCGAACGGCAGGATCGCGGTGAACCCGGAGTCCGGCGCCTCGATGATCGCGTACGTCAGGGAGCCGAACAGGGCGATCACCAGGAGCTGGCCGACCGGGTCGGCACGCCTGGCCTTGGGTGCGCGTGACTCGGGGATGAACTTCAGGGTGAGCAGCAGCGCGGCCACACCCACCGGCAGGTTGATCCAGAAGATCGAGCGCCAGCCGACCGAGTCCACCAACAGGCCGCCGATCAGCGGTCCGGCGGCCATCGATATGCCGACGACCGCACCCCACACACCGATCGCCCGGGCTCGCTCGCGCGGCTCGGTGAAGGTGTTGGTGATGATCGACATGGCGACCGGGTTGAGCATCGAGCCGCCGACCGCCTGGATCATGCGGAACCAGATCAGCGCGTTCAGGTCGGGCGCGAGCGAGCAGAGCAGCGAGCCCAGGCCGAAGACCACCAGGCCGACGACGAAGACCCGTTTGCGGCCGATCCGGTCGGCCGTGGAGCCCGCCAGCATCAGCAGGGAGGCGAGGACCAGGGTGTAGGCGTCGATCGTCCACTGCAGTCCCGAGGTGCTCGCGTGCAGATCGGTCTGCATCGCGGGCAGGGCGACGTTCAGGATGGTGACGTCCAGGCTCACGATCAGCAGACTCATGCAGCAGATCGCGAGCACCAGCATGCGGCGGCGGGGGCTCAGCTCGGGCATGCGAACCATCGTACGCGAAACTCGATAGTGCGTCTAACTAATTACCGATACATGATCTCTGGCGGTACGCCACAATGGAGCAATGTCCACGCCCGTCGCCTCACCCGTGTCGCCCCTGCAGATCGGCCCGCACACCGTCTCGCCGCCCGTCGTCCTGGCCCCCATGGCCGGGATCACCAACGCGCCCTTCCGCACCCTGTGCCGGGAGTTCAGCGGGGGCAAGGGCCTGTTCGTCAGCGAGATGATCACGACCCGGGCGCTGGTCGAGCGCAACGAGAAGACCATGCAGCTGGTCCACTTCGACGCGACCGAGAAGCCGCGCTCGATCCAGCTGTACGGCGTGGACCCGGCGACCGTCGGCAAGGCCGTCCGCATGATCGCGGAGGAGGACCTCGCCGACCACATCGACCTCAACTTCGGCTGCCCCGTGCCGAAGGTCACCCGCAAGGGCGGCGGCTCGGCGCTGCCGTACAAGCGGAACCTGCTGCGGGCCATCCTGCGGGAAGCCGTCAGCGGGGCCGGGGACCTGCCCGTCACCATGAAGATGCGCAAGGGCATCGACGACGACCACATCACCTTCCTCGACGCCGGCCGTATCGCCGTCGAGGAGGGCGTCACGTCCATCGCCCTGCACGGCCGCACCGCCGCGCAGCACTACGGCGGCACCGCCGACTGGGACGCCGTCGCCCGGCTGAAGGAGCATGTGCCGGAGATCCCCGTGCTCGGCAACGGCGACATCTGGTCGGCGCAGGACGCGGTGCGGATGGTGCGGGAGACCGGGTGCGACGGGGTCGTGGTCGGGCGCGGCTGTCTGGGGCGGCCGTGGCTGTTCGCCGATCTCGTGGCCGCGTTCGAGGGACGTGAACAGGACGTCCTGAAGCCGTCGTTGCGCGAGGTCGCCGACATCATGGTGCGGCACGCGACCCTGCTCGGCGAGTGGATCGGCGACGAGGCGCGCGGGGTCATCGACTTCCGCAAGCACGTCGCCTGGTACCTGAAGGGCTTCGCGGTAGGCAGCGAGATGCGCAAGCGCCTCGCCATCACCTCGTCCCTCACCGAACTCCGCTCCGGCCTGGACGAGTTGGACCTCGACCAGCCCTGGCCGGTCGGTGCGGACGGGCCCCGCGGCCGTACGTCGGGCAACAACAGGGTGGTGCTGCCCGACGGTTGGCTGAAGGACCCGTACGACTGCGCGGGGATCGGCGAGGACGCCGAACTCGACACCTCGGGCGGCTAGTTCGTCTTCGGGTGGGGTGTCGAGCCGTACGCCGTCAGGAACTTGTCGCGGAAGGCGCTCATCTTCCACACCGGGGCGTCGTGCGCGGGACGCAGGCCGTCCGTCCAGTTCCAACTGTCGATCTTCGCAAGGACCTTGGGATCCTTGGCGACGATCGAGATCGGCACGTCACGGCTGGCGTGGTTGCCGCTGACCCGGGCGATCGGCTGGTGGTCGCCGAGGAAGACCAGCACGGTGTTGTCGTTGCCGTAGCGCTCCAGCCACTGGGTGAGGGAGTTCACCGAGTACTGGATCGACTTGCCGTACTCCTGGCGGGACTTGGTGGAGTCGGCGATGACGTCGGAGGCCTTGTTGCCGGCCTTCTGGATCGCGTCGAAGATCGAACCGTTGCCCAGCTGGTCCCACGGGACGAGCTTCGGGATCGGCGCCCAGGGCTGGTGGCTGGAGGTCAGGATGATCATCGACATCAGCGACTTGCCGTCGGTGCGCGGCTTGCTGTGCACCCGCTTCTGGAACTGCTCCAGCGCGTACTGGTCGGGCATCGTCGACCAGCTGAACTTCGGTCCCTTGTAACCCAGTTGGAAGGCGTTGTAGACCTTGTCGAGGCCGTAGAAGCTCTGCTCCGGCCAGCCCTTCTGCACGCCCGGCATCACGCCGACGGTGTCGAAGTCGCCGGTCTTCTTGAAGGCGTCGGTCAGGCTCAGGTGGTCGCTCGCCATCACCGTGCGGTAACGCTGCTGGTTGTTGACCCACAGCCCCGACATGGTGGTGGAGTGACCGAGCCAGCTGCTGCCGCCGTAGGTCGCCGAGGTCAGCCAGCCGCTCTTCGCGGCGAAGCCCGCCTTCGACAGGGCCTCGGTGTCGGCGGCGAGGGTCTCGTCGACACCGGGCGCCATGATCGGGTCCTCGATCGCGCTGCGGCCGTAGCTCTCGATGAAGGTGAAGATCATGTCCTTGCCGCGCAGGTCCGGGACGAGCTGGCTGCCCGGGGTGTTGCCGAAGGCGTCGACCTTGGCGACCTTCTCGAACTCCGCCTCGTCGCGCAGGGTGTTGCGGATCGCCACGGTGCGGAGCTTGAGGATCGCGGCGGTGTGGTCGGCGGCGAGCGGCACGCCGGACACCTGGAAGCCGAAGGCCGTGCAGGTGATCCAGACCGTGCCGGCGATCAACGCGCCCCGGGACGCCTGGGCCTTGTGGCCGGCCAGCAGGTTGCTGAGCCGGACCGTGGCCAGCGCGACCAGGACGATCAGCAGCAGGACGAACAGGATGACACCGACCGTGACGGCGGACGTGACCGTTCCGCCGAGCGTGTCCGTGAGATAGCCGCGGGCGTCGCCGAACAGGCTCCAGTCCAGGACGACGTTGAAGCCCCGGCCCAGGTATTCGTTGAAGCCCATGTCGAGCATGTTCAGGATCGCCACGACGGCGGTCAGCGCGCCGGAGAACGCCGCCAGCACGATCCGGGGCCGGCGCGGGAGGGTCATCAGGACGACGGCCCCCATGATCGCCTCGGCCGGCAGCCGTACGAACTCGGTGGGCTTCAGGCTGTTCAGCGTGGTCGGCATCAACAGGCAGACGTAGACGACGACGGCGGCGAGAACGGTGAGGGTCCAGGAGACGACACGAGTGGCGACGGGGTGCTTCTCCCGCCAACTCCGTATCCGCCGCCGCAGGCCCAGCCGACTGCTCCAGGCGCGGGGGCCGGGGCGGGGGGTGGCGGGGGACCGGTCGGCGGGGGTGGCCGAGGCGGGGGCGCCGGGGGCGATGTCCGTGGCGGCTTCGGGGGTGGTGTCCGAGGCGGGGGTGACTTCGGGGGCGGAGGCTTCGGGACCGGCGTCGGCTTCGGGGGCCCTGGGGTCGGCTTCGGCCTCGGGTGAGTCGGTGACTTCGGCGTCAGGGGCGGCGGTCTCGGGGCCGGCGTCGCCTCCCTGCGCGGTGACCTTGACGCCGCCTTCGGCGTCGGAGCCGGCCGCGGCGGCGCCTGCGGGTTCCAGATCCGGGGCGGTGGCCGGGGCGTCGACGTCGGCGGTCGTGGCCGGGCCGGTCGCCTGCTCGGCAACCCCGGAGCCCGGGACCTCGGAGTCGTCGGCTTCGGTATTCGTGTCGGTGTCCGTGGCCTCGGCCGCTGGGGGCCCCACCGCCTCGGCCCCGGTTTCGGTCGCCGCCTTCGCCGACGCCTCGGCCGGAGTTTCTACGACCTTCCCGGTCTCGGCCGGAGTTTCTACGACTCGCCCGGTCCCGGCCTCGCCCGGTATCGCTGTCGCGTCGCCCGGAGTCGGCTCCGTGTCCACGCCGATGCCGAGGTCGACGCCATCGCTGATCTCGCTGTCCACGTCAGTCGGCGGAACCTTGCCATCGGCTGCCCCGGCCGTGTTCGGTGTCTGGCGTGTGCTCGTGTGCTGAGGCAACCCGAAGGTCCTTCCATGAGGAGCCCGTAGTCGGAGTGGCGGCCCTTCAGGGCCTGGCCGGCCAGACCCTCGCTGGGGAGGCAGGACCGCCGTCATTCCGTACGAGTTGCCTCATGCGCCCGTTCACGGAACTGGGCAAACACCCGGCAAACGGCTTATCACCGTTGCGTCACGCGCCCCCCACCGCCGTGAGCAGCGCCAGCGGAGCCGCCGCCGACCTGGACTCCCGCACACACGCGTGCGGATACGGGACCGGCTCCGGGTGGGTGTCGCGGCCGTAGCCCGCGAGAACCTCCGGGAGGCGGTGGCCGGCCGCGGTCGCCGCGTCGACCAGTGCATGCGCGACCGTACGGGCCTCGTCGTGCAGGCCGTAGCGCGACAGGCCCAGCGTGATCAGCGCGTTGTCGTGCGGCCACACCGAGCCCCGGTGGTACGACAGCGGGTGGTACGCCGCCTGCCCGGAGGCGAGCGTGCGGACGCCCCAGCCGGAGAAGAAGTCCGGCTCCAGAAGCCTGCGGCCGACCAGTTCGCCGTACTCCTTGTCCAGGAGCCCGGACCAGAGCAGATGCCCCGCGTCCGAGGCCAGCGCGTCGACCTGGCGGCCCTCCCCGTCCAGCGCCAGCGCCGGGAAGGAATGGTCCCGCATCCAGAAGTCCTGCTGGAAACGGTCCCGCAGGTCGCCGGCCGCCTGCTCCAGGAGGGCCGCGTACGTCTCGTCCTCCCACACCGTCCGGGCCACCCACGCGGTGCGGCGCAGCGCGTCGTACGCGTACCCCTGGGCCCCCGCCGCCATCACGGGACCGCTTGCGCGGGTGCCGTCGGCTCCGCAGATGGCGCCGGGGGAGTCCTTCCAGTTCTGGTTGGCCAGACCGCCCTGGTCGGCGCGGTAGACCAGATAGCCGCGCGAGGTCAGGCCGCCGTGGTCGAGCATCCAGCCCACCGCCGCACGGGCGTTGGACTCCAGGCGCCGGGCGAGCGCCGTGTCGCCGGTCTGCTCGACATACGCGCCGAGCAGCACCAGGAACAGCGGGGTCGCGTCGACCGAGCCGTAGTAACGCCCGTACGGCACCTGCCCGAAGTGCGCCAGCTCGCCGTGCCGCACCTCGTGCACGATCTTGCCGGGCTGGGACACCGACTCCGGACCCACCGCCGTCGCCTGGGTCGCGGCGAGCGCCGGCAGTGTGGCGGCGGCGAGTTGGGGGCGGTACGGGAGCGCGAACAGCGACGTCAGTAGCGCATCCCTGCCGAGGAGGGTCAGGAACCACGGAGCCCCCGCCGCCGGTACGCGCAGTTCCTCGCCGTCTGGGCCCGTCGCCGGGACCTGGAGCGAGGCCAGGTCCGACAGGCCCCGGGCGCAGGCGGCGGCCAGCTCCGGCCAGCCGGTGGGGAAGGAGACGCCCTGGACGTACTCGCCCTCCAGCGCGAGGAGTTGCTCGTTCAGGGCGGACGGGGAGCGCGGTACCCGCAGGGCCCGCTTGTCGCCGTGCGGGCGGGCCATCACCCGCAGGGCCAGCTCGGCGGTGCCGTGCGGTTCGAGGTCCAGGGTCCACACCATGCGGCGGGCGCCGGTGCCGGTCTCCTCGACGCCGTCGGGGGCGGGCTCGGCCGTGACCGTCGTACAGGATCGCCATTCGCCGCGCTGGTAGGCGAACTCGACGCCGTCGTCCAGGACTTGGCGGGAGCGGGTGGCGCCGGTCTTCGCGTAGGTGCGGTAGTCGGAGCGGAGTTCGAACTGGTCGGTGAAGTCGGCGTCCGCGGTGACCGCGAGCCGGACCGTGGTCGGCACCGGCCGGTTGCTGGTCACCTTCAGCGACTCGACGAACGAGCCGTCGCCTACGGCCTGTTCACGGAAGAGCGTGTGCGCGGGCGGCTCCTGGCGGCCACCGCGCGGGACCAGGACACAGCGCGCCATGTCTCCGTCGGCCACCGGTGTCAGTGCCTCCGGCACCGCGCCGTCGACCGTCAACTGCCAACGGCTCAGGTGCCGGGCGTCCCGTACGAATAACCCGTCCGGGGAACTGCCGCCCCGTACGCCGCTGATGTCCCCGCCGTCGCCCACGGCTGCGAACGTCCCGCCGTGCACGAGCAGATGATGCCGGTCCGTCATCCCCGGTCCCCTCCCTTGACACTCTTGGCGACCTTGACTGCCTTGCCGTTCACTTCTGTGCCACGCATGTCGAACGTGCCGAGACCCGTGCCGGACACGCCGTGCCCGGGGGGCTCGTGAAGCAGATCGAGGGTCAGTGCGGCGGTCCAGCTGAAGCCGGTCGCGCCGCACGCCTCGCCGTCGTACGGGTCGACGTACTCGGCGAAGTCGGTGGCGGCGGCCGTCTCCAGGACGGCGTCGCGCAGCGCGTCCGCCCTCGGCCGCTCACCGTGCAGTCGCAGGCCGCGCTCCAGCAGCCAGCTCGTGTTGAACCAGGCCGGCCCGCGCCAGTACCGGTGCGGATCGAAGGCCTCGCCCAACAGGTCGTAACTGGGCGGGAGTTGCGTGCTGTCGCCGAGCCCGAAGTGCGGTCCGGACGCGGTACGGACGAGGGCCGCGGCGATGTCCCGGGGCAGGTCGGGGAGGAGCAGCGGGATCAGGCCGGAGACGCTGCGCCCGGGGATCAAACCCTCGCCCCGGACGTCACGGCAGAAGAACATGCCCTCCGCCGGGTCCCACAGCCGCTCGATCAGGACGCCGGTGAGGCGTTCCGCGCGTGCGTGCCGGGCGGTGCCGGTGGCGCCCAACTCCCGTGCGATACGGGCCAGTGCGTGCTCGGAGGCGATGAGCAGGGCGTTGAAGGACGGGTCCTCCACCGCGAACTCGCTTGTCCCGTCGGCGTATCGGCCGTCCCGGTAGTCCGTCGCGAGCCGCACGTAACGGCCGTAGTCGAGGTCCGTCGGACGGTCCTCGGCGGCCCCGTGGTCGAGGTCGGCGCGGCGGAAGGAGCGGGCCGGGGCGGGGGTCACGCGTGAGAGGGGGGCGTCCCAGCAGGGGCTGTTGTCCATACCCTGTTCCCAGGGGTGCACGACGGACGCGAGTCCGCCCCCGCCCAGGTCGCGCCGGTGCAGCAGATAGCGGTGCCAGGCGGCCAGCTTGGGGTAGACGCCGGCCAGGAAGCCGCGGGCGCGGGAGAGGCCCGGGTCCGCGCAGTGCACCAGCCAGGCGGCGAGCGCGTGCACCGGTGGCTGCACGATGCCCGAGGTCTGTACGGTGCGCGGGGCGCCCGCGGTGTGCCCCGCGGTCGAGGAGCGCCAGAAGTCGGGGCTCGGGAAGTACGCGTCGAGCGGTACGGAGGGGTTGAAGACGATGTGCGGGATACGGCCGTCGCCCCACTGGGCGGCGAGCAGCGTCTCCAGCTCCGTCTGTGCCCGCAGGGGCGAGAGGTGCCGCAGTCCGATCGCGATGAACGCGGAGTCCCAGGACCACTGGTGCGGATACAGACCGCGGGAGGGGACCGTTGAGGTTCCCGTCCAGTTCCCTTCGAGTACGGCAGCCGCCCTGAGGTGCAGCGAACCTGACAAGGACGGCGGATCGTATACGAGGTGGTGCTCCACGGGGAGGGCTGTGAGCTGGGCAGTGCGATCCACTCGGGACTCCACGAAACACGTCGTGCCGACCGGTTCGGTCATGGCTACCGTAGGGTTACGTCTATTTAACACGCAAAACTCAATATGTAATGCAGGGTTGAGAAACACAAGGGGGTGCGCATGACGGGAAGAGGTCAAGGGAGCGCCGGAGATCTGCTCGAACTGGTGCGCACCGGACGCGCCACGACCCGCGGCGCCCTCCAACAGGTGACCGGACTCTCCCGCGCGACCGTCGGCCAGCGCCTGGACCGGCTCTTCCGCGCGGGCTGGCTGCGCGAGGGCGCGGGCGGCCCGGTCGACTCCCCGCTGGGCGGCAGACCCTCGATCACCCTCGAATTCGACGACGCCCACGCCGTGGTCCTCGCGGCGGACCTGGACACCCGCCACGCGCGTGCGTGCGTCCTCTCGCTCACCGGCGAGATCCTCGCGGAGCACGGCGGCACGCTCGTCATCGAGGACGGCCCCGACGTCGTGCTGGGTGAACTGGGCCGCTGGTTCGCCGAGTTGCTGGAGAAGGCCGGGCACCGGGCGTCCGAGGTCTGCGGGATCGGTCTCGCGGTCCCCGGCCCGGTCGACACCGACACCGGCCGGGTCGTCCAGCCGCCGATGATGCCCGGCTGGGACGGCTACGACATAAGAGGCCGCCTGGCCCGCGCCTTCACGGAACACACCGGCGCCCCCCGGGTGCCGGTCCTCGTCGACAACGACGCCAACCTGATGGCCTACGGCGAACAGCGCACGGGCCACCCCGACTGCCAGGCCTTCGTCCTGGTCAAGGTCTCGACGGGCATCGGCGCCGGGGTCGTCGTCGGCGGTTCCATCTTCCGGGGGATCGACGGCGGCGCGGGCGACATCGGCCACATCCGGATCCCGGCGGGCGCGCAGGCGCTGTGCCGTTGCGGGTCCTACGGCTGTCTCGCCGCCGTCGCCAGCGGTGGCGCCGTCGCGCGACGGCTGGCCGAGACCGGGGTGCCGGCGGCGTCCGGCTCGGACGTACGGGACCTGCTGGCGTCGGGGCACCCGGGAGCAGCCGCGTTCGCCCGCGAGGCGGGACGGCAGGTCGGGGACGTCCTGGCGACCGTGGTGACGCTGCTCAACCCCGGGGTGCTGATGATCGCGGGAGACCTGGCCGGAACCTCCTTCCTCACGGGCGTACGCGAGCTGCTGTACCAGCGGGCACTGCCGCGCTCCACCGCTCATCTGCACGTACTGACCTCGCGGCTCGGGGAGCGGGCCGGGCTGGTGGGGGCGGGTGCGCTGGTCGTGGAGTACCTGTACGCGCCGGAGCGGGTCGAGGAGCGGCTGCTCGCGCTGGGCATGTGACGTCCCCGTTTCAGTCCCGAGACTCGTCCGCATGGTGAAATCCGACCGGGTGTGGAAGCGTGATTCTTACCACCTTTGATAGGGGTAGCGCTCAGGTGAGCGGATCTTGGGCGGCTGCACTTCTCCAAGGAGTGGCACTCCGTGCCACGCCTTGATCGTTCATCGATCGAAATCAGACGTGCCGTGATCCGCTCATGCGAGCGGGAATCCGCGCTTCTGGACGCCATTGCGTTCAAGAAGTGAAAACATCCGGCGGTCATCGCTTGCCGAGCTTTGACTTTCGATCCGCTGGCGGACGACTGGTTACGGACGCATGACATGCAAGTGGACGTACCCAGACGCCTTCGATCTGGGTATGTTCCTGGCCGTCAGGGCAGCCACCCGCGTCCCGAGGAGTCGAGACCCGTGTCGGAAAACAAAGAACCCCACGTAGCGAAGTTCGTCTATGACTTCACCGAGGGAAACAAGGACCTCAAGGACCTTCTCGGCGGCAAGGGTGCCAACCTCGCCGAGATGACGAACCTGGGCCTTCCCGTGCCCCCCGGCTTCACCATCACCACCGAGGCGTGCAAGACCTACCTCGACAGTGGCGAGGAGCCGGCGGCACTGCGTGACGAGGTGAGCGCACACCTCGACGCACTCGAGTCGACGATGGACAAGAAGCTGGGGCAGGCCGACAACCCCCTCCTCGTATCGGTCCGTTCCGGGGCGAAGTTCTCCATGCCCGGCATGATGGACACCGTCCTGAACATCGGCCTCTCCGACAAGTCCGTGCAGGGCCTGGCGAAGCAGGCCGGCGACGAGCGCTTCGCGTGGGACTCCTACCGCCGGCTCATCCAGATGTTCGGCAAGACCGTCCTCGGCGTCGACGGCGACCTCTTCGAGGAGGCCCTCGACAAGGCCAAGGAGGCCAAGAAGGTCACGGTCGACACCGAACTGGACGCGGCCGACCTGAAGAAGCTGGTCACCCGCTTCAAGCGGATCGTCAAGACCGAGGCGGGACGCGACTTCCCGCAGGACCCGCGCGAGCAGATGGACCTCGCCATCCACGCGGTCTTCGACTCCTGGAACACCGACCGCGCCAAGCTCTACCGCCGCCAGGAACGCATCCCGCACGACCTCGGCACCGCAGTCAACGTCTGCTCGATGGTCTTCGGCAACCTCGGCCCCGACTCCGGCACGGGCGTCGCCTTCACCCGCGACCCCGCCAGCGGCCACCAGGGCGTCTACGGCGACTACTTGCAGAACGCGCAGGGCGAGGACGTCGTCGCCGGCATCCGGAACACCGTGCCCCTCGCGGAACTTGAGCAGATCGACAAGAAGTCGTACGACCAGCTCATGCAGATCATGGAGACCCTGGAGAACCACTACAAGGATCTCTGCGACATCGAATTCACCATCGAGCGCGGCCAGTTGTGGATGCTGCAGACACGGGTGGGGAAGCGGACGGCGGGCGCGGCCTTCCGTATCGCGACCCAGCTCGTCGACCAGGGTCTGATCGACGAGGCGGAGGCCCTCCAGCGCGTCACCGGCGCCCAGTTGGCGCAGCTGATGTTCCCGCGCTTCGACGAGGACGCGAAGGTCCAGCAGGTCGGCCGGGGCATCGCGGCCTCGCCGGGCGCGGCGGTCGGCAAGGCGGTCTTCGACTCGTACACGGCGGTGAAGTGGTCGCGTTCGGGCGAGAAGGTCATCCTGGTCCGCCGTGAGACCAACCCCGACGACCTCGACGGCATGATCGCGGCGGAGGGCATCCTGACGTCCCGCGGCGGCAAGACGTCCCACGCGGCCGTCGTCGCGCGCGGCATGGGCAAGACGTGTGTCTGCGGCGCTGAGGAGCTTGAGGTCGACACCAAGCGGCGCCGGATGGTCGTGCCGGGCGGACACGTCGTGGAGGAGGGCGACGTCATCTCCATCGACGGCTCCAGCGGCAAGGTGTACCTGGGCGAGGTCCCGGTCGTCCCGTCCCCCGTCGTCGAGTACTTCGAGGGCCGGATGCACGCGGGCGCCGACGACGCCGACGAACTGGTCGAGGCGGTCCACCGCATCATCGGGTACGCCGACCGGGTACGCCGCCTGCGGGTACGCGCCAACGCCGACAACGCCGAGGACGCGCTGCGTGCCCGCCGTTTCGGTGCCCAGGGCATCGGCCTCTGCCGTACGGAGCACATGTTCCTCGGCGACCGCCGCGAGTTGGTGGAACGACTGATCCTGGCCGACACGGACACCGAACGCGAGGAGTCCCTCAAGGCGCTTCTCCCGCTCCAGAAGGCGGACTTCGTCGAGCTGTTCAAGGCGATGGACGGACTCCCGGTGACGGTCCGCCTGTTGGACCCCCCGCTGCACGAATTCCTCCCGGACATCACGGAGTTGTCGGTCCGCGTCGCGCTTGCGGAGTCCCGCCAGGAGTCCCACGAGAACGACCTCCGCCTCCTCCAGGCGGTCCACCGCCTGCACGAACAGAACCCCATGCTGGGCCTGCGGGGAGTGCGCCTGGGCCTGGTGATCCCCGGCCTGTTCACGATGCAGGTGAGGGCGATCGCCGAGGCCGCGGCCGAACGCAAGGCGGCGAAGGGCGACCCGCGCGCCGAGATCATGATTCCGCTCGTCGGCACGGTCCAGGAGCTGGAGATCGTCCGCGAGGAGGCCGACCAGGTCATCGCCGAGGTGGAGGCCGCGACGGGCACGTCACTGAAACTGTCCATCGGCACAATGATCGAACTCCCGCGCGCCGCACTGACGGCGGGCCAGATCGCGGAGGCGGCGGAGTTCTTCTCGTTCGGCACGAACGACCTCACCCAGACGGTGTGGGGCTTCAGCCGCGACGACGTGGAGGCATCGTTCTTCACCGCCTACCTGGAGAAGGGCATCTTCGGAGTCAGCCCCTTCGAGACGATCGACAGGGACGGTGTGGGCTCGCTGGTGAAGCTCGCGGCGAAGGCGGGCCGCGAAACCCGCCCCGACCTGAAGCTCGGCGTCTGCGGCGAACACGGCGGCGACCCCGAGTCGGTCCACTTCTTCCACGAGGTGGGACTGGACTACGTCTCCTGCTCACCGTTCCGGATCCCGGTGGCGCGGCTTGAGGCGGGACGGGCGGCTTCGGTGGCGCAGGGGAGCGACCACCGGTAGGTCGTAGGGGCCGTATGGCCGACCGCTGGTAGGCCATACGACCGACCACTGAACGCCGGAACCGTCGCCCGTCCCCGACCCTCACCGATGGGCGGCGGTTCCGGATCACTAAGGAGGGGCGGCACCCTGTGCGGGGGTGCCGTCCCTCCTTCGTGATCAGAGGGGGCTGTCAAGCTGAGTCGCTGAACAGGCGAAATGGCGTTTGCTGGCGTTGGTTGCCATTGGGCTTGTGCGAGGCCGTTGTGCCCTCGTTGTGCCCTCGGGTTGGTTGACCCTGTTGGCTCGTGCGGGGAAGAGGACATGACGAACGCACAGTCAGTAGCGCATGTATTGATCCGGCTCACGGGTGGGGAGGGGGCACCTTCTACCTCACCGATGAGCTGCGCGGTGGTGGTCGTCATTGGTCGTCGCCGGTTGTTGCGGGCCGCCCCCGGACGGCCCGGCTGGATCTTGGGCCGCACCCCTTCGCGGACACCTGTTCCCTTGTTCCCCGTATGACCTTGGAAGCAAATGGAACGATCCTGCCACCGATCAGGCAGGGAGTCTGGTCTTCGTTGGTCATGCCTCAATCGACGACAGTCGGTCACGATCGCGGGCGCGCTGACCGAGCGCATGCGTGCGCCTTGCTGCATCCCGCCGACCTCGGCCACGCTAATTGACGTAGTTGGCCTAGTCGAGATGATGCAGGTAAGTGAATTTATCGAGCGTATAAAAATGGCAAACCGAAAACATTCAAAGATCTGAAGGGTATAGAACCTTTTGATGTCAACCTGTATGCTGCCGAGATAGTCAAGTTCGTTTGGCATATTGGCTGAGCTTCAAGCAATCGAAGATTTTCATGGATGGGTGAGCGGGGGAACGTGAAGATCGACTGGAAAGATGCGATTACCCGGGCCCTTCTTGGGCAACTCGTTGGGGCCCTTGTTCGATTCGCTTTTGGGGCGTCCGGTATTTTGATTGTTTGGATTATTTCGGGTCAAGTGTGGCCAGCAGTGAAGGATCTCGGGGCGCCTCTGGGGATTTTTGTGGCATCCGGTGGATCTATCTTGATTAACCACATGTTGAACCTGAATAGCCATTTTCGCTGCCGATACGACAAGGTTGATTTCAAGTTTGAAATGATCGAGAAAGAGATCACGTATGAACGGAATGAGCGGGGTGTGCTGACCTATCGGAGGAGATACAAAGTAAAGGCTCTCACGTCAGATCTTGAAGGTTTCATGGACAAGTTCCTCTGGACTGGCGCGGTTGAAGCTCCACTGCCGCAAAGTGTCAATAATGACATTGTTCGAAATGTAAGGAAGCTGGATCGTCCCGGTATCTGGGTTTATTTTAGTGTCGATTTTCATCAAGCGCTGAAGAAAGGGGAAGAAGTCGAGTTTGAATTGATACAGGTGGTCAATGACGCTGATATGAAATCACGTCCGTTCTTCTCTACGTCTATCGATGAGCCCACTCGGCGCTTGGTGCTAACGCTTAAATTGCCTGAAGCCTTGACTGTTAACCAGTGCCACCGAGAGATGGCGCGAGGTATCGAATCATATTTTAGCTTCTACACTGAGAGGCAGTCTGTTCGGAATGGTTATTATCAATGGGTGATCAAAAAGCCTCGCCTATATCATCATTACCGTATCTTCTGGACATGGCCACAAGCTGCACCCAGGAGAACTGCTAATCGCGCGCGATCGGGCGGCCAAGCGAATGGAGCACAGAATGCCGATTAAAGGACTAGTTCAACTCGACCTTGTCGCTTTGAGTGAGATGAATTCTCCGCTTTTCCAAGAGTCGCCGCGCGCGCCCTCGGGGGGTGATCAGACCGCTGAACTTGTTCGCGACCTGATCGACACGATGCACGCCCACTCGATTTGCGTCGGATTGGCGGCTCCTCAAATCGGTGTACAGCAAGCTGTCGCTGTCGTTAATGTCTCTGAACTTAAGAGTGAACCTGACCTCGTTCTGGTTAATCCTGTCCTTCTTTCTGCTACGGGAAAGAAAGATGTCAAGTTTGAATCCTGCATGTCTCTGCCGGGATGGCGTGGCAGTGTTGAGCGGCGACGGAAGATTCACGTAGCGTACTCGGATCTCGATGGTAATGAACTTGAGATTCACGCAGAGGGATTTCTTGCCCGCGCTATTCAGCATGAATTGGACCATCTGAAGGGAATTATTTATGCGCAATCGCTAGCTTCTGGTGCGATTCTCGAACGAACTGATCTGTTTGAACGTGATGTCTAGATGGTATATCCTTGGGGTGAACTGTTCGACTTCGCCTTGTGTGTCAACTGAGGCGCACGCAAAATAAGAGGGTGAAAAAATGGACGGCTAACCCCAGCGTTGCCGAACTGTCGAAGAGTCTAGGTGAAGGGTCCGGCCAGTTTCGCTGGCCGGACCCTTCGCTCGCTTCGTGGAACTGGTCGGACGAATCGCAAGTTAGGGATCAGTTAACTCGGCGTGCCGTACCCTGCTCTGCGGCCTACTCCACATTGTGGCGCGACATGGTCATGTCTTCCTGTGGCAAGGTCTACAGGCGCGGTGACGACGACAAGGAGCAACCGAAGAGCCGCTTATGGATCGACCATCAATTAGGCCAAAGCATGGGCTCAGCGCAGGGCTTCGATGGCCTTCACGATCAGAGCGCGAGCGTTCGCGCCGTACACGGCCATGCTGCGCAACCGCTCGAACGCCTTCACGTACAGGGCGATCTCGGAGGGTTGGGTGACGTTCACCTCGGCGGAGACCAGTTCGACGGAGACGTGTTTGTCGTCGTAGATGTGGAAGGTCTCTTCGGGCCAGTGCGTCCGGCGGATGGTCATGGGGATGATGCCGAGGGAGACGGCTGGAAGGGCGCCGGCGGTGAGGAGGTAGCCGAGTTGGGCTGCCATCGCGTCGGCGTCGGCTACCTGGGAGTGTAGGACGGCCTCTTCGACGACCACGACGAAACGGTGTCCCTGCTCGTGAATGATGCGAGAGCGTTCGAGCCGGGCGCGCGCGGCCTCCGCGCTGTCGTCGATGTCCAGGTCATGGATGCCTGCAGCCAGGCCGAGGACAGCGAGGACGTAGCCCTCTGTCTGCAAGAGCCCGGGGACGATGCTGGAGGAGTAGATCCGAAAGTTCTGGGTCTCGCGGGAGGCCTGCATCCTGCTTTCCTGGATGTGGCGTAGTCCGGCGCGGACCTGGTCGCGCCATTGCCGGTACATCGATTCGGCGTTGATGGACTGTACGACGAGGTCCTGCGCTTGTCCGTCCGACCCAGTGGCGGTGCACCATCGTCGGATGTCGTTCGCGGACGGCCCGGTGAGGGCGTTCTCGATGCGTGAGGTTTTCGAGTAGTGCCAGTCGCACGCGGCAGCCAACTGCACGACCGTCAGGCCGGCTTCCTTGCGGAGGTCGCGCAGCCGGCGGGCGACGGCTTCACGTGCGGCCTGGGCAGACGAGGAGGGCGAGGCGGGCATGGGTTGGCTGCCGGTGCTTTCTGGTCAGTGGATCTGGTACTGGTCGTGCGGGATCGCGCGTGCCCATACGGCCTCGAAGGACTCAGCGCACAGCTTCGCGGCAGCTGGGTTCTCGGAGACCTCGTGGCCGATCATGGCTCCGTCGCCGGAGAAGTAGCCCCACCGGATCACCTGGTCGTCGAAGAGCCAGAAGTCGTTGCCCGGCAGGGCGATGTCCGAGGCGCGGCGGCGGGGCAACCAGCGCACCTGTTCCCCGGCGTGCAGGTTGACGCCGGTGGAGGCGTGTTCGTAGCGGATGTAGTCCGTGACGGGCTCGGACACGATCCGGGCGCGCCGTACCGCGACGCCGCGTGCCACGGCGCGGGAGACCAGGTCCACCCAGGGTGCCCAGTCCGGCGATCTGGGGTCTGTGTCGAGCCGGCCGGTCTCCAGCCATGTCCGGAAGTCATCAGCCTCTGCGGCCACCCCGTAGTGATCTCGCATCTCAAGGTGCACAGCGGAGCGTGTGCACTCGTTCATGAGGTCAGCGATCGTCGGCACGATCGAGGGCATCGCACGCCTCCCTGATCATGTGCACCATCCTGGCAGGGATGCGGACGATGGCCTCGTCCACCGGAATGCCGACGGCATGACCTGGTACTTCGAACGCACCGCACTCTGCTTCGAGTTGAGGGTCGGGCTTCCATCCCTGGAAGACGAGTTCGCCCTTCTCCTGGTCGACCCACACGGTCGGTGAGTCCGCGGTTTTGGTCTCGGGGTCGATTCCGATGAACCGTAGCGCCATGACTGTCTCCATCCATGAGATGTGCAGTTCTTTGCGACACGCTCCGACAGATTGTGTAGCTGGTCAAGAGGTCGAACTCGTCAAGAACCAGGGCAGGTTGACGTGCATGCAAAGATCTGCACATTGCTGGCATCGGCGTCCATCGCACTCCTAACTTCAAGGGGCACGACGAGACCCGGCGACCACGCGAACGGCCCCGGGCGTGGCCGACTGGGCAGGGGTCGACATGGCGAACCGCACCACCGCAGCATCCGAACGCACTGAGCGCAGGCAGGCCGATCGCCCTGACATCACAGTCATGCGCGAGACCGCGCAGATTCTGCTGGACCCCGACGCCGTGGCTCTGCCCCCAACGGCTGATGAACTGGAGACGCTGACCCAGATGATTCGAGGCCACCTGGAACTGCTTATCCCCGAGGTCGAGCAGTCCGTCAGGCGGTTGAAGAAGGACAGCATCCCCCGGTACTGCGCGCTCGCCTGCGTGGGCGAGGCGCGGGGAAAACTCCGGGCCGAGCCGATCCGCAGATTCGGCGAAGAAGTCGGCTACGCACGACGCCTGGCACGCACCTTGAGCGCTCTGTGCGACCACTACGAGAACCTCGGCGCGCGGCCGTGACCGCGCCCATCGACGACCCTTCGACGCGCTCCGCCGAGTGCGCGGTGGCCGCGCTGGACGGATATCAGGAACTGCACCACGACTGCCGTCAGACCAAGGACATCCCACTACCCCACGGGGGCGGCCTGGTCCTCGTACGGCGCTGCACCTGTTCCTGCCACACGAAGATCGCGGGTGCGTCATGACCCTGCGCTTCTGCCGCTACTACGACGAGCCGATCGCCGATCCCGACGACGCAGTTCACCTCTGGCACGAGGAGAGCATGAGCGGACCGGGGCGAGACGTGTGGGCACACCGCGAGCACGCCGACCTCGTCGAGCCGGACACCGCGCTGGTGCGCGTCCTGGCGCGCGTGCTCATCGCGGAGTGGAGGAGGTCCTGAGGTCTACCGCTCGGTCTCAGCCTCCGTCCTTGCGGGAATGCTGGAATAGTGCCAGGGCCGCTACCGACGGAGCGTCCTTGAACCGGCCCTCGGCGACCAACTGCCACACTTCCGCCTCAGAAAACCAACGGCTGATCAAGCCAGCTTCTTCGTCGTCCAGGTGGGGTTCGCCACGGGTGAGATCCGTGGCAAGAATGACGTGAAACCCCTGGTCGCAGTATCCGTAGGCCTCGAAGAGGTGCCCCAGGGGCGTCATCGTCCGAGCGGCCAGGCCCGTCTCCTCCGCAAGCTCGCCGCGCGCCAAGTCCAGCGGGTCTGCGTCCGGTCTGTCCTCCCACGCGCCCTGAGGGAACTCCCAATAGCGGGCCTTCACTGGATACCGATACTGCTCAACGAGGTGGAAGCCCCCATCTTCATGCGGAATGATCAACGAAAAGTCGGGTTTGTGCACCACGCCATACAAGCCCTCTGTGCCGTCGTGGCGGACCGTCTTGTCCTCGCGAACGGTCATCCAGCGGTTCTGGTAGACCACGGTCGAGCTGGTGACTGTGAACTCATGCTCGGGTAACGACGCATCGGAGATCATGCCGCGACGTTAGACCATCTCAGCCGCTGAGCGACTCCAAGAGATCACCCGGGGTGGTGTCAGTTCGCGTTGACATTTCCGGTCAGGCCGGACCCGGCCATCGCCGCGGACATCGGCCGCACGCCGCCGAAGCGATTCGCACGGGCCTGATACTCGGGTCGCCCCTCCAGCCTGGACGCGATGAACGCGCGCATCCGGGCGGCCCCCTTCTTCGAGGCGAACACCGAGCCCACGGCCGCCGCGCCTGCACCCCGGAACGGCAGGAACATCCGGTCCGGGCGTACGACTGCCCGGACCCCCGCCGCTGCCCCGCCGTCCGTCACTCGCAGGCGACCCCGTCCCCGTCCCGGTCGAGGTGGGAGTCGTAGCCGGGGTCGCCCAGGTAGAGGGGCGTGACACCGGCGGCGCGGGCCGCGGTGCAGTTCGTGTAGTAGGTGCTGCCGCCGCTGCCGGAATCGGAGCCGCTGTCGGACCCGGAGCCGCTGCCCGCTGCCGCCTCGGCCGTGACCGTCTTGGTGACCTTGACGGTCTTCGTCGCGGTCACCGTGGGCGCGGGCGACGGAGCCGCCGTCTCCGTCGCGGTCGCCGTGACCGTCGTCGTCGGCTGCGGCTTGGCCGCCGCCGGCTTCGCGTCGGCCGTCGTGTCCTTCTTCGTGTCCTGGCCGGAGGCGCCTATGCCGGCGCCGACGAAGAGGGCCAGAGCGAGGGCCGGGAGCACATACCGCTTGCGGGCCCAGCGGGGTGCGGGGCGGTCCGGCTGGGGAGCCGGTGGTACGGGTGGCATCGCGTACGGATGGGTCATCTCGTCCCCCTGTGTCTGATGTGGCCTGGAACGTAGCGCCGGGACGGGGCAGGTGAAGGGTGAGTGACCAAGCTGTGATGGTCCGTCATGGTCGGGGCATTCGGCGTGGGGACGGCGGGGCCGGTCCGGCTCTCGTACGCTCTTCGTGCACCGGGATTCACACGTCGACGGAAGGAGCCGCCCATGTCCGGTTGGAACGAGAAGGCCGTGCCCGATCAGCGCGGCCGGGTCGCCGTCGTCACCGGGGCCAACAGCGGGCTCGGCTACGTCACCGCACGGGAGCTGGCCCGCAAGGGTGCCCGGGTGGTGCTCGCGTGTCGGAGTGAGGCGCGGGGGAGCGAGGCCGCCGACCGGATCGTCGCCGAAGTGCCGGGCGCCGAGGCGCAGTTCGGACGGCTGGACCTCGGGGACCTGGGCTCCGTACGGGAGTTCGCGGCCACGTTCCCGTACGAGCGGCTCGATCTGCTCGTCAACAACGCCGGGGTCATGGCGATGCCGTACGGCACGACGGTGGACGGCTTCGAGACGCAGTTCGGTGTCAACCACCTCGGGCACTTCGCGCTGACCGGGCTGCTGCTGCCGGCGCTGCTCGACGCGCCGGACGCCCGGATCGTCACGGTCTCCAGCTTCATGCACACGCTCGCCAACATCGACATCGACGACCTCAACAGCGAGCGCCGGTACAGGCGTTGGACTGCCTACTCCCGGTCCAAGACCGCCAACCTGCTCTTCACCCACGAACTGGCGCGGCGGCTCGCGGCGGCCGGTTCGGGGGTGGTCGCGACCGCCGCCCACCCCGGGTACGCCGCAACCAACCTCCAGACCGCCGGGCCGAGGGTGGAGGGGCGCAGGGCCGCGGAACGGGCCATGGAACTCGGCAACCGGGTCTTCGCCCAGTCGGCGGAGGCCGGTGCGCTGCCCTCCCTCTACGCGGCGACCGCGCCCGACGTACGCCCCGATTCCTTCTACGGTCCGCGACTCGCGATGTGGCGCGGGGCGCCGGCCCGCTCCTGGCGGGCGCCGTGGACCCTCAACGACGCGATGGGGCAACGGCTTTGGGCGGCATCGGAGGAGCTGACGGGAGTCGTGTACGACCAACTCAAGCCGTAGGGGCGGGTGTTCAGGCTGTCGCTCCGCTGTCCACCACCAGGTCCGTGCCCACCACCGACGCCGCGTCGTCCGAGGCCAGGTAGAGGACCGCGGCAGCGATTTCGGCCGTGGCGGAGATGCGGCCGAGGGGGAGCGTGGCCCGTACACGTTCGGCGCGGTCGGTCTCCGTCTCGCCGGGGCGCAGGGACATGGGGGTGTCGGTGGCGCCGGGGCTGACCACGTTGATACGGACGCCCTCGCGGATGTGGTCCACGGCGGCACCCTTGCTGAGCACCGCGACGGCGGCCTTGGACGCTGCGTAGGCGGCGGCCCCGGGGCTGCTGGTGTGCATGCCGAAGGTGGACGCCACGTTGACGATCGCACCGCCGGACGGCTGGGCCCGCATCCGCGCGATCTCGGCGCGCAGGGCCAGGAACACGCCGGTCACGTTGATGTCGAGCTGTGTGCGCCAGTCCTCCTCGGTGAGGTCGGCGAGGGGCCGCCCGCCCCGGAAGACGCCCGCGTTGTTGACGGCCACGTCGAGCGAGCCGTATCGGTCTACGGCCGCCCGCACCAGCGCGTCCGCGTCGGCGGCCTTCGACACATCGGCGCCCACCGCGAAGGCCTTCCCGGCCCCCGCCCCGCCGGCGCCCCCGGCCTCGATCAGGGCGACGGTCTCGTCCAGCGGTTCCCGTCGCCGCCCGGCCACTACGACGTTCGCCCCCTCCGCAGCGAACGCCAGGGCGATCGCCCGCCCGATGCCGGACCCGGCCCCGGTGACGAGGGCGGTCCTGCCGGAGAAGCGGTTGCCGGAACGATTGCCGGAACGATTGCCGGAGCGGTTGCTCATGAACGGGCCTCTTTCAAGAACGATCGGTTCAGTATGGGGACGTGAAAAGGCGCCTTGCGTTGCCCGGGGCTTCAGGGGCTTCAGGGGCTTCAGTCGAGCAGCGCCAGTGCCTGCTCCGCCGCGTCCCGCACCCGCGCCGGGTCCCCGGACGCCCGGCCGACCACCCGCAGCCCCTGCATCAGCACCAGCAGCATCCGTGCGAGGGCGAGCGGATCGCGGTCGGCGGGCAGCTCGCCCTGCGCCTGGGCCCGCACCAACGCCGAGCGCAGTAGGGCCTCCAGCTGGTCCCAGTTGCGCTCGACCAGCCGGGTCGCGGCCCTGTCGTGCGGGGCCAGTTCGGCCGCCGTGTTGGTCACCAGGCAGCCCAGCGGCCGTAGTTGCTCGTCCGCCGCCTCGGCCGCGTAGCGTCGTACGACCGCCCGCACGGGTGGCAGCGCGGGGCCCGGCTGGGACAACTCCCGCACCATCGGCGTGAGTCCGGCCCGGTCGTAGCTCTCCAGCGCCTTCAGATACAGCTCGTGCTTGCTGCCGAAGGTCGCGTAGATGCTGGCCCGGCCGATGCCGAGGTGCTCGACGAGATCGGACATCGACGTCGCCTCGTAGCCGCGCCGCCAGAACAGCTCCAAGGCTGCCCGCAGCGCGGCCTCGGGGTCGAACTCCTTGGTCCTGGCCATGCGGCGCAGCCTAGAACCGACTGGAATGATCGGTCAAGAAATGGGGTCGGGGAGACCGGTTCCGCGCAGCGCCCCCACCAGCAGTTCGGTGAACTGACGCTGCCGTCGGTGATGGCCGACGTCTTCCCGGCCCGGGCCCGCGCGACGGGCCTGTCCTTCAGCTTCAACATGACGGTCGCGCTCTTCGGCGGCTTCACACCGACGATCGCCGCGGCCCTCATCGAGGCGACCGGTTCTCCGGTGTCACCGGGCTACTACCTGCCGGCCACGGCCGTGTTGAGCACCGCCGCGCTGACGGTCGCGCTGCGCACCGGCCGGATCCGGTGAGCGGGGGAGCCGGGCGGCCGGCGCGTCACCCCGCCCGCACCTCGTACGTCTCCACCCGCACCGACGCGTCGTCCAGGCACTCCCCGGAGATCAGGTCGAACCGCTGCTTGAGCAGCGGGGAGGCGACGAACGGGCGGCCCTGATGGGTGCCGGTGAGGCCGCGGGAGAGGACGGCCGCGCCGTTGAAGGGGTCGCGGTTGTCGATGCCGTAGAGGGTGCCGGCGCGGTCGCGGAACAGGGCGACCTGGCGGCCGTCCGGCAGCAGGGCCGCCACCCCCCGGCCGGGGATGAGCCGGTTGAGGTCGCAGACCGCGAACCAGCCCTCTTCGAGCCGGAGTCGGACCTTCAGGTCGGTCGTCTCGGGAGCCAGGGTCATCGCTGGGCGCTTCCTTCCAGGACGTCGGCGGTCTGCTGGGGCCGCATGCCGATGGTCAGCAGCGGCAGGTCGGGCTTGATCTGGTCGCGCTCGGGGACGAAGCCGACGACCGGGTCCGGGGTGTCCGGCGCGTTCACGAAGGACACGAACCGGCCCAGCTTCTCGGGGTCGTTGATGGTCTCGGCCCACTCGTCGCGGTACCCGGCGACATGCGCGGCCATCAGCGACTCCAGCTCCTCGCAGATGCCGAGCGAGTCCTCCACGACCACCTCGCGGATGTGGTCCAGGCCGCCCGGGATCCGCTCCAGCCACACGCTCGTGCGCTCAAGGCGGTCGGCCGTACGGATGTAGAACATCAGGAACCGGTCGATCAGACGCACCAGTTCGGCATCGGACAGGTCCTGTGCCAGCAGGTCCGCGTGGCGCGGGGTCGCGCCGCCGTTGCCGCCGACGTACAGGTTCCAGCCGTTGGCGGTGGCGATGACGCCGAAGTCCTTCGACTGGGCCTCGGCGCACTCGCGGGCGCAGCCGGAGACCGCCGACTTGAGCTTGTGCGGGGAGCGCAGTCCCCGGTAGCGCAGCTCCAGGTCGATCGCCATCCGGACCGAGTCCTGGACGCCGTAGCGGCACCAGGTCTGGCCCACGCAGGACTTCACCGTGCGCAGGGCCTTTCCGTAGGCGTGACCGGACTCGAAGCCGGCGTCCACCAACCGGGCCCAGATCAGCGGGAGTTGCTCGACCCGCGCGCCGAAGAGGTCGATGCGCTGACCGCCGGTGATCTTCGTGTAGAGGCCGAAGTCGCGGGCCACCTCACCGATCACGATGAGCTTCTCCGGGGTGATCTCGCCACCGGGGATGCGCGGCACGATCGAATAGGAGCCGTTCTTCTGGAGGTTGGCGAGGAAGTGGTCGTTGCTGTCCTGCAACGCCGCCTGCTCGCCGTCCAGGACATAACCGCTCGCGCCGATCGTCGGGGCGAGGGACGCGATGATCGAGGCGACCGTCGGCTTGCAGATCTCGCAGCCGTCGCCGCCCCGGCCGTTCTCACGGCCGTAGCGGTCCAGCAGGTCCTGGTAGGAGTTGATGCGCAGCGCGAGGGCGATCTCGTACAGCTCCTCGCGGGTCTGCGCGAAGCAGCCGCACAGGCCCTTGTCGACCTCGACGCCGTTCGCCTCCAGCTCGGCGGTGACCAGCTGGCCGAGGACCTTGACGCAACTTCCGCAGCCGGTACCGGCCTTGGTGCACTTCTTCACCTCGGGCACGCTGGTGCACGAGTGCTCGGTGACCGCCCCGCGGATCGTGCCCTTGGTGACGTTGTGGCAGGAACAGATCACCGCCTCGTCGGGCAGCGCGGACGGGCCGAGCTGGACGGCTCCCCCGGAACCGGCCGGCAGCACCAACTGCTCGGGGGAGACCGGCGGTACGGACCCCGTGAACGCGCGCAGCGTGCCGTAGGCCTCCGCGTCGCCGACCAGGATGCCGCCCAGCAGCTCGCCGCCCCGGCCGATCACCAGCTTCTTGTACGTCCCGGCCCGCGCGTCGGAGTAGACGACGTCGAGGCAGTCCGCGGTGGCGCCGTGCGCGTCGCCGAAGGACGCCACGTCGACGCCGAGCAGCTTCAGCTTGGTGGACAGGTCGGCGCCGGTGAACGCCGATTCGTCCTGCGCGATGGTCGCCGCGACCGTCTCCGCCTGCTCGTATCCGGGTGCCACCAGGCCGTACACCCGGCCGTCCGCCGCCAGTGCGCACTCGCCGATCGCGAAGACGTGCGGGTCGGTGACCGTACGGCACTGCTCGTCGACCGTGATGCCGCCGCGCTCGCCGACCGACAGCCCGGATTCCCGGGCGAGCTGGTCGCGGGGGCGGACACCGGCGCTGAACACCACCATGTCCGTGGCGAGTTCGGAGCCGTCCGACAGCTTCATGCCGACGACGGCTCCGTCCGCGCCGGCGACGATCTCCTGCGTACCGGTCCCCGTGTGGACCGTGAGGCCCATGTCCTCGATGGTGCGCAGCAGGGCCGCGCCACCGCCCTCGTCGACCTGCACCGGCATCAGCCGGGGCGCGAACTCCACGATGTGCGTGGAGAGTCCGAGCCCCTTGAGCGCACCGGCGGCCTCCAGGCCGAGCAGCCCGCCGCCGACCACCGCACCCGTCGTGGCCCGCGACTTCGCGTACTCCTCGATCGCGAGGAGGTCCTCGATCGTGCGGTAGACGAAGCAGCCGTCGGAGTCCTTGCCCGGCACCGGCGGCACGAACGGGTACGAGCCGGTGGCGAGGACCAGTGTGTCGTAGTCAACTGTCAGCCCGGAGCGGGCCGTTACCGTCCGCGCCGCCCGGTCGATCGTCTCGGCCGGGTCGCCGACGTACAGCTCGATGCCGTGGTCCTTGATGAACTCCGCGTCCGTGAGCGACAGTTCCTCGGGGGTGCGGCCCGAGAAGTACGAGGTGAGCCGGACGCGGTCGTAGGCCGGGCGCGGCTCCTCGCACAGTACGACCACACGGTGCGTGGCGGTCAGGCCGCGCTCGGCGAGCGCTTCGAGGAAGCGCTGACCGACCATGCCGTGGCCGACGAGCACGATGGTGGGCACCACACGCGGATTCGAGGTCATGTCCAGGAGCCTGCGACTTCGGTGTTACCCGACCGCATCACATCTGTTTCCCGTGAGGAACGCTGCCCTCAGCGGGAGCGCGTGGGGGGTGTGAGGGTTCCGGGTGTGCGCCGGGGGCGGAGTGTGAGGACGGGCCGGTCCGTGCCGGTTCGGTTAACCGAACCCCGCACTTCCGTGCAGGCACCATCGTGTACGGCGGGCGGCGGCGGAACGCTGGAGACATCGGTTTTCAGCAGCTCACACGCAGGGGGAAGCACCATGGACAGTGTCCGACACGTACAGGTTCGCGACACCGTGGCCGTACGGATCTGGCGGGCCGTACGGGAGCCCTTCACCGCGAGGACATGGGCCAGGTCCGCGTACGCGGTGCTCGCGCTCCCGGTCGGTGTGGCGTGCGTCCCACTGGCCCTCCTCGGCGCCCCCACGGCCCGCTGGCAGCGGGGGCTCGTCCACCGCTTCCTGGGCACGGACCTTCCCGGCACCGCACGCGGGGGAGGCCTGACGCACGCACTCCTCGCCGCCCCGCTCAACCTCCTCACCACGCTCATCACGGTCTACGGCTGGGCGATCGTCCCCCTGAACCTCGGCTGGCCGCTGCGCGCGGGCGACGACTACGCCGGCGCCTGGGGCGGCCCCACCTTCGCCGGGGCCTGGGCCTTCCACGCGATCCTGGGCGGCATCGGCTTCCTGCTGCTGATGCCGTGGGTGGTGCGGGGTCTCACCGCCGTACAGCTCCGTGTCGCCAGGTCGCTCCTCTCCTAGGTTGATCCCATGCCGAGCCCCCGCTCCCGCCTCCGAACGCTCGCCGTCGCCACCTTCGGCCGCCGCGCGCTGGCCGCCGTCCTCTACGGCGTGATCGCCCTCCCACTCGCCCTGGCCGGCTTCTTCCTCACCCTCGTCGGGCTGGTGTTCGGCGGGGCGCTGTCGGTGACCACGCTCGGGCTGTGGCTGCTGGCCGTCACCGTGCGGGGCGCGCTGACGCTCGGCACGCTGCAGCGGGGGCTCGCGCGGCGGCTGCTCGGACTGGAGATCGAACCGCCGGGAGTACCCGGTGGCAGCGGGCTCCTCGGCTGGCGGCGGGGCGTACTGCTGGACCGGACGGGCTGGCGGGCCGCCGGCTGCGCGCTGCTGACACCGTTCACGGCCGTCTTCGCGTACGCGGCCGTCGTCATCGGATACGTATACGGCGTCCTGCTCACCCTGCACCCGCTGCTCAAGCGCTGGAACTACAACACGGTGCACAGCGGCACCGACGGCTCGGTGCACCATGTGTCACTGGAGTTCTTCGGCTTCCAACTCGACTCCTGGCCAAGGTGGTTGATCCCGTTCGCGGCCGGACTGCTGTTGCTGGCCGTCGCGCCCGTCCTCCTCCGTTACGCCCTCGGCCCGCACCGCGCCCTGCTGACGGTGCTGCTCGGCCCCGACGCCGCGACCCGCCGTATCCGCACCCTGGAGGAGACCCGCGCCCGGGCCGTCGACGACGCCGCGGCCACCCTCCGCCGTATCGAACGCGATCTGCACGACGGCACCCAGGCCCGGCTGGTCTCCCTCGCCATGCAGCTCACCATGATCCGCGAACTGGTCGCCGCCGACGCCGGACCCGACCGCGTGCTCGCCGTGGTCGACACCGCGCGGGGCAGCGCCACCCAGGCCATCACCGACCTGCGCCACCTGGTCAAGGGCATCCATCCGCCCGTACTCGACGAAGGCCTGCACGCCGCGCTCACCACCCTCGCCGCCGACAGCGCGCTCCCCGTCACCCTCACCACCGACATCGGCACCCGCCCCACCCCGGCCGTCGAGACCATCGCCTACTTCTGCGCCGCCGAGCTACTCGCCAACGCGACGAAACACGCCCGGGCCACGGCCGCCGCCGTCGACGTCACCGCCCGCGACGGAGTCCTGCGCCTGCGCGTCACCGACGACGGACAGGGCGGCGCCACCCTCGGCGCCGGGTCCGGACTCACCGGCCTGCTGGCCCGGGTCCGTACCGTCGACGGCACACTGACCTGCGACAGCCCGCGCGGAGGCCCTACGGTGGTCACCGTCGAACTCCCCCAGATGTGAACGGAGTGGCATGCGCGTCGTCATCGCCGAGGACTCGGCCCTCCTGCGCGACGGCCTGGTACAGCTGCTCCAGCTGCGGGACGTCGAGGTGGTCGCGGCGGTCGGTGACGCGGAGTCCCTGCTGACCGCCGTCGCGGCCCACGCCCCGGACGTCGCCGTCGTCGACATCCGCCTCCCGCCCACCCAGACCGACGAGGGCGTACGGGCGGCCGTACGACTGCGGCAGCAACACCCCGCGATGGGCGTGCTGTTGTTCTCGCAGTACGTCGAGACGACCCACGCGGCCCAACTCCTCGGCAACCCGGCCGGGTTCGGGTATCTCCTCAAGGAACGGGTCGTCGACATCGGCGAGTTCGTCGGCGCGCTGGAACGTGTCGCCGCCGGCGGCACCGCGCTCGACCCCGAGGTCGTCGCCCAGCTCTTCGGCGCCGCCCGCCGGTCCACCGCCCTCGACACCCTCACCCCGCGCGAACGCGAGGTCCTCGCCCTGATGGCGGAGGGCCGCACCAACCACGCGATCGCCACCGCGTTCACCGTCTCCGAGCGCGCGGTCGAGAAGCACGTCGCCAACATCTTCTCGAAGCTCGACCTGCCGCCCTCGGAGACGGGAAACCGGCGGGTGCTGGCCGTGCTGCGGTATCTGGAGAACGGGGGCTGAAGCTCTGAACGCCCCCGAGTGGTCGGACGGCACACGCATCCCGTCCCCAGGGTCGCGATCATGCGAGACATATCGCTGACCACGGTCGCCGTCCTGTGCCTCACCGCCCTCGCGGCAGGCTGGATCGACGCCGTGGTCGGCGGCGGTGGACTCCTTCTGCTCCCGGTTCTGCTGCTCGGCCTGCCCGCCGGCACCCCGGCCGCCGCCGCGCTCGGCACCAACAAGGCCGTCGCCGTCGTCGGCACGACCGGCGCCGCAGTGACCTACGCCCGCAAGGCACCCGTGAACGTCGCCCTCGCCGTGCGCATCGGCCTCGCGGCGCTGGCAGGCAGTTCGGCCGGCGCCTTCTTCGCGGCCGGCATGAGCACCGACGTACTCAAACCGGTGATCATGGTCGTCCTGCTCGCGGTCGCCACGTTCGTCATCCTGTGCCCGGCCTTCGGCACCGCCCCCGCCCCGGCCACCCGCCGTCAGGTCCTCGCGGCGATCGGCCTCGCCGGCCTGGGCATCGGCTTCTACGACGGGCTCGTCGGCCCCGGCACCGGGACGTTGCTGGTCCTCGCCCTCACCGCCGTGCTCCACCTCGACCTGGTGACCGCCTCGGCCACCGCCAAGATCGTCAACTGCTGCACCACCGCGGGCGCCCTCGCGATGTTCGCCCGGCAGGGCACGGTGCTGTGGCAACTCGCCGCGCTGATGGCCGTGTTCAACCTCGCGGGCGGAATGCTCGGCGCACACACGGCACTGAAGCAGGGCAGCGGTTTCGTGCGGGTCGTCCTGCTGACGGTGGTCTTCGCCCTCGTGGCGAACCTGGCCTACCAGCAGTGGCTCGCCTGAGAGGCCGTAGCCCGGCCGAACCCGCTGCCGCGCACCCCGTGATCCAGATCACGGCACCCAAGTGCATCGCAGCCGCTGCCCCACTGCCTTTTACCCGGTGTAGGCAACCAGTGGGAGCAGAGACAGTGCGCATCGAGCAGGGGCAGGCGGGTGAGTTCGAGGAGTTCGTGGCGGCCCGCTGGTCGGTACTCCTCCATCTCGCGCGCCTGCTCGTCGGCGGCGACCGGCATCGGGCCGAGGATCTGGCGCAGGAGTCCTTGGTCAAGCTCTGGTTCGTCTGGCCGAAGGTCTCCCAGGACGCGCCGGAGGCATACGTCCGCAAGGTGATGGTCCGCGCGGCGGCGCGCTCGGGCCGGCGGCGCTGGTGGGGTGAACGACCGGTCGACCGGCTGCCCGAGGGGGCGATGACCGTGGACGTGTCCGCCGACGTGGCGGAGCGGTCCCGGCTGGAGGCCGCGCTCGCCCAACTGTCGCCGAACCAGCGCGCGGCCGTGGTGCTGCGCTACTACCAGGACCTGCCCGAGGGCCAGGTGGCGGAGGCGCGCGGGTGTCCGGTGGGCACCGCGCGCTCCCATGCCTCCCGGGGCGTGGCGCGGCTGCGACAGATCCTGACCGACGCCATCGAGCCGACGCGGCGAAGGAGGACCCCATGGATCAAACGGATCCGTTCGAGCGGCAGTTGGCGCGGCTGATGCACGACACACACGAGCCCGTCCCCTTCGAGCCGCGCCACCGCGAGCGTCTCCACGAGGGAGTACGTGCCCGTCGCCGCGCCAGGATGGTGCGCAGGACCGTCGGCTGCGCCCTCGCCGTCGCCGTCGTCGGCGTCGGGCTGCTCCTGCTGCCCGCCGGTCCGACCCGGGTCCAGCCCGCCGAGCCCCACCCGAGGCCGGCGACGAGCCCGACGTCCACCGGATCGGCCCCGACACCGGGGGAGACCCCGACCGCTCCGCCCACCTCGTCCGCCACGACATCCCTGGCCGACCCCGGCGCCACGACCTCGGACACTCCCACGGCACCCGCCACGACCGGGAGTTCGGCCACGGCCACGGCAACCACCGGTCGGAACACGGGTGTTACGACACCGCCCGCGACCTCCTCCACGCCTTCGGACACGGCGACCGCGGAGAACCTGAGCCAGTCGTACGCGGGCTACGCCCTCTTCGAACTCGGCGTCCCGTAACCGGATTCGACGGCTAGCGACTGCCCGTCAGGTGCGCGAACACGACGACGTTCCCCTGATAGCCCGTCGACCGCGAGTAACCGCCCCCGCACGTGATCACTCGCAACTCCGGCCGCTCGGCGGCGCCGTAGACCTTCTGGTCGGGGAAGTGGCTGGCCTGGTACAGCTCGACCGCGTCCACCGTGAACAGCGCGACGGTGCCGTCCAGCCGGTCCAGTTCGATGGTGTTGCCCTTCTTCAGGGCGCCGAGGTCGTAGAAGACGGCGGGTCCGTCGGCGTTGTCGACATGGCCCGCGACGATCGCCGTGCCGGTCTCGCCGGGAGTCGTGCCGGACTCGTACCAGCCGGCGAGGTTCTTCTTCGCGGCCGGGGGCACGTCCAGGCTCCCGGTGCTCGTCAGTCTGAGGCCCATCAGCGGGGCGTCCACATGGATGGCCGGGATACGGATGCGGTCCGGCGGCGACGGCGGCAGCGCACGGGCCGCAGCGCGTTCGGCGGCCGGGTCGGGGCGGGCCTCGGCAGCGGACGGCTGCGGCGGCGTGTTCGTCCCGCCGCCGTCGGTCAGCAGCCAGGCGCCCGTGCACAGGGCGCCCACGGTGACGGCCCCTATCGCGGTATTGCCGAATCTACGACGACGCATCACACACCCCTCTCCAGTGACCAGGGCCTGCCCCGCGCCCCCTCCGGGCCACGAGGGGCGTCGGACCCGGAGGGGGAGGGGCTTGCGGTACCGGCGGACGGACAGCGGAGGGTGTCCGTCAGATCCCGTCGCCTCTCGCCCGGCGATGCAGGAGCCAGGTACCGCCCGCGGCGGCGACGGCGAGAGCCGCCACACCGGCCGCGGTCTGCACGGGGTCGGGGCCAAGGGCGCCACCGACCCCCGTCTTCACACTTCCGCGCGGCTGCACCTGCTGCCGCATCGAGGCCAGCGTCACCATCAGATCGCCGGAGACCTGCCGGCCGTCCGTGCACTTCGCGACGATCTCGTACGTCCCCGGCTGCGCGCTCGGCGGCACCTTGAACTGTCCGATCGCGTCGCCCTCGTGCGTGCTCGGCGCCAGCGTGAACGTGCCGGCGCCCACCGCGCTGGCGTCCCCGGCGGCCGTACCGCCGTCGCCGCACGCGGCCGTGTTGACCGTGACGTCGCCGCCCGGCACGGCGTTCGACGGGAACACCTCCAGGCTGCCGGTTTCGCCGCCGTACGCCGGTGCGGTCGCGAGACCCGCGGCGGCGACGGCGAGCACGGTACCGGTCAACAGACGGGCCGTACGACGCATCGGTGCTCCTCCGAGCTGTGGTTGGCTGCCCTTCCGAGGTAAGTGGCACCGGGCCGGGCCCGCTTCCTGAGCGCGCGTCAGAAGTGTGGTGAATGGGTGTCAGGGAGCGGTCGCGGCGGCCCGTTCCGCCGCTGTTTCAGCAGGTCATGGGGGTACGGGGACCCCGTCCCGAAGGAGTACCCGAAGGGCGCACGCCGAGCGTGTGAACGGGTGACGACCGGCCGGGCTTGACCTCAAGAATGGTTGAGGTACCAGGCTGCCCGCATGGACACCGACACCGACACCGACACCGCTCCGCTCTCCGTCACCGTCGTCATCGGCAGCAACCTCCCCCACTCTCGACTTCGCCCGAGCGGGGGGACCCCATCGGCCGCTTCGGCCCGGTCGTCGCCGACTGGCTTCTCACCCACGTCAACGACCGCGCCGACCTCACGCTCCAGGTCGTCGACGTCGCCGACACCGGTCATCTGCCCACGACCCTCGCCCCGACCCCGGAGGCGACCGCCGCCCTCGCCGGCATCACCCCGAGACTGTCCTCGGCCGACGCCTTCGTCGTCCTCACCCCCGAGTACAACCACTCCTTCCCGGCAGGACTCAAGAACCTCATCGACTGGCACTACGGCGAGTGGCGCGCCAAGCCCGTCGCCCTCGTCTCCTACGGCGGCCTCGCGGGCGGCCCGCGTGCCGTGGAACACCTCCGCCAGGTCTTCGCCGAACTCCACGCCGTCACGGTCCGCGACACCGTCTCCTTCCACAACGCGGGCGCGTCCTTCGACGACCGGGGCCTTCTCAAGGACCCGGCCGCCCCGGACGCGGCGGCGAAGGCGAAGCTCGACCAACTGGTTTGGTGGGGGCGGGCGTTGAAGGAGGCGAGAGAGCGAAGGCCGTTCTCTTCCTGACGCTGCTGACGCTGCTGACGCTCGTCACGTCAGTCAGCCAGCCAGTCAGCCAGTCGGTCGGTCTGCCCGTCAGCCCGTCCGCCGCCTGGCCTGCCTCAGCTCGCGGTCGACGGCCCAGGCGTCGGCGACCGGGCCGAGGTGGGTGAGCTTGTCGGGGTTGATCACCGCGCGGATGGTCTGGATCCGACCGTCGAGCACGTCGAGGGCCAGGGTGTGGAGCACCCTGCCGTCGCGGTCCCGGAAGAGCGCGCCGGGCTGGCCGTTGACCTCGTGCGGCTCGAACGACACATCGATCCGGATCAGCCAGGGGAAGACCGTGCCGAGCACCCGCGCCACGTTCTCCGCGCCCATGACGGCCTTGGCCAGCTGCGGGGCCTTTCCGCCGCCGTCCCCGACGAACTGCACGTCGGCGGCGAGCAGTTCACGCAGCCCGCCCACGTCACCGTCCTTCAGCGCGTCGAAGAACCGGGTCGCCAGCTCCTGCCGCTCCTGCCGGTCCGCGGCGAACCGGGGCCGCTTGTCCGCCATGTGCCGCCGGGCCCGCACCAGCAGTTGCCGGCACGCCGACTCCGAACGCCCCACGGTCGTGGCGATCTCGTCGAAGCCGAAGGCGAACACCTCGCGCAGTACGAACACCGCCCGCTCCAGCGGGCTGAGTTGCTCCAGCAGCAGGAGCGCCGCCATCGACACCGAGTCGGCGAGCTCCACCGACCGCGCCGGATCCTGGTAGGGGTCACTCAGCAGCGGCTCCGGGAACCACGGCCCGACGTACTCCTCCCGCCGTACCCGCGCCGAACGCAGGACGTCGATGGAGATCCGCGTGACCGTGGCCGACAGGAACGACTTGACCGAGGTGGGCCGGGTCGCCGAGCCGTCGTAGCGCAGCCAGGTCTCCTGCACGGCGTCCTCGGCCTCGCCCACACTGCCCAGGATCCGATAGGCGATCGAGAACAGCAGCGGTCGCAGCTCCTCGAACTCCTGGGCCTTCCGGTCGGTTTCGCTCACGCGGGATCTCCTCGTCCTGGCCGGTGCGGGTGGGGGTGCGGCCGGGTTCAGCCGAACATGCCGGGCTGGTAGTCGCCCGCGCACGGCTGGCGGGTGATGATGTTCAGCCGGTTCACCGAGTTCATGAAGGAGACCAGGATGACCAGCGCGGTGAGCTGCTCGTCGTCGTAGTGCTTGGCGGCGTGCGCCCACACCTCGTCGCTCACCCCGTCGGCCGCGTCCGCGACCCGGGTCCCCTCCTCCGCCAGTTCCAGCGCGGCCCGTTCGGCCTCGGTGAAGACCGTGGCCTCGCGCCACACCGCGACCAGGTTCAGCCGCACCGAGGTCTCGCCGGCCGCGACGGCCTCCTTGGTGTGCATGTCGACGCAGACGGCGCAGCCGTTGATCTGGCTGACCCGCAGCGCCACCAACTCCTGGGTCAGAGGGGGAAGTTCGGAGTTCTTGAGCGACCTGCCGACCGCCATGAACTGCTTGGCGGCCCTGCTCGCGGTCGCGCTGGCGAGGTAGTCGAGTCGTGCGTCCATGATGCCCTCCGTGGGCCGTCGTCGTCAGTGGCTACACCCACGGGACGAGACGGCCCGTTCCCCTGTGACATGGACGCATGTGACCCGGGTCTCACCCCACGTTGACCGCGCTCCAGGCCGCGGCCACCGCGTTGTACTCCGAACTGCCCATGCCGTAGAGGTCCTTGGCCGCGTTGAGCGTCGCCGTGCGGGCCCCGGCGTAGTTCGTCGAGGACGTCATGTAGACCGTCAGTGCCCGGTACCAGATGGCCCCCAGCTTGTCCCGGCCGATCCCGCCGACCGAAGAGCCGTTGCAGGTGGGGGAGTTGTAGTCGACCCCGTTGATCGTCTTCGCGCCACTGCCCTCCGCGAGGAGATACGCGAAGTGGTTCGCGACGCCCGACGAGTAGTGGACGTCCAGATTTCCGACCGTCGAACTCCAGCAGTCCGCGGAGTTGCCGTCCTTGGACGGCTTGTCCATGTACCGCAGCGCCGACCGCCCGAAGCCGGACCGCACGATCTTCTCGCCGATGAGGTAATCCCCTTGGTCGGACGCGTTGTTGGCGTACCACTCCACCAGCGTGCCCATGATGTCGGAGGTCGCCTCGTTGAGCCCGCCGGACTCGCCCGAGTACGTCAGCGCCGCCGTCTTCGACGTCACGCCGTGCGTCATCTCGTGCCCGGCGACATCCAGCGCCACCAGCGGACCGAGCTGCGTCCCGTCACCGTCGCCGTACGTCATGCAGAAGCAACTGTCGTCCCAGAAGGCGTTGTTGTAGCTGTTGCCGTAGTGGACCCGGTTGTAGGAGCCCTTTCCGTCGCCCGCGATGCCGTTGCGGCCGTGGATGTTCTTGTAGTAGTCCCAGGTCTCGTTCGTGCCGTACTGCGCGTCCACCGCGGCCGAGGAACGGTCCGAAGTCGCGCCCGTGCCCCAGTGGTTGTCGGCGTCCGTGAAGACCGTGGACGGCGCCCGGCTGATGCAGATGCCGAGGATGCACAGGTCGGTCTTGTTCGCCGCGTCACCGGTGTAGGTCCCGCCGCGCGTCGCGTCCTTGAGCTGGTACGTGGATCCCGACAGCGTCGTCTCCAGCGGCACCGTCCCGCTGTACAGCGACTGCCCGTCGCCGGTCGCCGTCTCCACACTGTCCCAGGCGTCGATCCGGGCGCCGGTGCGGGCGTCGGTCAGCACCGTGCGGGCGACCGGGTTGCCGAGCGAGTCCTTGGCGACGACGTCGGTCCGCCAGGCGAGCTTCGGGGCGCCGTGAAGGGCGTCGACCATCAGCTGGGGCTTGGCGGTCACGTTCTTGAGCGCCTCGCCGAGATGGGCCGCCCGCAATGCGTTCACCGCCAGGTCCGCCGCCTTCGGAGCGGCCACCTTCGGTGTGACGGTCGCCAGGGATATGGAGGTGCGGGTCGCACGGTCGGCGCTCCGATAACTCCCGTTCGGAGCCAGATGGACCACGAAGTCACCGCCGAGCACCGGGAGCTGACGGTACGTCCGGTCGTAGCGGACGTGCTGCGTGCCGTCCGGGTCGACGATGACGTCCCGGACCGACGTGCCCTCCGAGGCGGTCAGCCCCAGACTCGCGGCATGGGCCACCAGCGCGGACGCGGCGTTCGCGATCGCGGTGGACCGGGTCGGCCGGTCGACGGCGTGGGCGGTGGGGGAGAGGGTGGCGGCCAGCAGGGTCGCGGCGCCGGCCGCGATACCGGCCGTGGCGAGACGGGAACCATGAACGTGCCGTGTCCGACGCATCGGTCTCCTCAAGAACGCAAGTGGGGGGTGTGGGGGCTGCGTTGATGTTGAATGAGATTTAAAGGGTCATGACATGTCATGTCCATAGCGCGTGCAAAGAACCGGAGAGCGATGGCGACGCCCCTCCCCTTCTTCGTCTACGGCACCCTCCGCCCCGGCGAGCCCAACCACGACCTGTTCCTGCGCGGCCACACGGAGTCGGAGGAACCGGGACGCCTGCACGGTGCCGCCCTCTACGAAGGCCCCGGCTACCCGTATGCCGTCGAGGACCCCGGCTCGGTGGTCGTCGGCGAACTCGTCACCGCGCGCCCCGCGTCCTACCCCCGACTCCTCCTCGCCCTCGACCGGCTTGAGGACTACGCCCCCGGCGACCCGCGCAACCTCTACGAGCGCGTCGAACGCCCGGTGACCCGCGACGCCGACGGCACGGCGGTACGCGCCTGGGTGTACCTCGCGGCTCCCGCCGTCACCGCGGCCCTGCGCACCCACGGCAAACCGATCGAGGACGGCGACTGGCGCTGCCGCCGCTGAACGATTGTCGAACGAGCCTCAGTTGCCGCCGGAGGCCAGCGCCCGCGCTACCCCCGTCTCCTTCGGGCCGAGGAACTGCGGATCGGGACGGATCGCCACGTCCAGCGCGGCCTTGGCCGCCGCGAACACCTCGCGGGTACCGCCGTAGTACCAGGTCGCGTTGTGCGCCTCGTCGACCCCGACGCCGTACGAGTCGACCCCCGCCGCCTCGCACAGCGCGACCGCCCGCCGGATGTGGAACTTCTGGCTGATGAGCACGGCCCTGCCGACGCCGAAGATCTTCTTGGCGCGGACACAGGAGTCCCAGGTGTCGAAGCCGGCGTAATCGGTCACCACGCGCGCGCGTGGCACCCCGTGCTTCGCCAGGTAGACGCGCATCGCGTCCGGCTCGTCGTAGTCCTTGCGGCTGTTGTCACCGGTCACCAGGACGACCTTCACCCGGCCCTCCCGGTACAACGTGGCCGCCGCGTCCAGCCGGTGCGCGAGATACGGCGACGGCTCGCCGTCCCACAGCCCGGCCCCGAAGACCACGGCCACATCGGTGTGCGGCGCGTCCTGAAGGGTCCGCAGCCGGTCCGCCGTCGCCACCCACAGCCAGGTCGCCGGAAGCAGCGCGAGGACACACCCGAGAGCCACCCCCTGCACGAGCCGCCGCCACCCGGCACGGGTGCGTGGCAGCCGAGGTCTGCGGAGTTTCAGGCGACGCATGCAAGGGCCCCTCACCGTTCGGTTTCGACAGTCACAGACGCGCCGTAACCCGCTCCGGTTCGCCGCCGGCAGTGTGACCGGCTTCACTGCGGACGCGGAATCCGCAGGTCACCTCACCTCACACACCCCCCGCACCCCATCGTGAACGACCGGAAAACCCCCGTCATTCCGGTGCAACGGCACGGCAACGTCCTGCCGCCACCATCTCTTCATGACGGCGTCGCATCATCCCCACGACGAGTCCACGACCCTCGACAGTACGGCGCATCTCATGAACCGGATCAGCAGTCAGCTCGCCAGCCAGCTCAGCCTCGTCTCCCTGAACGGCAGCCGCCGCCCCGGTCCGCCCGCGCTCGTCCTGGTCGCGCACGGCAGCCGCGACCCGCGCGCCCTGAGCACCGTACGAGCCCTCATGGACCGCGTCCGTGAACTGCGCCCGGGCCTCCCCGTCCACCTGGGCCACATCGAACTCAACGAGCCCCGCCTGACGGACACCCTCACCGCACTCGGTCCCACGGACGCCGTCCTCGTCCCCCTCCTCCTGGCCCGCGGCTACCACGTCAAGCGCGACATCCCCGAACTGGCCGCCGAGACACCGGCACGCACGCGCGTGGCACCCCCTCTGGGCCCGCACCCCCTCCTCGTGGAGACCCTCTACGACCGCCTGGTGGAGGCCGGTTGGCGCACGAGGACCGACGAGCAGTCCCGCCGGGGGAGCGCCGTGGTCCTGGCCGCAGCGGGCTCCCGCGACCCGGACTCCAAACTGGACACCAACCACACGGCCCAACTCCTCGCCGACCGCCTGGGAGTCCCCGTGATCCCCGCCTATGCCTCGGCGTCGACCCCCACGGTCCAGACAGCCGTCCGCGCCCTGGCCGCCCGAGGCCGCCACCGGGTGGCGGTGGCGTCCTGCTTCACGGCCCCCGGCCGCTTCGCGACACAGTGCGCGGAGGCGGCCCCGTGGATCGCGTCGGCGCCCCTGGGAGCCCACCCCGCGATGGCGAGGCTGGTCCTCCACCGCTACGACCAGGCGATGGCGACGACGGCCAGCACGGAACCGGAACTGGCGTCAGCTTGATACGCGGGCAGGAGCAGCCGACCTAGGGGCGCGGAGAACTGCGCGACCGGCCACAACGCACCCGCACCCGCAGCCGAACCGCACCCGGCAGACGCACAGGCGCCCCGCAACTCCCGAATTGTCACTGCTGCGGCTTACTGTCGAAGCATGGACGGCACAGCACCAACCCCCGCATACGACCCGACGTCAGTCGACCGCTGGGCAACAGAGCCCGACAAACGCCCCGGCCGCACCGCCTTCCAACGCGACCGCGCCCGCGTACTGCACTCCGCCGCCCTCCGTCGCCTGGCCGGCAAGACCCAGGTCGTCACACCGGGAACCCGCAGCCAGGCCTGGGACGCCAGCCCCCGCACCCGCCTCACCCATTCCCTGGAATGCGCCCAGGTGGGCCGAGAGCTGGGCGCAGCCCTCGGCTGCGACCCCGACCTCGTCGAAGCCGCCTGCCTCTCCCACGACCTCGGCCACCCTCCCTTCGGCCACAACGGCGAACAGGCACTGAACGAATTCGCGGACGACTGCGGCGGCTTCGAGGGCAACGCCCAGTCCCTGAGACTCCTCACGCGCATCGAACCGAAGCGCTTCGTAAAAAGCGACACGACCGGCGAGTTGGTGAGCGTCGGCCTCAACCTCACCCGGGCCACCCTCGACGCGGCCACCAAATACCCCTGGCCGCGCGGCGCGCACCCCACCGACCCCAAGTCCCCCAAGTTCGGCGTCTACGAGGACGACAGACCGGTCTTCGACTGGGTCCGCAAGGGCGCCCCCGGCACCCGCACCTGCTTCGAGGCACAGGTCATGGACTGGTCGGACGACGTGGCGTACTCCGTGCACGACGTCGAGGACGGTCTGCACGCGGGCCACATCGACCCCAACTGCCTGCACGCCGAACCGGAACGCCAGGAGATCTTCAAGGTGGCCATCGGCCGCTACGTCCCCGAGGACACGGCCCCCGACGAACTCGCCGAGGCGCTGGACCGACTGCAGAACCAGCCGTGGTGGCCGCACGGCTACGACGGCTCGGCGGTCGCGCAGGCCCGCCTCAAGGACGCCACCAGCCAGCTCATCGGCCGCTTCTGCCTGGCCGCCGAGGCCGCCACGCGCGCGAGGTACGGCACCGGCCGCCTCACCCGCTACGACGCCGAACTCGTCGTACCGCACGAGGCACGGCTGGAGTGCGCGGTCCTCAAGGCGGTCGCCGACCGGTACGTCATGCAGCGCGCCGAGCAGGAACGCATCCGCGCCGACGAGCGCATCGTGGTCGCCGAACTGGCCCACGTGCTCACGGCCCGCGCCCCGGACGGTCTGGAGCCGCAGTTCCGCGCCCAGTTCGACGAGGCGCCCGACGACCGCGCCCGCAAGCGGGTGATCGTCGATCAGATCGCGTCATTGACCGACGCCTCGGCGCGGTCTCTTCACGCGCACCTCACATCGCTGGGGCACAGTGACGCGAAACAAGCCCGAATGTGACCCTCCGTGGCCTGATCGGGCCACACCCCCTTCCCGCATCACGCTGCGTGCGGGACGCTCGCATATGGCGGCACCCTTACGAGGAGGCATCAAGTGGTCGACGCGGATCAGACATTCGTCATCGTCGGAGGAGGCCTGGCCGGCGCCAAGGCGGCCGAGGCGCTCCGAGCGGAGGGCTTCACCGGCCGCGTGATACTGATCTGCGACGAACGCGACCACCCGTACGAGCGCCCGCCGCTGTCCAAGGGCTACCTCCTCGGCAAGGAGGAGCGCGACAGCGTCTTCGTCCACGAACCCGCCTGGTACGCGCGCAACGACATCGAGCTGCACCTCGGCCAGACCGTCGACAACATCGACCGCAGCGCGAAGACGGTCCACTTCGGAGACGACGGCACCCTTGTCCGCTACGACAAACTGCTCATCGCCACCGGGGCCGAGCCCCGCCGCCTCGACATCCCGGGCACGGACCTCGCGGGCGTCCACCATCTGCGCCGCCTCTCGCACGCCGAGCGCCTCAAGGGCGTCCTCGCCACCCTGGGCCGGGACAACGGCCATCTGGTGATCGCAGGCGGCGGCTGGATCGGCCTGGAGGTCGCGGCGGCGGCCCGCGAGTACGGCGCCGAGGTGACCGTCGTAGAACCCTCGCAGACCCCGCTGCACGGAGTCCTCGGCCCCGAACTCGGCCAGCTCTTCGCCGATCTGCACGCCGACCACGGCGTGCGTTTCCACTTCGGCGCCCGGCTCACCGAGATCGTCGGCCAGGACGGCATGGTCCTCGCGGCCCGCACCGACGACGGCGAGGAGCACCCCGCGCACGACGTCCTCGCGGCCATCGGCGCCGCCCCCCGCACCGCGCTCGCCGAGGCGGCCGGCCTGGAGCTGGCCGACCGAGCGCACGGCGGCGGCATCGCGGTGGACGAACGGCTGCGCACCTCCGACCCCGACATCTACGCCGCCGGTGACGTGGCCGCCTTCCACCACGCCCTCTTCGACACCCGGCTGCGGGTGGAGCACTGGGCCAACGCCCTCAACGGCGGCCCGGCGGCGGCCCGCGCGATGCTCGGCAAGGACGTCACCTACGACCGCGTGCCCTATTTCTTCTCCGACCAGTACGACTTGGGTATGGAGTACTCCGGCTGGGCGCCCCCGGGCTCCTACGACGAAGTGGTGATCCGGGGAGACGCGGGCAAGCGCGAGTTCATCGCCTTCTGGCTGAAGGAGGGACGCGTGCTGGCCGGGATGAACGTGAATGTGTGGGACGTCACAGAGCCCATCCAGCAGCTCATCCGCTCCAGGACACAGGTGAACACCGAGGCACTGGCGGACCCACACGTTCCGCTGGACAGCCTGGGGTCCTAGACGTCCTCGTCGTCACTGGTGTCAGTCCGGCCCCGTAGAATTCACGCGTGGCAGGACGGATCAACGACGAGGACGTGAAGGCGGTTCGGGACGCGGTCCCGATCGACGCCGTGGTGTCCGAGTACCTCCAGCTGCGGAACGCGGGCGGCGGCAACCTCAAGGGTCTCTGCCCGTTCCACGACGAGAAGTCGCCGTCCTTCCAGGTCAGCCCGAGCAAGGGTCTCTTCCACTGCTTCGGCTGCCAGGAGGGCGGCGACACCATCACGTTCGTGATGAAGGTCGACCACCTCACCTTCTCGGAGTCGGTCGAGCGCCTGGCCGCCCAGGCCGGCATCACGCTGCGGTACGAGGAGGGCGGGTACAACCCCTCCCACCAGCGCGGCGAGCGCATCCGCCTGGTCGAGGCCCACAAGGCCGCCGCCGACTTCTACGTCGAGCAGCTGGCCGTCGGCCCCGAGGCGGACACCGGCCGCAAGTTCCTCGCGGAGCGCGGCTTCGACCAGTCCGCCGCCGAGCACTTCTCCGTCGGCTACAGCCCCCAGGGCTGGGACCACCTCACCCGCTACCTCCGCGGCAAGGGCTTCACCGACAAGGAGCTCCTCCTCTCCGGCCTCTCCCAGGAGGGCCGCCGCGGCCCCATCGACCGCTTCCGGGGCCGCCTGATGTGGCCGATCCGCGACATCGGCGGCGAGGTCGTCGGCTTCGGCGCCCGCAAGCTCTACGAGTCGGACAACGGCCCGAAGTACCTCAACACGCCCGACACCGCGATCTACCGGAAGTCCCAGGTCCTCTACGGCATCGACCTCGCGAAGAAGGACATCGCCAAGTCCAGCCGCGCGGTCGTCGTCGAGGGCTACACGGACGTCATGGCCTGCCATCTCGCCGGAGTCACCACCGCCATCGCCACCTGCGGCACGGCCTTCGGCACCGACCACATCAAGATCCTCCGCAGGCTCCTGATGGACAACGGCTCGGCGCGCGTGATCTTCACCTTCGACGGCGACGCGGCCGGTCAGAAGGCGGCCCTGCGCGCCTTCGAGGACGACCAGAAGTTCGCCGCCGAGACCTACATCGCGATCGCTCCGGACAACATGGACCCCTGCGAGCTGCGCCTCGCCAAGGGCGACGAGGCGGTCGCCGACCTCGTCGAACCCCGTACCCCGCTCTTCGAGTTCGCGCTCCGCCAGATCGTCGTCCGCTACGACCTCGACACCCCCGCCGGCCGCGCCTCCGCCCTGGACGAGGCCGCCCCGATCGTCGCCCGCATCAAGAACAGCGGCGCCCAGCACGAGGTCGCCGTCCAGCTCGCCGGCATGCTCGGCATCCTCGACACCCAGTTCGTCGTCAAGCGCGTTGCCCAGCTGGCCCGTTGGGCCCGCGACCGCGGCGGCAAGGGCCCCGCGCCCGCGAGAGGCAGCGCCCAGCAGCAGTACGACACCACTCCCCGCCCTCCCACCGGCGGCCCCGCCCTCACCCTCCGCAACCCGGTCTTCGCCACCGAACGTGAACTCCTCAAACTCGCCCTCCAGCGACCCGAGTTGGTCTCCCCGGCCTTCGACGCGTACGGCGTCGACGAGTTCACGGCCCCGCCCTACGCGGCCGTACGCGAGGCGATCATCGAGGCGGGCGGCGCCGAGTACGGCCTCCAGGACCCCCAGGACTATCTCGTCCGGGTCCGCGAGGCGGCACCGGACGACGCGGTCCGCGCGATGGTCACCGAGCTCGCGGTGGAGGCGATCCTGCGCCGCACGGTCGACGAGAACTACGCGGGCGAGCAGCTCGTCACCGTCCGCCGAAGAGCCGTAGTGCGCCGGATCCACGACATCCAGGGCACGCTCACCCGCCTCGGCAGCCATGGAGACTCGGCGGAACTGGCCGCCGTACAGAACGAGTTGTGGGTTCTTCAGCAGTACGACCAGGCACTCCAGGTGCACGGCGCCTCAGCGCTCTGAGCGCGTAGTTACGGAACGGACTCAAAAAGTCACCGCACGCCCCTCGTGGCGGCGATGTGTCGTACTCCACACTGGGTTCCGGTGCCTGAGTCCTCGGAGCGCGGCCGATCCGTCCCCAGCGGGTCCTTCACCCCCGCGGTTCCGCTCATCGAGTACGGGACGGACAGCGGTGAGGCCGCCGACTCCGCCCCCGAAGAACCGCTGCCGTACCCCCTGGCAGCGATCATCCTGGAGGTCGCCCCCGTGCAGACCCAGACCCTCGACCAGACCGAGACCAGCACGACGGACGGCGCGGAACCGGAAGCGGAGACCGATGTCCTCGCGACCGTCCCCCCGCAGAGCCGTGCCGCGCACCACCCCGAAAACGCGGACCCGGAGAACCCGCCCGAGCTCGAAGAACCGCCGGCCGAAGCGGTGGAGACCGCCGAGGCCCCCGAGCCCGACGAACGGCCCCGCGGCCGGGTCGCCGACACCGGCGCCCCCTCCTCGGACCTGTTCCGCCAGTACCTGCGTGAGATCGGCCGCATCCCCCTGCTCACCGCGGCCGAGGAGGTCGAACTCGCCCGCCGCGTCGAGGCCGGCCTGTTCGCCGAGGAACGGCTCGGGAGCGCCTTCGACCTGGACAGCCAACTCGCCCTCGACCTGGACAAGTTGGTCGTCATGGGACGGATGGCCAAGCGCCGTCTCATCGAGGCGAACCTGCGGCTCGTCGTCTCCGTCGCGAAGCGGTACGTCGGGCGCGGACTGACCATGCTCGACCTCGTCCAGGAGGGAAACCTGGGCCTCATCAGGGCAGTCGAGAAATTCGACTACGCCCGCGGCTACAAGTTCTCCACCTACGCCACCTGGTGGATCCGCCAGGCCATGTCCCGCGCCCTCGCCGACCAGGCCCGCACGATCCGCGTCCCGGTGCATGTAGTCGAGCTGATCAACCGGGTCGTCCGCGTCCAGCGCCGGATGCTCCAGGAGCGCGGCTACGAGCCGACCCCGGAAGAGGTCGCCGACCACCTCGACCTCGCGCCCGAACGCGTCAGCGAGGTCCTGCGGCTCGCCCAGGAACCGGTGTCGTTGCACGCGCCGGTGGGCGAGGAGGACGACGTCGCCCTCGGCGACCTCATCGAGGACGGCGACGCGACGAGCCCCGTGGAGTCCGCGGCGTTCCTGCTGCTGCGCCAGCACCTGGAGGCGGTGCTGTCGACGCTGGGGGAGCGGGAGCGGAAGGTCGTACAGCTCAGGTACGGGCTGGCTGACGGGCGTCCGCGCACGTTGGAGGAGATCGGGCGGATCTTCGGGGTTACCCGGGAGCGGATCCGGCAGATCGAGTCGAAGACTCTGAACAAGCTGAGGGACCACGCATTTGCGGATCAGCTCAGGGGTTATCTGGACTGATGCCGGGTGCGGGTCCGGTGGGGGCTGGCCGCGCAGTTCCCCGCGCCCCTTTCGGGGCGCGGGGTGCCACCTCAGTCCACTTCCGCCACCGCCTGCGCGAACTGCGCCTTGTACAGCCGCGCATACGCCCCGTCCGCCGCCAACAGGTCCGCGTGCGCGCCCTGTTCGACGATCGCGCCGTTCTCCATGACCAGGATCGTGTCCGCGTCCCGGATCGTGGAGAGCCGGTGCGCGATCACGAACGAGGTACGCCCGTGGGCGAGTTTGGCCATGGCCTTCTGGATCAGCACCTCGGTGCGCGTGTCGACCGAGGACGTCGCCTCGTCGAGGACGAGGATCGTCGGGTCGGACAGGAACGCCCGCGCGATGGTGATGAGCTGCTTCTCACCGGCGCTGACGCCCGTGCCCTCGTCGTCGATGACGGTGTCGTAGCCGTCGGCCAGCGTACGGACGAACCGATCGGCGTGCGCCGCCCGCGCAGCCTCCTCGATCTCGCCCCGGGTGACCTCCCGCGACGCGCCGTACGCGATGTTGTCGGCGATCGAGCCGCCGAACAGCCAGGTGTCCTGGAGCACCATGCCGATATTGGCGCGGAGTTCGTCGCGGGACATCCGCGCGATGTCCACGCCGTCGAGGGTGATCCGGCCGCCGGAGACCTCGTAGAACCGCATGAGGAGGTTCACGAGGGTGGTCTTGCCGGCGCCGGTCGGGCCGACGATCGCGACCGTGTGGCCCGGTTCCACCGTCAGCGAGAGGTCCTCGATGAGCGGCTTGTCGGGGTCGTAGCGGAAGGAGACGTGCTCCAGGGCGACCAGGCCGCGCAGTTCCTCGGGGCGCTCGCTCGGCATCGGGTCGGCCGACTGCTCCTCGGCGTCGAGGAGTTCGAAGATCCGCTCGGCCGAGGCGACGCCCGACTGGACCAGGTTCGCCATCGAGGCGACCTGCGTCAGCGGCATCGAGAACTGGCGCGAGTACTGGACGAAGGCCTGCACATCACCGATGGAGAGCGCGCCGGACGCGACCCGCAGGCCGCCCACGACCGCGACCAGCACGTAGTTGAGGTTCGACACGAACATCATCAGCGGCTGCATGATCCCGCTGTTGAACTGCGCCTTGAAGCCCGCCTCGTACAGCGCGTCGTTCTGCTCGGCGAACAGCTGCGCCGACTCGTCCTGCCGCCCGAACACCTTCACCAGGTTGTGCCCGGTGTACATCTCCTCGACGTGCGCGTTGAGCTTGCCCGTCGAGCGCCACTGCTGCACGAAGTGCGGCTGCGAGCGCTTGCCGATGCGGGTGGCGACGAGGAACGACAGCGGCACGGTCACCAGCGCGACCAGCGCCAGCAGCCAGGACACCCAGAACATCATCGCGAGCACACCGATGATCGTGAGCACCGAGTTGATCAGCTGGCCCATCGACTGCTGGAGCGTCTGCCCGATGTTGTCGATGTCGTTGGTCGCGCGCGAGAGCACCTCACCGCGCTGCCGCTTGTCGAAGTACGACAGCGGGAGGCGGGACATCTTCGTCTGCACGTTCTCGCGCAGCCGGAACATGGTCCGGTTGACCGCCCGGTTGACCATCCGGGTCGCCACCGCCATCAGCAGCCCGGCCACCAGGAACGTGCCCAGCGCGAGCAGCAGCACATGACCCACCGAGGTGAAGTCGATGCCCTTGCCCGGTGTGAAGTCCGTGCTCTGCAGCATGTCCGCGATCGAGCCCCGGCCCCGGTCGCGCATCGCCTGGAGGGCCTGCGCCTTGGTCGTCCCGGCCGGCATCTGCCGCCCGATGATGCCCGCGAAGACCAGGTCGGTGGCGTTGCCGAGGATCTTCGGCCCCACCACGTTCAGCCCGACGCTGATCACCACACACACCAGCAGGATGCCGATGGTCAGCCGCTCCGGCTTGAACTGACTGATCAGCCGCTTGCCGGACACCTTGAAGTCCATCGAACGGGCGTCGGGGCCCGTCCCGGCCATCATCCGCCCCATGGGCCCGGCCATCAGGCAGCCTCCGCTTCCGTGAGCTGGGAGAGCACGATCTCCCGATAGGTCTCGTTGGCCGCCATCAGCTCGTGATGGCGGCCCGTCCCCACGACCCGTCCCTCGTCGAGTACGACGATCCGGTCGGCGTCCCTGATGGTCGACACCCGCTGCGCCACGATCACCACGGTCGCCTCGGCGGTCTCGTGCGCGAGGGCCGCCCGCAGTGCCGCGTCGGTCGCGTAGTCGAGGGCGGAGAAGGAGTCGTCGAAGAGGTAGATCTCCGGCCGCTGCACGAGCGTCCGGGCGATCGCGAGCCGCTGCCGCTGACCGCCGGAGACATTCGTACCGCCCTGAGCGATGGGGGAGTCGAGCCCGTTCTCCAGCCCCTCGACGAAGCCCTTGGCCTGCGCCACCTCCAGCGCGTGCCACAGCTCCTCGTCCGTCGCGTCCGGGTTGCCGTAGCGCAGGTTGGTCGCGACCGTGCCCGCGAAGAGGTACGGCTTCTGCGGGACCAGGCCGACCGTCTTGGCGAGCAGTACCGGGTCGATGGTCGACACGGCGACTCCGTCGACGAGGACCTCGCCGTCGGTCGCGTCAACCAGGCGCGGGACCAGACTCAGAAGGGTGGACTTTCCGCTGCCGGTCGAGCCGATCACGGCCGTCGTCTCGCCCGGGCGGGCCACCAGGTCGATGGACTTCAGTACGGGTTCCTCGGCGCCCGGGTAGCAGAAGCCGACCCCGCGGACCTCCAGATGGCCGTGCCGGCGCAGCTCGGTGACGGGCGCGAGCGGCGGTACGACACTGGACTCGGTGTCGAGGACCTCCTCGATGCGCTCGGCACAGACCTCCGCGCGCGGCACCATCATGAACATGAAGGTGGCCATCATCACGGCCATCACGATCTGCATCAGATAGGCGAGGAACGCGGTCAGATCACCGATCTGCATCCCGCCGCTGTCGATGCGATGGGCGCCGAACCAGACCACCGCGATCGACGACAGGTTCACCGTCGTCATGACCACCGGGAACATCAGCGCGAGCAGGTTGCCCGTCTTCAGCTGCATCTCGGTCAGATCGGAGTTGGCCTTCCGGAACCGGTCCTTCTCGTACTCGTCGCGGACGAAGGCGCGGATGACACGGTTGCCGGTGATCTGCTCGCGCAGCACCCGGTTCACCGAGTCCAGGCGCACCTGCATCGCCCGGAACAGCGGGCGCAGCCGCCGCACGATGATCGTCACGCAGATGGTCAGCGTCGGCACCACCGCGATCAGCACCGCCGACAGCGGCACGTCCAGACCGAGCGCCAGGATGATCCCGCCGACGCACATGATCGGCGCCGACACGAGCAGCGTGAACGTCATCAGGGCCAGCATCTGGACCTGCTGCACGTCATTGGTCGTACGGGTGATCAGCGACGGCGCGCCGAAGTGACCGACCTCGCGGGCCGAGAACGACTGCACCCGGTCGAAGACGGCACCCCGGATGTCCCGGCCGACCGCCGAGGCGGTGCGGGCGCCGAAGTAGACGGCACCGGTGTTGCAGACGACCTGGACGAGCGAGATCCCGATCATCAGGGCACCGAACGACAGGATGTAACCGGTGTCACCCTTCACGACACCGTTGTCGATGATGTGCGCGTTCAGGGTGGGCAGGTAGAGGGTGGCGCAGGTCTGCAGGAACTGCAGCAGCACCAGCAGGGCGATGGGTTTCCTGTAGGGCCTGAGATAGGTCCGCAGAAGTCGTATGAGCACGCTGGGTCTCTCGGAGTCGGCGGGTGGGGGGTGGGCGGTCTGCCCCCTCGCCCCCCATCGTCCGACACTCCACCCGCGTTACCTCAACTGATTAAGCCAAGAGCAGTGCCACATGCGCCCTTATGAACCCTTAAGAGCGGAACGCATGAACTCCTACGACCGGAACGCCCCCGGATGGGTCTGTTCCCGTACGGACACGTACTGCTGGCGCACGGCCTGCCCTACGGCCAGTTCGTCACCCGGCTCCAGCACCTGCGCGACCGGACCTTGCCAGGGCGGCGGGGTGCGCGGGTCGAGGGTGCCCTGGGAGACACCGAGCGCCCACGCGGCCTGCCGGGCGGCACCGATCGCCGCGTAGTCGGCGGGCTGCGGTACGACGACCTGGGTCCCGAAGAGCGCGGGCGCCGCGGCCTGCACGGCGGGCAGTTCGGCGGCCGGCCCGAGCAGGAAGAGCCGCCGCACCGCCACACCCCGCCCGCGCAGCACGTCCAGCGCGTCCGCGAGCCCGCACAGCATGCCCTCGAACGCGGCCCGCGCCAGATGCTCCGCCTTCATCGACTCCCGCCGCAGCCCGGCCAGCGTCCCGGCGGTGTGCGGCAGATTCGGCGTCCGCTCGCCCTCCAGATACGGCAGGAACACCAGCCCGTGCGCACCCGGAGTCGACTTCATCGCCAGCTCGGACAGACTCTCCAGATCGGGCAGCCCGAGCAGCTCGGCGGCCCCGCGCAGGGTCCGTACGGCATTGAGTGTGGTGACGACCGGCAGATGCATCCCGGTCGCGTCGGCGAGCGAGGTGATCATCCCGCTCTGGTCGACGAGCGCCTCGGGGTGTACGGCCATCACGGACCCGGAAGCACCGAGCGACACCACGGCATCCCCGAACCCGATCCCGAGTCCGAAGGCGGCGGCCATGGTCTCGCCGGTCCCGGCGGAGATCAGCAGTCCCTCCGGAGTCGTACCGGCCGCGTCGGACGGGCCGATCACCTCGGGCAGCATGGCCTGGTGACCGAGGGCCAGCTCCACGAGGTCTGGCCGGTAACCGCCGCCGGCGGCGGACCAGTACCCGGTCCCGGAGGCCCCGCCCCGATCGGTGGTCCGTCTGACCGGCCGCCCGAGGAGCTGCCACACCAGCCAGTCGTGGGCCTGCAACAGGGCGGCCGTACGGCGGGCGTTGTCGGGCTCGGTCCGGTTCAGCCAGCGCAGCTTGGTCACCGGCTGCGCGGCCTGCGGGACACAGCCCACCGCCTGCGCCCACGCCTCGCGGCCGCCGAGCGCGTCGATCAGATCGGCCGCGGCGACCTGCGCCCGCTTGTCACCGCCGACCATCGCGGGCCGCACGGTGTTGCCCTGCGCGTCCAGCGGCACCAGCGCGTTCTGCTGCGCGGACACACCGATGGCCTGCACACCTTCGAGCAGCCCCCCACCGGCCGCCTCGCCCAGCGACAGCAGCCAGGCCTGTGGATCGACATCGGAGGGCCGCCCGCCGCCCTCGGTCTCCGATTCGACCGGATGCGGCGCGTATCCCTGCCTGAGCACGGACCCCGTGTCCGTGTCACAGACGACGATACGAGTGAAATCGGGCGAACTGTCCAACCCGGCGACTATCCCCATGGCAGAAATTCTGCCGTACGGCGGGAGGTGACTGCGCCGGGTCGCGGCTCCCTAGGGGGTGCTGGTGCCCCAGTCGTCCTCGCCCGTGCCGTTCGCGTTGCGCTCACGCAGGGACCGTACGCGCTGAGCGACCGAGTCGGGGACCCGATCGCCCACCTTCTCGCCGACCACGTGGTACGCCTTGCCCGCGAACTGGCGGCCCTGCTGCGCCGCCGACTCGGCGGTGTTGCGGACAGCCGGGTTCTGCGCGACCTGACGCGCCGACTTCTTCAGCTGCTCGTAGCGCTCGCGTCCGGCCCGCGTGCCCAGCACGTAACCCAGAGCCAGTCCGACGACGAACGTGAGCTTGTAGCGCATGACAGCCACCCTTCCCTTGCGTAGTCCCTCGCGGGTCTGTCCCTCGCGGGTCTCCGGCGCGGCATCGGTGCCGGGGGAACCGATTGGCGGAGCACCCCCCTGCTTGCGCTAATGTATGTGTCGCAGCGAGCGCACGCCCCCTGGCGAATACCCGGGTAGGTACGATCGATGCAACGAGGCATTCCCCTGTAGCTCAATTGGCAGAGCAGCCGGCTGTTAACCGGCAGGTTACTGGTTCGAGTCCAGTCGGGGGAGCTTCGATCTTCCGTAGCTCAATTGGCAGAGCAGCCGGCTGTTAACCGGCAGGTTACTGGTTCGAGTCCAGTCGGGAGAGCAGGCGCTTGGAGAGTGGACGAGGACCCCGTTGGGGTCCTTTTTCATGTCCCCCGGAACCGCCCGGGGCAGGCCGCAGTCCTCATGGTCGTGCGAAGTCGACCATCCGAAGCAGGAGATCGTATGAGCGGCTATGCTGCGGCAGACGGCGCGTACAAATGTGCGCGACGCGCCGTAATGGGGCGGTAGCTCAGCCGGTTAGAGCAGCGGACTCATAATCCGTCGGCCGTGGGTTCGAGTCCCACCCGCCCCACCTGTGCAGGCCTGTGACCTGCGGAAACGTTCTTTTTGTGCTGTCGGAGTGGCAACTTTGCCTGAACGGACTGAATCCGCTGCGCGTGGGTTTGGAGTCCGGCGGCGGTCGGGGGAGTTCCAACCCATGTGACCTGCGGCTGAGTAGATGGTCGAGGGTGTCGCTCGCGGTCAGGACGACTGCCTTGAGGGCCGATGCCGAGACCCAGGGGCCGTACAGGGGCCGGGGCGGCGAGGCCGACTCGTTGTCCTCTCCGCAGGCGGCTGCGGAGACGACGTCTGTCGATGGCCGGGGGTAGTGAAACGGCCCGAAGAGGAAACGGCCCGGAACACAGGTGCAGCGGCCTCTGAACGGACTTCGACCGCTCTGGCAGCAATGCAGAAGCAGGCGGTGGTGGCCGACCTGCCCGTGCGTGGAACGGCGCCCGCGCTGCATGTCGGCCCTGTACAGGAAGTTGGTCGGGGCCGGGCACGTGCTGTGTGCCCGGCCCCGCGGTTTCAACGGGCTGGTGCTGTCAGGCGTAGTAGCCGCTGGAGTCGATGACGAGGTCGGTGGTGCCGGTGCTGTCGTTGTAGAGGGTGATGGATCCGCTGATGTCGGTGGGGGTGAGGGTGAGGTTGGCGAGGGTGTCGCCGGTGCCCCAGTTGATATTGCTGGTGGCAGGTTTGCCGACGCTGGTGGGGTAGACGGTCGCGTTGCCGCCGGCTGTGGGGCCGGTGATGGTGACCATGGCGGCGATGGTGGGGGTGGTGGCCATGGTGACGTGCTGGGTGATGGTGCTGTTGAGGGTGTAGGTGCTGTTGGCGGCGACGGGGCTGGTGGATCCGCCGATGCCGCTGCGGGTGTCGACCAGGCGGGTGGGGTTGATGGTGTGGAATTTCTGGCCGGTGGTGCTGGTGGTGTAGTAGCCGGAGATGTCGGCGAGGACGGCGGTGGCGCTGGCGTGGACGGAGATGGTGATGGTTCCGGAGGTGCCGATGGGGACATCGCCGGAGAGTGAGGCGATGGCGTTGCCGCTGTTGAAGCTGAGGCTGGTGGCGGCGGTGGGTGCGTATCCGGTGGCGTAGGTCTGGAGGTAGCCGGTGCCGGTGGCGTCGGCCGCGGCGAGGTTGATGGCGACGGCGGTGGCGGTGCTGGGGATGCCGTTCTGGCCGGTGATCTGCAGGGTGAAGGTCTTGTCGGCTGCCACGGTGCCGGTGCTGGTCAGGCTGGTGTGGGCGATGCTGGAGCGGGTGTCCAGGGCGCGGACCGCGCTGCTCAGCGGTGTGTAGGTCTGGTCGCCGGTGACGGTGGCATCACTGGTGAAGTAGCCGGTGACGTCGACGATCAGGGCGGCGGTGCCGCCGGTGGTGTTGATGTGGGTGTAGAGGTCGATCTTGCCGTCGTTGCCGACGGGGACGATCTGGTAGCCGGTTGCCGTGGTGGACGCGGTGAAGTTGGTGGATGAGGTCTTGGGGCGTTGGGTGCCGTCGGCGTAGGTGGTCACGTAACCGCCGTCGGTCTGTGCGGTGGCGGTGACGTCGACGGCGACCGCGGTGACCGAGGCCGGGATCGTGGTGGGTGCGCCGCTGACCGGGGAGGTGACGCTGTCGCCCGCGATCTTCAGATGTGTGACGGAGTCCGTTGCGACGGTGCTTGTGCCGGCGGTGACGCCGCTGGTGTAGGTGAGCCCGCTGCTGGAGCGGGTGTCGAGGATGCGGGTGGGGGTGACGGCCTGGTGGTATCCGGCGGGGGTGTAGGGCTGGGCGGGGGGTACGACGGCGCCGGTCCAGGTCTGGACGCGGGCGAGTTCACCGGTGAAGTAGTCGGCGCGGGCGCTGGTGTGCCAGTCGTCGCCGAGCTCGAAGTACGCGCCGGTGGTGGGGGAGGAAGTGGGTGCGGTGTGGTTGCCAGTGGCGACGAAGACGTCGTCGACGTAGAGGTTCATCACACCGGTGGTCTTGTCGTAGGTGGCGGTGAGGTGGGCCCAGGTGCCGAGGTGGACGGTGCCGCCGGTGACGGTGTCGAAGCTCCAGGCGGTGCCCGCACCGGTGTTGAGGCTGAACTGCCAGCCGTCCGTGGTGGGGATGAGCAGGATCCCTGAGTCCGCGCTGCCGTTCTGGGAGAGGACGGCGCCGCCGTAGGCGGTGGGATCGGCCCACAGGGACACGGTGAAGGACTTGGTGAGATCGAGGGCTTTGCTGCCCTGCAGGTAGTCGTGGTCGGCGGAGTCGAGGGCGATGTCGGGGTCGAACAGGCCGTCGGTGGGCGCGGTGACGTCGCTGGTGCCGGTGAGGGTGATTGCGGTGGTGGCCGAGTCGTCGGCGGTCAGGGCGGTGGTGTCGTAGTCGTTGAGGGGCCAGTCGTGAGTGTCGGTGCTGAGCGCCTGGACAGCACCAGTGGGCGTGGTCAAGGTGGCGGTGGTGTCGGTGAGGGTCATCTCACTAGCGGTGACGGTGCCGGTGCTGCTGGTGGTCCACAGGTCGGGTGTGCCGTCGTTGTTGATGTCGGCGGCCTGGAGGGTGGGCTGGCTGACGGAGTCCCAACCGCTGGTGGCGGCTTCGACCGAGGTGAGCGTGGTGTCGGTGGCGCCGTTGGAGAGGGAGTCGTAGGTCAGGGTCTGGAGGTTGTCGGGGCTGAGGTACCAGAGCTGGCCTGCGGAGAGGTCGCCGCTGTCGGTGCTGGTGTCGCGGGCGAACAGCGCCGGCAGGCCGCCCACCAGGGTGCTGGTGATGGTCCAGCCGCTCCAGTCGTTGGTGCAGTTGGTGGTGGTCGCGGTGTTCTGGGCGAGGCAGTAGGGGTTGTAGTGGGCCAGCTCGGTGGCCTGGTTGGCTCCGGGGTAGAGGCCCCCGTCGACGTTGGAGGGTTCGTCGTACAGGGAGCCGTTGATCAGCAGGAGGAGGTCCGGGTAGCCGGTGGAGGTGTCACCGTTGACGGTGTTGTAGAGGCTGCCGCCGCTGGCGATGGAGGTGGCGCGGGTGGGGGTGCCGGTCGTGGTGCCGTCGGAGTCGGTCAGGGCGAAGACGGCGTCGGCGTTGGTGACGGGGTGGGAGTCGACGGGCTGGAGGTCGGTTCCGTCGCCTTGGCCGCGCAGGATCTCGGCGCTGACGGTATCGGTGGAGGTGTCGTAGCCGTAGTCGAGGACGTCGTTGAAGCCGGCTCCAGTGAAGAAGTGGCCGGTGATGGCCTGGGTGCTGGAGAAGGAGGTGGCGGTCTTGGTGGTGGAGACGCCGTTGCCGTCGATGCCGATGTTCCGGGCGACGGGGTCGATCTTGCCGCCGCCGGTGCCGGTGGCCTGCCAGAGTCCGGCGGGCAGGGAATTCTGGCCGCCGACGGTCAGCAGGTCGGCGTTGCCGTCGCCGTTGAGGTCGTCGCTGGGGGCGGTGGCCGGGGCGGCTGCGATGAACCGGTAGTCGTAGGTGTCACCGATGTTGCCGCTGCTGGCGACGGCGGTGACGGTCAGGACGTTGGTCTGTGTGGTCGGCTTCAGCGAGATGGTGGCGGTGTAGGGGCTGGTGCTGGAGGCGGTGATGCTGACCGGGTTGCCGCCGTTGAGCTGGTAGCGGTAACTGCCGGGCGCGGTCGTGGTGTTGGTGTCGGTCACTGTGAAGCCGGCGGCCGTGCCGACTCTGCACAGGCTGTCGCCCGAGGCGCTGTCGGTGAGCTCTGGGCATTGGCTGGTGGTCGAGGTGACGGGGCTGATGGTGGGGGCGCCGGGTGCGGTGGGGTCGTAGTAGAAGTGGCAGGTCTTGGATTGACTGCTCGTCAGATCCTGGTCGGTGACGGTGAGATACCAGGCGAACTCGGTTTTCGCGGTGAGCGCGGCAAAGGGGCCGGAGCTGCTGGTGTGGGAGTAGAGGGTGCTCGCAGTCGTGCCGCTGGTTGCGTTGATCCCCCGGGCGTAGGTGGTGCCGCTGGACATGTTCTTCAGCGTGAAGTTCGCGGTGAGGGGGCTGGTGGTGCCGTCCGGGTCGGAGACCGCGGCGCGCAGGGTGACGTCGCCCAGGCCCAGCGTGGTGGGCGTGGTGGCGGTGCAGCTGGTGGCCGGACTGGTGGTCAGGGTGGTCGGGGTGTTGGGGGTGTGGTCGTAGGTGGTGGTGATGGTGGCCTGCTTGCTGAACTGCTTCCAGGCCAGGTCATCGCCCTCGTCGGCGGCGCGCAGCCCAAAGGTGGCCTTCGACCACTTGCCGGCGGCGGCCGACTGCATCAGTGAGCTGATGTCGAAGGTGACGTCCGCGGGGCCGCAGGAGGTGGACCAGCCGTGGGCGACGGTCTGGGTGTCGAGCTTGCTGAACCAGAACTTGTTGTCCGGGTCACTGGAGCTGTGCGAGTTGGACCAGGTGGTGGCGGAGGAGATCGAGGCCGTGTGCCACAGGTCGACTTCCGTCTTGGTGCAGGAGGCTGACCAGTTCTCGTAGAACGAGATCTTGGAGCTGATCACGTCCTTGGCACCCCAGATGCTGCTGTGGATGCTGGTCTGGAACAGGGCCCGGTTGGTGGAGACGTCGGAGGTCCAGTCGGTGTAACCGACGTGCAGGGGCCCGGGGATCGAGGCGGCGGGCTTGTAGAAGGAGGTGTCGGGCCACTCGCTGTCGACGAACGCCCACGCCTGGACGGTGTCGGTCTGGCCGGACGGGACGAAGGTGGGGTCGATGTAGACGGGATAGACCGTGTGCTTGCCCGTCAGCAGGCCGTGATCGGGCGAAAGCCGTATCTTCCCGCCGTGATAGGCGGCCTTCAGGCTGGTGGTACGGGCGGCGGTTCCGGGCGATGCGGGACTGGAAGCCAGCGGGTTGCCGGTGCGGGTGTCGACGCTCTGGCGGGTCTGGGGGTTGGTCGCCCTCGGAGTGTTCGCGGCGGCATGGCCCGAGTCCCACATGGTGGGGGCGGTGGCGGAGAAGACGGTGCGTCCGTGGCGGTCCTTGGCGGTGATGTCGCCGGCCGTGTCGCTGGCCAGGGTGACCCCGGTGGCCTTGGTGGACAGATTCAGGTCGGTGAGTGCCGGGTTCGCCGCGGCGGTGGCGTTCTTGACGACCAGGACCTCGCTGAACCCGCCGGTGTCCTGCGCGGTCACGGCGAGATCGACATCGGGCAGCACGCTGTGGTAGGTGGCGGTGGCGCCCGAGAGTGAGGGGGTTCCCAGCGTGAACGCGGCGGGCAGGGACACCGCCAGGGCTCCGTCGCCGGCCCGCATGGTGGCCAGTGGGGCGTCCGTGCTGCCGTCGGACAGGGTCAGGGAACTGGTCGACACCTTGGGGGAGATGGTGCCGTCCGCCTGGCGTACGAGCGTGGGATCCAGGCTCTTCCATCTCCCGTGCACCAGCTTGCGTACCGGAGCGATGGTCTGTCTGAGCGTCAGGGTGCCGTTCGGGTTCGCGGTCAGAGTGGAGGAGTCCGTCGTCGCAGCCGTGGCCTGGATTGGCTTGCCGGAGGCCCGCGCCTTCGCCAGGGCCTGATCCTCGCTCAGCCCGGCGGAGACGCCGCCCGAAGTACGGCTGGCTGTGTCGGCGTGAGACGCGGATGTGGCCGCGTGAGCGATGCCGGGAAGCCCCACGGTGCCTGAGACGGCTAGGGCAGTGACGCCGACGATTATGCGGTGCGCCCAGGAACGGGGCAGAGATGTCCGTGAAATGTTTTGCATTTTCTTTCCCCCAATTATTCATGCTGATGGAAAATTCCGCACGACTTACCCTTGACCGTCGCTGAACGACCCCGTACGAAGGTCAATGTCTTGCAAAATGGCCTCGGCGGTTTTGGGTGTCCGCTGCGGTTTCCGCATGCTCCGGAGTGGGGCACGGGTGTGGCGCGGAAGGCGGTCGGATCGCGTCACCGTATGAGGATTTAATGGCCTGACATGCGGCTATGTGATCCAGGTCACGTCGTGTACATGCCTTGGATGTCCACTTCTGTTGAAGTTTGGCCACCTTCTCGGGCGCGTTCTTTCCTAACTCATTATTCATTTGGATTGAACCTTCATGTACTTCTTTCCGTCGGAGAACAATCACCGCAGCTGCAATTGGCCCAGGTGGTCGTTCGATATTTCGGCATGTCGTCATGGCGAGGGGGGAAGCCGTGTCCGGTAGACGGGTGCGCGGAAACAGTGGAGTGGTAAAGGCGCGATACCGGCGTGCGGCCAGGAGGCTTCTGGTCGGGTGGGCCGCGGTCCTGGCCTGGTCGTTGTGCCTGAGCCTGGCCTTCGGATCGACAGCGACCGCGCTGACCCCGTCCACCGCATCCACTGCGGCGGTGGAGCCGAAGGCGGACCTCGGCCGTTCAGTCACCGGCCTGAAGCCCGTACCGCACAAGCGCGTACGCACGTCCACCGCCACCCGGCATACGACCGTGCCGACCCGGACCGCGTGGCCGGCCGCCCGCAGCGGGTCCCTTCAGCTCAAAGCGCCGACGCACTCGGCCGCCACCGGCGCCAAGGCACTTGCGGCGGGGACTCCGGTATGGGCGCAGGCCGTAGCTCCCCGCAAGGGCACCTACACGGGCCCGAAAACGGTGGGTGTCTCAGTCAAGGCCCGGTCCCTGTCTACCCGACTGGGGGTGACCGGTCCGGTCTGGTCGCTTGCCACCGGCCAGAGTGCCGACGCGGCGGCGTCCGGCTCAGGGCAGGTGAAAGTAGGTCTGGACTACGGCGCGTTCAGCCAGGCGCTCGGCGGCAACTACGCCTCCCGGCTGCGGCTGGTGACACTGCCGGCCTGCGCACTGACGACCCCCCAACTCGCCAAGTGCCGCAAGCAGACACCGCTGACCTCGGCCAACGATCCCCGATCCGCAGCGGTTTCGGCAGTGGTCACGCTGACCGGTCAGACCTCCGCGAAGACCGCCGCCTACACAGGCGTACGGCAGTCGGGAGCGGTCTCGGCGGCCTCTGCCGTCTACTCCGGCGCAGCGTCGGCCGGGGCGTCCGCGCAGACGGCCTCGACCTCCGGCGCGGCGACGGTGATCGCGGCAACCGACTCGACCGGCCAAGAAGGCGGGGCAGGAGGCAACTACGCCTCCACGCTGTCGTCCGCGGGTTCCTGGGGCCAGACAGGGTCGTCGGGTGACTTCACCTACACCTACAACGTGACATCGCCGGCGGCCTCGACATCGCTGGCACCGGACGCGTCCTTGTCCTACGACTCCGGCACCGTCGACGGGAAGACCGCCAACACTCAGGCCCAGGCATCCTGGGTGGGGGACGGGTGGAGTACCCAGGACTCCTCCATCTCTCAGGAGTTCACCCCGTGCACAGACTCCCCGGAGGGCAGTGCCGGGTCGGTGACCACCTCGGACGAGTGCTACGACGGTCCGATCCTGACGCTGTCGCTGAACGGGTCCTCGACCTCGATCGTCTACGACTCGGGCACCTCCACCTACAAACTGGCCGACGACAACGGGGAGACGGTCACCAAGGTGACCAGCTCGGCGAACAGGTCGGGCACCTACGACACCTCGTACTGGGTGATCACCGAACGCGACGGCAGCAAGTTCTACTTCGGCCGCAACGAGTTGCCCGGCTGGGCGTCCGGGAACGACACGACCAACTCCGTGGACTCCGAGCGGGTTTACGCCGCCCACAGTGGTGACCCCTGCTACAACTCCACGGCCACCAGCAGCTACTGCACCATGGCCTACAAGTGGCATCTCGACTACGTCACCACCGCCACCGGTGCCGCGATGGCCTACTACTACAAGCAGGACACCAACTACTACGGCGCCCACAACGGGGACTCCGAGGTCAAATATGTGCGCGACTCCTACCTCGCGCACATCGACTACGGATTCACCACCGCCACCGGCCCGTATGGCACCGTTCCCGACAAGGTCGTGTACGGCACGGCGGTGCGCTGCACATCCACCAGCACCAACTGCGGCAGTGCGGAGACCTCCTCCAACGCGTCGTACTACCCGGACGTCCCCTACGACCTGGTCTGCGCGTCCGGGGCCACCTGCAGCGCGTACGCGCCCTCGTTCTTCTCCACCGTCCGCCTGACCTCGATCACCACCCAGCAGTACTCGGTCTCCTCCAGCGCGTACGCGACGGTCGACTCCTACGCGCTGACGCAGACCGAGCCGTCGACGGGCGATGCGACCAGTGCCACCTTGTGGCTGGCCTCCGTCCAGCGCACCGGCGCGGACACCACCGCCGGCGGTTCGACATCCTCGATCACCACGCCGCCGGTGAAGTTCACCGGCTCGGCGCTGGAGAACCGGGTCAGCACCTCCACCTACCCAGGCCTGTTCCGCTACCGCATCACGGCGATCACCACCGAACTCGGCGGCGTCATCGGCGTCTCCTACACGCTGCCGACCGCGTGCTCGACCTCGGCCACCCCGTCGTCGAACACCGCCTCCTGCTTCCCCGAGTACTGGACTCCCAGCGGCTACATCAGCCCGATGCTGGACTGGTTCAACAAGTACGCCGTCCAGGAAGTTCTGGAAACCGACACCACCGGCGGCTCGGCGACAAAGGAAACCGACTACTCCTACAGCGGTGCGGCCTGGCACTACGACGACGACGAGACCACCAAGGCCAAGTACCGCACGTACGGACAGTGGCGCGGCTACCAGAAGGTGACCACCACCACCGGCAACGGCGCAGGGGACGCCCAGACCAAGCAGGTCGACTCCTACTACCAGGGCATGGACGGCGACTGGCTGTCGTCCACCTCGACCCGCAGCGTGTCGCTGACCGACTCCCAGGGCGGCAGCCACACCGACGCCCCCCAGCTGTCCGGCAACGTCCTCGAATCGACCTCCTATCTCGGCAACGGTGGCAGTGTCGACCACTCCACGATCTCCTCGTACTGGATCTCCGCCGCTACCGCGACCCGCACCCGTTTCAAACTGCCGGACCTGACCGCCAACGCGACGGGCACCGCGGAGGACTGGACCCGGCAACGGCTGACCGACGGCGGCACCACCAGCTGGCGCTACACGGAGACCGACACCACCTACGACGCCACCCGCTCCGACGACGACTTCGGCCTGGCGACCTACAGCTACGCGCACACCGTGCCGGCGGCCACCAGTTACGACCAGTGCACCGCCACCACCTACGCCCCGGCCAACACCAGCGCCCACATCATCGGCCTCGTCTCCGCCACGGAAGCCGACTCGGTGGCCTGCTCCGGCTTCACCGAAGGGTCCACCTCGTCCGTTCCCAACGGACTGAACACCCTCGGTGCACCCACCAGCGTCAACCGCCCCGACCAGGTCATCTCCGCGACCCGGACGTTCTACGACGACACCACCTTCTCCACCGCCTTCCCCCAGGCCAGTGCCCCCACCATGGGCCTGGTCACGATGACCCGCACAGCCACCGACTACGGCGCCGGCGCGTTCACCTGGCGCACCACCGCACAGAACACCTACGACGCCACTTATCACCGGCTGTCGGGCACCACCAGCGGCGACGGCAACACCACCACCACCAGCTACACGGTCAACGCGGCGTACCTGACCACCGGACAGAGCGTCACCCAGCCCACGGTGAGCGGGATCGCCCACACCGGCAGCACGACGTTCGACCCGGAGCGGGGCCTGGCCCTCACCACGACCGACGCCAACCACGTCGTCACCACCACCCAGTACGACGCCCTCGGACGGCCCACGTCCGTGTGGAAGAACTCCCGCGCCACCACCTCACTGGCCAACCAGACCTACACGTACACACTGTCGAACACCTCGCTGTCGGGCGTGGTGACCAACACCCTCAACGACAACAGCGGCTATCTCACCTCCGCCAGCATCGAGGACTCCTTCAGCCGCACTCGCCAGACCCAGACCTACACGCCCCAAGGCGGACGGCTGATCGACGACACTCTCTACGACTCGCGTGGCTGGGTGGTGAAGAAGAACACCGGCTACTGGGACTCCGCCACCACACCGACCCTGACTCTCGACTCGGTGGCCGATAACCAGGTCGCCGACCAGGACGTCTACACCTACGACGGGCTCGGCCGGCAGGTCTACGACACATCCGAGAAGAACGGTTCCGTCGTCTCGACGGCCACCGCGGTATACAACGGCGACGCCACCACGATCATCCCGCCCACGGGCGGGGTCATCCAGACCACCCGCACCGACCCGCTCGGCCGGAGCAGTGAACTCGACGACTACACCGCCGCGCCGACGCTGACCACGCCGTCGAACACGACCACCGGCACGTTCTACGTCACCGGCGGTACCACCACGGCCACCACCTACGGCTACGACGGTCACAGCCGACAGGCCACCACCACAGACGCCAAGGGCGATTTGTGGACCAGTCACTACGACCTGGCCGGGGAGGTGACATCCAAGACCGACCCGACAGCCGGCACCTCCTCCATGGCCTACGACGCCGACGGCAACCTGCTGCAGACCAAGGACTCCCGCGGCCAGTACGTCTCCTACACGTACGACGCCCTCGACCGGAAAACCGGCCAGTACGCCGCCGCCACCGCCGACCAGGTCGCATACTCCTCGACCAGTTCACCCGGCAACCAGACCGCCGCGTTCGTGTACGACAACGCCAACGCCGCGATCTCCGGAATGACCTACCCGATCGGGCACGTCACCACGGCCACCTCCTACAGCGGCGGCTACGCCTACGTGGATCAAGCCGTGAACTTCAACGTCTTCGGCGAATCCCTGGGCGAGGAGACGATCATCCCCTCCGGTGCACAGGGCACCGTGCTGGGCAAGACCTGGAAGACCACCCACAGCTACACCAGCGTCAACGGACTGCTGTGGACCGACGGCTACGCCCTCGGCGGCGGCCTGCCGGCCGAAACCGTCACCCACGGCTACAACAACGACGACGAAGAAGACCAGCTGGCCACCAGCGCCTACAGCTACCTGCACAGTGTCAACTACAGCGCCTACAACCAGATCGCCCAGGTACAACTCGGCTCCTCCACCTCCTACGCCACCACCACCGACACCTACGACGCGCACACCGGGAACCTCACCGACCAACTGGTCACCCGCTCGACGACGACCCCCGCCAGCGTGGACGAAACCGCCTACGCCTACGACCGGGCCGGAAACACCACCCACCAGACCGAAACCCGCTCCGGCAGCAGCACCACGGCCGAGACCCAGTGCTACACCTACGACCCACTCGACCGGCTCACCGCAGCCTGGACCGCCACCGACTCCTGTGCGGCCACCCCCACCACCAGCAACCACAGCACCGTCGGCGACGGCATCAGCGGCGGAACCTACTGGACCAGCTGGAGCTACGACGACATCGGCAACCGCAACACCCAGACCCAGCACACGGTCTCCGGCACCGCCAGCGACACCGTCACCACCAGCGGCTGGTCCAGCAGCCAGCCCAACACCCTGACCAGCACGACCACCACCGGCGGCTCCACCGGCTCCACCAGCTACGGCTACGACAGCGCCGGCAACGCCACAACGCGCGACACCAGCACCGGTGACCAGACCCTCCTCTGGAACAACAACGAACAACTGACCCAGGTCACCAACAGCACCACCGGCACCGCCACCAACTACATCTACGACGCCGGCGGCAACCTGCTCCTGCAGATCGACCCCACCGCCACCACCCTGTATCTCGGCGGCGAGCAGATCACCCTCAACACCTCCGCAGGCACCGCCACCGGCGTGCGCTACTACCCGCTCCCTGGCGGCGCCACCGCCATCCGCACAGGCACCGGCACCAACTACGGCTTCGAACTCGCAGCCGACCAGCACGGCACCAACAGCCTCTACCTCGACTACACCGCCCAGACACCCACCTGGCGCCAGTTCGACCCCTACGGCAACTCCCGCGGCACCACCACCACCTGGGCCGACAACCGCACCTTCCTCAACAAAACCACCGATGCAACGACAAGCCTGACGGACGTCGGTGCTCGCGAATACGACCCCGCCCTCGGCCGCTTCATCAGCCTCGACCCCCTCTTTGAGGCCACCAGCTCCCAGGAACTCAACGGATACACCTACGCCGCCGACAACCCCGTCACCAACAGCGACCCCACGGGTGAGCGGAGCGAGGAATGCGGCACCCTCTACAACTGCCACGGCGGGGTCATCACCAGGCACACCACCGAATACACATCCCCTGACGCCCAAACCCGCTACTACGAGAACACCCCCACGTACGGAACCATGGGCCAGGCCACACGCTACGGGGCCATCGAAAAGCAGGTCGACAGGAACGAGCACTACAAGCCGAAGTCGTTCTCAGTGAAGGACGCCCTCGCGGGCGCCATCGGCTCACTGGTCAACATCGCTGAGGCACTCTCCCCTGCCTGCACCTATGGCATCTCCTGTGGCACAGCCAGCGGAGCGTATCGATCCCTCGTCTCGCACGCGGGCGTAGATACCTCCTCCCACTCTTACGACGCCGGCGGATTCATGGCGAACGCCCTCCTCGCCTTCGCCGGCGGTGGCGAAGCCGAAGCAGGCGAAGCCGCGGAAGGCGAGCTGAGCGCCGCCGAACCGTGCAGCTTCAGCCCCGACACCCCCGTCCTCATGGACAAGGGCAAGACCAAACCCATCGGAAAGATCAAAACCGGTGACAAGGTCGAAGCCGCAGACCCCAATACCGGCAAACACCAGGGCTCCCGCACCGTCCAGCACGTGTGGATCAACCACGACCACGACCTGCTCGATGTCACCATCCGCACCAAAGACGGCCACACCGCGACCATCCACACGACCTCTAATCATCCCTTCTGGGACGACACCAAGCACACATGGGTCCCCGCCGGAAAACTCCATCGCGGCGACGCCCTCAACACGGATGCCAACGGCCACGCATACGTCGTCACGACCAAAACTACGCCTGGCGCTGCGAACCGCTGGAACCTCACCGTCCAGCAACTCCACACGTACTATGTGCTGGCGGGGGCCACGCCGGTCCTGGTTCACAATTCGAGTGGGTTGTGCGGAACTGCGGCGCTGGACAATGGAGACTGGCAGCACATCGTGGATCGGCACCGTCCTGGCGGTGTGAAGGTCGACGATAAGGCTGGAATTTTTACAGGTAAGGCCAAGCATGTTCGTGGGCGAATAGCGGAGACCATCGACCGAGGGACGCCAAGGGCGAACACTCCGGACCCTGAAACCGGTAGGCCGCGCGCCGGACAGATATACGAGTGGGATTTCGGGGTTCCTATTGGAAGGGCCGGTCCGGCGAATGGTGGGGGAGAGTTGACAGGCATTCGTGTCGTCGTAAATGACGGTAAAGTCGTGACGGCATTCCCGTTCTAGTTGAATAACGGCGAGCTGAGGAATTTGTGATTCACTTCTCTTTCGAGGTGCCGAAAGCTGAGTCGCCCTGGCGCGATACCTGGGACAGGGCGACCCAGGTCAACTCGGCGGCGATCAGCGAGATGGACCTCTGCTACAAGTACTTCGGGGTAAGTGCCGAACTTGTGGTTGGCGACGTCAAGGTCATCTCCGGCGAGGGGTATGTGACCCTCGTTGATCTAGCCCTTTCTCTCCGCCACGCGTTGAGTCGTCTCTCGTCAGGAGAAGATGCGGCGATTGGCTTCACGGAAGATGATGAAGTCATCCGCTTGCGTCGTGAGTCCGGTCTAGTCGAAATTACGTCCTCGAAGCATCAGTGGCAGGTTTCCGTGGAGCAGGAAGAGCTCGTTGACGCTTTCGGTGACTTCCTGCGAGGGGCGCATGCTCGGCTGACTGAAAATGTCCCCGGACTGGTCGATAACCCAGTAATTCAGCAATTCTCGCCGGAGTGACTGGACTCGACGCCACGCGAATAGAGGGTGAAATGCCAGGGGTCCCACTGGAGTGTTCCAGCGGGACCCCTGCGTCGTTTGACGGCAACGCTGACGGCAACGTCAGCGGACGACGGCTGCGGCGGGTGGGGCGTCGGTCGTGCCGAGGATGGTGCCGAGGGTGTCGATGGCCTGGCGCTGGAGGCGGAGTCGGACGTGGGCGTAGACGCCGGCGGTGACGCCGATGTGGGCGTGGCCGAGGAGTTCCTTTATGACGACGAGATCGACGCCTTGCTCCAGGAGCAGGGTGGCGGTTGAGTGGCGTAGGTCGTGGAAGCGGATGCGGCGGAGTGCTGCTCGGTCGAGGAGTCGGCCGAAGCGCCGGGTCATGTTGGCCGGGTCGATCGGTCCGCCGGTCGGCACAGCGAAGACGAGACCGCTGTCCTTCCAGCCCACTCCGGCCACCTTGCGTTCTGCTTCCTGACGTTCTCGGTGGCTCTTCAGCGAGTGGACACACTCGGTGGGCAGGGCGATGCGGCGTTCGGAGGCGCGGGTCTTGGTGGGCAGGGCGGTCAGACCGCCGGTGCGGGTGCGCTGGAGAGAGCGGCGGATGCTGACGGTTCCTGCATCGAGGTCGAGGTCTTCCCAGTGGAGGCCGAGGAGTTCGCCTTTGCGGAGGCCGGTGCGCAGGGCGAGTTCGTACAGTGCATGCAGCCGGTCGGTCTTGGATGCCTGGAGGAGCTGTCGGGCTTCAGCCGCGGTGAGCGGTGTGAAGCGGCGAGGCCGGGGCGCAGCGGTTTTGACGTTCCGGGCGACGTTACGCGGTAGTTCGTCTTCGCGGACGGCGTGTTCCAGGGCGGACTTGAGGACTGAGTGGACGTACGTCACGGTCAGTGGGGACAGCCGTTTGCCGCAGCACTCGCCGATGGCACAGCAATGGTGCCTGGCCGCATCCAGCCCGTGCGCGCAGCACTGGCAGGTGGTCCGGAGGCGGTCGAGAACGGTGCGTACATCCTTGGCGGTGAGGCGGGCGAGCCTCTTCGTCCCGAGGCCAGGTATGAGGTGGAGGCGGATGCAGGTGGCGTAGCGGGTGTGGGTGTTCTCGCGGAGTCGGTGGATGGCGACGCTGCTCAGCCAGTACGCGAGGTACATGCCCACGGTGCTGTCAGCCGCCGCCACAGGCAGGCCGCGGTTGCTGTCGGTGATCTTCTCGGCGAGTTTGTCGGCGGCGTCCTTGCGGGTGGTGCCGTAGACGCGGACGCGTTTGCGGCTGCCGTCGGCGGCGAGGACGTAGCCGGCGGCTTCCCAGCGGCCGTCCTTGCGCTGGTAGATGGTGCCTTCGCCGTTCGCGCGGGTCTTCTTGCGGGGAGCGGTCATCGGGCGGCCTCTTCCAGATGGCGCTGGATGTAGTCGTCCAGGGCGTGGGCGGGGATGCGGCGGGCGCGGCCGATGGTCAGCGAGGCCAGGTTCCGGGTGCGGATGAGGTCGTACAGCGCGGAGCGGCTGATCTTGAGACGGGCCATGGCCTGGGGAACGGTGAGCAGTTCGTCGTCATGCACTGGCTGTCACCGCCTCTCCGCGAGTGCTACCGCCGATGAGTGCGGCGAGGCGTTCGAGGTCGGGTGTGAGGCCGATGCCGTCGAAGATCCAGTGGGCGAGTACGAGCGTGGTTGCTTCGGGCATGGGGGTGTGGCGGCGGTGCCAGGCGGCGCGGGCCGCTCGGAGGGCGCCGAGGGTGGTGGAGTAGGTACGGGTCTTGGTGGAGAAGTGGCCGCGGAAGCCGAGCATGTGGGCCCAGGCCCGCAGCTTCAGGTGTTCGAGGTCGCGGAGGGCTCCGAGGGCCCATGCGGTGCGGATCATGCGTGCGGCGTGGTCGGGGATGGTTTCCTGGCCGAGTTCGGCGATCAGCTTCAGGCGGTGGTCGAGGGTGCCGGTGGCGCTTTCGGCGCCTTTCGTGGCGTACTTCGCGACGTATCCGGCGACCTTGCCCTCGGTGATGGTGGTGCCGTCCTGGAAGGCGGCGGACCGGATGACCTTGACGTCCAGCTCCTTGCCGAAGCTGAAGGAGCAGGCGTGGCCGTCTATCTCTGGCCCGTCGACGTGGGCGCGTGCAACAGCGGTCCGGACGGCGTCGGTCAACATCTCGGGCGTGGCCCAGGCGGGCGGCCGTGTGTGCCCGCCTTCGGGGCCGTCGAGACGGATCACGGCGTGGAAGTGGATCAGCCCGCGTCGCTGGTACTCGGCGACCTTGGCGTACGAGATCCGGACGAATTTGGAGAGCCGGCGCTGCGGGACTCCGGCAACTGCGGCGATGGTACGGCGCAGGTGGAGCATGAAGCGGGCCCACAGGGCGGGGGCGTGGGCGTTCCACAGGACCGCGCCCTTGTAGTCGTACCGATTCGGGTTGAGCGGGGTGCCGAGGGCCGGGTCGTCCTTGGCGTGGGCGCGTCCGCACCCGCAGCGCGCGGCGGAACTGGAGCGCCTGCCGTGAACCGGACCGTACGACGGGGCGGTGAGCGTGGCGAACACCCGTGGATGGGCGGCGACTTGCTCAGGGATGTTCTTCCCGCCGCGCAGACCGGCGGCCATGAGATGGAATGTGTCCTGGCGGTACAGCTCGGCGCAGGAGGGGCAGCGGGTGGTGCGGCGGTTGCCGCAGCGGACCAGGAGGTGCCCGGCGGGCAGGTTCTTGGACTTCAGTTCTCGGAGGATTTCGCCGGTGGCGGGGTTGATCTCGGTGCGGTGGCCTTCGAGGCGGATCGGCTGGGCGCAGCCGCCGAGGGAGGACAACTGCCGGACGAGACCCGGCAGATTCCGGTAGGAGGTGAAAACCGACAGGTCGGCGGCTGTCGGTTCAGGTCGGGGGATTGCGGCGGTGCGGTCGTGCGATGGCATGCTGGCGGGACCTCTCTGAGCTGCGGCGCACGCGTGTTCCGTGGACGGGTAAGGGAGGGAGGCCCCGGCAGGGGCGAGGGTTTGGCGACTACACGCCCTTGCCGGGGATCACTGCGGTACGGGACCGGGAGCGGCCGGTGGGGTTCACGCGGCCTTGTCCAGGTCGATACGGGTGGGCAGTTCGCGGACCTTCAGCCCGGAGGCGCACATCAGATCGTTGATCTGCCAGCACGCTTCGGTGGGCAGATAGACCGAGCGCAGCCGGACGGGGGTGCGCATGTCGCCGACGGAGGCGATGGAGACGCCCTGGGGCATGGTGCGGTCGGCGGCGGTGATGTCCAGTTCCCGGCCGTCGGGGAAGAGGTGCAGGAAGTCCTCGACGGTGTCGACGCGGTGGCAGATCCGGGCGGACAGGTTGGTGCGTACGGCGGTGGTGAGTACGTCGGCGGAGGGCTTCTGAGTGAGCAGCCACAGCCGTACGCCGAACTTGGCGCCCTGGCTGGCGACGGCCAGCAGTTCGGCCTCGAACCGTTCGCGGGCCTTGCGGTCGGGGTGACGGGTGTAGTTCGCCACCTCGTCGATCACCACGAGCAGCAGCGACAGTTCCGGGCTGAAGTCGGTGACGCGGTCGGTGCGTCCGGACCAGAACAGCCGCTCACGGCGCTGCATCTCCTCGCGCACCCAGCGCAGGATCTCGGTCGGCTCGTCGGGATGGATGGCGTCGGAGACCTTGTACGCGGTACGCCACCAGGGCGCGACCGCCCCGAGGTTGGGGTCGATCACGATCAGACGCACGTCCCGCATGAGCGAGGCGTAGGCGAGCAGGGTGTTGACGGTGATCGACTTGCCGGAGCGGGTGGCGCCGGCGATGAGGGCGTGGGCGGAGTAGGCGAGGTTGAGCACGACGGGGGTGCCGTCCTCGTCCCAGCCGAGCAGCACGTCATCGGTGGAGACGAACTGACCCGGTCGGCAGGCCGGGGAGCCGTCCGGGCCGAGCAGCGGTGAGCGGATCACCGCCTCCAGCGGCTCGCGCCGGAAGCCCCGCGCGACGATCACTCCGGGTTTGGGCTGGGTGATCCGGATACGGCGCATGCCCCAGGCGTCGCACAGGCCCTCCGAGGCCTCCTGCCAGGCGCTCAGCCCGACCTGCGGCAGCGCATTGGCGGTGACGGTGACGCCGAAGCTGTCGGCGCAGGTGTGCAGGCGCGGCACCAGCGCGCGCGGCTTCGACGGCTGCTCCTGCGGACCGTACTGCTGGAGCACGGTCGGAGTGGCGTCCTTGACCGCCAGGCCCAGCATCGGCGCGAGCCGCTTCCACCCCCACCGCATCTGCCGCGCCTGCCGCAGACTGGCCCGGGTCTCCGCATCGGCGCGGTACCAGCGGGCGAAGCAGAACCCGGCCCAGCCCACCAGCCCGAGCGCACCGAGGCCGACGACGACCAGCATCGCGAGACCGAGAGAGTGCCCGGTCATCAGGCGCTCGCCTTGGCAGTAACGGCATCGCCGCGCAGGGAGATGCCGTGCCGGTCCTTGCCGTTGATCTCGTTCTCCCAGGCCGAGGCGATCAGGCCGGTGAAGGCGACGGGCATGCCGACCTTGAGGCCCTTGCCGAGGCCGGGCTCGGGCACGTTCACGGTGATCACTTCGGCGCGGCCGTTGAACGCGAACATCACGTCCACCTGGTGCAGGTGGGCGCCGGTCGTGCGGTCGATCGCGGGCTCCCGGCCGTCACGGTCCTTGAAACGCGGCCGGGGCTCGGAGGCCAGGATCACCAAGGCCTGGGACTGGTCGATGGGCATGGTCTTCACGGCAAACCTCCAGGTAGAAGGGTGCGAATCACCCATGTGGGTGATCACTCAGCCCGACCCTACCTGACTCAATCCAACTCTATCCATCCCTATTCATTGCTCTTCTGTTCCCGCCCTGTCCCTGGGGTCGCTAATCTGGCCGGTGCAGCGCGCTGTGCTGCGCGAACGGCGGTCGGCCCGTCCTTCCGCCACCGACGTACGCCGATCCGAGGGAAGACGATGGCTCCTGCCGACGAGGCGCGCCTGGCGTTCGAGCGCATCGCGGACGATCTCAAGCAGCAGATCCGCAGTGAGAAGCTCCAGCCGGGGCAGTTGCTGCCGTCGCACAGCCAGCTGATGGAGGCGTACGGCGCGTCGAGCCTGACCGTGCAGAAGGCGGTGCGGCTCCTGCGCAGCGAGGGCTGGGTCATGACCCGCCAGGGCAAGGGCACCTTCGTGAGCAGGTCGGCGGATTTCGAGCACGCCTTTGAGAAGGTCGTCAAGGATCTGGAACGCCGGATCCGCTCCGGCAGCCTCACGCCGGGGATCAAGCTGCCGGGCCGTGAAGCGCTCGCCGACCACTACGCGGTACCGGTCCGTGTCATCGACACGGCGGTCAGCCTGCTCGTACGTAACGAATGGCTCCGCTACGAGGACGAAGAGCACAGCCACGACGCCTATGTACGCGATGCGGACGATCCCGCCCTCGGGCGGCACCTCGCCCAGGCAGCCCTTGTTCAGAAGATCCGCAATGGCTCGTTGCCCAAGGGCACCCGACTGACCGCAGCGGATGCCGCCGAGGCCATCGGCCACAGTGAAGAGACCACCGAGCAGGCCCTGGCCGCGCTGGCCCTGGAAGGACATGCCCGCAAGGTCTACAAGAACCCGCGCAAGGAAATCCCCTCCCGCACCCGGCCGAGCGAGCCGCAGCCGGAAGAACTGGCGTACGTCATCGGCGAAAGCCTCTTCTGGGAAGAACCGGCAGACGCGGGGGGTACCGGCGACGGTTCCGCACAGTTGCCGCAGTCCGCGCTGCCTGGGTCCGGGGACGTCGATCTGGCGGGCAAGCTGGACCTGATTTTGGAGCAGATGGCCGACATGCGCGAGCGTCTTGAGCGCCTGGAGCAGGCAGGCCAGGGCCGAGGAGCCAAGCGCCCCAAGGGCGCCTGACTGCATGCAGTGAGATTCCCCGGAAAGCCATGGCTTTCCGGGGAATTCCGTTTGCGGCCAGATCCGGCCGGGTGCGACGGGCGCTGGCCGGAACGGGGGATCGTGATGGGTGGTCAGTCGAGCGGGACGGGATGGGGGCTGTCCCGCTCCTCGTCCTCGGTCTCCAGGTCGTCCAGGGTGTCGAGGTCGTCGTAGGCGGGTGCGGGCAGGCGGGCTCCCCGACTCACTGCGATCCGGTGGACGTTCGTCAATGCTTCGGTCAACTGGACTGCCAGCAGGTGTAGTTCGCCGGGCGTCCACTGTCGCCCGTTCAGAGTGTGTTGTGCGTCCTGAACGAGTTCACCGGCCAGGCCGAGTTGGGCCGACTCCATGTTGTCGGCGAGGCGTGACAGGTATCCGGTCCCGTCGCCTGCGAGGTAACAGGGTTTTCCTTCCGGCCCGGCCCAGGGGAGCAGGCGGACCTGATTCGTGAGGCTCATCAGGCTCGCCCCTCCGTGCTGCGGGTCAGCAGTGGGCCGGTGTCGATGCCGTGCACGGCCAGCCACAGTGCGCGCCGCGGTGCTCGTCGGCGCTGCTGCTCCTGCTGTTCGTGCGCGAGTAGGTACGGGCGGACCAGTCCGGTGTCCTCACCGTGCAGCACCGGGGCAGCGGGTACGTGAGGCGGACATTCAGTGGATGCCTCCACGACGAGGAGGGCGGAACGGGAGTCCGGTGCGCGGTGGCGGCCCGGTGCGGGCCGTAGCAGTCGTAGCAGTGGTTCGAAGATGTGGGCGATACAGTGCGGCACGTCGGCGCTCCTTGTCAGCGTTGGCCACGCCCCCGGACCGTTCGCCCGGTCGCGGGGGTCCTGACTGAGCGTCAGCCTGCCGACTGGCGATGCACACCGGTTGCACCGAGCGGTGCAACTCCTCTCGCCGGGAACCTGCTATATGCCGACCCACTCCGCGTACTGCGCCAGCGAACTGTTACGTGTCCGTTCCTGTCGCTTGAGGGCCAGCACGGTGTCCCGCACGGTCGGGTGGTAGCGGGTCTGCTGTGGCGCGATGCGCCGGGCCTGGTGCAGGCAGTCCAGTGCTTCCTCCGGGTGGCCGGCCCAGGCATGGGAGCGGCCGAGGTCCATCCAGTGGTGTCCGGCCCGGGAACGGGTCCAGCCTCGCGGGATGTGTACATCCTGGGCGAGTTCGATCGCGCGCCCGAAGTCGTCCATCTCCGAGGCGATGGCCACCGCATGGACACCGACGTTCACCGGCCCCCAGGTGACGCCGAAATCGGGCAACTCTCCCGTGGTCCGGGCCAGAGAGCGGGCCTCGGCCAGGCGGGCGTCCGCCTGGTCCCGGTCCTTCATCCGTCCCGCGATCACCGCAGCCCGCAGATGCATCACACCCTGCATGGCCTCAACGCCTGCCGGGCGGCGCGCCTCCAGGCCGTCGAGATCCCGCAGAGCGCGGTCAATCACCCGCAGACCCACGTCGTACCGGCCGGAGGACATCGTGGTCTGTGCGCGAAGGTAGGCATACATGGCGGCCAGTCCCGGCTCGTCGGCGCGCGGCGCGATCCACGCCAGCCGGTCCAGCGCGACGGTGGCCAGGTCGATATAGCCGAAGTTCCACGCCACGGTGAACACACACCGGAACGTCCCCGCCAGACACTCGTAGGCCAGCCGCTGCTCTTCCCCGGTGCTGGTGTGTGTCGCCTGCACCGACTCGTCGATCAATCCGGGCAGGTCGCGCACCATGTCCGTGTACTGCGTCTGACGGCGTTGCACGAGGGCCCGTTGGACGTCAGCCCGGATCAACGCGGCCGGGCGCGGAGCCGTCTCCCAGTCGAGCGCGACATCCCAGTTCTCCAGTCCCTCACGGATCGGCTGGATCAAGGCGTCCATGCGGTCCCGGCGCAACTCCTCGGCGTACGGCTGCCCCAGCAGATCGGACGTGGAGACGCCCAGCGAGCGGGCACAGGCAGCAACAAGAGCCGGGGAGGCAGCCTTCTGCCCACACTCCACCTTCGACAACAGCGACTTCGACACGTGAGCGCGCATCGCCAGCCCCTGCTGCGTCAGGCCGCGCTGCTTCCGGATGCGGGCGATCCGAGCGCCGGTGTGCTCCTCGATGCTCTGCGACACGGCGAACTCCGTTCTGCGGCAACACTCAGACGGTACCCCCGCAACACGGCCCCGGACCGGCCGAACAACGATCACCCCGGCTGTCCGCAGGAGCACACCCGCCAGTCCGATGCTTCGGACCACACTCCAGCCGAACGACCAGCCGACGGCCACGGCGTAGCACCAAGGCGGGATGCGTCCAAACTTTCTCTACGTCTTCAAGGCGACCCGCTGACGCGGGTCGCGCGCGGCACGGCCGCCCACCCGGCCCGCTCTCGGCTCCGCCACCGCGGGCCGGTCAGCGACCAGGCCGCGCAGAAGCGCGTAGCGGACGACCAGAAGCGAGTGAAGACCGGACGCTCCCGAGCGGCGAGCGCCAGGCCGGCGGCGAGGCAGCGGCAGGGAGTTGGCCGGCGCGCAGGCCCGGCAGTGGGGTCGGTCGGCTCCATGGGCTTTACCCACCTCCCCGAGTCGGGGCCCGCGTCGGGCAAGGCCAGGGGGCCACTCGTTCACATTCCGGGCAGGGGCACAGCCTGCCCGAGTTGCCGGGCCAGCGTACGGCCCCCTGGCCATGCCCGACCCCAACCCGGGCAGGACACCGGCCAAAGCCCACTCCACCGCCCTCACGCGCGCAGCCGTCTGACGGCAACGCCGACGGCAACAGGGGCGCACAGCAGGGCACTTCCACGCACACCTACGGACCAGCCGGAATTCGCTGACCAGCGAAAATGCAGGTGACGACCGAATGGCGAGCACACGTACTATGTGCTGGCGGGCGGCGTCCCGATCTTGGTCCATAACAGCAATGGCGTGGGTATGTGTCCCCTCACAGCTGGGCTGAATCACGGTGACCTTGGCGAGTTCGCGACGCATCAGCGGCTTCAGGCGCAGGGCTATAAGAACATCACGCCCGAAGTCACATTCGAGGCTAGCGATGGGACGCCATTCCGTGCAGACTTCGTCGCTCAGCATCCTGATGGCCACTGGGTGGCCGCCGAGTCGAAGATGAATACAGGAGGTTTTACGGATAATCAAGATATTGGCTATCCCGAGCTGATTACCATTGGGGCTCGACTTGCTACGGATAAGCTTGCTCCATACGGGTTCGAGTACGGTGATAAGATCACTCTGCCCCTGCAGGTCGATCGATGGAGGTGCCCGGATTGCACTCCCCCGTAGGAGCGGCAGCCATGCAGGAGATCACCGCGAAGCTCCAGGACTTGGAATGGGCCCGCGTCAACGCGGCTGAGCCGATCTTTGCCATCGAGAGGCCGCATGGCATTGCGTATCAGATCGGGCTCAACCCGCAGGCCAAGCCTGATCGGGTGATCTTTCACCCAAGTCTCGGTCTGATGCATCTGGAGACAAGTGGCCTGGTGGCGGCCTTCACGGGTCGCCAGTTCCGGGGCATGGCCGGCGCCTGCTCGATGGGTGCTGGTCTCTCGGATCTCCTGTATGAGGAGGGGATTGCCATGGCCCCATATGTTCGCTGGACGGTACGTTCAGAGGATGAGGCGACGCGGCAAATTGACACTCTATGGAGCGATCTCCAGGATTACGGATTCCCTTATCTCGAGTCCGTTAGATCGCTTCGAGATCTGATTGGGAAGATGCAGTCAGCTGCGAGGTATCAGGAGCTTAGCGGCCATCTCGCTGTCGCGTGTGCACTTGAAGGCATGGAGGCTGACGCCGTAAACGCGCTCCGCGAGTATGCAGAGAAGGCGCAGGGGCAGCAGGGAGATATTATGAATCGATCTCGATCGTTCATCAGCTCTTTTGTTGTCCATTTTCAGATTGGTGAGTCTGTCCTAGACCATTCATTCGAATCCTAGTATTCCAGCCGTAGTTCGTGATCTTCATGTCTGCGCTGTGTGCCTTCGGTAGTGGTTGGCGCGGGATCGGGCCTGGTGGCAGCTGAAGCGACTCTCTGAGGTCCGACACTTCCGTTTTATGCCGCGAGGTCGAGGCGTTTCCGACAGCGGGTCCGTGCCTGATGCGGGGTGAGTTAGCCGATGGTCGAGTGGATCCGCTGTCGGTTGTCATGCTGCGCGATCCATCCGAATACGTCTTGCCGGGCCTGCTTCCGGGCCGGCCAAGCGGTGGTGCCGATCTCGGACTTGAGTACGACGAAGCAGCTCTCCGCGGCCGCATTGTCGAAGCACGAGCCGGTTCGGCCTGTGCTCTGTCGGACGTCCAACTCCGCCAATGTTTCCCGGAATTGGACTGACGTATATTGCGATCCGCGGTCGGTGTGGGAAATCGCGTTACCGGCCGTGTGACCGTCGGCGTGAGCTATGCGCATGGCGTCATCGACCAGCCCACGACTTTACGCGTGCACAGGTCGATCACCGTGGCCAGGTACAGCCATCCCTCGGCTGTGGGCAGGCACGTGATGTCGCCGGCGAGCTTCAGGCCCGGCATCGGTGCGGTGAAGTCCCGCTGGATGAGGTCGGGGGCCGGTGGCGCCGTGCGATCCGGGTTCGTCAGCGACCGTGATTTCCGGCGTGTTATCCCGGAAATGTGCCGTTCCCTCATGACCCGCGCGACGAGCTTTCGATTTACGACGTGCCCCAAGATAGAGCATCCGCTGATTGCCGCGGTGATCAGCGCCGCAGCCCTCTGCATCCTGGCCCCGGAAGCGTTCCTGGGCATCGCTGCGGATGTCCTGAGCGGGGAACTCGAAATGGCCGCTGGCGGTTCCCTCAGCGTCGGCTCAGCGACTGCGATGGCCCCCAAGAACTCGGCGGCTACACCTACGTCGGCGACAACCCGGTCACCTTCTCCGACCCCACCGGCCAGGAGATTGGGTCGAAGCCCAATTCGTGCCAGTACGACCTGGCCAACTGCCCGAAGAAGGTACAGAAGGAAGTCGGCTACGACCCGAAGACCGGTCGCGCCGACTACCGCCGGGGCACGGTGGTCCGCCGCACCAGCACCAAGAAGACTCTCAGCACGACCATCGTCTGCGGCAGGATCTGCGTGGTGACGAAAGAGAGCACCGCGAAGAAGAAGGCCGATGAGGCGGCGAGGAAGGCCGAACGGAAACGCCTTGCGAACGCGGTCGACCGTACCGTGTCCTACCTGGGCGATCACCTGACGGCAGGCGTCACCGGCTGCATGGTGGTCTGTGTAGGTGCACAGGTGGCCCAAGGGGGTCTCTGGCCCAGTGTTGGTGGGCTGGGATTCGGCGGGTTCGGAAAACTTGTTGGATGAGCCTCGGCAACTCCTGAGGAACAGGGGTCCACTTCCTACTCTCTCTGCCTCGCTCTGGGAGAGGGAGGCTGCGTCAGCTTCGGAGAAAAGGGGCACTCGGGATCGGGCAAGTGGTGGTTTGGTCTGTCCTACGCGCCCGGAGTGGGTGCCTTTGCGGGCATCAATTATGATCACGAGGTCCTTCCTTACAATAAATCCTGGGGCTACTGAGTGCCTCCCCTCGAAAGGAAAGTAATGGATTGGGGAAGCTGGTTCGCCGAATTCCTCATAGGTTCCTTCCTGGTGGGTTGGGGAATTCTGATGAGATACGTGAACACGCGGCACCCGGATATCTTTGACCGCCTATGGCCGGGGCAGCTGAAGGAAAAAGCCCAAGCGGTCCGGAACAAGCGTCACCAGAGGATTCAGATGACAGTGGTCCTACCGGGCTTCTTGATCCTCGCAGGGGTGGCCGTGCTGATTGAGGCGTTGGTTTCGCTGATAAGAGGGCATGTGTAGGCCGCACTCCCAACCTGCGCCTCGCCGACGTACCGGAGTCGGTGAGGCGCTGTGTTTCCCGAATGCTTTGGTCGGCACGAGGCTGGAGGGCCCCGGCGGTACCACGTGTCCGAAGCCGCAGCCCGTCGGATCTCTCCAGTTGTAGAGACTCCGGCCCGAGTAGACGCGAGTAGAGGTGCTGAGCCTCTGCGCGCTGCAAGGGAAATCCGCTGTGCGGGGATTCCATCCCTTTGGCTGAACTGCGCGGACGCGGCTGTTGCAGTCGAAGGCGTGCAACTCGTCGACTTCCAGGGGCCATTGAGGGGCCACAAGGACAGGAACAGACCGACAAGCACTGCATAGTGCTGACACGGATCGGCACGTCTGACCTGCACGAACGGCGTGAATCGGCATTGATCGGCAAGGGCCGCCAAGATCCCTGGCGGACTCATAATCCGTCGGCCGTGGGTTCGAGTCCCACCCGCCCCACCTTCGCCTCTCCCAGGAGAACCGTTTCCACCTGCGGAAACGTCGGAACGGGTGCCATCACTCGAAGGTGGTGACACCCGTTCAGCTGTTCAGGCCAAGATCCAGTGGACGTGCAGTGGACGGCAGGGTCATCAGGCGGCCTTCCGGCGTCTGTTGGGGGCCCTGCGTTGGGGAGATCAGAGATCAGGGATCAGCACAGACACGGGTCCGTACTCCGCCCCAGGGCGATGATGTCGCCGTCCCTCAGCGCGCCGGAGTATGCCTGTACCTCGTCCACGTCGCCATGCAGGTACTCGCCCCAGCCGTCACCGGACCTGGCCCGGCCGATCTGGAGGGCACCGGTGCTGTGCCAGCCGTTGGGGAGGCTCGCGGTCGCCTGGGTGTTGGTGTAGCCGTCGAGGTAGAGCTTGATCGTGTCGGTGGCGTCGTCGTAGACCACGGCGAGGCGATGGCCCTGGCCCTCGCCTCCGTCCGCGCCCACGATCTGGGACACCACCTTCTCGGGGGCTCCGGCCTCGTCCTTCTCCGGCATCACCAGTTGCCAGGTGTACGTGGACGGCTCGTAGCGCACCTTGAAGGCGTCGGTGTGCTCGCCGGCCTGCGAGAGCACGGTCATCGGGTGGGCGGGCTCGGAGTCCGCGAGGCGTACGACGACGCCGAGAGTGAAACTGTCCCCGGTGTCCACGACGGGCCCGTCGGCAGCGGCGTACCCGCTCTCGCCGTCCAGCAGCAGATGCCCGTCACCGACGAGTGGCGGCGGCACGTAGGTGCAGTCCGGGTCGATGTCCGGGATGCAGGAATCGTCGGACCCCCGGTAGATCGAGGCCCCCGCGCCGAGCCGCAGCGGCGCGCCGCCCGACTGCTCGGGGCTCACCCCGTCCGTCGCGTTCTCCAGCGACCAGTGGCCGAGCAACTTCGGCTTGCGGTAGGCCAGTTCGGCTACCTCGGCCGGCACCACGACCCGGTCGTGAACCTGTACGTCACCGATGTCCCCGTGCCACTGGTCCCCATAGCCGGCAGCACCGAGGGCGCGCCCGATCTGGAAAGCGCCGGCCGCCTCGGCGGGAGTCGCGTCGGCCGCGGTCCCGGCCTCGTGGCCGTTGACGTACAGCCGCGCCTTTCCGGTCTCGGCGTCGTACAGCCCGAGCAGATGGGTCCACTCGCCGGTCTCGGGGGCGCCGCCGGACACCTGTGCGCCGCCGATCGCGAACGACCAGGCGGGCCCGGAGTCCTGGTGGCGCAGCCCGAGGTCGAAGCCGGGTGCCCCGTCGGCATCCTGGCTGACGACGGTCATGTTCCGGTCGGTTTCGGCGGGCCGTACCCACGCGCTCACCGCGAAGGTCTTACGGATGTCGGTCGCTGGGGCGTCCGGGGTGAGAAAGGCGTGGTCGCTGCCGTCGAGGGCGACCGTGGCGGTGGCCGCGGTGCCGGTGGGCACCGGGCCGCCGAAAGTCACGCCGGTCCCGGCACGGGCGGCGGTGCCGGTCTCGGCTGCGGCCGAGCCTGAGTCCGCCGGGTCGTCCAGCTTCCAGCGGGCGACGGGAGCACGGCCGGCCTTCACGTTGAAGTCGTAACGCGACTCCCCGCTGCTTCGGCCCGACCGGTCGATCGCGCGGACCGTCAGCGACTTGGGTCCCTCGGAGAGCGGCAGGTACGGAATGGTCACGGCCGCGCCCGGCCGCTCCGCGGAGACGGTGCCGTAAGGGCCGCCCAGGAAGCCATACGTGTACGACACCACGTCGTCGGAAGGCGAGTCCATCGTGAAGTGGCCGTAGACGCCCACTCCGTCCACCCAGAACACGTCCTCCGGGTTGGGGTATTCGGGAGAGGTGATCGTCGCCTTCTCCGGGCTCGCGTCGTCGTACACGAAGGAGCAGACCGAGCCGTCGCCCTCGTCGCTCCACGGGGAGGTCGCCTTGCCGTCGTTCGCGCGGACATGCCAGGAGACGACGGTGTTCGCCGGGATGTCGTTCGGCATCGTCCAGTACTGGCGCGACCCCGAGGAAAGCGTGACGGTGGTGTAGGTGCGCTGCTGTTTCACTCCGGCCGCGTCCGTCCACCAGGCTTCGAACTCGCCACTGAGCGGGCTGGATTCGGAGGGCTGGTTGTCCTCCTCCGGGTCGTACAGCACCGCACTGAGCCTGGGCGGCGTCGAAACGTAGGGCGTGTCGTCACCGGTCGCGCATGCCTTGCCTCCCGACTGGAGGTCTTGGACCAGCGGCTGATTCGGCGGCAGGTTGTCCACCGCGTTCGCCGTCCCGGCAGCCGTGGCCAACAGTGCCGCCACGCAGCTCCCCACCACCGTCCGTCTGCGTCTGCCTGCCCTTGTGAACCTGGTCAAGTGGCCCTCCCCTGTGAGTGTTTGACGCTCGTGGATCACACGAGCGCCTGAAGCTAACAGAGGCCACTGACAGCGGGGAAAGGGTTTGCTGGCCGACCTGTTCCAGGACTTCGGTGTCGTCGAAGCAGAACAACCAACAATGCCGGGAAGGCTCGGCAGGGGCACGAAAGTGCGGTCGCTGCTCGTGTTCGACCGGCTGGCATCGCGGCGGGGTGCCCCAGGCGGAGCAGGCGTATGCGTAGCGTCTTCGAAGCGCAGTGGAGCATCATCGCGTTGGAAGGGGAAGCCGCTGCGCGAGGATTTTATCCCCTTTGGTCGAGCTGGGCTGCGGCGGTTGTGGGCGCGCCCTCAAGGACGCTCAGGGGCCATCGAGGGGCCACAAGGACAGGCACGGATCGACAAGCGCCACACAGAACTGACCCTGATCAGGATGCCTGAACTGGGAAAACGTCAAAGATGAGCGTTGATCGGCAAGGACCGCCAAAATCCTCAAAGGACTCATAATCCGTCGCCGTGGGTTCAAGTCCCACCCGCCCCGCCTGTGCAGGCTTCTGACCTGCGGAAACGTTCATTTTGGCCTGTCGGATCGTCAACTTTGCCTGAACGGACTGAATCCGCTGCCCGTGGGTTTGGGGTTCGGCGGTGCTCGGCGAGTACTGGCAGGGCCGCTGGAACGGGTACCGACAGGCCTCTGCCAGTTGGCCGAGCGGAGCAGCGACGGTGTCTTGATCAGGTATGTGGTGGCGTTCAAGCCGTCCGCGGGTGCCGTGAAAGGCCGCTACAGACGAAGGCCGGGGAAGGTGGCTGCGAGGCGCGTTCCTGGCCTTGTCGTCGGCATTGATAGGCCACGTCCTCGGCGCCGACCCGGGACGTCCGGGGCCCCGGGTCCCTGGCCGGCAGCGCCCGGCGCGAGTCCAACCGGCCGACCGCATCGCGCAGTTGGGCGCTTCTGGGGGCGTTCGGGCGCAACCAGGGGGACAGGTCCGCCGTCGGCACGATCCACCCGTCCGCCGTCCGCGGTAGGGGGCCACGTGCTACCGACGCTTCGAGCTACGCCCGCCGGTCGTCCGAACCGCTCGGCCGGAGGACACGGCCCAGAGCTTCGGTGGAGGTCTGCCCGCCGTCTTCCCTGGGATTCCGGAACGCGCGAGACTGCACTATGCCTTTCGTGGGACGACCGTCTCCGCCCCCGACGTGGGGTCTGGCGACTACCCTCACCGGGCACGGCAAAGCCGTGAACGCGGG